>NC_012522.1:1217453-1826180 GCF_000010805.1 Rhodococcus opacus B4 | reverse complement strand
CCGGGTGCGCCCTCGTTCGAGGGCACCGCGTATTCGGGGTCCTGGATCGCCGTCGCCGCCGGACTGGTGACGGTCGCCGGACTGCTGGTGATCGATTCGGTGCGCAGGCTCCGGCCCGGCCCGGCGGGCGAATCCGCCGAGCCGGCCTCGTCACCGGAAGATCTGGGTCTTGCGGACGGTGTCGGTCCCGGGACCGTCGAGCATCGCGGAGCCGAGTAGCGCCTCGGGAACCCCGAGCCCCTCGATCAACGTCTGCGCGTGCGGCCGCAACGACCGGCATCGTTCGTTGATTCCCCGCTGCACCGCCTTCGACCGCTCCACCGACAGCTGCCGGTGCTCCATGAACCAGGCCTTGTCCTCCTCGATCACGCTCAGCGCGTAGAGGTCGCAGACATCGCTCAACAGGTCGCGGGCGTCGTCGTCCTCGCACTCGTCGATGCCGGCGACGAACGCCTCGAGCACGACCCGGTCGATGTGGGCCTGCGCGGCGTGCAGCACATGATCCTGCACGAAATTGAAGGCGTCGAACGGGTTCTCCTCGCGCTTCTGCGCACCCTGCAGGCGACGGGCGGCGGTCGAGAGCAGGTACTGCTCCCGGTCCTCGAACATGGTCAGCTGGGTGCCGCGGTTGAAGAGGCTGCCGTCCTCCTCGTTGTCCTGCCTCGTGTCGAGGATCGTCTGGATGATCTGCTGGGCGGCGGTGCGCTTCTTGACGACGTCGGAGACCGTGGTGGCCGCGAAGCGCATCCATTCGACGGGGCTCATGCCGCGCACCTCGTCCGCGTAGGACGTGAGCAGTTCCTTCGCCACCAGCTGCGTCAGGACGTGGTTGTCGCCTTCGAACGTGGTGAACACATCGGTGTCCGCCTTCAGTGCCGTGAGCCGGTTCTCGGCCATGTACCCGGCGCCGCCACACGCTTCACGGGCCTCCTGGATCGCGCGGGTGGCGTGCCAGGTGTTCGCAACCTTGAGCCCGGCGGCGCGGCCCTCGAGCTCACGCTGTTCCTGGGGGTCGGCGTCGGCGCTGCTCTGGATCTCGTGCATCGTGGCGACGAGCTCGTTCTGGGCGAACTGCAGAGCGTAGGAGCGCGCGATCAGCGGGAACAGCCTGCGCTGGTGGACGAGGTAGTCCATCAGCAGCACCTCGTCCTCGTCCTGCGGGGCGTTGAACTGCCTGCGCTGCAACGCATATCGGGTGGCGATCGACAGCGCGACGCGAGCGGCGGCGCCGGCGGACCCGCCGACGGTGACGCGTCCGCGCACGAGCGTGCCGACCATCGTGAAGAAGCGGCGGTTCGCGTTGTCGATCGGCGACGTGTACGTGCCGTCCGGCTCGACGTCGGCGTACTTGTTGAGCAGGTTCTCCCGCGGAATTCTCACCTGGTCGAACGTGATTCGGCCGTTGTCGACCCCGGGGAGGCCGCCCTTGTAGCCGCAGTCCGACGTGTGTACGCCGGGGAGGTCGTTGCCGTCCTCGTCCCGGATCGGCACGACGAAGCAGTGCACGCCCCGGGACTCGCCGCCCGTGATCAACTGCGCGAACACGGCCGCCGTGGTCGCGTGCTGCGCCGCGCCGCCGATGTAGTCCTTGCGCGAGGACGGTGTGGGGGAGTGGATGACGAATTCGGCCGTGTCCGGGTCGTACGTGGCGGTGGTCTCGAGTGCCTGCACGTCGCTGCCGTGACCCGTCTCGGTCATCGCGAAACAACCCAGCAGATCCAGGTCGACGAGACGCTTCACGTACGCCTCGTGATGACGCGCCGTGCCGAGGTTCTCGATCGCGCCGCCGAACAGTCCCCACTGCACGCCGGCCTTGACCATCAGCGACAGATCGGACATCGCCAGCATCTCGATGCTCGTGACGGCGGCGCCGGCGTCCCCGGTGCCCCCGTGATCCTTCGCGAACCCGGCGGCCGCGTAGCCGTTGCTCGCGAGCAGGCGCAATTGTGCCAGCGCCTTGGCGCGGGCCTCGTCGAGGTCGGGGGTGTAGTGCGGAGCGAAGTCGGGGGTGCCGGACAATTCCGCCCGGACGCGCTCGCGTACCTCGCGCCAGCGTCCGTCGAGTGTGCTTCTCAGGTGGTCAGCTGTGGTGGCCATGACTCGACAGTAGACGGCCGTCGTGACGGGTTGTGCGGTTCGGTTCGCCGGTACCGGGTACTCCTGCCTCGTGAGTCGTGCCCGCCATCCGATCAGCATCACCACGGCGTCGGTGTCACTCGAGGAACGACATCGGCTACGGGTGCGCAGGTACGTGATCGTGACGGCGGGCAGGCTTCTCGCGTTCGTGTTGTCGGCGGTGGTCTACGGGCTCACCGGCAACCCCTGGGTCGCAGTGGGGATCATCGGCATGTCGATTCCCCTGCCGTGGCTCGTCGCCCTCGTCGTCGACGACCTGCCGCCGTGGGGGTAGGGGATCACCAGAAGCGGCTGCCGGGGCCGCCCTTGAAAGGGCCGACGACCCGGTCGGTGATCCACCCGCCGTAGAAGCCCCCGGTCTGGGGCCGGACCCGCTCCCCGTCGACGAAACAGCCGTCCATCGAGGCCGGCATGACCGCCACGTGCCCGACGAGTGATGCGTATCCGGCAACCGGCTGCGGGTAATGCCACGCCGCACGGTCGGCGACGTGTCCGCCCGCGACGACGTCGAAATAGTCGGCCCGCCCCTTCCACTCGCACACCGTGCTCCCGTCGACCGGACGCAGAACGCCGTCGGCGAAGCACGCCCGCGGCAGGTAGTACGTCGGCGGGTGGCTCGTCTCGAGCAGTCGCAGCGGATTGCGGGTGCGTGCGACGAGCTGCCCGCCGAACCACACCTCGACCAGTTCGTCGCTCCGTTGCACCGCAGGCGGTCGCGGGTAGTCCCACACCGACTCCTGCCCCGGACCGACCGGATCCGGCGCCGGCCGGCCGCCGCTCACCGTACGTCCGCCGACGCGGCCAGGTACCGCATCGGGTCGGGCCAGAACCCGGTGATCAGGTCGGCGAGTCCCGCCGGGTCCGCGATGAGGGGTGTGATGTGGCCGGCACCGTCCACCGTGGCGGCGGCGGCGTGCGGCATCGTCGCCGCAGCGGCCCGTGCCTGCCCGACGGAGATCATCGTGTCTGCGCGGGGAACGATCATCAGCGTCGGTGCCGAGATCCGGGGGAGGAGAGGGCCCAGTCCCTCGCGGTGCAGCATGATCGACTGCATCGCCTCGTGCATGCCCCGCCGCGGCGCCTGCCGGAAGGTCCGGGAGACGGCCTCGAACTGTTGCGGGTGAGTCCGTGAAAGCTCCTTGCCGAGAAGGACGTTCATCACCGCGGTCGTGAGCGGGGGAATCGGCCCGGCGATGCGGTAGGCCCACACCATCGGCACGATCCTGGCACGCTCGGGCCCGGTGAGGGCCTGGACCGGTGTCCCGATCGTGACGACGGTGCGGCACCGGCCGGGACTGTGGGCGGCCGCGACGAGTCCGACGTGTCCACCCCAGGCGTTGCCCACCCAGTCGACGGATTCGGTGACGCCGAGCGCGTCGAGGACGGCGACGGCCGCCGCCGCGCACTCGCCGAGTGTGAACCGTCGCGGCACGGCGGTGCTCGCCCCGTGACCGGGTCCGTCGATCGAGATCAACTGCCGGTGCCCGACCAGGTGGCTGGACAGGGGTGCCCACGTCGTCGAGTCGACGAAAAGGCTGTGCCACAGCACGGTCGGCGGTCCGCTGCCGGTGACGTGGACGGCGAGGTTCCCGACGCTCGTCGGGATCGTGTGGGTGATCGTTCGTGTGTCCATGGGATGCCCCAGGTGAGGGAGGTTCGCGTTTTGCTTCGGAAACCGAAACTTCGGTAACCGTAGTATTCTCCTGTGTCATGGAACGGTCAAGAGGTCTGCCGACCGATCGGCCGGCGGTAGGACAGTTGCTGGTCCGATTGCTGCACGAGTTCCGCCGGGAGTTGAGCGAGCCCATGGCCGCGCGCGGGTACGGCGACATCCGGCCGCCGCATCTGCAGATCTTCGGCAACATCGGCTGGGACGGGCGCCGGCTGACCGAGATCGCCGCCCGGGCCGAATTGAGTCTGTCCGCCGCGTCCGAACTGATCAACGATCTCGAGGAACTCGGATACGTCGAGCGGGTGCCGGACGCGCGGGACCGGCGGGCGAAACTGGTCGTCCCGACCGTGCGGGGGCGGCAGGCGCTGCAGGACGCCGCGGTACGGGTCGCCGAGATCGAGCGCCACTGGGGCAGCCTCGTCGGCCACGACCGGTTCGACGACGCCTGCTACCTGCTCAGTTCACTGCTGGACGAGCTGAATCCCGAGGGTCGCTAGGCGCGCGGCGGAGGGACCGCCGCACGGACGAGCTGGTCGTGACGCAGCGCGATCTGGGTCTGCGTCGCGATGACCGTCGACGAACGAAGCACGTT
Organism: Rhodococcus opacus B4; assembly: GCF_000010805.1. Classification (NCBI taxonomy): domain Bacteria; kingdom Bacillati; phylum Actinomycetota; class Actinomycetes; order Mycobacteriales; family Nocardiaceae; genus Rhodococcus; species Rhodococcus opacus. Next base: position 1,821,780 of record NC_012522.1, on the reverse strand, counting down.
GTGCCCGTCGACGATCGAGTTGATCACCCGCTGCAGGTCGGCGTGGGTGCGGGCCACCACCCGGACGAGGACGTCGCCGGCTCCGGTGATGGTGTGCGCCTCGAGCACTTCGGGGATGGCCGTCAGATGCTCGACCACGGCGGCGTGCCCGTTACCCTGGGCGATCTCGAGGGTGGCGAATGCGACCACCGGAAACCCCAGCGCCTCCGGGTCGAGGGTGGGTGCCGAGCTGGTGATCACGCCGGTGCGTTCGAGTCGGTCGAGTCGCGCCTGGACGGTGCCGCGGGCCACTCCCAGGCGTCGCGAGGCCTCGAGCACCCCGACCTTCGGTTCGGCGTGGAGCAGGTCGAGCAGCGCGGCGTCGAGTTGGTCGATATTCATCGCACTTCTGGGCAAGATGTACGGTCGATCCGTATTTTCATCCAGCATTGTGTACAGAGTGAACAGCGTCAAGGAGCACCGTTGCGCAGTAGTGTGTGCTGGATCACAGTGAGGTATGACTACCGCCGACATTCGCCTGACGCCCCGTGAGGTGGCCGCGCAGCTGGAGACCGACGAGCTCCGGCAGCTGGTCGGACTCGTCGAACACGACGACGCGTCGGACCCGTTTCCCGTGGTCGCGATGGACGCCGTGGTGTTCGTGTGCGGCAATGCGACGCAGAGCATGCAGTACTTCGTCTCCACCTGGGGCATGACCCTCGTCGCCTATGCCGGGCCGGAGACCGGCCAGCGCTCGCACAAGTCGTTCGTCCTCGAGTCCGGAACGGCACGATTCGTGCTGCACGGCGCCGTGGATCCGAAGAGCCCGCTCGCCGACCGCCACCGGGCCCACGGCGACGGCGTGGTGGACCTGGCCATGGAGGTGCTCGACGTCGACCGCTGCATCGCACACGCACGCGCACAGGGGGCCACCATCCTCGAGGAGCCGCGCGACGTCACGGATCGGCACGGCACCGTACGACTCGCGGCGATCGCCACCTACGGCAGCACCCGGCACACCCTCGTCGACCGCAGCCGGTACGACGGGCCCTACCTGCCCGGGTTCGTCTCGCGCTCCAGCTCTCACGTGGCGCGGCCGGGGAAACCGACACGACTGTTCCAGGCGCTCGATCACGCCGTCGGCAACGTCGAGATGGGCCGGATGGACCACTGGGTGCGGTTCTACAACCGCGTCATGGGATTCACGAACATGGCCGAATTCGTCGGCGACGACATCGCCACCGAGTACTCGGCGCTCATGTCGAAGGTCGTGGCGAACGGCAACCACCGGGTGAAGTTCCCGCTCAACGAGCCGGCGGTGGGCAAGAAGAAGTCGCAGATCGACGAATACCTCGAGTTCTACGGTGAACCGGGCTGCCAGCATCTGGCCCTCGCGACCGGTGACATCCTCGCGACGGTCGACGCGCTGCGCGCCGAGGGCGTCGAATTCCTGGCCACCCCCGACGCCTACTACGAGGATCCGCAGCTGCGCGCCCGGATCGGCACGGTGCGGGTGCCGGTGGAGGAACTGCAGAAACGCGGGATCCTCGTCGACCGCGACGAGGACGGATACCTCCTCCAGGTCTTCACCAAACCGCTCGGTGACCGGCCGACCGTGTTCTTCGAGGTGATCGAACGGCACGGATCGCTGGGGTTCGGTGCAGGCAACTTCCGGGCACTGTTCGAATCCATCGAGCGCGAACAGGCGGCCCGCGGCAATCTGTGATCGCCGGTGGCGCGACACGGCCGGGTCGAGGGATCGGCGGAGTGATCCTGGCCACCCACTACACCCTGTCGTTGGCAAATTCGACAGAACTGGGACACTGGAGGCCGTGACTGTTTCCTCCGGTGACCCCGACGTGCACGCATCCCGCTCCGCCCAGCTCTTCGAGAGGGCTGATCTGGTCATTCCCGGCGGCGTCAACTCCCCGGTACGGGCGTTCCACTCGGTCGGCGGCACCCCGCGGTTCATCAGGGAAGCGTCCGGCTACACGCTCACCGACGTCGACGGCAACGACTACGTCGACCTCATCTGCTCCTGGGGGCCGATGATCCTCGGGCACGCCCACCCCGCCGTCGTCGAGGCCGTGCAGACGGCGGCCACCACCGGCCTCTCGTTCGGCGCTCCCACCGAGGGCGAGATCGAACTGGCCGAGGAGATCGTCCGCCGCGTCGCGCCGGTGGAGAAGGTGCGGCTGGTCAACTCCGGCACGGAAGCCACCATGAGCGCCGTCCGCCTCGCCCGCGGATTCACCGGGCGGACGAAGGTCCTCAAGTTCTCCGGCTGCTACCACGGACACGTCGACGCGCTGCTGGCCGACGCCGGTTCGGGACTCGCCACATTCGGCCTCCCCACGTCGCCCGGCGTGACGGGCGCGCAGGCCGAGGACACCATCGTCGTGCCGTACAACGACCTGGACGCCGTCGCCGCGGCCTTCGCCGCCAACGAGGGCCAGATCGCGTGCGTCATCACCGAGGCCGCCGCGGGCAACATGGGCGCGGTGGCGCCGCAGCCCGGATTCAACGAGGGCCTGCGGACGCTGACCCGCGACAACGGCGCGCTGCTCATCATGGACGAGGTGATGACCGGCTTCCGCGTCAGCTCCGCCGGCTGGTACGGACTCGACGGCGTCGCCGGTGACCTCTACACGTTCGGCAAGGTGATGAGCGGTGGTTTGCCCGCAGCCGCGTTCGGTGGCCGCGCCGACGTCATGGCCCACCTCGCCCCGGCCGGACCCGTCTACCAGGCAGGCACCCTGTCCGGGAACCCCGTCGCCGTCGCCGCGGGTCTCGCCAGCCTCCGCGCCGCGGACCAGGGCGTGTACGACGCCCTCGAGCGCAACAGCGCGACCCTGCGCACCCTGCTGTCCGACGCGCTGACCGCGGCGAGCGTGCCGCACCGCGTGCAGACCGCGGGCACGATGCTCAGCGTGTTCTTCAGCGAAGACCCGGTGACCAACTACGAGGAGGCCAAGGCCGCGCAGACCTGGCGCTTCCCGGCCTTCTTCCACGGACTGCTCTCACGCGGCGTGTACCCGCCGCCGAGCGCATTCGAGGCATGGTTCGTCTCCGCCGCCATGGACGACACAGCATTCTCGATCATCGCCGACGCCCTGCCGTCCGCCGCGAAGGCCGCCGCCGCGGCCGTCCAGCCCTGACGAGTCTTCCCCTCCGGGTGCTCGGCGGCCCCGCCGACGGCACCCACCTGACCTCCCGCCCCGACCCGAGGAACCGCAACGTGACCGAAGCCGATCATCCCGACCACACACAGACCCGCACCATCGTGCACGTGCTCCGGCACGGCGAGGTGCACAACCCGCGCGGAATCCTCTACGGCAGGCTCCCCGGGTTCCGGCTGTCGGTGACGGGTGAGGCGCAGGCCCGCGCGGTGGCGTCGGTGCTGGCCAAGCACGACATCACGCACGTCGTGTCGTCGCCGCTGCAGCGGGCGCAGGAGACGGCGGCCCCGATCGCCGACGCGCACGGCGTCGACATCGCGACCGACGAGAACCTCATCGAGGCCGGCAACGAGTTCGAGGGACTCAAGGTGTCGGTCGGCGACGGCGCGCTGTCCCGTCCCCGGCACTGGTGGAAACTGCGCGATCCCTTCACACCGTCGTGGGGCGAGCCCTACCTGCAGATCGCGCACCGCATGCTGGCCGCCGTCAACACCGCCCGCGTGTCGGCGGTCGGACACGAGGCCGTCGTCGTCAGCCACCAACTCCCCGTCTGGACCCTCCGCCGGTTCCTGCAGGGCGAGCGGCTGTGGCACGATCCGCGCCACCGGCAGTGCGGTCTCGCGTCGCTGACCTCGCTCGTCTACGAGGGCGACACCCTCATCGACATCGTGTACTCGGAGCCTGCGGGCGCGTCGGATCCGAGGGTGACCGGGGCATGAACCGGGGGCGCTTCGCCGGGCTTCTCGCGGTGATCTGTACGGCCGCGGTGGCGCTGTCGGCGTGTGCGTCCGGCGACGACGCCGTGGCCCAGGGCGGCACGTTCGACTTCGTGTCGCCGGGCGGTCAGACGGAGATCTTCTACGACCCGCCTGCCGACCGCGGCACCATCGGCACGGTGTCCGGACCGGATCTGATGACCGAGGGCAAGACCACCTCGCTCGACGATTTCGAGGGCCAGGTCGTGGTCCTCAACGTGTGGGGCCAGTGGTGCGGACCGTGCCGGGGTGAGGCGAACGACCTCGAGCAGGTGTACGAGGAGACCAAGGATCAGGGTGTGTCGTTCCTCGGGATCAACGTGCGGGACAACCAGCAGGACAAGGCGCAGGACTTCGTGATCGACAACAAGGTGTCGTACCCGTCGATCTACGACCCCGCCATGCGGACGATGATCGCGCTGGGCCAGAACTACCCCACGAGCGTCATCCCCACCACGATCGTGCTCGACCGGGAACACCGCGTGGCCGCGGTGTTCCTGAAGGAACTGCTCGCCGAGGACCTGAAGCCGGTGGTCGATCGGGTGGCGCAGGAATCGTGAACACCAGCACCGCCCTTCTCGCCGGCGGCGTCGGCGACGCCTTCCAATCCACCGCGGCAACCGGACCGCTGCTCCTCGCGCTCGGTGCGTGCGTCCTCGCCGGTCTGGTGTCGTTCGCGTCGCCGTGCGTCGTGCCGCTCGTCCCCGGCTACCTGTCCTATCTCGCGGGTGTCGTCGGTGCCGACGCCCCCGCCGTCACCGCGGAGGAAGCAGCAACCCGGACGAAGACCGTGTCGGACGGACGGTTGCGGGTCGCGGGCGCCGCGGCCCTGTTCGTCGCCGGTTTCACCGTGGTGTTCGTGCTGGCCACCGCGTCGGTGTTCGGCGCCATCTCGGCCCTCGCGATCAACCGCGACATCCTGATGCGGGTCGGCGGGGTGATCACCATCGCCATGGGCCTGGTGTTCATCGGTCTGATCCCGGCCCTGCAGCGGGACACGAGGCTCGAGCCGCGGCGCATCTCCAGCCTGGCCGGGGCACCGTTGCTCGGCGCCGTGTTCGCGCTGGGCTGGACCCCGTGCCTCGGCCCGACCCTCGCGGGTGTCATCTCCCTCGCCGCGGGCACCGACGGTGCCACCGCGGCCCGCGGAGTGGCGCTCATCGTCGCGTACTGCCTCGGTCTCGGATTGCCGTTCGTGATCCTCGCGCTCGGCTCGTCCCGCGCGCTGCGCGGTGTCGGCTGGCTGCGCCGCAACGCGCGCACGATTCAAATCTTCGGCGGAATCATGCTGGTGGCCGTGGGCCTCGCCCTCGTCACCGGCGCGTGGGACCAGTTCGTCGGCTGGGTTCGCGACGCCTTCATCTCGGAAGTGACCCTCCCAATATGAGCGACACCCAGACCCCCGAGGCCCCGGAAGCCGCACCGGTACCGCGTCAATCGCTGCCGGGCCGAGCGTTCGCGTTGGTCCGTAACACGTGGCGCGGCCTCACGTCGATGCGCACGGCGCTGGTGCTGCTGTTCCTGCTGGCCCTCGCCGCGATCCCGGGCGCCCTGCTGCCGCAGCGCAGCCTCAACGCGGGCAAGGTCGACGAGTACATCGCGAACCGGCCCACCCTAGGTCCGTGGATGGACAAGCTCGAACTGTTCGACGTGTTCGGCAGTTTCTGGTTCACCGCGATCTACGTCCTGCTCTTCATCTCGCTCGTCGGCTGCATCCTGCCGCGCTGCGTCGACCACGCCAAGGCGCTGCGCACCCGTCCGGTGCCCGCCCCGCGGAATCTCGCGCGACTTCCGCACCACCACGAGGACCGGGTCGACGAGACCCCGGAAGAACTCGCCGCGCGCATCCGCACCCACCTGAAGGGGTGGCGGGTCGAGACCCGCGCGGGCGGGGAACGGGCCGCCCACGACGGCGAGATCACCCTCTCCGCGGAGAAGGGGTACTTCCGTGAACTCGGCAACCTCGTCTTCCACCTGTCGCTCGTCGCGCTGCTCGTCGCGATCGCCGTCGGCAAGCTGTTCGGCTACGAGGGCAACGTGATCGTCGTCGCCAACAACGGTCCGGGGTTCTGCACCACGTCGCCCGCGGTCTTCGACTCGTTCAAGGCGGGCAACACCCAGGACGGCACCGGCATGACGCCGCTGTGCATCAAGGTGAAGGACTTCGCCGCCGACTACCTCGACAGCGGTCAGGCCGAGATGTTCACGTCCAACATCGCCTACCAGGCCGGTGACGACCTCGAGACCAACACCTGGCGGGACGGCCAGTTGCAGGTGAACCACCCGCTGCGCGTCGAAGGTGACCGCGTCTACCTGCAGGGGCACGGGTACGCGCCGACGTTCACCGTCACGTTCCCGAACGGCGAGACCCGCACCGAGACGCTGCAGTGGCGTCCCGACGACGCGACGACGTTCCTGAGCAGCGGCGCGATGCGGTTCGACCCGCCCGGCGGCATGTACACCGACACCGACGAGCGCCGGAAGAACCAGATCGCGATCGAGGGGCTGTTCGCCCCGACCGCGCTGCTCCACGGCAACCTGCTGGCGTCGAGCTACCCGGCGATGAACGACCCGGCCGTCGCCATCGACATCTACAAGGGCGACACCGGCCTCGACACGGGCAACCCGCAATCGCTGTTCTCGCTCAACACGGAACTGATCAACCAGGGCCGCCTCGTGAAGCAGGACCGGGTGAATCTGAAGCCGGGGGAGAGTTCGACCCTGTCCGACGGCACCCAGGTGCGGTTCGACGGCGCCGTGGACTTCGTGAACCTGCAGGTGTCGCACGACCCGGCGCAGCAGTGGGTGCTGGTGTCGGCCCTGACGATGATGGCGGGACTGCTCGTCTCGCTGCTGGTCAAGCGCCGCCGGATCTGGGCCCGCATCTACCCCGCGGACGCCGCCGATCCGGGGCCACGACGTACTGTAGTAGAGCTTGGTGGACTCGCCCGGACCGATCAGGCCGGCTGGGGCGACGAGTTCGGCCGGCTCTGCACCCGTCTGCTCACGGACGACACGAAGCCTGACGCGCAGGAGAGCCAACGATGACGACCAACGAGACACTGGCGCAGTACAGCGACTGGGCCTTCCGATCAGCCTTCACCGTGCTGGTGCTGGCGCTCGTGCTGCTCATCGTGCAGTACGCGTCCACCCGGGCGCAGGCCGTGCAGGACCGGGAACTCGTGTCGGCCGGATCCGGCGCGCGGGCGTCGGAGGCGCCCGGCGTTCCCGGCCGGGTGGTCGAACAGCCGAAGAAGCCCCTGTCCGAGCGTTTCGGCGGCATGGGCGCCGCCGTGCTCGTCGTCGGCACGGTCCTGATCTTCGCGTCGATCGTGCTGCGCGGATTCGCGACCGAGCGGTTCCCGCTCGGCAACATGTACGAGTTCGTGACCATGGCCTGCGCAGCCGCGCTCGTCGTCGGTCTCGCGCTCCTGTCGAAGCCGGCGTACCGGTCGATGTGGGTGTTCCTGCTCGTTCCCGTCCTGATCCTGATGTTCCTCGCCGCCACCGTGCTGTACGCGGACGCGGCGCCCGTGGTGCCCGCGCTGCGGTCGTACTGGCTGCCCATCCACGTCACCATCGTCAGCGTCGGATCCGGTGTGTTCCTCGTGTCGGGCATCGCGAGCCTGCTGTTCCTGCTGCGCATGCGCTACCCGCGCGGCGAGGAGGGGACCGGCGTGTTCGCGCGGATCGCGGAGCGGTTGCCCGACGCGCAGACCCTGGACCGCCTGGCGTACAAGACCACCATCATCGGGTTCCCGCTGTTCGGCGCGGGCGTCATCCTCGGCGCCATCTGGGCCGAGGCCGCGTGGGGCCGATTCTGGGGCTGGGACCCCAAGGAGACGGTGTCGTTCATCGCCTGGGTGATCTACGCCGCCTACCTGCACGCCCGCGCGACCTCCGGATGGCGCGACACCAAGGCCGCATGGATCAACGTGGCGGGCTTCGTCGCGATGCTGTTCAACCTGTTCATCATCAACATGGTGGTGTCGGGATTGCACTCGTACGCGGGCCTGAACTGACGGTCGCCACCGACTGATATCCTTCCGCCGCGACGTCTCCGACCGGTGAGATCCGGTGGGGACGATGGAGACTTCACGAGGGGGACGTTCAGCCATGTCCGAAAACAACTCCGGGCTGTGGGAGCCGGTACGGCCTGCGTCGAACCCGGCCGCGGACGACACCGGATCGACCGTCGCCTGGAACGCCGCACGGCAGGCCCCGTACGTTCAGCCGCAGGGTCCCAATCCGTTCGCGCAGCCCGCTGCCCAGGCCCCCGCCGCCGCACCCGCGCGACCCCAGACCCAGGCCCCCGCTCCGCAACAGGCTCCGGCCGCGCAGCAGGCTCCGGCTCCGCAGCAGGCTCCGGCAGCCCAGCCGGCAGCGTTCACGCCACCGCAGCAGCCGCAGGTCCAGCACGCACCCCAGCCGGGAACGTTCACACCCCGGCAGCCTGCGAATCGTCCGCACGACACGAACGCCGATCAGCAGTACGCGGTTTCGGCGCGTGACCTGTCGACGTCGCTGCTCCTCAAGCAGGTCAAGCCGGCCCCCACCACCGGGTGGCGCAAGGCGCTGTACCGGTTGTCCGGCCGCTACATCAACGTCGGGAACAGTGCGAAGGAACAGCGCCGGATCGAGTTGACCAAGCAGGTCAACCAGCCGCTGCAGGGGTGCTACAAGATCGCGCTCCTGAGCCTCAAGGGCGGGGTGGGCAAGACCACGACCACCGCGACCCTCGGCTCCACGTTCGCGTCACTGCGCGGCGACCGCGTCATCGCCGTCGACGCCAACCCCGACCGCGGCACGTTGAGTCAGAAAATCCCCCTCGAGACCCCCGCGACGGTGCGGAACCTGCTGCGTGACGAGCAGAGCATCGAGAAGTACAGCGACGTCCGCAGTTACACGTCGCAGAGCAGGCACCGGCTCGAGGTCCTCGCGTCCGACAGCGACCCGGCCGTCTCGGAGGCGTTCAGTGCCGACGACTACGCCCGGACCGTCACGATGCTCGAGAAGTTCTACAGCATCGTCCTCACCGACTGCGGCACCGGCCTGATGCACTCCGCGATGCAGACCATCCTCGAGGAGGCCGACGCGCTCGTGGTGGTCAGCTCGGGGTCCGTCGACGGCGCCCGAAGCGCCTCCGCCACGCTCGACTGGCTCGACGCCCACGGGTACCGCGAACTCGTGGCCCGGTCGGTGGCCGTCGTCAATGCCGTGCGCCCGAGGTCGGGCAAGGTGGATCTGCCGAAGGTCGTCGAGCACTTCGAGCAGCGATGCCGACTGGTGCGGCTGATTCCGTTCGATCCGCACCTCGAAGAGGGCGCCGAGATCGAACTGGAGCGGCTGCGCCCGAAGACGCGCAACGCACTCCTCGAACTGGCCGCCGCGGTGGCCTCCGACTTCCCGGCGTCGAGTTTCGCGCTACAGGACCGTCGCTGAGGCAGTGATGCCGACGGTGCCGGCCGGACCGGCACCACGGCTGATGTTCACCCGGCCGGATCCGCCGGACCGGCATCGGGTTCGCCGGACTTCTTCCGACGCGTCTCCCGATCCACCTTCCACAGGAAATCCGGATCGTCGTCGGGTCCCTGCACCCGCGTGCTCAGCACGGGCCGCGTGTTCGGGCCGAACGCCTTCCACATCAGGACCGCCACTGTCACGAGCCCGATGAGTGCCAACAGATAGATCACCGCGCACCTCCTTACACCGCTCGAGGGTAGCCGGTATTCCTCGAGCGTAGCCGCGTCGGCGGCAGAGGGCACCTACCCGGGCGGGGAGCGTCCGGGTAGTGCGATTGCAGGCGGTCTTTACGGTCGGCCGGCCTGCAGCGTCAGGGTCGGCCCGCCTACAGCGTCAGGGTCGGCCCGCCTCCGTTGTCAGGGAGCGGAGCAGCTGCATGACTTCGGCCTCGCGGAAGCGGCGGTGCCCGCCGGGGGTGCGCAGCGATCCGAGCCGGCCCGCGTGCGCCCATCGCGTCACGGTCTTCGGGTCGACATGGAACAGGGCAGCCACCTGGCCCGGGGTCATGAGGGCTTCGTGGGATCCGCTGAATCCGGGTCCGTTGTAGGTGGGTGCGCTCATCGACGATCCTCCACTGCTTTCGACTGGTTGGTGCTGAAGCCGGCCGCTGTTGCGACTGATCTCGGTCATCGTGACATCCGAGACCCCGGGTACTCGAACGATCTAATGTTGGTAAAGGGGAGGTAATAGACAAATCGGATAAGTCGGACGTGTGGGGTGCCCCCTCGGCGATGGGTAACCTGGGAGCGTGAGCGAGTCATCCGAGAAGCCAGAAGACCAGGTCGAACCCGAAAATTCGAGCGCGAAAGCGAAGCGCGACGGGCGGGTGACCAAGGGCCGGCTTGCACGTGACGTGGCGATTTATTCGATCGCCCGGCTGCTGCTGGTCGTCGTCATCGGTGCCATCATCCTCGGAGTGGCCGCACTAGTCGGAGTCGCCGTGCCGCTGCTCGTCGCCGCGATCTTCGCGGTCCTCATCGCGCTCCCGCTGTCGCTGCTGCTGTTCGCGAAACTCCGCAAGCGGGTCAACGAGGGGATCGCCACCTTCGACGCGCAGCGCCGCGCGGACCAGGCCGACCTGCGTGCCCGGCTCCGCGGTGAGGGCACGTCCCGGTGACGGTCGACGACTGCGTCGTCATCGACCGGAGCCTGCCGCGGGATTGGGTGGACAACGCCGTCCGTCTCATCGACGCCGACGCGCAGCGCAGCGCCGACACGCACCTGCTGCGGTACCCGCTGCCCGCCGAGTGGGACGTGCAGCTCTACCTCAAGGACGAGTCGACCCACATCACGGGCAGTCTCAAGCACCGGCTGGCCCGGTCGCTGTTCCTGTACGCGATCTGCAACGGATGGATCACCGAGGGCACCACGGTCATCGAGGCGTCTTCGGGATCGACGGCCGTCAGTGAGGCGTATTTCGCGAAGATGCTCGGCCTCGACTTCGTGGCCGTCATGCCGCGCAGTACGAGCGGCGCGAAGATCGCCCTCATCGAGGCGCAGGGCGGTCGCTGCCATTTCATCGACCGGCCGCCGGAGATCTACAGCGAGGCCCGGCGGCTCGCCGCGGAGACGAACGGTCACTTCATGGACCAGTTCACGCACGCGGAGCGGGCCACCGACTGGCGGGGCAACAACAACATCGCCGAGTCGATCTACCAGCAGATGACCCGGGAAGAGCATCCGGTGCCGGAGTGGCTCGTCATGAGCGCCGGGACCGGGGGCACCAGCGCGACGCTGGGCAGGTACATCCGGTACCGCAGGCACGCGACCCGGCTACTCGTCGTGGACCCCGAGAACTCCGCGTTCTTCGGCGGCTACGAGATCAACTCCTGTGAATACGCGACCGGAATGCCCTCGCGGATCGAGGGCATCGGCAGGCCGCGGGTGGAGCCGTCCTTCGTCGGGCAGGTCATCGACCGCATGATGCGGGTGCCCGACGCCGCGTCCATCGCAACGGCCCGGCACGCCAGTTCGGTGCTCGGCCGCCGGGTCGGCGGATCCACGGGCACGAACCTGTGGGGCGCGTTCACCGTCGTCGCGGAGATGCTCGCGGCCGGACGGTCCGGCAGCGTCGTCACCGTCCTGTGCGACGGCGGCGAGCGGTACGCCGACACCTACTTCGACGACGACTGGGTGGCAGGGGAGGGCATCGACCTCTCGGGCCCGACCGCGGTGCTCGACCGGTTCGCGGCGACCGGGCAGTGGCCCGGTCAGCCCGGCTGAGGCGCCGCGGCACGCACCGGCGCGGTCACCGCGCGCGACATCGTGACCCGCGGCCACGCGGCGAGGCCGTGCCGGGCCTCGTCGTCGCGGATGCGCGACAGGCCCGGGGTGAGGTCGGTCTCCGGCAGGGGGCGGAAACCCAGCCGCTCGTAGTAGGGGGCGTTCCACGGGACGTCGACGAACGTGGTGAGCGTGAGAGCGGGCAGTCCGCGCACGGCCGCCCACGACGAGATCTCGTCGATGAGCTGTGCGCCGAGACCCTGGCGGGCGTGCCCCGGATGAACCGACACCTGTTCGATGTGTGCGCAGCCGTCGACGACGGCGACGAGTGCGTAGGCGACCGGGGCGTCGTCCGCGTCGACCGCGACCCAAATGCATTCCAGCTGGAGGTATTCGGTCAGCTCGTCGAGTGAGAACGGGGGATCGTCGGCAACGGCGTCCATTCCGATGTCGCGAAACGGCGCACCCGCCTCGATTTCGATGTCTTGCAGAGCGGGCAGGTCGGTGGAAGTGGCCGGGCGGATCACAGGTCTTTTGTACCTGAAATCGTGCTGTTCGCACAGTTTCCCTGCACTTTCCCGATACCTACTCCTCCGTAGGCTACGGGACCGTAGGTTGGTAGCCTGACGTTAGGACGACGGAGCGGGGACTCGCATGGACAAGCCCGAGGTGACTCTCGAGAACTACGAAGCGGTGTACGCGTACTACCGCGACCACCGGCAGAATCGGGTGCTCGCCAAGCTGGCGTACGCGTCGCTGTATGCGAAGTACCGGCCGCGGATCGTGTACGCGGACGACGCGAAGGCGCAGCTGGCCGGGTTGGTGAAGTCGGGAAGGGTGCTTATCGTCGCCGCCAATCACGTGACCCACAGCGATCAGTACACGCTGGCGGCGACGGCCTGGAACACGCCGTTGCGCCGCGCGATCGGGCGCACCCGGGTGCTCGCGAAAGACGAATTGTTCGTCGACCCCGACCTTCACAAGAAGGTCGACATGATGGGCGGTATCCCGGTGTTCCGCAGTAAAAACTACGGGCTGCGGGCGGTCGCCGACGCGGGCAGGCTCATGATGGACATCTCCGCCGAACGGCTCTGTCGCGGTGACAACCTGGCGATCTTTCCCGAGGGCACGTGCAACGAGGACGACCCGACCCGGCTGCAGCACATCAACAGCGGTATCGGTCACATCGCGAAACGTGCGGCAGATCGCGGAGTCTCGCCCGTGCTGCTGTCCATCGGCATCAGTTACGGGCCGGACGCTCACGGGCCCGACACCGAGAACGTGAAGTCTGCCAGCGTCTTCGTCGGGGAGCCGCTGTTCGACCTCCCGGCGAAACCGATGGACATCGCGCACGTCGTGCAGAAGGACCTGCAGATCGCCGTCGACGGGGCGGTCGCGGCGTACTGACGGCCCGCCTCGAATCTGTCAAGCAGGGTTGACGCCCGGTTGGTGTCAACCTAAATTGACATGCATGACCGAAGCAACCACGCTCGCCGCAGCGGCGGGCAGCCCAGACCCCGCCGAGGGGTTGCGGGCCGTGCGTGCGCTGCGGCGACTTCTCGAACGGCTCGAGGCCATCCAGGTCGCCAACGCCCGCGCCCAGGGCTGGTCCTGGCAGGCGATCGCCGACTCCCTCGAGGTGAGCAGGCAGGCCGTCCACCAGAAACACAACCGGAGAGGGAGGTAACGGCGCATGTTCGAACGATTCTCGAAGGACGCCCGGGCCGTGGTGATCGGCGCGCAGCAGGAAGCGCGCGACCTGAAGTCGCCGCAGATCGGGCCGCAGCACCTCCTACTCGCGCTGCTGTCCGTGAAAACCGAACCCGTCCACGGCATCCTCACCGACGCCGGCATCGAGGAGGACACGGCGCGAGCGACCGTCGCGACGCACGGCACCGCCCTGAGCGACGCCGACGCGGAAGCGCTCGAATCGATCGGGATCGACCTCGACGCCGTGCGGCAGAGTCTCGAGCAGAACTTCGGCAAGGGCGTGCTCGATCCGGAGCAACCGTCGGAGAAGCGCGGCTGGTTCGGCCGGAAGTCGGGGCACATCGGGTTCACCCGCGACGCGAAGAAGGCGATCGAACTGTCACTGCGGGAGGCGCTGGCGCGCAAGGACGATCACATCGGCGCCGAGCACATCTTCCTCGGGATACTGCGCGTCGCCGAGGGCACCACGAGACAGATCCTCGAGGTCCGGGTCGGGGTGGACGAACTCCGCCACCGAGTGCACGCGGCCCTCGACGACCGCGCGGCCTGACCGTCCCGCTCCGGCGTCGCCCGGTTCCCGTTTGTCCGATCGGTGTGCCAGCATGCACGCATGACCTTCTTGGTACGCCTCGTCATCAACGCGTTCGCGATCTGGCTGGCGGCAGCCTGGGTGTCGGGTATCGACATCTCCAGTTCGGGCAACGGAACCGGCTGGGACATCGTGGTGCTGCTCGGCATCGCGCTGGTGTTCACCGTCGTCAACATCTTCGTCAAGCCGTTGGTGAAGTTGCTGTCGCTGCCGCTGCTGATCCTGACGCTGGGGCTGTTCACCCTGGTGATCAACGCCCTGATGCTGATGCTCACCGCCTGGCTCAGTTCGCTGACCGACTACGGCCTGACCGTGGACGGCTTCTGGACGGCCGTGTGGGGCGGCCTGATCATCTCGATCGTCAACTTCGTTCTCGGCATTCTGCTGCCGGACGGCGACTGACCGGGACGCTCAGGCGGCCGACAGCGCCACGGCGGTCGCGGCGCCCCAGACCAGCATCGCCAGCCCCGAATCCCGAAGCGCGGGAATCAGTGCGAGCCCCAGGCCGCCCGAGCGGACGGGAGCGTTCGCCCGGACCGCAAGGGGCAGCGCGAGCAGCCCGACGAGCGCCCACGGGGTGCGCAGCACCAGGACCAGGGTCACGACGAACGGCACCGTCAGCGTGACCAGATGCAGGATGCGGGTACGCGAGTCGCCGAGCCGGACCGCGAGCGTGCGCTTGCCGGATGCGGTGTCGGTGGGAATGTCCCGCAGATTGTTGGCGACGAGAACGGCGCTCGAGAACGACCCGACGGCGACCGCGGACACGAGTCCGGCCCAGTCCACCGTCTCGGCCTGCACGTACTGGGTGCCCAGGACGGCGACGAGACCGAAGAACACGAAGACGGCGACCTCGCCGAAGCCGCTGTACCCGTAGGGCTTCTTGCCGCCCGTGTAGAACCAGGCGCCCACGATGCACAGGGCGCCGACCAGCACGAGCCACCACGCGGTGGTGACGGCGAGGACCAGGCCGGCCACCGCGGCGACCGCGAAGCAGGCGATGGCCGCCGCCTTCACCGCCGCCGGTTTCACCAGCTTGGAGCCGACGAGCCGCAGCGGTCCGACCCGCTCGTCGTCGGTGCCGCGAATCCCGTCCGAGTAGTCGTTGGCGAAATTGACTCCCACGATCAACGCGAGAGAGACCACCAGTGCCAGCACCGCCTTCCACCACACCGCGCCGCCGAGCGATGCCGCGGCGCCGGTGCCCACGAGCACAGGGGCGATCGCGTTCGGGAGGGTGCGCGGACGAGCGCCTTCGATCCATTGAGCAGCCGTTGCCATGCACCGATCTTTGCACCGAGCGAGAAGGCGCCCGCACCCACACCGAACTTCGAGAAGTTCGTGTCCGCCCGGTGCAATACCATCGAACGCGGTGGACCAGCAGATGAGCGTGGACGAGACGGTGGCACCGGCAAGCGCACCGATCCAGGTCGCCTTGTTGGGTGAGGTATCGACGTGGCGATCGGGTGCGCTCGCCCCGCTGCCCGGCACCCGCGCGCGCAGCCTGCTCGTTGCCCTCGCCCGCGATCCCGGCCGGAGCCGGTCCGCCCAGGCACTCATCGACGAGGTGTGGGGTGAGGATCCGCCGCGGTCGCCGATGAACGCGCTGCACACGCAGGTCTCCCGGCTGCGGGCGGCGTTGCCGGACGGAATGCTGGAGATCGGCCCGGCCGGATACCGGCTGGCGGTGTCCCGGGACGCCGTCGACCTGACCCGCGCGGAGGACGTGACGCGCCGGCTGCCGGGCCGGGGTGACGGCGGCGCCGGGCCGGACGAGATCCGCGATGCACTCGCACTGTGGCGGGGCGACCCGGGCGCCGACCTTCCCGCGGGCGCCGCGGCAAGGGAACTCGCAGCGGACGCCGCGGTGATCCGGGGCCGGCTCGAGGCCGCGGAACGGGCAGCGCTGGTCGACGCCGGCGACTGGGCGACCGCCCTGCCGAAGGCGCAGGCGCACGTGGCCGCGGAACCCCTCGACGAGCGGGCACACGCCGACCTCATGCGTGCCCTCGCCGGGCTCGGGCGCGACAACGAGGCGCTGGACGTGTTCGCGACCTTCCGCAGGCGGCTGGTCGATCGGCTGGGAGCAGACCCGTCCCCTGCCCTCGTCGCCCTGCACACCGAGATCCTGCGCGGCGACGGCGCACCCGGGCCGGACCGCCGGCGCCCCGCGGCGCCGGACCGCACGGCGATCGGCCTCCGGGCGGCACCGAACGCCCTGCTGGGCCGGAACACCGACGTGGTGGAGATCGAGGCACTGCTCACGTCCTCGCGCGTCGTGACCATTCTCGGACCGGGCGGTGCCGGCAAGACCCGCCTCGCACACGAACTGGGTGCGCGGGCCGCCGCGCGGACGTCCGTGGCCCTGGTGGAACTCGCGTCGCTGCGCAGCAGTGAAGACGTCGTGGCGGCGATCAGCAGCACCCTGGGTCTCAGTGAGATCGACATCGCACCGGGGCGACTCACGCTCAGCCGCATCCATTCCGCGCGGGAAAAACTCCGGGAAGCGCTGTCGGCGGGGCCGATGCTGCTGATTCTCGACAACTGTGAGCACGTCGTCGGGGCGTGTTCCGAGATCGTGGCCGACCTGGTGGCCGCAGGCGATCAGCTGACCGTCCTCGCGACCAGCCGATCGCCCCTCATGCTCGCGTCCGAGGCGGTGTACCCGCTGCCGCCGCTGGCGATCGACGACGAGGACGCGCCCGCCGTTCAACTGTTCACGGCCCGGGCCCGCGCCGTGCGACCGACGGCGCGGCTCGACCCGGAAACCGTGCGCAGTGTCTGCCGCACCCTCGACGGTCTTCCGCTCGCGATCGAACTGGCCGCCGCCCGGGTGCGCAGCATGAGCGTCGAGGACATCGGCCGCAGACTCGAGCACCGGTTCGCGCTGCTGCGCTCGCACGACCCGACGTCGCCCGAGCGGCACCGCACCCTGCATGCCGTCATCGACTGGAGCTGGCAGCTTCTGAGCGAGCAGCAGCAGATCGCACTGCGCCGACTGTGCCGATTCCCGGCGGGGTTCACGCTGGACGCCGCCCGGACGATCGCGGAATGGGACGGCGTCGACGATGTCGCGGAGGCTGTCGAGGGCCTCGTCAACCAATCGCTGCTGTCCGTGTCGGAGACGTCGGACACGCTGCGCTACTACATGCTCGAGACGGTGCGCGAATACGGCGAGGAGCGACTCGGCGAGGCCGCCGAGGAGCCGGAAGTATTTGCTCGCCAAAGGGTCTGGGCGGGACTGTTCGCGTCGGAGGCACTGGTGCGGTGCCGTGCCGACCAGGTCGCGCTCGCGGACGACATCGACGCCGACCACGACAACTTCCTCGCCGTGCTCCGGTGGGCGGTCGAGCGCGGCGACGCCGAGACCGTCGCGATCGTGTTCCCGGTGCTGGGCGGCCTGTGGGCCATTCGGGGCGCGCACTCGGAGGTGATGAACTGGACGCCGCGGATCCTGGCGGCTACGGAAGGCGCGGATCTGAGCGACGTCGACTCGGAGTTGGTGGCGTACACGTTCCTGCTCGCGGCGATGCATCTGGTGTTCGGCGGTCAGGCCCGCACCCTCGCCCGTACCCGGACCCGATTGCGGCACCTCGTCCGCCATCGCGCCGATCTGCCGCCGGTCTCCTCGTTCGCGGTGAACGTCATCCTGTCCCTGGGGTCGGGGCGGCGGCACGCCAGGGTGGTCGCGGAAGGGGTGCGCTCGCACGATCGGGAAACCCATGCGGCGGCGCTGGCGGCGCGGGCCAGCATGCGTGAGAACCTCGGCGATTTCCGCGGTGCCGTGCGTGACGCGCGGGCCGTCTCCGACCTGTGCGCCTCGATCGGTGACGTGTGGGGCGCGGCGATGGCGGCCCAGTTCCTCGGCTCGCTGTACAGCCAGTCCGGCCGGTACCGGGACGCGGTGTCGCTCTATCAGGACGCGGTCGCGGGGCTGCGGAAACTGGGCGCGCAGGAGGAGGCGGACCAGCTGTGGGGTTTCCAGGCTTCCGCGCTGATCGCGGACGGTGACGTCGAGGCGGGCCGCAAGGTGCTGGCAGAGACGCTGCTCGAGCATCGCGGTCCCGGCGCGGGCACCGACGACCAGCAGGACGAATGGCGGATCGCCGCCATGAGCAGTCTCGCGGAAGCCGATCTGGCGGACGGCGACGTCGAACGGGGGCTCGCCCGTTACCGGGAGGCGCTGGACCTGATGTACCCCCGGATCACGGCCGCGCCCTACGCCGATCCGTACGGACTCGTGCTCGCGGCCTCGGTGGTGTCCGCCCACGTGCTGCACGGCCGGTCCGAGATGATGGTGGACATCGTTCCGCAGCTCGCGGAGTGGGCACGGACCCGGCTGGGAGTGGGCGCATATCCGGATCTTCCCGTCACCGGCGCAGTCGCGGCGGCCATCGGATGTTTCGAGATCGCACGCGGTGAATCCGAACGCGGTCTCGCGCTCCTGGCCCTGTCCGTTCCGGCTCGCGCCCGGCAGGACAGCGTCTCGCTGCAACACCACCGCCACGTGGCCTTCGCACTCGAGAACGTCGATACGGACCGCTGGACGTCGGCGCAGGCGAGGGTCGGTACGTGGTCACGTCGCAGAGTGCACACCGAGATTCTGGATGTGCTCACCGCGGTGATCCGTGACGGCGGCTCACGCGGGCACCCAGCCGCCGACCCGCGCCGCGCAGGAGCGTAGAAGGTCGGTGAGTTCCGGGTCGTCGACCGCCAGCCGTCCCGTCTTCCCGATCGCCGCGAGGCACCCGGTCACCGCGTTCTGCGCGTCGCGCACCGGAACGGCGACCGCGCTGCGGCCGACACGCACTTCGTCGACCTCGCGGGCCGAACCGGTGTGCCGGACGGCGTCGAGTTCGGCCCGCAGCGTGCGGACGTCGGTGATGGTCGACGACGTCACCCTGCGCAGGCTCGGCGGGACCAGTTCGGGACGAGACGCGAGAAGGACCTTGCCGATGGCGGACGCGTGCAGGTGTGCGGCGATCGCGGTCTCGCCGCTGAGTTCGTGGTCGGGATCCCGGTCGACGAGGCGCACCCGGCCGCCGTCGAACGACGCCAGGTGAACGCCGAAACGGACCTGCTCCCGCAACTCGTCGAGGACGGCGTGGTGGTCGACCGGGTCGGGTGCGGCGTCGGCACCCGCCAGCTGCCGGGTCCGGCGGCCCAGCGCGAACCCGGACAGGTCGGCGATCCGCACCAGATATCCGTCGGCGGTCAGGAGATTGAGCAGCCGGTACGCCGTGGCCTGGGGGATCCCCGCGTGTGCGGCTATGTCTCTCGCGGTCGCCCCGGACCCGAGTTGCGCGACCGCCTCGAGCAGGGCGAGTGCCTTCTGCACGGCGCGCGGTTCGTGGCCCGCGATCTCCCCGGCTCGGGCGCCCATCACCGAGACCCGGGCGTGCGTCCAGCCGCCGTCAACGCGACGTTCCCGGCGGCATCCGTCGCGAACACCCCGGCCCCCGGCAGCACGTCGTCCGTCTCCGCCGTGTCGAACACACCCATCGACCGCAGGCTCGCCGGGTAGCGCCACCGCAGGTACAGCTGCCACGCCGAACCCGACAGCAACAGGGCCAGCACCACGGCCGGGACCATCGTGAAACCGTGCGCCACGTTCACGAACAGCATGTAGGCCAGCACGATTCCGCCGGCGGCGCTGCCCGAGACTCCGGCCGCGAGGACGAGGGGCGTGTGCTCTCCGATCCGGCGGAGGAAGAACACCGACGCCACCGCCACCAGCACGTACGCCGCGACCACCGCCGTTCGGGCGATCAACTGCACATGACCGAACGCCGCCGATTTGCCGACGAGGCCGAACGTCGCGGCACCTCCGCACACGACGCACACGATGACGGCCAGCGCCGCGTACGGGGTGCGGTAGCCGCGGTGCACCCGGGCGAACAGGCGCGGAACGACGGTTTCGATCCCCATCGAATACAGCAGGCGCGACGCGGCATTCGACGACGCCATCGACGACGCCAGCCACGACGTGCCCAACCCGAGGTTCAGGGCGATCACCACGGCCGGGTCGACACCGGTGCCGGTGCCGTGCAGGTACGCGTTGACCAAGGTGTCGGTGCGGCCGGACCACGCGGCCCACGCCGAGAAGATGAACAGGCCGCCGCAGATCATCGGCGTCAGCATCACGGTGCGGGTCACGGTGGCGAGGGGGCGCTTGGCCTCCGGACCGAAGAACGTGGCGCTCTCGAAACCGGCCAGGGCGAACACCGCGGCCAGCGTCATGAGCAGCGGCCCGTACGCCGAATCCGACGGTGGCACAAGGGCCTGCTGGCCGCCCGCACCCGTCACGATCATCAGACCGGCGATGAACAGCAACGAGCACGATTCGACGGCGAGGATGGCGAGGGCCGCGAACCGCACCCCGCGGACCAGGCAGGCGAGGATCACGATCGCGATCCCGGCGTAGACGAGGAGGCGCTCGGCCGGCCCGCGCAACTCCAGTCCGAAGAAGCCGAGCGTCGCGATCACGGCCTGGCCACCGTGGTACAGCGTCATCACCGCGCTGCCCACGTATTTGGTGAGCATCGCGACGCCCGCGGTCAGCGCGGCCCGGGTGCCGAGTCCCTGGAACACGAAACTGTAGAGACCACCCGCGGCCGCCATACGCCGCGTGAACTGCGAGACACAGATCGCGATGAGGGAGACGACCACGGTTGCGACGACGATCGTGATCAGACCGCTCAGCAGCATCTGGTGGGTGAACATGGTGACGGGCAGAACCACCATCGACACCGCCGGTGCCGTCGTGGCCACCGACTGGGCGAGTACTTCGACGCCCGACAACTGCCTCCGGCCCAGTGCCCGCAACGGCGACAATGCCTGACGTTCGGGCTCGCCGATGGCGAACGAACGCGCGATGGCGTCGGAAAGGGCTGACATGCGCGTGAAACTAATCGGGTCGTGTTGCGGAGACGTTTCGGTTTCGCGTCGAACTCCGACTTCGGAGTGAGAACGGTCCGCACCGGTTCTCACTCGGTTGCCTCACATTGTTTCGCCGTCGACAACTTCCCGACTCGCATCCCTCCCAGGATGAATCCGGACAAGTTACCCGGGTCGCCGGGCGCAAGAATGGGAGCGCGAATTGGCATTCACACGTAGATCTTTCATGAAGGGACTCGGGGCCACCGGGGGTGCGGGCCTCGCGTACGGCGCGATGTCGACGCTCGGGCTCGCGCCGTCGACCGCCGCGCCCGCCCGCACCTTCCAGCCTCTCGCGGCAGGCGACCTCATCGGCAAGGTGAAGGGCAGCCACTCCGTCGTCGTCCTCGGCGGCGGTCCCGCCGGACTGTGTTCCGCGTTCGAATTGCAGAAGGCCGGATACGAGGTGACCGTCCTCGAGGCCCGCACCCGGCCCGGCGGCCGCGTCTGGACCGCCCGCGCCGGAACGGAGGAGACCGACCTGAACGGTGAGACGCAGAAATGCACGTTCTCGGACGGCCACTTCTACAACGTCGGCGCCACACGCATCCCGCAGAGCCACATCACCCTCGACTACTGCCGCGAACTCGGCGTGGAGATCCAGGGCTTCGGGAACCAGAACGCGAACACGTTCGTGAACTACAAGAGCGACACGTCGTTGTCGAACCAGTCCGTCACCTACCGCGCGGCGAAGGCCGACACATTCGGCTACATGTCGGAGCTGCTGAAGAAGGCCACCGATCAGGGCGCTCTCGACCAGGTGCTGACCCGCGAGGACAAGGACGCGCTCTCGGAGTTCCTCAGCGACTTCGGCGACCTCTCCGACGACGGCCGCTACCTCGGATCCTCGCGTCGCGGTTACGAATCCGAACCCGGAGCCGGATTGAACTTCGGCACCGAGAAGAAGCCGTTCGCGATGCAGGAAGTGATCCGCAGCGGCATCGGCCGCAACTTCAGCTTCGACTTCGGCTACGACCAGGCGATGATGATGTTCTCCCCGGTCGGCGGCATGGACCGGATCTACTATGCGTTCCAGGACCGGATCGGCACCGACAACATCGTCTTCGGCGCCGAGGTGACGTCGATGAAGAACGTGTCCGGCGGTGTCACCGTCGAGTACACCGCCGATGGCGCGAGGAAATCGATCACCGCCGACTACGCGATCTGCACCATCCCGCCGCACCTCGTCGGGCGACTGCAGAACAATCTGCCCGCCGACGTGCTCACCGCGCTGAAGGCGGCCAAGCCGTCGTCGTCCGGGAAGCTCGGCATCGAGTACTCGCGCCGGTGGTGGGAGACCGAGGACCGCATCTACGGCGGCGCGTCCAACACCGACAAGGACATCTCGCAGATCATGTTCCCGTACGACCACTACAACTCCGACCGGGGTGTGGTCGTGGCCTACTACAGCAGCGGCAAGCGGCAAGAGGCGTTCGAATCCCTCACGCACCGCCAACGGCTCGCGAAGGCGATCGCGGAGGGCTCGGAGATCCACGGCGAGAAGTACACCCGCGACATCTCCTCGTCGTTCTCCGGTAGCTGGCGGCGCACCAAGTACTCCGAGAGTGCCTGGGCGAACTGGGCGGGAAGCGGCGGCTCGCACGGCGGGGCCGCCACGCCCGAGTACGAGAAGCTGCTCGAACCCGTCGAGAAGATCTACTTCGCCGGCGATCACCTGTCCAACGCCATCGCCTGGCAGCACGGCGCCCTGACGTCCGCCCGCGACGTCGTCACCCACATCCATCAGCGCGTGGCCCAGGAAGCCTGACCGTTCCCTCGAACAAGGAGTTGTGCACTGTGAAGTCGATTCGTACCAAGGCCGTCACCGCGGCCCTCGCGGCCTCCGCTCTGATTTTCGGGGCGACGTCGTGCTCCTCCGACGAGGCGGCGGCAGATGCGCCGAGCAGCACCTTCGTCTCCAAGTCGGTTCTCGAAGCTGGAGAAGCGAATCCGATGATCGCGCAGGGCGTGGTGATCGGTGGCGGCACCGCCGTCTACAAGTCGAGCGGAATCGGCCCCGGCGCGTCCAACAATGCAGCCCCCGAGGGCACCCCCGAGTCCTACATCGACACCGACGTGTTCGCGGGCGGCGCACTTCCGGCAGGCGTCACGATCACCGAGGCGCAGGGCATCAACGCGCTGAAGCGGATTCGCGACAATCTCGAGGCGCAGGGGCTGACCCTCGAAGACGTCGTGACCATGCGGGTGTTCCTCGACAACGCACCCGGCACCGACCGCGCCGACTACGCCGGCTGGAACCGCGCCTACCGGCAGTTCTTCGCGAACACCAACCTCGACACGGAAGACACGGAACTGGTCCCGCTCGGCACTGCGGAACCCGCTGCCCCGATGGAACGGAACTCCGCGCGGCCCAGCCGGTTCGCGCTGGAGGTCGCGAGCCTGCCCGCCGCCGGCTGGCTCGTCGAGGTCGAGGTGGACGCCGTGTACCCCGACGGCGAGGAGCCCCAGTAGTGGGGGCACTGAGCCCGAGCCACTGGGCAATCATCGCGGTGGTCCTCGTGGTGCTGTTTGGGTCGAAGAAACTCCCGGACGCCGCCCGCGGGCTGGGCCGGTCGATGCGGATCCTCAAGACGGAGGTGGGGGAGTTGCAGGCGGACGCCCCCGAACCGGAGAAATAGCCGAAGCGAGCCGGTGGACCCCGCGTCCACCGGCTCGCTTCGTTCTTCGGGTGTCAGGCCTTGCGCATGTACGTCCGGACCGTCAGCGGCGCCATGACCGCGACGATCACGGCGGCGCCGAGCAGCGACCACACCACGTGGACCCCGAAGTGGCCGTCGTTGACGAGTTCACGCACCGCCGTCACGACATGCGACACAGGGTTGACGTTCACGAACGCCTGCATCCAGCCGGGCATCGTGTTCGCGGGCACGAACGCGTTGGACATGAACGTCAGCGGAAACAGGATCAGCATCGAAATGCCCTGCACCGAAGATGCTTTGCTCATCAGGACGCCCATCAGCGCGAAGATCCAGCTGATCGAGAACGCGCAGACGACGACCAGCGCTCCGGCCGACAGCACGCCCACGACACCGCCGCCGGGCCGGTAGCCCATCGCGATGCCGACGGTGAACGTAATGGTCGTGGCGATGCCGTACCGCACGACGTCCGCCAGGAGCGCGCCCGACAGCGGAGCGATGCGGGCGATCGGCAGCGACTTGAAACGGTCGAAGACGCCCTTGTCCATGTCTTCCCGCAACTGGGTGCCCGTCACGATCGACGTGGTGATCACCGTCTGGACCAGGATGCCCGGGATGATGATCGGCAGATACGACGCCACGTCGCCGGAGATCGCGCCACCGAAGATGTACGTGAACATCAGCGTGAAGATGATCGGCTGGACGACGACGTCGAACAGTTGCTCCGGATTGTGCTTGATCTTGAGCAGACCGCGGTGTGCCATGGTCAGCGTGTTGGCAACGGACTGCTCGAGACTGATCCGGTTGCGGGCCTCCGGAATCGGTTGGGGGCCAGCGTGAGTGCGGGATTCGAGGGTGGTGGTCATGCGACGCTCCGTTCGGTGTCGGCCTCGGTGGCGTCTGCGCCGTGGCCGGTGATGGTGAGGAAGACCTCGTCGAGGCTCGGCTTCTGGACGGTGATCTCGTCGACGGCGATCCCGTGGTCGCGCAGCCGGATCAGCAGTTCCACGGTCAGCGACGGATCGGTCATCGGCGCGGTCAGGCGGCCGATCTCCGGCGTGATCGCCACTTCCACGCCGAGGGTGTGGGCGATGACCGACCGCGCGTCGTCGATCTGTCCGCGATCGGCGAGGGTCAACTGCAGCGACGAGACCCCGACGGACGCCTTCAACTCGTCGGCCGTGCCGTCCGCGATCACCTTCCCGCGATCGATGACCGCGATCCGATCGGCCAGCTGATCGGCCTCGTCCAGGTACTGCGTGGTGAGCAGCACCGTCGACCCGTCCGCGACCAGCCTGCGGATCGTGTCCCACATCTGGGCACGTGTCCGAGGGTCCAGACCCGTCGTCGGCTCGTCGAGGAACAGCAGCGGGGGATGGGCGATCAGGCTCGCCGCCAGGTCGAGGCGTCGACGCATGCCGCCCGAGAAATTCTTCAGCGGCTTCGTCGCCGCCTCGGTGAGGTCGAACTCCTCGAGCAGTTCCGTGCACTTGCGGCGGGCGTCACCCCGGCTCAGGCCGAGCAGTCGGGCGAAGATCACCAGATTCTCGACCGCCGACAGGTCCTCGTCGACGGACGCGTACTGGCCCGTGACACCGACCAGCGAGCGCACCGCGTTCGGTTCGCGCACCACGTCGTGGCCGAAGATGCGGGCCTCGCCGCCGTCCGGACGCAACAGCGTCGCAAGCATCCGCACCGTCGTGGTCTTGCCGGCGCCGTTCGGGCCGAGCACTCCGTACACCGACCCGGTCGGCACGGACAGGCTCACACCGTCGACGGCGCGCTGACGGCCGAAGAGCTTCACGAGCCCGTCGGCCTCGATGGCTGGGGGAGTTGCACTGAGGTTCATGCCGTAGACGATGCAGTCCGCCACTTGCAGCGGCCTTGCACGACTCTTGCACCGACTGGCGCGCACCCTCGACCTGCGGATTCACAGCCATTGGTCAGACGCGCGGAAATTGCGCGTCTGACCACAGTCTCCGCGAACGTCCCTCAGCGCCGGTGGCCCGAGCGCGCACACGCCCTCTCGTAGCGGGCCTTGACGGTGGCGAAGTCGAAAAGATCCCGCCACGTCCACCGGACCACCTCGTACCCGGCGTCGCGGATCGCATCCTCCCGGAGTTTCTCGCGATGGACGGCCACCGCCGCCTGGCTACCGTCGACACCGTATTTCCCCATCCCGTCGAACTCACCGACGACGCCGCTGCCCGCCCAGAAGAAGTCGACCCGGCCGAGGAAGGCGCCGGAGCCGTCGCGGAGAACGTGCTGGAGTTCGGGGGACGGCAGGCCGTGTCGCCGGATGCGGATTCGGCTCAGCGACTCTCCCGGGCTTTCGCTGCGCCCGTCGAGGAAGCCTGCTGCCCGTCGCGCGGTCGCGATGCCTTTGCGCGGTCCGGCCCGGCCGACTGCGTCCAGGATCTCCTGGGTCGTGACGAGTCGACGGTGCAGGGCCGAGTCTCCGAGGACGACGGCCTGATCGAACGTCGAGATGCGCGCCGCATCCACCACCGTCCGGGCGGGGGCGGTGACCGGCAGTCCGCCCAGGGTGACGACCTCGTCCGCGTCGAATGGTGTGGCGTGGACGTGCACCCCCGAGGTGCGTCCGCCGCCGGAGGCATGGTTCCTCGTCAGGTGCACCCGTTCGAGCGAAATGTCCCCGAGATCCATTCCGTGCAGCAGGGCTGCCGAGGCGTGGCTCACCACGACACCGGGTGGGCGCGACTGCAGGGCCGCGGCAATCCGGACTCGGTGCAACGCCGGTGCATCGAGCCCCGCGAAGTACTCGTCGGAGACGTATGCGCCCGTCGCAACGCGCACCAGCCGTCCGGAATTTCGTGCGTGCCGGATCTCGGAATCGGTGACGCCGTCGGCCAGGGCTCGGCGTCGGAAGATCACGTCGTCGGTCATGGCGACATCGTGCCGCACACCTCGGATGCGACTGGTGCGATCACCTGGGCTTTCGGCGGGCCTGTGGATAACGACCGGCCTGTGAACAACCGCATCCGCGTGGACTTTGGTCAGACGCGCGGAAATTGCGGGCGCGTCTGACCAAAGTCTCCGCGAACGGGCGGGCCCCTAGCCGAATTGCGCTTCGAGCGCGCGCCGGTCGACCTTGCCTGGACCGCGGAGGGGGAGGGCGCCGACGAGGTGGAGTTCGCGGGGGGCGGCGGTGGGGTCGAGGGTGCGTTCGACGAACGTGCGGAGTTCGGCGAGTGTCGGTGCGGTGCCGGGTTCGGCGACGACGACGGCGGTGAGGCGGCGGCCGAGTCGCTCGTCGGGCAGGCCGATCACCGCGCATTCCCGGACCGCGGGGTGGGCGACGAGAGCCGCCTCGACCACCTGCGGGACGACGGTGAGTCCGCCGGTGGAGATGGCCTCGTCGAGTCTGCCGGTGATGCTCAGGACGCCGTCGGTGACGGTGCCGGCGTCGTCGGTGCGGAACCAGCCGGGTTCGGCGAACGCGGGGTGGTCGGGGAGTCCGCGGTACCCGGACGCCAGCGTGGGGCCGCCGAGGAGGACCCGGCCGTCGCCGTCGAGGCGCACGCGGGTGCCGTCGAGGGGTATGCCGTCGTACACGCACCCACCGCAGGTCTCGCTCATTCCATACGTACGGACGACGGTGATGCCGGCGTCGACGGCGCGCCGCAGGACCGGTGCGGGGGTGGCGGCGCCGCCGAGGAGGACGGCGTCGAGCGCGGCCAGTGCGGCCACCGCATCGGGGTGGTCGAGGGCCTTGACCAGCTGGGTCGGGACGAGCGAGGTATAGCGGCGGGGGCCGGTCATCGCCCCGACGGCGGCGGGCAGCGTTCCGGGGTCGAAACCGTCGGACACGTCGATGACCACCGGCTCGGTACCGGCGAGGACACTGCGCAGCAGCACCTGCATGCCCGCGATGTGGTGGGCGGGCAGGGTCAGCAGCCAGGACCCCGGACCGCCGAGCCGCGTGTGCGTCGCCTCGCCGCTGGCGCGCAGGGCCGCTGCGGACAGCATGGCGCCCTTCGGCACACCCGTCGTCCCGGACGTCGCGACCACGAGTGTGACGCCGTCGTCGATGGGGTCGCCGGGCCGCAGCGCGTCCGTCAGCCGCCGGGTCTCCCGCTCGTCCGCGGCGGGAACCGGCAGCGCGGCCGGAGCGGTTCCGTCGAGAACCTCGGACAGCTGCGGCAGGATGCCGAGAACCCCGGCACCGGGTGGGACGGGCAGGACCCGCAACGCGTTCATTGGGCAGGCCCGGCAAGCGGCCAGCCGCCCACGGTGAGGTTGCTGCGCACCCGGTCGACGTCCGATTCCAGCGGCAACTCGTCGGTGACCTTCGTGATGAGCACCTGGATGTCGGTCTTCTCGATGGGCAGATCGCCCTCCTCGACGAGGGCGTCGGCGACGGCGTCCACCTCATCTTCCGACAGGCGGCGGGTGAGCAGCGCGAACAACGGAATGTAGTCCTGCTCGGGTACGCCGTTCGGGTAGCCGGCGCGCAGCCAGCCGATGATGGAGGAGAGAAACGGTGGGAGGCTCATCGCTAGCCTGCGTCGGGTGTTTCTTCCGCGTCGCCGGAACCTTCGCCGCATTCGGCGTCGGTACCGACCGGCCACCCTCCGGCCTCGAGGTTCTCCGTCACCCGGGCGACGTCCTCCTCGGACGGTTCCTCGTGGGTGATGTCGCTGATGAGGCGGCGGATGTTGTCGTAGTCGACGTGACGCTCGGGTGTCTCGTGGGCGGTTTCGATGGACAGCGCGACGACCTGTTCGATCTCCTCGTCGGTGAGACGGCGACGCAGCACGGCCAGCAATGCGAAATGGTCCTTCGCCGGAATTCCCTCGGGATACCCGGCGCGTAGCCAGTCGAGCACAGAGCGAAGTGAATACTTGGGCACGCGTTCGGCCTCTTTCGTCGATGGAACGGGGACTCGGGGTCGCCGCTCAGAAGATGTGGATACCGAAGCTGCTGGCCAGGAAATCCTGCATCAACAGAAGTATCCCAGTGATGATCGCGATCAGCACCACGGCGAAGCAGGCCCACGCGCCGATCCGGCCTGCGACGGTCGGCTGCGAGGTGCCCTCACCGGTGTCTGCGCCGCCGAGCGATCGCAGTCCGAGCGCGAAGATCGCGGGCAGTCCGGCGCCGAACAGCAGGCCCACGAGGACGACCTGCCAGAGCGAGTGGACGGTGGTGGTCAGCAGTGTCATGGGAAGTCCCTCTCAGCGATTCGCGGCGGGACCGGCGGAGTCCGCGGTCTCGGCCACACCCGGTTCGGGACGGTCGGCGGGAGCGGGGGCTTCGCCCGACTCCCACTCGGCGTTCACGTTGCCGGACGTCACCGGTTGCAGGCGGGAGCGCAGGTACATGAAACCGGCGAGCAGGATCAGGGCGGCGAATACGACGAGAACGCCTGGCAGGCCGCCGATCAGGTGGGCGACGACCCAGCACACTGCGCCGACGATCGCCGCCGACGGCAGCGTGACCAGCCATGCGACCGCCATGCGTCCGGCGATGCCCCAGCGGACCTCGGCGCCCTTGCGTCCGAGGCCGGTGCCGAGGATGGATCCGGTCGCGACGTGTGTGGTGGACAGCGGCAGTCCGAGGTGGCTCGAGGTGAGGATGATGGCGGCGGACGAAGACTCCGCGGCCATGCCCTGGGGAGCCGCGATCTCGACCAGTCCCTTGCCGAGTGTGCGGATGATCCGCCAGCCGCCGAGGTACGTTCCGAGCGCGATCGCGACGGCGCAACTCAGCTTGACCCAGAACGGCATCTCGTCGTCGGCGGACAGGCTTCCGTGCGCGACCAGTGCGAGGAAGATCACGCCCATCGTCTTCTGGGCGTCGTTGGTTCCGTGGGCCAGCGACACCAGGGAAGCGGAACCGATCTGGCCGAGACGGAACCCGTGCTCCTTGGTGCCCTCCGGCACGCCCGAGGTGATCCGGTAGACCAGCTTGGTGCCCGCGGTGGCGACCAGTGCCGCGACCACGGGGGCGAGGACCGCGGGAACGACGACCTTGCTGAGCACCCCGCCCCACTCGACGCCGCTCATCCCGATGGACGCGATCGCCGCACCGATCAGACCGCCGAACAGCGCGTGAGAGGAACTCGACGGCAGGCCGAGCAGCCACGTCGCCAGATTCCAGATGATGCCGCCGACCAGGCCCGCGAACACGATGAGCAGCAGATCCTCGCCGCCCACTTCTCCCAGGTTCACCACGCCCTTGGCGACTGTCGCCGCGACCTCCACGGACAGGAACGCGCCGACGAGATTCAACGACGCGGAGAGAGCGACGGCGACCTTGGGTCGCAGAGCTCCCGTCGCGATCGAGGTGGCCATGGCATTGCCGGTGTCGTGAAAGCCGTTCGTGAAATCGAAAGCGAGGGCGGTGACAACTACCACCAGGAGAACTACGAGCTCTGCGGTCACACCCAGATTGTGCGGATTTCAACTGAAAAAGTACAGCTGACGTCAGGTGTACAGGATCACCCCTGCGTGTGGCCTTCCGTCAGTTCTCACCCTGCGGTCGGGAGTCGCGGCGGATGGGGTGATCCTCCGGAATCTGCACCAGCACGAGCGGAATGCCGTCGGGGTCCGCGATCCACATCTCGAACAGCCCCCACGGTTCCTGCCGGGCCTCGCGGTCGATCTTCACCCCGGCGAGGACCAGCTCGGTCTGGACCGCGGTGAGGTCGCGAACCTGCAGCCAGAGAGCGCCGTCGAAGGACGTCGACTCACCCGTTCCGCCGTGCGCGGCAACCTCGATCAGGCCCTGACCGGCGAAGAAGACGGTGCCCCCGGGGTATTCGCGGGCCGTGGCCAGGCCGAGGATGTCGCGGTAGAAGCTCAGCGTCGTCGCGTAGTCGCGCGGCCGCAGAATCGTCCTGCTGCTGAGGATTTCCACCCGTTACCCTCCTTCGCCGGGGCGGGCTTCGTGTCCCGTCCGGCCGTGTGTGCGTCGATCTTCCTTCATCTCGGCCTCGAAGAGGTGCCGTCGTCCGTCCGCGAGTTCGTGACGTGCGCCACGTTCGTGTTCCCGCATCGGCGACCAGTAGTGGTCGTCGAACTCCTCGACGATCTGGAACGTCCACCGGCCCTCGACGACATTGCGGCCGACGAGCTCCGACTGCACTCGGTCCGCGACATCGGCGTGACCGGCGTCCCGCAGCGCGTCGACGGCCTCCCCGAGCTGGAGGTCGGCGTGGCCGATCAGCTGATGGAACGAGTACAGGTGGCCGCGGGCCCGTTCGACGGTTTCGAGGGCCTCGGATAGCTTGCCGAGCGCGGCGACGGTGTCGTCACTCACTCCGGGCGGGCGGCGATGTTCCGGCGCAGGGAGCTCGCGGTCGATGCTCATGTGGGTCAGTGTGCCCGAATCGGGGACGTCGCGCCCCCTCTCCTGCCGAGGCGGCGAATGCGGGCGCGTAATTCACCCTCCAAGGGTCTACTCCCACGTGCTCGCCCGGTGCTGGACTGGATTGACAGCTGTGGACGACGAGGGGATTGGGCCATGAGTTCGAGCGTGACAGGGAAGCCGATACCGGGCGGCGAATCGTTACCGTTCCCGCCGACGCCGTCGGGAAGCATCGCGGGCCGGACCATGCAGGAGTCGGTCTACAACCCGAGTCCGAAGGAGAGGCGGCTCCCCGACGACGCCCCGAACATCCTGATCGTCCTCGTCGACGACGCCGGGCCGGGTCTGCCGAGCGGACTCGGAGGCGAGGTGAACACCCCGACGCTCGACGCGATGTTGGGGGACGGTGTCGGCTACAACCGATTCCATACGACCGCAATGTGTTCGCCGACCCGGGCGTCGCTGCTGACCGGGCGCAACCATCACCGCGTCGGGAACGGGCAGATCGCGGAGCTGGCCAACGACTGGGACGGCTACTCCGGCCACATCCCGCGGTCGAGCGCGACGGGGGCCGAGGTGCTGCGCCAGTACGGGTACAGCACCGCCGCGTTCGGGAAATGGCACAACACTCCGGCCGAGGAGACCACCGCCGCCGGTCCGTTCGACAACTGGCCGACCGGTCTCGGGTTCGAGTACTTCTACGGCTTCCTCGCCGGCGAGGCGTCGCAGTACGAACCGAACCTGGTGCGGAACACGACGGTGGTGCTGCCCCCGAAGACTCCGGAGCAGGGCTATCACCTCAGCGAGGATCTCGCGGACGACGCGATCGGCTGGCTGCGCAGGCACAAGGCGTTCGAGGCGGACAAGCCGTTCTTCATGTACTGGGCCAGCGGCTGCCTGCACGGACCGCACCACATCATGAAGCCGTGGGCCGACAAGTATGCCGGGAAGTTCGACGACGGCTGGGACGCCTACCGGGAGCGGGTCTTCACGAGGGCGAAGGAGAAGGGCTGGATTCCGCCCGAGGCGGAGCTGACCGACCGCGACCCGACCATGGCGGCGTGGGACGACATTCCCGAGGACGAGAAGCCGTTCCAGCGCCGGCTGATGGAGGTGGCCGCCGGGTACGCCGAGCACTGTGACGTGCAGGTGGGCAGGCTGTTCGACGAACTGGACCGCCTGGGCTATCGGGACGACACCCTGGTGCTGTACATCTGGGGCGACAACGGCTCGTCCGGCGAGGGCCAGAACGGCACGATCAGCGAACTGTTGGCGCAGAACGGCATTCCGACCACGCCCGCGCAGCACATCGCGGCTCTCGAGGAACTCGGTGGCCTCGACGTCCTGGGGTCGCCGAAGACCGACAACATGTATCACGCGGGCTGGGCGTGGGCGGGCAGCGCACCGTACAAGGGGATGAAACTGCTGGCCTCCCACCTCGGTGGCACCCGCAACCCGATGGTCGCCCGGTGGCCGGCGAAGGTGGCACCGGACCCGGTACCCCGCACGCATTTCCTGCACTGCAACGACGTGATGCCGACGCTGTTCGACATCGTCGGGATCACTGCGCCGCGGACGGTGAACGGCGTTCCGCAGGACCCGATCGACGGCGCCGGCTTCGCGCAGACGCTCGTCGACCGCGACGCCCCGGGCGGGAAACTCACCCAGTACTTCGAGATCATGGGCAGCCGGGCGATCTACCACGACGGCTGGATGGCGTCCGCGTTCGGCCCGCGGGCACCCTGGTCGGCGGGCATGCCCGGCGGCATCCGCGACTGGAGCCCGGACGACGACACCTGGGAGCTGTACAACCTCGACGAGGACTGGACCCAGAATCGGGATCTCGCCGAGCAGCATCCGGAGAAACTGGCGCACCTGCGGGAACTGTTCGTGATCGAGGCGGCGAAGAACAATGTGCTCCCCGTCGGCGGCGGGCTGTGGGTGGTCGCGCTGCATCCGGAGCAGCGGATCACCACGCCGTACACGAGCTGGGAGTTCTCCGGCGACACGATCCGCATGCCCGAGTTCTGCGCTCCCGCGCTGGGCAACAAGAACAATCGGGTCACCCTCGACCTCTCCGCGCCGGAGAATCCGAGCGGGGTGCTGTACGCCCTGGGGAGCAACGCGGGCGGGCTCACGTGCTTCGTCGACGACGGCTACCTCTGCTACGAGTACAACCTGTTCATCCTGATGCGCACGAAGATCCGTTCGACCGTGCCGATCCCGCCGGGCACCCGCTCGGTGCAGGTGGTCACGGAGTTCGTCGAGGCGCGGCCCGGTGGCCCCCTGAGCGTGAAGCTCTGCGTCGACGGCAGTGTCGTCGGGGAGGGGCAGGTGCCGGTGAGCGTGCCGTTGCTGTTCACAGCCAACGACTGTCTCGACGTCGGCACCTGCCTCGGTTCCCCGGTGTCGCTGGACTACTACGACAAGGCGCCGTTCCCGTTCAACGGCACGATCGACCGCATGTCGGTCGAGTACACGTAGCGGCGGGCTTCAGAAGTACGGGATGCGGGTCGCCTCAGAAATACCAGGGGTACGGCTTCCAGTCGGGTTCGCGCTTTTCGAGGAACGAATCCCGGCCCTCGACGGCCTCGTCCGTCATGTACGCCATGCGGGTTGCCTCGCCGGCGAACAGTTGCTGACCGACGAGGCCGTCGTCCTGCAGGTTGAACGCGTACTTGAGCATGCGTTGCGCCTGCGGGGACTTGCCGTTGATCTTGGTGGCCCAGTCGATCGCGACGTCCTCGAGTTCGGCGTGGTCGACGACCTTGTTGACGGCACCCATCCGGTGCATCTCTTCCGCGGTGTACGTCTCGCCGAGGAAGAAGATCTCGCGGGCGAACTTCTGGCCGACCATCTTGGCGAGGTAGGCGCTGCCGTATCCGCCGTCGAAGCTGCCGACGTCGGCGTCGGTCTGCTTGAACCGGGCGTGTTCGCGGCTGGCGAGCGTCAGGTCGCACACGACGTGCAGGCTGTGTCCGCCGCCGGCGGCCCAGCCGTTGACGAGGCAGATGACGACCTTCGGCATGAACCGGATCAGCCGCTGGACCTCGAGGATGTGGAGTCGTCCGGCGCGCGCCTTGTCGACGGTGTCGGCGGTTTCGCCTTCCGCGTACTGGTATCCGCTGCGGCCGCGGATGCGCTGGTCGCCGCCGGAGCAGAACGCCCAGCCCTCGTCCTTGGGGCTCGGGCCGTTGCCGGTGAGCAGCACGGCGCCCACGTCGGACGTCATCCGGGCGTGGTCGAGCGCCCGGTACAACTCGTCGACGGTGTGCGGGCGGAAGGCGTTGCGCACTTCGGGGCGGTCGAACGCCACCCGGACGATCCCCTGGGTGACATGCCGGTGGTAGGTGATGTCGGTCAGGTTCTCGAAACCGGGAACCGGGCGCCAGTGCTGCGGGTTGAAAGTCACGGCTCCGAGGTTATCGGGTGCCGTTGGCGGGTGTCCGTGCGCGCAGGAGTTTGCCCGGGTTTACCGTGCAGGTATGAGCGAACAGGCTGCGGACGTCACCCGTCTCGACCACGAGGGCGACGACGAGTACGAGCACCACGGCGGGTTCCCCAAATACGAGCCGGTGACGCCCGGTCCGGACTGGGCCCGGTTCGTCGACGGAATGCGCACGTTGCAGGACCTCGCGGTGTCCGTGGACGCCCCGGACGACGTGCTCGCCGCGGCCGCGGACCAGGTGGAGAAGCTGACCGCACTGCTCGGGCCGCACGTCGCGCCGGAGGGGCGGTCGCCGGCGGGCCGCACGATCGAACTGCCGGGCCGGGGGAGTCTCCTTCTGCCGCCGTGGAACATCGAGAAGTTCGGACCCGACGGGGTGCGGAGCACCGGCATGTTCCGCCGGTACCACCTCGGTGGGAACGGCGCCGCGCACGGCGGCACGCTGCCGCTGCTGTTCGACGACCTGATGGGCATGATCGTCCACGCGTACGGCCGGCCGATCAGCCGCACGGCGTACCTGCACGTCGACTACCGCGCGATCACACCGCTGAACACCACGCTCGCCATCGAAGGCAAGGTGGACCGCGTCGAGGGGCGCAAAACATACATCACCGCCCGGCTGAAACGCGGGGAGACGCTCCTCGCCGAATGCGAGGCGATGATGCTCGTGCTCCTGCCCGGGCAGCCCTGACCCCCGTGACGTCCCTGCCCTCCCCCGGGGAGGTCCTGGCCGACGCCGTCGTGGTGAGTCTGCCCATGCGCGTGCGGTTCCGCGGCATCACGACGCGAGAAGCGCTGCTGTTGCGCGGTCCCGCGGGTTGGGGTGAGTTCGCCCCGTTCCCCGAGTACGCGGACGACGAGGCGGCGCACTGGTTGCAGTCTGCGATCGAGGACGCGTGGCTCGGACCGCCGCCTGCGGTGCGAACAGCGGTGCCGATCAACGCGACCGTTCCCGCCGTCGACGCCGGCCGGGTGCCCGACCTGCTCGCGCGGTACCCCGGCGCACGGACCGCGAAAGTGAAAGTGGCCGAACGTGGTCAGACCCTCGACGAGGACGTCGCAAGGGTGCGGGCGGTGCGCGAGCTCGTCCCGAACGTGCGCGTCGACGCCAACGGCGGCTGGTCGGTCGACGAGGCCGAGGCCGCCCTGCGGGCGCTGACCGCCGACGGTCCGCTCGAATACGCCGAACAGCCGTGCGCGAGCGTGCCCGAGCTGGTGGAGGTCCGCAGGCGGATGCCCGACGTGCGGGTGGCCGCCGACGAGTCCATCCGGCGGGCCGAGGATCCGCTGAAGGTCGTGCGGGCCGGCGGAGCGGACGTGGCCGTCGTGAAGGTCGCCCCGCTCGGCGGGATGCGACGGCTGCTGTCGCTCGCCGAGGAGTTGTCGTCGCACGGTGTGCCGGTGGTCGTGTCGAGCGCCCTGGACACCGCCGTCGGCATCGCTGCCGGTGTCGCGGCTGCCGCGGCCCTGCCCGAGTTGCAGTTCGCGTGCGGTCTGGGTACCGGGGGACTGTTCGAGGCGGACGTGGCCCGCGCCCGCGAACCGGTCGACGGTGAACTCGCCGTCGAGGCGGTGGCACCCGACGTCGAACGCGTCACGGCTCTCGCCGCGCCGGAGGAGCGTTCACGCTGGTGGATCGAGCGGGCACGCCGGTGCCATGGCCTGCTCGAACAACGCGGCGTCCGGTTTTTCGTATAGTGTCTGGCCGGACCTGATCGCTCAGTCAATACGGAGGCATTGAAAGTGGTTGCAGCTCTGAACGAAACCCTGCTCGACGAGTCGCGCGTTCCTGCGGTCGTCGCAGACGTCCAGGCTCTCATCGACGCGGAGGTTTCGGACAAGTCGGGGGCCTCGGGACTGGCACTGAAGGGTGGATACGGCGCCGTCAAGAAGGTGGGACCGTCGATCGTGCCGGACGCCATCGAGGGTCTGCTGCCGGCGTTCGTCACCAAGCTCGAGCCGTACTGGCAGGCCTTCACCGCCAGTGGTGAGGCCGGATTCTCCGAGTACCTGGTTGCGCGCAGCGACGAGGTCGCGGACTCGCTCCTCGGTGTGACCGACGAGCGCATCGAGGGCAGCGACCGCGGCGCTGTCAAGAAGGTGTACTCGTCGCTGCGTCCCTCGGCGAAGAAGAATGTGATCGAGGCACTTCCGCGTCTGGGCGCCCTCGTCCAGAAGCACGCCAACTGAGAACCCAGGTGAGTGGCAAAGAGTGCCCCGGCACTCTTTGCCACTCACCTGTGGTCAGTTCGCGGCGTGGCCGAAGCGCCAGTACCCGGTGAACGAGATGTTCGACTTCGGGATGCGGCGCTCGTTCACGAGGTGGCGCCGCAGCGCCGTCGTCAGCTCGCTCTCGCCGGCGACGAACGTGTAGGAGGGCCCGGCCGGCAATTCCGCCTGCTTCACCGTGTTCAGTGCGAGCACTCCCGGGCGGGCGTCGGCGTTCTCGCGGACCAGCCAGTGCACGTTCACGCCGTCACCCACCGAAACGTCCTGAGCGTCTTCGGGATCGGGAATCTCGACGAACACCTCGGCCCGCAGGTCCTGCGGTGCCGAGCGCAGGATCCCGACGATCGCGGGAAGCGCGCTCTCGTCGCCGACGAGCAGCTGCCACTCGGCGTCCGGCGTCGGGTTGTAGATCAGGCCCTCGTCGAGGATCGCCACCTGGTCACCGGCCGCGGCCGCGTTCGCCCACGCCGACGCGGGACCGAGGTCGCCGTGCGAGGCGAAGTCGATGTCGATCTCGGTGGTGTCGCCGAACGCTCCCGACCCCGCGACGCGAAGTTCGCGGACCGTGTAGTTGCGCACCACCGGCCGGGTGTCCTTGGACATCAGCTTGTACTGGGCGTACCAGAGGTTGCTCGCGCTGGTCGGAAGCCGCAGCGTGCTCTGTCCCCGCTGGGGGATGAACATCCGGAACCACTGGTCGAAGCCCATGGGGCTGACGGAGTCGAGTTCCTCGCCCGCGATGGTGACGCGGACGAAGTTCGGGCTGATCTGCTTGCCGGCGACCACTCGTGCGGACGCGATCCGGCGACTCTGAGGTTTGACGAACTTGCTGCGCTGGGCCATGTCGGTGATAGCTCCCCCGGTTGCGGTGCGGTTATCAGGTAAGCCTAACCAATCGATCCGCTATTCGGGGCGATGCGGACGGTCCAGCATCACGACCTTCGGCGGCAGACCCCACTGGTTGCGGCCGAGGCGGCTGAGCGGTGCGAGTTCGGCGAAGTCCGGAAGACCGTCGTCGGCGAGCGCCTCGGGACGCACCGCGATCGTGACGACGTCGCCCATCACCACGAACGAGTCACCGACCGGGATCACCCCGTGCAGGGTGCATTCGATGGCGACCGGCGAACCCGCGACCCGGACCGGGCGGACCCGCTCGCTGGGCTCGGTCCCGATTCCCAGCGCGGCGAACTCGTCGACGTCGCTGTCATAGGTGGCGGAACTGGCGTTGACCGCCGCCACCAGGGGCTCCGTCGCCAGGTTGATCACGAACTCACCCGTCGCCTCGATGTTCCGGAGACTGTCCTTGCGAGTGACGGACGTGAATTGCACGACCGGCGGCTGCGTGCTGGACACCGAGAAGAAGCTGTACGGGGCCAGGTTGGCCACCCCGTCCGCGGAGACCGTGGACACCCACGCGATCGGTCGCGGCACGACCGAGGCGGTCAGCACCTGGTAGATGCGGCGTGGGGGTAGCTCGGCGGGATCGAAGAGAGTGCGCATGCGCTCATGGTGTCAGCGCCGGGGATGTGGCCGTGAACTCACCCGGCCAGGTCGCCGGACGGGGGTGCCGGAGTATCTGACACTCTTGATGGCGTGAACCCGTCCACTGCTCAAGCCACCGCGGTCGTCGACGAACTGGTCCGCGGGGGAGTACGCGAGGTCGTGCTCTGCCCGGGTTCGCGGAATGCTCCGCTGGCGTTCGCCCTGCAGGCCGCCGACCTCGAGGGCCGACTGCGCCTGCACATGCGGATCGACGAGCGCACCGCGGGATTCCTCGCCCTCGGACTGGCCGTGGCGGGCAAGCGTCCCGTTCCGATCGTCATGACGTCCGGGACCGCGGTCGCGAATCTCGGTCCCGCCGTCCTCGAGGCGAACTACGCCCGGGTGCCGCTCGTGGTGCTCAGCGCGAACCGCCCCTACGAGATGCTCGGCACCGGCGCCAACCAGACCATCGAGCAACTCGGACTGTTCGGCAGCCAGGTGCGCGCGACCATCAGCCTCGGCCTGGCCGAGGACGACGCCGGGCAGAACAGCCAGTGGCGTTCGGCGGTGTGCCGGGTCCTCGCCGCGGCGCGCGGCACGAGGTCGGGCAACGCCGGACCCGTGCACTTCGACATCCCGCTCCGCGAACCGCTCGTCCCCGACGTGCACGCGCAGGGCCCGGTCCCGCAGGGACGGCCGGGTGGGGCGGCGTGGACCACCACCCAGCACGCGACGCTCGACGTGGCGATGGACCTCGACATCACCCCGGACACCATCGTGATCTCCGGGCACGGGTCGGCGCTGCGACCGGAACTCGCCGGACTGCCGACGGTCGCCGAGCCGACCGCGCCCCTGCACGGCATCCCCGTGCACCCGATGGCGCTGCCGCAGCTCAAACCGCGGCAGGCCGTCATCACCGGACGCCCCACCCTCCACCGGTCCGTGTCGAAGGTCCTCGCCGATCCGGCGGTGGCCGTCTACGCGCTCACCACCGGCCCCCGCTGGCCCGACGTGTCCGGGAACGTGCTGGCGACCGGAACCCGCGCGGTGGTGACCGGTGCACCCGACCGGGCCTGGATCAACCGGTGCCGCACGCTGTCCGAACACACCGACAAGGCGGTGCGCGCGCAACTCGCCGCCCACCCGAAGGCGACGGGCCTCCATGTGGCGGCCGCCGTCATGGACGCCCTGACCGACGGCGACCAGTTGCTGCTCGGCGCGTCCAACCCCGTCCGGGACGCGGCACTCGTCAGTTATCCGGCGCCGAAGGTCCGGGTGCTGTCCAACCGGGGTGTCGCCGGCATCGACGGCACCGTGTCCGCCGCCGTCGGGGCGGCGCTCGCCTACGAGGAGGGGCGTACGGTGGCCCTGCTCGGGGACCTCACGTTCCTGCACGACGCGTCCGGGCTGCTCATCGGCTCGGGCGAACCGCGGCCCCGGGACTTGACGATCGTCGTCGCCAACGACGACGGTGGCGGCATCTTCGAATTGCTCGAACAGGGCGATCCCCAGTACGCCGGGGTGTTCGAGCGGGTCTTCGGCACTCCGCACGGGATGGATCTCGCCGCCCTCTGCGCCGCGTACCGGGTGGAGCACCATCTGGTGGGTCTAGGTGAGCTGTCGACGCTGCTGAGCACGCCCGACGCGCCCGGCGATCGCGGAATCCGGGTGCTCGAGGTGACCACCGAACGTTCCGGGCTGCGCGAGTTGCACGCCGCGGTGCGGGCGCAACTGTGAATGCGCGGGTGACGCGGCGGGTCCGGCGCGGGGTGCTGGTGGCGGCGATCGGGATTTCGATCCTGGCCGTGCTCCTCGTTCTCGCCGCCTGGCGCAACGACCACACCATCCAGTCCGACCGCGGCGTGGCCACGGCGGAGGTGCTGTCGGCGGGGTCGTTGCGGTCGGCCATCAGCTTCGTCACCCCGGACGGGGTGACGCACAATCCCGAACTCGGCGTGCTGTACCCGACCAATCTCACCGTGGGCCAGCGGATCGACGTCGAGTACGCGCGCAGCGACCCCGACCTGGTGCGGGTGTCCGGGCGCGATGCCAGCGTGGCCGTGATCCCCGCCGGTTCGCTGATCGTGGTGACGTGGCTGATCGCCGGACCGGTGCTCTGGTACCTCCGGCGGCGGGAGATGTCGGCGGAATCCGAGCCGGCAGTGTCATCCTGAATTTCCCGGAACTTCGCGCGACAGTCACGTCGATCTCGCTGCTGTGACCACGAGCACTGCCACGCTGAGCGCGTGAGAGTAGCCATCGTCGCGGAATCGTTTCTTCCCAACATGAACGGTGTGACCAACTCGGTGCTGCGGGTTCTCGACCATCTGCAGCGCGCCGGACACGAGGCGATGGTCGTCGCCCCGGACTCGGTGGGATCGCAGGCGCCTGCGCCGACCGAACACGGCGGCGTGCCCGTCCACCGGGTGCCCGCGGTGATGGTTCCGAAGGTCAGTTCGCTCCCGGTGGGTCTGCCGCAGCCCGGGCTCACCGCCGCGCTTCGGGCATTCGACCCCGACGTCGTGCACCTGGCGTCGCCGTTCCTCCTCGGGGCGGGCGGGCTCGCTGCGGCGCACCGGCTCGACGTCCCGACGGTCGCGGTGTACCAGACCGACGTCGCGGGTTTCGCCGAGAGCTACGGCCTCGGCGTCACGAGCCGGGCGGCGTGGGCCTGGACCCGCCGGATCCACAAGGGCTGCACCCGCACGCTCGCGCCGTCCACGTCGGCGGTCGAGGCGCTCGCCGAGCAGCGGATTCCGAGGGTCCACCGCTGGGCGCGCGGCGTGGAGACCTCCCGGTTCGCGCCGTCCCGCCGCAGCACCGGCGTGCGGGACTCCTGGCTGCGTGGCTCCGACCGGCTCGTCGTCGGTTTCGTGGGCAGACTCGCGCCCGAGAAGCACGTCGAGCGGCTCGCCGCGCTGGCGGACGACGCCGCTGTCCGGCTGGTGATCGTCGGCGACGGTCCGGAGCGGGCCCGGCTGCAACGGCTGATGCCGGACGCCGTCTTCACCGGCCAACTCGGCGGTACCGACCTCGCCGAGGCGTACGCGAGCCTGGACGTGTTCGTCCACCCCGGCGAGCACGAGACGTTCTGCCAGGCGGTCCAGGAGGCGCTCGCGAGCGGGGTGCCGGTGATCGGACCGGATGCGGGCGGGCCCCGCGATCTCGTCGCCCACTGCCGCAACGGCTATCTGCTTCCGGTCGACCGGTTCGCCGAACTGCTGCCGAGCGCTGTCGACGCACTCCGGGACCGCCGGATGCGGGCCCGCTTCGGGGAGGCCGCCCGGCAGTCGGTGCTGCACCGCACGTGGCCCGCGATCTGCGACGAGCTTCTGGTCCATTATGCGGCGGTGGTCGGCGGTCAGGGCTTTCGCGAGTCCCGGGCGGCCTGACCACCGGATCGGAAGCCGCGGGAACTCGACGAGGCCGTCTCGTCGTTGCTCAGGCATGGCCAAGTACAAAACTGTCAACCCCGCGACCGGTGAAACCGTCCGGGAATTCACGACGTTGGACGAGGCAGGAGTGGAGTCGGCTCTCGCACGCGCCCACAGCGGATATCTCGAGTGGCGGAACGTCCCCGCCGAGGAGCGTGCCCGGATTCTCGGCCGGACGGCCGACCTCTACGCCGAGCGTGAGGACGAACTGGCGCGGATGATCGCCCTCGAGATGGGCAAGCCCGTCCGGGAGGCCAAGGGTGAGGTCAAGCTCTCCTCGGCGATCTACCGCTACTACGCGGACAACGGTCCGGCACTGCTCGAGGCGGAACGGCTCGACGTGCCCGGCGCCGACGAGTCCGTGGTCTACCGCAGGCCGATCGGTGCGCTGGTCGGCGTGATGCCGTGGAATTACCCGTACTACCAGGTCGCCCGCTTCGCGGCACCGAACCTCGTGCTCGGCAACACGGTGCTGCTCAAGCACGCCCCGAACTGTCCGCAGTCGGCGCTGCTGATGGAGGAGATCTTCCGGCAGGCGGGCCTCCCGGAGGACGCGTACGTCAACGTGTTCGCCACCAACGAGCAGGTCGCCGACATGATCGCGGATCCGCGCGTCCAGGGCGTCTCCCTCACCGGCAGTGAACGGGCCGGGATCAGCGTCGCCGAGACGGCGGGCCGCAACCTCAAGAAGGTCGTCCTCGAACTCGGTGGATCCGACGTGTTCGTCGTCCTCGACACCGAGGACATGGACGCCACCGTCAAGACGGCGACCAGGGCCCGCCTGTCCAACGCCGGCCAGGCCTGCAACTCGCCGAAGCGGTTCATCGTGACGGAACCGAACTACGACGAGTTCGTCGCGAAGCTCGCCGAGTCGTTCAAGGCCACCCCGACGGGCGATCCGCTCGACGCCAAGACCGTCCTCGGGCCGCTGTCCTCGCAGACCGCGGCCGATTCGCTGATCGAGCAGATCGAGGACGCGGTCGCCAAGGGCGCGACGCTCCTCGCGGGTGGGAAGAAGATCGACGGTCCCGGCTCGTACGTCGAACCGACGCTGCTCGTCGACGTGACTCCCGAGATGCGCGCGTACAGCGAGGAACTGTTCGGGCCGGTCGGCGTCGTCTACAAGGTCGCCACCGCCGACGAGGCCGTCGAACTCGCCAATTCCTCCGCCTACGGTCTCAGCGGGTCGGTGTGGAGCAGCGACCTCGACGGGGCCCGCGAGGTCGCCGACCGGCTCGACGTCGGGATGGCGTACGTCAACGAGCACGGCACGACACTCCCCGGGTTGCCGTTCGGCGGTGTCAAACGCTCCGGCGTCGGCCGGGAACTCGGT
Source organism: Rhodococcus opacus B4 (assembly GCF_000010805.1). Classification (NCBI taxonomy): domain Bacteria; kingdom Bacillati; phylum Actinomycetota; class Actinomycetes; order Mycobacteriales; family Nocardiaceae; genus Rhodococcus; species Rhodococcus opacus. Next base: position 1,778,971 of record NC_012522.1, on the reverse strand, counting down.
CCGTGGGGGATGGACGAGTTCGTCAACAAGAAGCTGGTGCGGGTCTCGAAGAAGTGACCGCCTCGTCACCGTGCCCGGCGCCGACGCCGCCGCCGGGCACGGTTGGTAGCGTTTCGGGCGTGGCAACTACACACGGTTCGCGGGCGTCGCTCGAAAAGGATCCGCACGAGGTCGCGTCGATGTTCGACGGCGTCGCGAAGCGCTACGACCTCACCAACACGATCCTGTCGTTCGGCCAGGATCGCAGTTGGCGCAAGGCGACGCGCTCGGCTCTGGCCCTGAAACCGGGCGAGCGGGTCCTCGACCTCGCCGCCGGGACCGGGGTGTCGACGGTCGAACTCGGGCGATCGGGCGCCTGGTGTGTGGCCACCGACTTCTCCAAGGGAATGCTGCAGGCAGGCAGCGGCCGCCACGTGCCGATGGTCGCGGGCGACGCCATGCACCTTCCCTACGCCGACGCCGTGTTCGACGCCGCCACCATCTCCTTCGGGCTGCGCAACGTCTCCGATTTCGACGCCGGTCTCCGCGAGATCGCCCGGGTCACCAAACCGGGCGGACGTCTCGTCGTGAGCGAGTTCTCGACCCCGGTGTTCGGGCCGTTCCGCACGGTCTACATGGAGTACCTGATGAAGGCGCTGCCGCGGGTCGCGCGCGCCGTCAGCAGCAACCCCGACGCCTACGTGTACCTCGCGGAATCCATCCGCGCCTGGCCGACCCAGCAGGAACTCGCGCTGCGCATCGAGGCGGCCGGGTGGCGGAACGTGCAGTGGCGCAACCTCACCGGCGGCGTGGTCGCCCTGCACCGCGCCACGCGCTGACCCTCAGCCGAACAGCGGCCGCGAGTCGACCTTCTGCGACACTCGGCCGGAGGCCCGCCACGCGCGGGCGGTGAGGTCGCTGTCCTCCTCGGTGACGAGGTTGCCCATGACGCGCACCGCGACGGTCATCAGAGCGCGGGACCGCATCGCCACCGGGCCGGACGCCGGCAGGACCCGGGGCACGGTCAGCAGTCCGGCGAGTCGCCGCGCCACCGAGAACGCCCGGCCGTACCGCTCCCTCAGAATCGACGGCCACAGCTGCGTCAGGTCGTCGGCGTCGAGGACCTCCGCGACCAGGCGCCCGCCCTCGAGCCCGTAGTCGATGCCCTCGCCGTTCAGCGGATTCACGCACGCCGCCGCGTCGCCGATGATCGCCCAGTTCCGGCCCGCGATGTGCGACACCGCACCGCCCATCGGCAGCAACGCCGACGCGACGGCCCGCAGCTCCCCGTCCCAGTTCCATTCCTCGCGGCGCTGCGCCGTGTACAGGTCCAGGAGGGGACGCAGCGCGCCCGGGGCCGGACGTTTGGCGGTGGCCAGGGTGCCGACGCCGATGTTCACCTCGCCGGTGCCCAGGGGGAACACCCAGCCGTAGCCCGACTGCAGCGTTCCTTCTCCGTCACGCAGTTCGAGGTGCGACGTGATCCACGGGTCGGCGCTGCGGTCGGTGGCGATGTAGGCGCGGGCGGCCACACCGTATGCCGTGTCCCGGTGCCATTCGCGACCCAGCTGCTTGCCGAGGGTCGAGCGGACGCCGTCGGCGACGATCAGCGTCCGGCAAGTGAGGGTGTGGGTCCCGTCGGCCGTCTTCAGGGTCACCGCCGTCACCCGCTCACCGTTCCGCTCGACGCCGATCGCCTTGGCGCCCTGCACCATGACGGCTCCGGCGTCGACGGCGGTCGCGCGGATCCGGTCGTCCAGTTCCGTGCGGGCCACGGCGCTGCCGACGGCCGGGAACGACCTGCCGGGCCACTCGAGTTCGAGCTCCTGCCCGAACCCGCTGAGCCTCAGCCCGCGATTGGTGCCCTTCGACCGCACCCAGTCGCCGAGGCCGAGATGATCGAGCTCGGCGACGGCGCGGGGGGTGAGTCCGTCGCCACACGTCTTGTCGCGGGGAAACACCGCCGCGTCGGCGAGGACCACGTCCCGTCCCGCGCGGGCCGCCCAGGCGGCAGCCGAGGACCCGGCCGGACCAGCACCGATGACGAGGACATCGGTGGCGGTGGGAAGCGGGGATCCCGCGGGCGACTGTTCTGCTGCGACCACGCCTACATCCTGTCAGGCTTCGCTACACGACCGCGGCGAGGCCGACGGGCGGCGGAACCGCTAGGTTCACTACCGTGGTAGCCGAGCCGCCACCGACGGCGCGGAGCCGCGCCGTCACTGACGACAGGAATGGGTACTGAGAACGTGAGCACCGAGGGCGCAGCACACACCGCTGCCGACGCTGTAGTGGGCACTACGGTCGCCGGGATCGATCTCGGCGACCCGCAGCTCGCCGCCACGGTCCGTGAGGGACTGAAGCAGGTCGAGGAACTGCTGGTCAGTGAGCTCTCCGACGGGGAGGATTTCCTGACGGAGGCGGCGTTGCATCTCGCGAAGGCGGGAGGCAAGCGTTTCCGCCCCCTCTTCACGGTGCTCACCGCCCAGCTCGGACCGAAGGCCTCCGACCCGTCGGTGGTCACGGCGGCCACCGTCGTCGAACTGGTCCACCTCGCCACCCTGTACCACGACGACGTGATGGACGAGGCGTCGATGCGCCGCGGTGCGCCGAGCGCGAACGCGCGGTGGGGCAACAGCGTTGCGATCCTCGCCGGCGACTACCTGTTCGCGCACGCGTCGCGTCTCGTGTCGACCCTCGGCCCCGAGGCGGTGCGCATCATCGCCGAGACGTTCGCCGAACTCGTGACCGGTCAGATGCGCGAGACGATCGGGCTCCGCGGCGAGCAGGATCCGGTCGAGCACTACCTCAAGGTGGTCTGGGAGAAGACCGGTTCGCTGATCGCGGCGTCCGGACGCTTCGGCGGCACGTTCTCCGGTGCGGACGCCGACCACGTGAAGCGGCTCGAACGGCTCGGTGACGCCGTGGGCACCGCCTTCCAGATCTCCGACGACATCATCGACATCTCCTCGGTGTCCGCGCAGTCCGGCAAGACCCCCGGAACGGACCTGCGCGAGGGCGTGCACACGCTGCCGGTCCTGTACGCGCTGCGCGACGAGGGTCCCGAGGCCGACCGCCTGCGCGTGCTCCTCGACGGTCCCGTCACCGACGACGGCGACGTCGCGGAGGCGCTCGCGCTTCTCGAACGCTCACCGGGCATGGCCGCCGCGAAGGCGAAGCTCGAGGAGTTCGCGGTCTCGGCCCGCGCCCAGCTCGCCGAACTGCCGCAGGGTCCCGCCAACGACGCCCTCGTGAAGCTGGTCGATTACACGATCGAGCGCGTCGGCTGAGCCGTATCGTCAGTACCCGGACTCGTCTTCACCCGATCCCGTTCGCCGAACGGGAACCGTCCCGCCACCGTGTTTCGTTGAATGGTCGAGATCGCGAAACTCGGACGACCGTGATCGGGTGACAACGACAAGGAAGGCGTGACGTGCGCTACGCAAACGGGGCGAAGACTCTGGTTCTGTTGGTCGGCATGTCGGCGCTGATCGTGTTCATCGGCGCGCTGTTCCGCAACCCGACCATCCTGCTGCTGGCCATCGTGTTCGCGGTCGGCATGAACGCGTACGTGTACTTCAACAGCGACAAGATGGCGCTCAAGGCCATGCACGCCCAGCCGATCACCGAGGTTCAGGCACCGGTCATCTACCGCATCGTCCGGGAACTGGCGACCACCGCGCACCAGCCGATGCCACGGCTCTACATCAGCCCCACCAGCGCGCCCAACGCGTTCGCCACCGGGCGCAGTCCCCGCCACGCGGCGGTCTGCTGCACCAGCGGCATCCTGCAGATCCTCGACGAACGCGAACTCCGGGCCGTGCTCGGGCACGAGCTGTCGCACGTCTACAACCGCGACATCCTCATCTCGTCGGTCGCAGGCGCGATGGCCGCCGTCGTTTCGGGACTCGCGAACTTCGCCATGTTCGCCAACATGTTCGGCGGCCGCGGCGGGGGACAGGGCGCCAACCCGATCGCGCTGCTCCTGGTGTCGCTGCTCGGGCCCATCGCCGCCACCGTCGTCAAGCTCGCGGTGTCGCGGTCCCGGGAGTTCCAGGCCGACCAGTCGGGCGCCGAACTGACGGGCGACCCCCTGGCGCTGGCGTCGGCGCTACGGAAACTGGAACGTGGCACTCAGGCCGCGCCGTTGCCGCCGGAGCCTCAGCTGGCAGCACAGTCGCACCTGATGATCGCCAACCCGTTCCGTACCGGCGAGAAGATGAGCCGGATGTTCTCCACCCACCCGCCGATGGCCGAGCGGATCGAGCGTCTCGAACGCATGGCGGGGATGTAGGCGGCGTTGCCGCCTGTGAGTGGTTGACGAGTGCAGGGACTCGCTAACCACGCACAGGCGCGGAGCGCCTCTACCGGTAGTTCACGAACTGCAGCGCGATCCCGAAGTCCTCACCCTTGAGCAGGGAGATGACGGCCTGCAGGTCGTCGCGCTTCTTGCTGCTCACGCGCAGTTCGTCACCCTGGATCTGCGCCTTCACGCCCTTGGGGCCCTCGTCGCGGATCTTCTTGGTGATCTTCTTGGCGTTCTCCGTGGTGATGCCCTGAACGAGGCTGCCGGACAGCTTGTAGGTCTTTCCGGACTGCGCCGGCTCGCCCGCGTCGAACGCCTTCAGAGAGATGTCACGCCGGATCAGCTTCTCCTTGAAGACGTCCAGGGCGGCGAGCAGTCGCTCCTCGGTGTCCGCCGTCAGGGTGATGGTTTCCTCGCCGGACCATTCGATCGAGGCTCCCGTGTTCCGGAAGTCGAACCGGGTCGACAGTTCCTTGCCGGCCTGATGCAGGGCGTTGTCCACCTCTTGACGCTCGACCTTGCTCACCACATCGAAGGACGAATCAGCCACTTCACACTCCCGGTTTCGTCTGTTTCTCCCCGCCGCGACCCGGCCGGGGGCCCGCCGAATGCCGGCGAGCAGATTCGACGCTATCGGTTCGCAACCGCCCGTATCCACCCGGTTTGCAAAACGGGGGGCCGTTCGTTGTATTCTTCTTTCCGCAGCGGAGAGCGATTTCCCACAGATTTCGCGCTCCTCGTGCAACCCCGGCAGATTGCCCGAGCGGCCAATGGGAGCGGACTGTAAATCCGTCGGCTTATGCCTACGTAGGTTCGAATCCTACATCTGCCACACACAGAACCCCGGTGAGCGAGAACTCACCGGGGTTCTGTCGTTCGTGGACGAGACCGGGCGCCGGGCCGGCTCACCCGCCGCTATGTGGGCCGGAGACGCGTAGTGTCGGGTGCAGCGACTTACGAAAGCCGCTGACCAGGCAATTTGTTTCTGGTCGCGACTTCTGTGTAATCTCGTCAAGGCTTCAGCGCGCAGCGATGTGCGAGCGAAGCACGCCCCCTTAGCTCAGTCGGCAGAGCGTTTCCATGGTAAGGAAAAGGTCAACGGTTCGATTCCGTTAGGGGGCTCGCTGGATTGAAGTGGAGCGCCTCGTGCGCGACACTCGACACCGAGGCGGTGTAGCTCAGTTGGTAGAGCAAACGACTCATAATCGTTGCGTCGCCGGTTCAAGTCCGGTCACCGCTACACAATATGCATGATCCACCCTGATTGTTCGTAATCAGATTCACCCGAAAGAAGGCATCCCGTGGCCTCCTCGACTGACGTTCGGCCCAAGATCACCTTGGCCTGCGAGGTATGCAAGCACCGCAACTACATCACCAAGAAGAATCGGCGTAACGACCCCGATCGCCTGGAGATCAAGAAGTTCTGCCCGAACTGCGGAACTCACCAGTCGCATCGCGAGTCCAAGTAACACGGTCCGGACAAGGACTGCGTTCGCGAAGGGAGTCCTCTAGGCTGCCCTCACGCGCTGACGTCAAGGGTAGAAGAGGTTCTTTCGCGTGACTGACACTGTGACAGAGACAGAGGCCTACGTGCCCGCGGCTGTTCCTGCTGATCCTGCCGCGCACGCACTGGCGATGGTCGGGCACCACTACCGCGTCGACGACTTCTACGAGGTCGGACGTGAGAAGGTGCGCGAGTACGCGCGTGCCGTGCAGGACTGGCACCCCGCTCACCACGACGAGGAAGCCGCGAAGGGCCTCGGCTACGACGGTCTCCTCGCACCTCTGACGTTCATCTCGCTCGTCGGCATCATCGCTCAGGGACGCCTCTTCAAGGAGATCGTCACCGGCTACGACCCGAGTCAGATCCTCCAGACCGATCAGCGGCTCGAGTTCCACAAGCCGATCAAGGTCGGCGACCGGCTGGTCTGCGACGTCTACCTGGAGTCGTTCCGTCAGATGGGTGGCAGCGACATCATCGTCACCAAGAACATCGTCACCGATCAGTACGACGAACTCGTCCAGACCACGTGGACGACGCTCGTCGCGCGTACCGGCGGCGAGGTCGACGAGAACATCGCTCACGCAGTCAAGGACGTGATCATGCATGGCGCTTCGTAAGTTCGAGGACGTCTCGGTGGGTGAGGAACTCCCCGAGCGCATCGTGAAGCTCACGCGCGGCGACCTGGTCAACTACGCGGGCGTGTCCGGCGATCCGAACCCGATCCACTGGAGCGACGAGGTCGTCAAGCTCGCCGGTCTGGACAACGTGATCGCACACGGAATGCTCACCATGGGTCTCGGCGGCGGGTTCGTCACGTCGTGGCTCGGTGATCCGGGTGCGGTGAAGGAATACAACGTTCGTTTCACGAGCTCGGTCTACGTCCGCGAGGACGAGGCCGCGCAGGTCGAGTACACCGGTAAGGTGAAGTCGCTCGACGAAGAAAGCAAGACAGCAGTAGTCGCGATCGTGGCGCGTTCCGAGGGAAAGAAGATCTTCGGTCGCGCCACCGCAACGGTCCGTCTGGCCTGACAGCCGGGTGGATTGGGTTTGTTCCGGGGCTTTGAAGTACACTGAGATTTCTGGGATTACTCAGCGCTGCGCGCTGCCCTACGGTGCTGTACGGCCGGCAAGGGTGGCGCGCGTGTCATGTAATCACAGAGAGGTCGGTCAAGAACTGGTCCGAGGCTAGATTCGGGTCAGGGCTCCCGACCAAAGGGGCGTAGCTCAACTGGCAGAGCAGCGGTCTCCAAAACCGCAGGTTGCAGGTTCAAGTCCTGTCGCCCCTGCCCCCGGATGCCAGCGACTGAGAGGAACGACGTGAGCGAGGAGCGCGCCAAGCGCGACGGCGACACTTCAGGGTCTACGCGCCCGGACGGTGCCGACGACACCGCGGCCGACGCCACCACCACGCGTTCCGCCACTCCCTCGGGAAAGCCCAGCGGTAAGCGCCAGGGCCGTCGCTCTCCGGCAGGCACCGACATCTCCGCGAGTTCCGTGAAGGCACCGGAACAGCCGAAGTCGGACACGACCACCAAGGTCAAGTCGGCGAAGAAGGATCGCGCCGACAAGCCGCGCAAGGAAAACATCTTCAAGCGCCTGCGCCGGTTCCTCCGCGAGGTCATCGCCGAGCTGCGCAAGGTCATCTGGCCCAATCGCAAGCAGATGATCACCTACACCAGCGTCGTCCTGGCCTTCGTGGTGTTCATGGTGACGTTCATCGGCGTGTTGGATCTGGCGGTCATCAAGGGCGTCACCTGGTTGTTCGGTTGACGGAATCCGCCCCGGTGGATCCGAAGTATGTGAGTGACGAGAGGAAGCGAGTGCCCCAGTGAGCACCCCCGAGAACGACACGAATGAGGCCTTGGCCGAAGAGCGTGTTTCTGCCGAGGCGGCAGCCGAAGTGGATGTCGAGGCTGCCGACGAGGGCACCGAAGCCGCAGAGATCTTCGGTGACGACGTCGCCGACGACGCCCCGGCCGACGAGATCATCGAGGACGAGGCGACTGCCGACGAGGCTGAAGCCGACGAAGAAGCTGTCGCCGTCGACGAGCCTGCGACCGCCGAAGAGCCCGAGGATCCCGTTGCGGAACTCAAGGCGGCTCTGCGTCGCGCACCCGGTGACTGGTACGTCATTCACTCCTACGCGGGCTACGAGAACAAGGTCAAGGCCAACCTCGAGACCCGTGTCCAGAATCTCGACGTCGGCGACTACATCTTCCAGGTGGAGGTTCCCACCGAAGAGGTCACCGAGATCAAGAACGGACAGCGCAAGCAGGTCAACCGCAAGGTTCTGCCCGGCTACATCCTGGTCCGCATGGACCTCAACGACGAGTCCTGGGGAGCCGTGCGCAACACGCCCGGTGTCACCGGATTCGTCGGTGCGACGTCGCGTCCGTCCCCGCTGACCCTCAACGAGGTCATCAAGTTCCTGCTCCCGCAGCAGGAGCAGAAGAAGCAGGCTGCCGCTGCGACCGTCTCGGCCGGCGAGACCGGCGGAGAGACCTTCGCGAAGCCGCTCATCGAGGTCGACTTCGAGGTCGGCGAATCGGTCACCGTCATGGACGGCCCGTTCGCAACGCTGCCCGCCAGCATCAGCGAGGTCAACGCCGAGCAGCAGAAGCTCAAGGTCCTGGTCTCGATCTTCGGTCGCGAGACCCCGGTCGAGTTGTCCTTCACGCAGGTCGCGAAGATCTAGCGCCACATACTTGCACTGCAGTAGCAAGAAACACACCCGGCAAGAATTAGGAAATCGAGATGCCCCCCAAGAAGAAGAAGCTCGCAGGGCTCATCAAGCTTCAGATCCAGGCCGGTCAGGCTAACCCTGCACCGCCCGTGGGTCCCGCGCTTGGTCAGCACGGCGTGAACATCATGGAGTTCTGCAAGGCCTACAACGCGGCGACTGAGTCCCAGCGCGGCAACGTGGTGCCGGTCGAGATCTCGGTCTACGAAGACCGGACCTTCGATTTCAAGCTGAAGACCCCTCCGGCTGCCAAGCTGCTGCTCAAGGCTGCAGGCGTGCAGAAGGGCTCCGGCGAGCCGCACAAGACCAAGGTCGCTTCCGTGACCATGGATCAGGTGCGCGAGATCGCGAAGACCAAGCAGGAAGACCTGAACGCCAACGACATCGAGCAGGCCGCGAAGATCATCGCCGGCACCGCACGCTCGATGGGTATCACGGTCGACGGCTGAGTCAGCCGAGATCTCCTGACGGCACCGCCGTCACGAAAGCGTGGGAGGGCCGGCCAGGCCCCGACCACTACTGAACCATTCACCACCGCAGACAAGACACACACTGCGGTGAGAAGTTAGGACAGAAGAAATGGCAAAGCGCAGCAAGGCGTATCTCGCCGCCGCTGAAAAGGTCGACTTCGACAAGCTGTACAGCCCGCTGCAGGCTGCGAAGCTGGCGAAGGAGACGTCGTCGAGCAAGATGGACGCGACCGTCGAGGTTGCAGTCCGTCTGGGCGTCGATCCCCGCAAGGCGGACCAGATGGTCCGCGGCACGGTCAACCTGCCGCACGGCACCGGTAAGACCGCCCGCGTCATCGTGTTCGCAGTCGGAGAGAAGGCCGCCGAGGCCGAGGCAGCTGGAGCCGACGCAGTCGGCGCCGAGGACCTCATCGAGCGGATCCAGGGTGGATGGCTCGATTTCGACGCCGCCATCGCGACTCCCGACCAGATGGCCAAGGTCGGCCGCATCGCCCGCGTCCTCGGACCGCGCGGCCTGATGCCGAACCCGAAGACCGGCACCGTGACGGCTGACGTCACGAAGGCCGTCGCGGACATCAAGGGCGGAAAGATCAACTTCCGCGTCGACAAGCAGGCCAACCTGCACTTCGTGATCGGCAAGGCATCGTTCGACGACGCCAAGCTGGTGGAGAACTACGGCGCCGCGCTGGACGAGATCCTGCGTGCGAAGCCGTCCTCCGCGAAGGGCCGCTACGTCAAGAAGGTCACCGTTTCGACCACCACCGGCCCGGGCATCCCGGTGGACCCGAACCGCACCCGCAACCTTCTCGAGGATGCCGACGCGTAAGTCTCTCCAACCACAGTTCGGCCGGTACGGAAATCTTCCGTACCGGCCGAACTGCATTTCCGGGTTCAGTCCTCGTCGGCTCGTTCCGGTGCGGGTTTCTTCCTCCAGGCGAGCATCACGGAATCCGTGCGCGCCGGCGCCCAGGGCATGAAGATCGCGACGACGACCGCGCACACCACGACGGCGCCTGCCGCGACGAGCGACGCGGTGTGCGAACCCTGCAGGACCGTCGTCTTCATGGTGAGGATGAGATTCTCTCGCTGCTGCTCGAGGAACGGCGGGATCTCGCGCTTGCGGATCTCGAGCACACTCAGGACCGTGGCGCGGGCGAAACCTTTCTCCTCGTCGTTCATCAACGCGGCCGGAATCCGGTCGAGCAGCGGACTCATCGTCGTCGCGTAGTACGACGCGACGATCGATCCGAGCACGGCGACCCCGAGCGTTCCCCCGATTTCCCTGGTCGTGTCGTTCACGGCCGACCCCGCTCCGGCCTCGTCGAGGGGGAGCGAGGCCATGATCGACTCGGTTGCCGGCCCCTGCACGATGGCCAGGCCCAGGGCCATCGACACCATCGACGGCAGTACGTCCGTCAGGTAACTGCTGTCGACGGCAACCTGGCCCCCGAGGTACAGGCCGACCCCGGTCAGGAGGAGGCCGAACACGATCACCGGGGTCGTCCCGACCCGCTGCGCGAGCAGCGTGGCGACCGGGGCGCCGACCGCCACCGACACCGCGAACGGCAGCGAGGCGATCCCGAACTCGAACGGCGTGTACTCGCGGACACCCTGGAAGTACTGCGTGATGAGGAACAGGAAGCCGAACATCGAGAAGTACCCGATGGCGATCGCGAGGGCGGGCAGGGAGAACCGCCGGTTGCGGAACAGTCGCAGGTCGAGGACGGGGTGGTCGGTGCGCAGTTCCCAGAAGACGAATCCGGTCAGCACCGCGATCGACACGGCGACGGCGCCGACGGTGACGGCCGACGTCCACCCGTGGTGCGGAGCTTCGATGATCGCCCACACGAGGACGGTGATTCCGGTGATCGAGGCCGCGACGCCGAGCAGATCCATGCGCCCGAGGACGGAGGCACGCGATTCCGGCACCAGCACGATCGTCGCAATCGCCGCCACGAGGGCGATCGGCACGTTGATCCAGAAGACGGAGTGCCAGCTGAAGTGCTCGAGCAGCCACCCGCCGGCCATCGGTCCGATGGCGATCGCGAACCCGGCCATCGCGGTCCACGCGGCGATGGCCAGCGCTCGTTCCCGCACGTCGGTGAAGATGTTGATGACGAGGGCGAGGGTCGCGGGGAAGACGGCGGCGGCGAACACGCCCATGGCGGCGCGGGCGGCGATGACCTGGCCCAGGCTCTCGGCGTTGGCGCCGGCGATCGACATGACGGCGACGCCGATCAGGCCGATGACCATCACGCGTCGACGCCCGTACCGGTCGCCGAGATTGCCGAACGCCAGGAGAAGCCCGGCGAACGTCAGTGTGTAGGCGTCGACGACCCACTGCAGGCCGCTGACGCTCGTGCGGAGTTCGACGCCGATCGACGGGAGGGCGACGTTGACGATGGTGTTGTCGAGCACCACCAGCAGTTCGGCCAGGCAGATCACGGCGAGCGCGAGGAAGCGGCGCGTCCGGGACCCGGCCACGACGGCTCGGGCTTCGAGGATTGTCATGAGAAAAAGCTAGCTCATACATGTTACGTGAAGTAACAGGTAATTGGAGACGACTTCGGTCCGATGGGCCACACCGTCGCACTGGAGTGACGCCGGTCACGTTCCAGGGGGTGGGTTGGATCGTGATTTGGCGGTTGAGCAGGACATGCCGTAATCTGTCCTGCGGAGTTCGATGCACTATTCGAGCTTCACCCCAAATCATGTTCTACCCAAGACCGTTGGTGATCGCTCCCGCGAGGGTGCGATTGAAAGTCCGGGAATGTCCGGCGGCCCACGCAGGAGGACGAGGTAGGGGGATGCGTATCGGTCGTGGGCTCGCGCCCTCGCCGAATGGCTTCCTTTCACGCCCCGTGTGCCCTGCACCGGGGCGTTTTGCATGTCGTGGATTGTGTGCTCCGGGGTACCCGGCGGTGCGCAGCGGTTCCGAAGTGGGATAACGACTGTCATGAGAGGAGGCGAAGTATGGCAAAGCCTGAGAAGGTTTCCGCGGTTGCGGAGATCACCGAGCAGTTCAAGGGTTCGACCGCTGCTGTGATCACGGAATACCGTGGTCTGACGGTGGGCAACATCACGACACTGCGACGCGCTCTCGGAGAAGGTGCCACCTACTCCGTCGCCAAGAACACCCTGGTCAAGCGTGCCGCTGCAGAGGCGGGCGTCGAGGGCCTTGATGACCTTTTCGTCGGTCCGACCGCCATTGCATTCATCAAGGGCGAGCCCGTCGATGCTGCGAAGGCTCTGAAGAACTTCGCTAAGGACAACAAGGCGCTCATCATCAAGGGCGGCTACATGGACGGCGCTGCGCTGTCCGTGGACGAGGTCAACAAGATCGCGGACCTCGAGTCCCGCGAGATCCTGTTGGCCAAGCTTGCCGGCGCGATGAAGGGCAACTTGGCAAAGGCCGCAGGCCTGTTCAACGCTCCTGCGTCGCAGGTGGCCCGTCTGGCCGCTGCTCTGCAGGAAAAGAAGGCCGCAGAAGGCGGAGCTGCCGAAGCTCCCGCCGAGGCTGCAGCCGAAAGCTGATCCGCACCCGCGCATCACTGCTATAACCCCGCCCGGTCGCGGATCAGCGACATGGGACTTACAGGAAGGACCGCCACAATGGCGAAGCTCAGCACCGAAGAGTTGTTGGACCAGTTCAAGGAGCTCACCCTCCTCGAGCTCTCGGAGTTCGTCAAGGCATTCGAGGAGACCTTCGAGGTCACCGCTGCTGCCCCGGTCGCCGTTGCCGCTGCCGGTGCCCCGGCTGCTGCCGGCGCCGACGCTGCCGAGGAGCAGGACGAGTTCGACGTCGTCCTCGAGTCGGCCGGCGACAAGAAGATCCAGGTCATCAAGGTCGTCCGTGAGGTCGTTTCCGGCCTCGGCCTGAAGGAAGCCAAGGACCTCGTCGAGGGTGCTCCGAAGGCCATCCTGGAGAAGGTTGCCAAGGACGCGGCCGACGCCGCCAAGGAGAAGCTCGAGGCTGCCGGCGCGAAGATCACCGTCAAGTAAGACGGTCTCTCCCGCGCTGCTCGCCGAGCAGACGAAAGGGCCACTCCCCATCCCGTGGGGAGTGGCCCTTTTTGCGTCCCCAGGGGCTTCGGAGTGTCGAGATTCCTGGCCGAAACCTGGACGCGCGACCGAAAATTTCGCTACCGTTATCCCAGTTCAGACGCGTTGTTTTGCATAGTGGGACCCGCTGTTGGCATGCTTCCTTACTCATGAGTAGCATCCCTTGTCACAGGTAACACGTCGATGCGATAGAGTGACCCAACCCACACGGGGTGAGTGCATCGAGCGGTCGCGGAGGTAATGGTGGGAGTCGAGGTATCCGTCGAGGGACTGACCAAGTCCTTCGGCTCGCAGAGGATCTGGCAGGACGTCACGCTGACTCTTCCGGCCGGTGAGGTCAGTGCGTTGCTCGGGCCGTCGGGCACGGGTAAGTCGGTGTTCTTGAAGTCGCTGATCGGTCTGCTCCGTCCGGAGCAGGGGTCGATCGTGATCGACGGCACCAACATTCTGGAGTGCTCGTCGAAGGAGTTGTACGAGATCCGGAAGTTGTTCGGGGTGCTGTTCCAGGACGGTGCGTTGTTCGGGTCGATGAACCTGTTCGACAACGTCGCGTTCCCGTTGCGGGAGCACACGAAGAAGTCCGAATCCGAGATCCGCAAGATCGTGATGGAGAAGATGGAGCTGGTCGGTCTGCTGGGGGCCGAGGACAAGCTGCCGGGGGAGATTTCCGGTGGTATGCGCAAGCGTGCCGGGTTGGCGCGGGCGCTGGTTTTGGATCCGCAGATCATCTTGGTGGACGAGCCGGATTCGGGTTTGGATCCGGTGCGTACCACCTACATTTCGCAGACGTTGATCGATATCAATGCGGAGATCGATGCGACGATTCTGATCGTGTCGCACAACATCAATCTGGCGCGGACGGTGCCGGACAACATCGGGATGTTGTTCCGTCGTCATCTGGTGATGTTCGGTCCGCGGGAGGTGTTGTTGACCTCGGAGGAGCCGGTGGTCAAGCAGTTCCTGAACGGCACCATGATCGGCCCGATCGGGATGTCGGAGGAGAAGGACGAGGCGCAGATGGCGCAGGAGCAGGCGATGGTCGATGCCGGGCATCATGCCGGTGGTGTCGATGATGTGGAGGGGATCGTTCCGCAGATGAAGGCGACGCCGGGGATGCCGTTCCGGCAGGCGGTGGCGCGTCGTCAAGAGCGGGTGCGGCACATCATGCACACGTTGCCGGAGAACGCCCAGATCGCGATCCAGGAAAGCCTCGACGAGAATTCCGGCGGCAACGGCGGCGGAGGCTACGACTACGCATACAGCCAGGAAGACACACAGGTCATCCCCGCGTACCGGGGCGAAGGATACGAAAACACCACTCACGGGCAAGGGTAGGCATATCGGATGGGGGTTACCCGCAGCTCGGTCTTGCGGCCGGTCAACGGTGCGCTGACGCAGGCCGGAAACATCGTCGAGCTCTTCGTCGACGTCGCACGAAACACGTTCAAACGGCCGTTCCAGTTCCGCGAGTTCATCGAACAGGCGTGGTTCATCGCCAGTGTCACGATCCTGCCCACGGCCATGGTCGCGATTCCGTTCGGCGCAGTGGTGTCACTGCAGACCGGATCGCTCATCAAACAGCTCGGTGCGGAGTCGTTCACGGGAGCGGCCAGCGTGCTCGCCGTCATCCAGCAGGGTTCCCCGCTGGTGACGGCACTACTGGTGGCCGGAGCTGCGGGCTCGGCTGTGACCGCGGACCTCGGTGCGCGGACGATCCGCGAAGAGATCGACGCCATGGAAGTGCTCGGCATCAACCCGATTCAGCGACTCGTCGTGCCCCGGGTGCTCGCCATGGTGCTCGTCGCGATCCTGCTCAACGGTCTGGTGTCCGTGGTCGGCATCGCGGGTGGCTACTTCTTCAACGTCATTCTCCAAGGGGGTAATCCCGGTGCGTACCTGGCATCGTTCTCGGCCTTCGCGCAGCTTCCCGACATCTGGGTCGGCGAGCTCAAGGCGGCTGTTTTCGGTGTCATCGCCGGTGTCATCGCCGCGTACAAGGGGCTTCATCCGAAGGGCGGACCCAAGGGCGTCGGTGACGCGGTGAACCAATCGGTGGTGATCACGTTCCTGCTGTTGTTCTTCGCGAACCTGATCCTGACCATGGTGTACCTCCAGATCGTTCCGGCGAAGGGATCGTGACCCGATGACAATCGCCAAGGGACGCGGTGACCGGACCATGATGGCGGCACGCCGAGTCGGTCGTGCACCGCTCAACGTGCTCGACCGGGCCGGCGAGCAGATGTCGTTCTACGCCAGGGCCATCGCCTGGTCGCCCCACACTCTCGTGCACTACCGCAAGGAGGTGCTGCGGCTGCTCGCCGAGGTCACCTTCGGCAGCGGCGCGCTCGCCGTCATCGGCGGCACCATCGGCGTCATCGCGATGATGTCCGGCTTCACCGGCGTCGTCGTCGGACTGCAGGGTTTCGCCGCACTCGAACAGCTGGGCAGCTCGGTCCTCACCGGCTTCCTGTCCGCCTACGTCAACACCCGTGAAATCGCGCCGATCGTTGCGGCACTCGCGCTCTCGGCCACCGTCGGCTGTGGTTTCACCGCGCAGCTCGGCGCCATGCGGATCTCGGAGGAGATCGACGCGCTCGAGGTAATGGCCGTGCCGAGTGTGCCGTTCCTCGTCACCACCCGCATGATCGCGGGATTCGTCGCCGTCATCCCGCTGTACATCGTCGGTCTGCTCGCGGCCTATCTCGCCTCCCGCGTCATCAGTACCGTGTTCAACGGCCAGTCGACCGGGTCGTACGACCACTACTTCAACCTGTTCCTGCCACCGCAGGACGTCCTCTACTCGTTCGCGAAAGTGCTGATCTTCGCGTTCGTGCTGATCCTGATCCATTGCTACTACGGCTATCACGCGTCGGGTGGTCCCGCCGGTGTGGGTGTGGCCGTGGGCCGCGCGGTCCGCACCGCGATCGTCACCATCGCCGTTCTCGATTTCTTCCTGAGCCTCGCCATCTGGGGCACGACGACCACAGTGAGGGTGGCCGGATGAGCAACACGACATCTGTTGTGGGACGACGGGTGCTGGGGCTGGTGTTCTTCCTCGTCCTCGCGCTGTTCCTGGCCTTCACCATCGGCATGTTCAACAAGACGTTCACCAAGGTCGTCAAGATCGACCTGCTCACCGATACCGCAGGAAATGCCCTGCCGCCCAACGCGGACGTGAAGGTTCGTGGCCTCATCGTCGGCGAGGTGCGCTCGGCGTCCTCCCAGGAGGGCGAGGTCACGCTCGCTCTCGCGATCCAGCCGGACAAGGCGCCGCTGATTCCGTCCAACGCGACCGCGCGGCTTCTGCCCAAGACGCTGTTCGGTGAACGCTATGTGTCGCTGATCGTTCCCGAGGGCGACACGGCCCCGCCGATCCAGGCCGGTGACACGCTGCGTCAGGACAAGAGCGGCAACGCCGTCGAGGTCGGCGAGGTGCTGGACGGCCTGCTGCCGCTCCTGCAGGCGATTCCGCCGCAGGATCTGGCGAACACGCTCGGCGCACTGTCCCAGGGGCTGAGCGGACGCGGCGCCGAACTCGGCCTGACGCTGGACCGGCTCGAGGAGATCTTCGGCGGGCTGAACACCGAGCTTCCCGCCATTCAGGAGGATCTGCGCGGCCTGGCGGACTTCTCGCAGACGTATTCGGAGGCGGCGCCCGATCTGGTCAACGCCCTCGACAATCTGCGGACCACCGGAAACACCGTGGTGGAGAAGCAGGGGGAGATCGCCACGCTGCTCGCCTCGCTGACCGGAACCGCGTCGAGCACCGCGGATCTCCTGCAGACCAATGCCGAATCGATCGTCAGCATCGCCGCCGATTCGCGTGAGGCGCTGCAGATTCTCGGCCGCTACTCACCGAGCTTCGAGTGCACGTTCGCGGGCTTCGCGAAGTCCGCTCCCGTGGCCCGTGAACTGCTGGCACCGGACGATCCGTACCCGGGTGTGCGTGCCAGCGTGCAGTTCGTCAACCCGAAGGGCCGCTACGTGCCCAACCAGGACGAGCCGCGCCTGCTCGACAACCGCGGACCGGCTTGCTACGACAACGTCACCGCACCGGGCGGGAAGTTCCCGCAGTACCCGGGCGGGTCGTCGTACAACGACGGCGCCTACCAGGTGCCGTCGCGGAATCCCGGACCGTCGACCATCGACTTCTTCCCGGCGCCCGCCGGCGTCCCCGATCAGGTCCCGGGATACGGGGCCGAGGTCACGCCCGCCAGCTACGCGGGTTCGAAGATGGAACAGGACACCCTCGACGTCGTCTACGGCGAGGCCGGGGGCATGGCGCCGGAGGACGTGCCGAGCTGGACGACACTCGTCGGTGCGCCGACCATGAGGGGGACTGAGGTGAGCTTCAAGTGAGGGGCCTGACCGCACCATTGGTCAAGCTGATCGTGTTCGCCGTGGTCACCATCCTGGCGACCGGTCTGCTGGCCGCCACCATCGCCAACCTCGGCGGTGGCGGTGGGACCAAGTTCAACGCGATCTTCTCGGACGTCACCTCGCTCAACGAGGGCGACGAGGTCCGCATCGCCGGTGTGCGCGTGGGTCAGGTCGAGAAGATCGCGATCCACGACGACCGTGAGGCAGAGGTCGAGTTCACCGTGTCGGAACGGGACTGGCTGCCCGCCAGCACCACCGCGACCATCCGCTTCCGGAACCTCGTGGGGCAGCGCTACATCGCGCTCGAACAGGGGGAGGGCCAGCAGGGCATGAAGATGAGCGGCGGCGACACCATCCCGATGGAGCGGACCAAGCCTGCCGTCAACCTCACCACGCTGTTCGACGGCTTCCGGCCGCTGTTCCAGACCCTCAGCGCCGAAGACGTGAACAAGTTGTCCTACCAGATCATCCAGGTATTCCAGGGTGAATCGGGAACCATCACGGAACTCGTCAAGAACACGGCAAGCCTCACCAACACCGTCGCCGACAAGGATCGCGTGATCGGTGCGGTGATCAACAATCTCAACGACGTGCTCGCCACGGTGAATCAGCGTGACGATCAACTCGATTCGCTGATCGTCAACACCCAGCAACTCGTCACGGGCCTGGCGAACGAGCGGGGAACCGTCGGATCGGCGGTGACGTCCCTCGCCGGACTCACCGACGCGACGGCCGATCTGCTCGAACCCACCCGACCGTCCATCCAGGAATCCATCACCTCGCTGAACACGCTGGCGACGACGTTGAACCGTAACTCCGACACGGTCAACAGCGTTCTCCAGACGCTTCCGGTCAAGCTCGAGAAGCTCGGCCGGGCAGCCAGTTACGGATCCTGGTTCCAGTTCTACCTCTGTGGAGTCGACATCGTCGCAGGACCAGGTACCGCGCCCCAACTGAACCTGCCCACGGGCTTGCCCACCGTCAACCAGCCGATCTATACGAACTCGGCGAAGCGGTGCACGCAGGACGGCCTACAGGAGTTGCAGACACGATGAGCAGACGTCGCAGCCCGGCAGTGGCTGGTGCCCTCGGCATTCTCGTGGTGCTGCTGGCCACCCTGTCGGCCTTCTTCCTCGATTCGCTGCCGTTCATCGGCGCCGGGTCGACCTATCACGCCCAGTTCACCGAGGCGGCGGGTCTCAAACCCGACAACGAGGTCCGGATCGCGGGTGTCAAGGTCGGCAAGGTGACATCCGTCGAACTCGACGGTGACCGTGTGGACGTCGCCTTCAAGGTGTCGGATGCGTGGGTCGGCAACGAGACGTCCGCGTCCATCCAGATCAAGACGATCCTGGGCCAGAAGTACCTGGCGCTCGATCCCCGCGGCTCGGACACGTTGAACCCGAGCGACGTGATCCCGTTGGACCGCACCACGTCTCCGTACGACGTGATCGAGGCGTTCTCGGCCGCCGCGCAGACGGTGGGTGACATCGACTCCGATCAGCTCGCGCAGAGCATGGTGACGCTGTCCCAGGCGTTCGAGGGGACTCCCACGGAGATCCGCGCGTCCCTGGACGGCGTCAGCCGGCTGTCGCAGACCATCGCCAGTCGCGATCAGGAACTGCAGAAACTGTTCGACGCGACCGGCAAGACCACCAAGGTCCTCGCCGACCGCAACGCCGAGTTCAACCGGTTGATCAGCGACGCCGGCCTGCTGCTCGGTGAGCTCAACAGCCGTCAGCAGTCGATTTCCCAGCTGCTCACCGGAACTCAGCGGCTGTCGCAGCAGTTGACCGGACTCGTGCGCGACAACGAGGCCGCGATCGGTCCCGCGCTCGAACAGCTCGACGGCGTCGTCGAGATCCTGAAGGCCAACAACGAGAACCTGGACAGGGCGATGAAACTGTACGAGCCGTTCGTCCGCCTGTACACGAACGTGGTTGGCAACGGTCGCTGGTTCGACCAGGTCGTGGTGAACCTCCTGCCGCCGGGGCTGCCCGACATTCCCGGACCGCGCGATCCGGTCCGCACGCTGGGGGGTAACTGATGGCAGACGTCGACAATGGAGCCGACCGCGGAGGACGCGGCGGGATCGCCCTCATCGCGGGAATCGTCATCGTCGCACTGGTGATCGCCGGCGCCCTGTGGTGGGTGTTCACCCGGGCCGGCACCACGAAGATCACCGCGTACTTCGACAAATCGGTGGGCATCTACGAAGGCTCGGATGTGCGGGTCCTCGGCGTGAAGGTCGGGTCGGTCGACGGCGTCGAGCCGCAGGGCGATCAGGTGAAGGTCGACATGCGCGTCGATCGCGGCGTCGACATTCCCGCCGACGCGAAGGCCGCGCAGGTCACGCCGTCCGTGGTGTCCGATCGCTACATCCAGCTCGCACCGGCGTACACGGGCGGCGAGACGATGGAGAGCGGCGCGGTGATCTCGCGCGACCGCACCGCGACCCCCGTCGAGGTCGACCAGCTGTACGCGAGCATCGAGGAGCTCTCCACCGCGCTCGGCCCGGAGGGGGCGAACAAGGAGGGCGCGCTGTCGCAGTTCGTCGAGACCGGTGCCGCCAACCTCGACGGCAACGGTGAAGCGCTGGGGCAGAGCATCAATCAGCTGTCCGACGCCGCCCGCACGCTCAACGAGAGCCGTGGCGACCTCTTCGACACCGTCAAGAACCTCCAGGTCTTCGTGGGCGCGCTGGCGGCCAACGATCAGCAGGTCCGCGACTTCAACTCGCAGCTGTCCGATCTGTCCGGGTTCCTGGCGGGGGAGCGGGAGAACCTCGGTGCCGCCCTGAACCAGCTGGCGATCGCCCTCGGCGACGTCTCGAAGTTCGTGGCCGACAACCGGGAGATCCTCGCCGAGAACGTCGACGATCTGGTTCCGGTGACGCAGACCCTCGCCGACAACCGGGAGTCGCTCGTCAACTCGCTGACGCTGCTGCCGCTGGCGATCAGCAACCTGGCCAACTCCTACGACGCGGAGTCCGGAAACCTGGCCTCCCGCCTGGCGTTCCCGGACCTGCAGGATCCGGCCGGCGTCGCCTGCAAGTTGATCGACCTCGGCAAGCTGGTTCCCGGCGATCCGCGATTCGAGCAACTCGGACGTCAGATGCAGCCGCTGATCGACAACTGCGCCAACATCACGTCGCAGATCACGCAATCGGCGAAGACTCCGTCGCTCGTGCTTCCGTTCGGGATCATGAGTGCGGACAACATTCAGCGGACCGTCACGCCCGGCACGGTGCCGGGTGTCGTGTCGCCGCGATTCGAAGGCGCAACGGGAGGTGAGGGCGAATGAAGCGGTCGGTAATCCTCGGCGCCGGTGCGTGCGCCGTCGCCATCGCGGTGACATCCTGCTCCTCGGAGGGGATCTACGGGGTTCCGCTGCCGGGAGGTCCCGACGTCGGGGACAACCCCATGCACCTGACGATCCAGTTCGACGACGTCCTCGACCTCGTCCCGCAGTCCGCGGTCAAGGTCGACGGCGTCCCGGTGGGCCGGGTCGAAACGATCAAGGTGGCACCGGACGGCTGGACGGCGGACGTGGAGGTCGTTCTCGACTCGTCGGTCGATCTCGCCGCCAACGCGGTCGCAGCGATCGAGCAGACGAACCTGCTCGGTGAGAAGTTCGTCCAGCTGTCCGAGCCGCCGGAGGACAAGGATCCCGCGCGGCTCGAGGACGGCGACACGATCTCCCTCGACCGCACCCGCCACGCCACGGAGATCGAGCAGGTTCTCGGCGCGCTGTCGCTGCTGCTCAACGGTGGCGGCGTGGGCCAGCTGCAGCCGATCGTGCACGAACTGACCACCGCCCTCGACGGGCGCGAGGACCGGGTCCGGGGGCTCCTCGAACAGGCGAACACGCTCATCGACGGCCTCAACCAGCAGCGCGACGACATCACCCGCGCCCTGGACGGCCTCGACGCGCTGACCACGCGCGTGAACGAACAGAACGAGAAGATCGGAATGATCCTCGACGAATTGCCGATCGCGGCGGAAGTGCTCAACGAGCAGCGCCCACAGCTCACCCAGATGCTCACCCAACTGGACCGGCTCGGCACCGTCGGAACCGACGTGATCAACAGGTCGAAGGACAACCTGATCGCGGATCTCCTCGCGCTGCGACCGACCCTGAAGGCACTCGCCGATTCGGGCGACAATCTGCCCAATTCGCTCGCGTTCATCCCGACCGTGCCGTTCCCGGACGGCGTCGAGAAGATCGCGCTCGGCGGATCGGTCAACCTGTTCCTCACGGTCGACCTGCAGATCGGCGATGCGCTGAGCGCACTCGGCGTCGGACAGGGCGACCCGGTGTACGTGCCGCCGAAGTTCGGTGAGCCCAAGCCGATCGTCGACCCGTCGAACCCCTACTACAACGGCAACGGTCCGAAGCCGGGGTGGCCGACGGTGTCCTTGCTGCCGATTCCGCCGATCGTCCCCGCCCCGACGGGGCTGCGGATCCCGGGCCTCCCCGGCACCACGCCCGCCGGCGGCGGCACGACGGACGGCGCAGCGCCGCCGCCGCAGAACCCGCTCGGGGGACTGCTGGAGCAGTTCGGAATCGGGGGTGGGCAGTGAGGTCACGACTGGTCAAGGTCCAGCTCGTCGCGTTCGCGATCGTCGCGATGCTCGGGCTGGTCTACGTCGGCGCCAAGTACGTCCGCCTCGACAATCTGCTCGGGTTCGGTGAGTACGACGTGAACGCGCAATTCAAGGACTCCGGCGGCATCTTCACCAACGCCGAGGTCACGTACCGCGGAGTTCCCGTCGGCCGCGTCGGCGACCTGTCGCTGACCGCGGACGGCATCAACGTCGAGTTGAAGATCTCCTCGGGCGGGCCCGACATCCCGGCGTCGGCCAAGGCGGTCGTCGCCAACCGGTCGGCGATCGGTGAGCAGTACGTGGACCTTCAGCCCGACAGCGACCAGGGGCCGTTCCTCGAACAGGGCTCGGTCATCACCGAGGCCGACACGTCGACGCCCGTTCCGGTCGAGCAGGTGCTGATGGCCACCGACGGTCTGGTCCGGTCGGTTCCGGTCGACTCGCTGCGCACCGTCGTCACTCAGCTGGGCACGGCGTTCAACGGCAAGGGGGAGGATCTGCAGACACTCGCGGATTCACTGTCGACGCTGACGAAGGACGGACTCGACGTCCTGCCCCAGACACTGGCGCTCATCCGGGACAGCCAGACGGTGCTGGCGACACAGTCCGATCAGTCGTCCGCGATCGAGCAGTTCAGTTCGGACCTCGACGCGGTGGCCGCGCAGCTGCGGACCAGCGACCCCGATCTCCGCGCGATCATCGACAAGGGGATTCCGGCGAGCGACGAGATCGGTCAGCTGGTCAACGAGACCGGTCCGAGCCTCACCACCGACCTGACGAATCTCGCCGCGGTCGGTGAGAAGCTGGCTCCGCAGGCGATCGCGCTGCGACCGATTCTGATGTTCCTGCCTGCCATCGCGGCGTCGGCGTCGACCGTGGCGCCCGGCGACGGCACGGTGCATCAGGGCATCGTCCTGGAAACCAACAATCCGCCGTCGTGCACAATCGGTTACGAAGGGACGCAGGAGATCCTGGCCGAGATGAAGCGGCAGGACCCGAACTTCGACGACACCCAGCAGGACTTCCCGTTCAACGCGAAGGCCAACTGCGACGCTCCCCAGGGAAGCGTGACGGGTGTGCGAAGTGCAGACCGCATCGTGTTCGCCGATCCGGACACGATCCAGCCGTGGGATTTCAAGCCGAAGGTCATGCCTGACACTCTCAACTTGAATCCCATCGCAACGCAGCTCGCTCCGCTGCTCGGGGTTACTCCCAAGTAGCATTCGGTTCCGGCAAGGGGCGAGGAGAAGAAAACAATCAGTAGGGTATTGGTGTGACGCGAATTACCACGCACCCGGAGTCGGGACGACCGGCTCCGGGGAAGGACAGAACTCTGAAGGCCTCGTTTGCTGCGGTAACCGCACTGGTGGTGATCGCGGTTGTCGCAGCCGGATGGTTCGGCTTCGGGTGGGCGCGAGCGCTCTTCGTGGACAAGCCGATCGCCGACGCACGCGATTCCGCGTTGACCGGCGCCCAGCAGGCCGCGATCAATCTCAATACCGTCGATTCCGCGGACCTCGAGGGATCCTTCGAGAACATGAAGTCGTCGATCACCGGCGACAAGATGAACCAGGACCTCCAGGCGACCGTGGACGGGTTCACCGACCAGATGCGTCAATCGGGCGCGGCGAGCAAGGCCGAGTTGATCCAGGGCACGCTCACGGAACTGAATACGGACGACGGCACGGCGAAGGCGCTGGTCGTCGTGGCCGTGACCACCACGTGGCCGGACCGCTTCGACAAGGCCAAGGTGACGATGCGGATGGACGTCCAGGACGTCGACGGGGTCTGGAAGGCCTCGTCGGTCGAACCGGTGGGCGGACGTATCCCGCTCGAGAGTGGTCCGGTACCCGGTGCGGCACCCGCCCCGGCTCCCGCCGATCAAGCGCCGGCCGATCAAGTGCCGGCCGAGCAGGCGCCGGCCGAGCAGGTGCCTGCCCCCGAAGACGACGGCGGCCAGTAGTCCTGATGCCCCGGTGGCGTGCTGCCGCGGCGTCCACGTCGAAAATAGCTCGTCGTGCAATGAGAAAGTGGTGAACTATGCCCCCCAAGCGCCGAAACAACGTGCCGGACAGCGCTGCAAAGGGCAGGCGTCCGCGCGTGGCGGGGACCCGTCAGACAACGCCGAAGGCTCCCGAAGTGACGAAGGCTCCCGAGGCGCCGAAGCCTTCCGAGGTGACGAAGGCTCCCGAGGTGACGAAGGCTCCCGAGGTGACGAAGGCTCCCGACGTGGAGAAGTCCGACGCGGCGGAGGCCGTGTCGCTGGCCAAGACCGTGTCCCCGGCCAAGACTGCGTCGGCGGGGAAGGCCGCGCCGGCGGGGAAGGCGAAGGTTCCCAACCTTCAACCGCGCATCGGCAAGCAGGCCCCCGCCGTCGACGCGAGCCCGACCGACGCAGGCAGCGGGACCGGTCGCATCACCTGGAAGCTCGTCGGGATCCTCGGAGCGGTCGCGGTGGTGCTCGGTGTGTTCGCGGTCGTCGCGGCGTTCAAACCCGGGGCGGACATCACGAACACCGCGTGGGTCGACGCGGCAGCGACCGCCGAGGTGACGAAGGCGGGCACCGAGGCGATCGAGACGCTGTACACCTACAGCTACGAGACCATCGATCAGGACTTCGACAAGGCGCGCGGCTACTTGAACGACGCCAAGCGGGAAGAGTTCGACTCGACCGCCGACACCACCAAACAAGCTGCGATCCAGACGAAGACGGCCACCCAGGCCTCCGTCACGGACATCGGGGTCACGGTGCTCGACGGTGACCGTGCCGAGCTTCTGGCGCACATGAACGTCAGCGCCACCGGTGACGCCGTCGCTCAGGGCAGTGCCGCCACACCGCTGTCGATCAAGATGGAGAAGATCGACGGCAAATGGGTGCTCTCCGACATTTCCGACAGTGAGGGCTGAATCGGCGCTCGAAAAGAATTGAGCCGGAATGGGAGTCGTGAGGCAGGCTTCACGGTTGGGCGGGAATCTCTTGCTGCGGTGACGGTTTCGGGCCTTCGGATGCCTGTGAACTCGGCGCCTTCCGCGCCAGGAATCCAGGCGCCCACCAATTGGCCTCGCCCATCAACTTGACCAGCGCGGGCACCAGCATCATGCGGATGACGGTGGCGTCGATGATCAGCGCGACGATCATGCCGAGGCCGATGAACCGCATCATCGTCAGTTCCGAGAGCGTGAACGCTCCGGTGACGACGATCAGCAGCGCGGCGGCCGCCGTCACGATGCGTCCGGTGTGCGCCGTGCCGATCCGCACGGCCTCCTCGGTCGAGGCGCCCGCGTCGTGGGCCTCGACCATCCGCGACATCAGGAAGATCTCGTAGTCGGTGGAGAGCCCGAACACCACCGCGATGATGAGGACCACCATCGTCGCGGGCAGGGGCCCCGGCGTCACGCCGAGGAATTCTGCGCCGTGACCGTCCTCGAAGATCCACGTGAGCACACCGAACGAGGCGGCGAGGCTGAGGGTGGCCATGGCGATCGCCTTCAGGGGTAGCACCACGGACCGGAATGCGAGCAGCATCAGCACGAAGGTGACGGCCACCATGATCCCGATCATCCACGGCAACCGGGCGCCCATCGCGTCGAGTCCGTCGGCGGTGAGGGCGTTGAGCCCGCCCAGCATCTTCTCGGTGCCTGCCGGGGTGGGGAGGTCGCGCAGGGCGGCGGCGGTCGCCATCGCCCCCGCGGTCCGGTCCGCGTCGTCGAAGACGGCCCGGATGGCGACGAACGTGCCGGTGGCGCCGACCGGGACCACCCGCTGGACGCCGTCGACCGCAGCGGTCGCTGCGAAGAACTGCGCCGTGGCCGCCGGCGGCGGCGCCTTGCCGTCGCTGCCCTGCAGCACCAGCGTGGCTCCGTTGTTGGCGAGCGGAAAATCTGCGGCGAGATCGTCGACGGCGACCCGGAGTGGGTGTCCCGCCGGCAGTCCCGTGTGATCGAGATCACCCAGCGACGCGCCTGCCAGGGGCGCGGCGAGCACGAGCAGCCCCGCGACGATCGCCGTCGCGATCGGAACGGGCCGCCGCATCACCCGCTCGGCGACGCCGCCCCAGAACCGGTGCGCCCGGT
Source organism: Rhodococcus opacus B4 (assembly GCF_000010805.1). Lineage (NCBI taxonomy): Bacteria > Bacillati > Actinomycetota > Actinomycetes > Mycobacteriales > Nocardiaceae > Rhodococcus > Rhodococcus opacus. Next base: position 1,752,849 of record NC_012522.1, on the reverse strand, counting down.
CCTCGCCGCGTTCGACCACTCCCCGTCGCCACGTCAGCGAGTTGATGCGCGGCCCGAGCAGTGCGAGGGCGGCGGGCAGTGCCGACAGCGTCAGCACTGCCGCGATCGCGATGGCCGCCATGCCCCCGTAGGCGAAGGACCGGACGATGGCCTGGGGAAACACGAGCATGCCCACGAACCCGCACACCAGGAGGAGGGCGGAGAACCCCACGGTCCGGCCTGCGGTGGCGAGCGTCCGGCGGACGGCGTCGTCGGTGGCGGCGCCGGACCGCAGTTCCTCACGGAACCGGGTCACCACGAACAGTCCGTAGTCGACCGACATGCCCAGCCCGACGAGACTTGCGATGTTCACCGAGAATGCGCTGACCTCGGTGAAGTAGGAGATCATCCGCAGGGCGCCGAGTGCGCCGAGGATCGCGAGACCGCCGACGCACAGCGGTACGGCCGCGCCGACGAGGCCGCCGAAGATGACGAGGAGCAGGAGCAGCAGGATCGGGAACGACACCGCCTCGGCCCGCAGAAGGTCGCTCTCGGACACCTCGTTGTAGGCGTTCGCGGCGGCGCTGAAACCGCTGAACTCCGCGTCCGTGCCGTCGATGACCAGCAGCGGCCGGAGGTCGTGGTAGGCGGAGATCCGGGTGTTCTCGTCGCCGCTCAGCGACAGCACCACGAGTCCCTCGGTGCCGTCGGTGGACCGCAGGAACTCCTTTGCCTGAGGCGGCGCGGACCAGTACGACAGGGGAGTGCCTGCGAGCACACCGGGGTCGATCCGCGCGAGGTGGCCGGCCACCTCGGGGCCGAGATCGTCGATCGTCGAACCCGGACGAGCGTGGTAGGTGACCGCGAGATCGGGGGTCTGCCTGCCGAACGCCTCCTCGATCAGATGCTCGACACGCGCGGACTCGCTGCCCGGGTCGGTGTACCCGCCGAGGCTGAGCCGGTCGAACACCCCGGAACCCCACGCCCCGCCGAGCAGCACCAGCAGCACCGTGGCGGCGAGAACCAGCTTCGGTCGGGCGACGACGAACGAACTCCAGCGCGTCACGGCTCTGCTTCCCTCGAGAAATCGACTTCCGATCGCGTGGGCATATTGTTCACCGCCCGTCGGCGGCGGGAAAGGGGTGCGGGGAACGGGCCGCGGGCCTCGTGAAACGACACGACACGCCCTCAGACTCTTGACGCCGCGATGATCACGCGTCACTCTGATGCGTGAACATGCGCAGTGACGCGTGGCCGAGCGCCCGGCTGGGTGCTGTTTCGGGTGCCCGACTCGACATCTACTGAGTTTGGGTGTACTTTTGGACGTTGCGCTGGCTGCCTCCTGTCCACCTCTCGTCCGTACCGCTGCGAAGTGATTCACTCTTCAGCAACTGTGACGAGTTTCGTTCGGGTTGTGACCAGCGAAATTCGAAGCAGATACAGCGGCGGTCGCAACAGCAAGAGCGGCCCGCGTGAGGTGCTGGAAGGACGCATCTTGGCAGTCTCTAGCCAGACCAAGGCAGTTTCCGGAATCCCCGGAGCCCCGAAGAGGGTTTCGTTCGCAAAGATTCGCGAACCCCTCGAAGTTCCCGGGCTTCTTGATCTACAAACCGATTCGTTCGAGTGGTTGATCGGTGCGCAGAGCTGGCGCGAACGCGCCGCCGCTCGTGGCGACAGCGCAATCTCCGGCGGTCTCGAGGACATTCTCGCGGAGCTTTCCCCGATCGAGGATTTCTCGGGCTCGATGTCTCTGTCCTTCTCGGACCCGCGCTTCGACGAGGTGAAGGCCTCGACGGACGAGTGCAAAGACAAGGACATGACCTACGCGGCGCCGTTGTTCGTCACCGCGGAGTTCATCAACAACAACACCGGTGAGATCAAGAGCCAGACGGTCTTCATGGGCGACTTCCCGATGATGACCGACAAGGGCACGTTCATCATCAACGGCACCGAGCGTGTCGTGGTCTCGCAGCTGGTGCGTTCCCCCGGCGTCTACTTCGACCACTCCGTGGACAAGGGCACCGAGAAGGACCTGCACAGCGTCAAGGTCATCCCGGGTCGTGGTGCATGGCTCGAGTTCGACGTGGACAAGCGCGACACGGTCGGCGTCCGCATCGACCGCAAGCGCCGCCAGCCCGTCACCGTGCTGCTGAAGGCTCTCGGCTGGACCACCGAGCAGATCGCCGAGCGCTTCGGCTTCTCGGAGATCCTCATGGCGACCCTCGAGAAGGACAACACCGCAGGCACCGACGAGGCGCTGCTCGACATCTACCGCAAGCTGCGTCCGGGCGAGCCGCCGACCAAGGAGAGCGCCCAGACGCTCCTGGAGAACCTGTTCTTCAAGGACAAGCGCTACGACCTGGCTCGCGTGGGCCGCTACAAGATCAACAAGAAGCTGGGCCTGAACACCGGGCAACCGATCGTCGCGTCGACCCTCACCGAGGAAGACATCGTCGCCACCATCGAGTACCTGGTGCGCCTGCACGCCGGTGACACCGAGATGACCGCCCCCGGCGGCGTCGCGGTGCCCGTCGAGGTCGACGACATCGACCACTTCGGCAACCGTCGCCTGCGCACCGTCGGTGAGCTCATCCAGAACCAGATCCGCGTGGGCCTGTCCCGCATGGAGCGCGTGGTTCGTGAGCGCATGACCACCCAGGACGTCGAGGCGATCACGCCGCAGACGCTGATCAACATCCGGCCCGTCGTGGCTGCGATCAAGGAGTTCTTCGGAACGTCCCAGCTGTCGCAGTTCATGGACCAGAACAACCCGCTGTCGGGGCTGACGCACAAGCGTCGTCTGTCCGCCCTCGGCCCGGGTGGTCTGTCCCGTGAGCGTGCCGGCCTCGAGGTGCGAGACGTTCACCCGTCGCACTACGGCCGCATGTGCCCGATCGAGACCCCCGAAGGTCCGAACATCGGTCTGATCGGTTCGCTGTCGGTGTACGCACGGGTCAACCCGTTCGGTTTCATCGAGACGCCGTACCGCAAGGTCGAGGGCGGCCAGGTCACCGACCAGGTCGACTACCTGACCGCGGACGAAGAGGACCGTCACGTCGTCGCACAGGCCAACTCGGCCGTCGACGCCAACGGTCACTTCACCGACGATCGCATTCTGGTCCGTCGTAAGGGCGGCGAGGTCGAGTTCGTCTCGTCCGCCGAGATCGACTACATGGACGTCTCGCCGCGGCAGATGGTGTCCGTCGCGACCGCGATGATCCCGTTCCTCGAGCACGACGACGCCAACCGTGCCCTGATGGGCGCGAACATGCAGCGTCAGGCGGTGCCGCTCGTTCGCAGCGAGGCCCCGCTGGTCGGTACCGGCATGGAGTTGCGTGCCGCCGTAGACGCGGGCGACGTCATCGTCACCGAGAAGACCGGTGTCGTCGAAGAGGTCTCCGCCGACTACGTCACGGTCATGGCCGACGACGGCAGCCGCAAGACCTACCGGATGCGCAAGTTCGCGCGCTCGAACCAGGGCACCTGCGCCAACCAGCGTCCGATCGTGGACGAGGGACAGCGTGTCGAGTCCGGACAGGTCCTCGCCGACGGCCCCTGCACCGAGAACGGTGAGATGGCGCTCGGCAAGAACCTGCTCGTCGCGATCATGCCGTGGGAAGGCCACAACTACGAGGACGCGATCATCCTGTCGCAGCGCCTCGTGGAAGAGGACGTCCTCACCTCGATCCACATCGAGGAGCACGAGATCGATGCCCGCGACACCAAGCTCGGTGCCGAGGAGATCACTCGCGACATCCCGAACGTCTCCGACGAGGTCCTCGCCGACCTCGACGAGCGCGGCATCATCCGTATCGGTGCCGAGGTTCGTGACGGCGACGTGCTGGTCGGAAAGGTCACGCCGAAGGGCGAGACCGAGCTGACCCCCGAGGAGCGCCTGCTGCGCGCCATCTTCGGTGAGAAGGCGCGCGAGGTTCGCGATACGTCGCTGAAGGTTCCCCACGGTGAGACCGGCAAGGTCATCGGCATCCGCGTGTTCTCGCGCGACGACGACGACGATCTGCCCCCCGGTGTCAACGAGCTGGTCCGCGTCTACGTGGCACAGAAGCGCAAGATCCAGGACGGCGACAAGCTCGCCGGCCGCCACGGCAACAAGGGCGTCATCGGCAAGATCCTCCCGCAGGAGGACATGCCGTTCCTGCCCGACGGCACGCCGATCGACATCATCCTGAACACCCACGGTGTTCCGCGTCGTATGAACATCGGTCAGATCTTGGAGACCCACCTCGGGTGGATCGGCAAGACCGGCTGGAACGTTCAGATCGCCGGCGACGGCTCGCGGCCCGATTGGGCGGAGCAGCTGCCGGAGGAGATGCTGTCGGCACCTTCCGACTCCAACATCGCCACCCCCGTGTTCGACGGCGCCAAGGAAGACGAGCTCACCGGTCTCCTCGGTTCGACGCTGCCGAACCGCGACGGCGAGGTCATGGTCGCGTCCGACGGAAAGGCCACGTTGTTCGACGGCCGTTCCGGCGAGCCGTTCCCGTACCCGGTCTCGGTCGGCTACATGTACATCATCAAGCTGCACCACCTGGTCGACGACAAGATCCACGCTCGCTCGACCGGGCCGTACTCGATGATCACCCAGCAGCCGCTCGGCGGTAAGGCCCAGTTCGGTGGCCAGCGATTCGGTGAGATGGAGTGCTGGGCGATGCAGGCCTACGGCGCGGCATACACGCTGCAGGAGCTGCTCACCATCAAGTCGGACGACGTGGTGGGTCGAGTCAAGGTGTACGAGGCCATCGTCAAGGGCGAGAACATCCCCGAGCCGGGTATCCCCGAGTCGTTCAAGGTGCTCCTGAAGGAGCTCCAGTCGCTCTGCCTCAACGTGGAGGTGCTGTCCTCGGACGGCGCGGCCATCGCGATGGCGGACGGCGACGACGAGGACCTGGAGCGGGCCGCAGCGAACCTGGGCATCAACCTGTCCCGGAACGAGGCGGCGACGGTCGACGACCTCGCGAACTAGTTTTCGGTCCCCGGGTCACGGAAATCCGTGACCCGGGGGCGTAGTTCACATTTGAATTGGCAGTCAGGAATCGGCGGGTGACCGCCATCCACAATCCCTCTGGGGAAAGGAAGTTACGTGCTCGACGTCAACTTCTTCGATGAACTCCGCATTGGCCTCGCCAGTGCAGAGGACATCCGCAATTGGTCCTACGGCGAGGTCAAGAAGCCGGAGACCATCAACTACCGCACGCTCAAGCCCGAGAAGGACGGCCTCTTCTGCGAGAAGATCTTCGGCCCCACCCGGGACTGGGAGTGCTACTGCGGTAAGTACAAGCGTGTCCGCTTCAAGGGCATCATCTGTGAGCGCTGCGGCGTCGAGGTGACCCGCGCCAAGGTTCGCCGTGAGCGCATGGGCCACATCGAACTGGCTGCCCCGGTCACCCACATCTGGTACTTCAAGGGCGTGCCCAGCCGTCTCGGCTACCTGCTCGACCTGGCGCCGAAGGATCTCGAGAAGATCATCTACTTCGCCGCGTACGTCATCGTCGGTGTCGACGAGGAACTGCGTCACAACGAGCTGTCCACGCTGGAAGCCGAGATGCAGGTCGAGAAGAAGACCGTCGCCGATCAGCGCGATGCCGACCTCGAGGCCCGCGCACAGAAGCTCGAAGCCGACATCGCCGAGCTGGAGGCGGAGGGCGCCAAGTCCGACGTCCGCCGCAAGGTCAAGGACGGCGGCGAGCGCGAGATGCGTCAGCTCCGTGACCGCGCGCAGCGCGAGCTGGATCGTCTCGACGAGATCTGGACCACGTTCACCAAGCTCAGCGTCAAGCAGCTCATCGTCGACGAACTGCTGTACCGCGAGCTCGTCGACCGCTACGGCGAGTACTTCACGGGCGCGATGGGTGCCGAGTCGATCCAGAAGCTCATGGAGAGCTTCGACATCGACGCCGAGGCCGAGAACCTCCGCGAGACCATCCGCAGCGGCAAGGGGCAGAAGAAGCTCCGCGCGCTGAAGCGTCTCAAGGTCGTCGCCGCCTTCCAGGCCAACCAGAACTCGCCCATGGGCATGGTTCTCAACGCAGTCCCGGTGATCCCGCCGGAGCTGCGTCCGATGGTTCAGCTCGACGGTGGCCGCTTCGCCACCTCCGACCTGAACGACCTGTACCGCCGCGTCATCAACCGCAACAACCGCCTCAAGCGACTGATCGACCTCGGTGCCCCCGAGATCATCGTCAACAACGAGAAGCGGATGCTGCAGGAGTCCGTGGACGCGCTGTTCGACAACGGCCGTCGCGGCCGTCCCGTCACGGGTCCCGGCAACCGCCCGCTGAAGTCCCTGAGCGACCTGCTCAAGGGCAAGCAGGGTCGTTTCCGTCAGAACCTGCTCGGTAAGCGCGTCGACTACTCGGGTCGTTCCGTCATCGTCGTCGGCCCGCAGCTCAAGCTGCACCAGTGCGGTCTGCCGAAGCTGATGGCTCTCGAGCTGTTCAAGCCGTTCGTGATGAAGCGTCTGGTCGACCTGAACCACGCGCAGAACATCAAGTCCGCCAAGCGCATGGTGGAACGTCAGCGCGCACAGGTGTGGGACGTCCTCGAAGAGGTCATCGCCGAGCACCCCGTGCTGCTGAACCGTGCACCGACGCTGCACCGCCTGGGCATCCAGGCCTTCGAGCCGCAGCTGGTCGAGGGCAAGGCCATTCAGCTCCACCCGCTCGTGTGTGAGGCCTTCAACGCCGACTTCGACGGTGACCAGATGGCCGTGCACCTTCCGCTGTCCGCGGAGGCCCAGGCCGAGGCGCGCATCCTGATGCTGTCGTCGAACAACATCCTGTCGCCCGCGTCGGGTCGACCGCTCGCCATGCCCCGTCTGGACATGGTCACCGGTCTGTACCACCTGACCCGGTTGGACGAGGGTGCCACCGGCGAGCTCGCGGCGTCGACGAACGAAGAGTCGGAGCAGGGCGTGTACTCCTCGCCGGCCGAGGCTCAGATGGCCGTCGATCGCGGTGCGCTCGTCGTGCAGGCGAAGATCAAGGTGCGGCTCACGCAGCAGCGCCCGCCCCGTGACATCGAGGCGGAGCTGTTCCCCGAGGGCTGGAACTACGGCGACGGCTGGACGGCGGAGACGACGCTGGGTCGCGTGCTCTTCAACGAGCTGCTTCCCGCGGACTACCCGTTCGTCAACGAGCAGATGCCGAAGAAGCGCCAGGCGACGATCATCAACGATCTCGCCGAGCGCTACCCCATGATCGTGGTCGCGCAGACCGTCGACAAGCTGAAGGACGCCGGCTTCTACTGGGCCACGCGTTCGGGTGTCACGGTCTCGATCTCCGACGTCCTCGTGCCGCCGGAGAAGGCTCAGATCATGGAGTCCTTCGAGGCTCAGGCCGATCAGATCGAGAAGAAGTACCAGCGTGGTGCTCTGAACAAGACCGAGCGCAACAGCGCCCTGGTCAAGATCTGGTCCGAGGCCACCGACGAGGTCGGTAAGGCCATGGAGGCCCACTTCCCCGACGACAACCCGATCCCGATGATCGTGAAGTCCGGCGCCGCCGGCAACATGACTCAGGTTCGCTCGCTCGCCGGCATGAAGGGTCTGGTGACCAACCCGAAGGGTGAGTTCATCCCGCGTCCGATCAAGTCTTCCTTCAAGGAAGGCCTGACCGTTCTCGAGTACTTCATCAACACGCACGGTGCCCGTAAGGGTCTGGCCGACACCGCGCTCCGCACCGCCGACTCGGGTTACCTGACCCGTCGTCTGGTGGACGTCTCGCAGGACGTCATCGTCCGCGAGGTCGACTGTGGAACCGAGCGCGGCATCGTCACCACGATCGCCGAGAAGCAGGCCGACGGATCGATGATCCGCGACGCCCACGTGGAGACGAGCACGTACGCCCGCACCCTGGCCGCCGACGCGGTCGACGAGAACGGCAACGTCATCGTCGAGCGTGGACACGACCTGGGCGACCCGGCCATCGACGCGCTGCTCGAAGCGGGCATCACGCAGGTCAAGGTCCGTTCGGTGCTCACCTGCACCACCGGCACCGGCGTCTGCGCCACCTGCTACGGCCGTTCCATGGCCACCGGCAAGCTCGTCGACATCGGTGAGGCCGTCGGTATCGTCGCCGCGCAGTCCATCGGTGAGCCCGGTACCCAGCTGACCATGCGTACCTTCCACCAGGGTGGTGTCGCCGGAGACGACATCACCGGTGGTCTGCCGCGTGTTCAGGAGCTGTTCGAGGCCCGCGTCCCCAAGGGCAAGGCCCCGATCGCCGACGTCAGCGGCCGTGTGCAGCTCGAGGACGGCGACCGCTTCTACAAGATCACCATCGTCCCGGACGACGGTGGCGAAGAGGTTGTCTACGACAAGCTCTCGAAGCGTCAGCGTCTGCGTGTCTTCAAGCACGACGACGGCACCGAACGCCTGCTGGCCGACGGTGACCACGTCGAGGTCGGTCAGCAGCTCATGGAAGGTGCTGCCGATCCGCATGAGGTGCTGCGTGTCATGGGCCCCCGTCAGGTGCAGATCCACCTCGTCAACGAGGTCCAGGAGGTGTACCGGAGCCAGGGTGTGTCGATCCACGACAAGCACATCGAGGTCATCGTGCGCCAGATGCTGCGTCGCGTCACGATCATCGACTCGGGTGCGACGGAGTTCCTGCCCGGTTCGCTGACCGAGCGTGCCGACTTCGAGGCGGCCAACCGCCGGGTCGTCGCCGAGGGTGGCGAGCCGGCAGCCGGACGTCCGGTGCTGATGGGTATCACCAAGGCATCGCTGGCGACCGACTCGTGGCTGTCTGCGGCGTCGTTCCAGGAGACCACTCGCGTGCTGACCGATGCGGCGATCAACTGCCGCAGCGACAAGCTGATCGGTCTGAAGGAAAACGTGATCATCGGAAAGCTGATCCCTGCCGGTACCGGTATCAACCGTTACCGCAACATCCAGGTTCAGCCGACCGAAGAGGCCCGCGCTGCCGCGTACGCGGTTCCGTCGTACGACGACCAGTACTACAGCCCGGACGGCTTCGGCCGGAACACCGGTGCCGCGGTGCCGCTGGACGATTACGGTTTCAGCAACGATTACCGGTAGGCGCTCCGCGCCTGTGAGTGGTTGACGAGTCCCAGGACTCGCTGAGCACTCACCAACGGACGAAGGCCCCACCCCTCTCTCTTCGGGGGTGGGGCCTTCATCCGTTTCGACGCCGTCCTCCGTTTCGAGTCTTGTCGCCGGATGTTCGCCGTTGCTAGCGTCGAATGATGGCCCGGTCGAGGTTCGCCGTCGCGCTCGTACTCGCCGCCGTCGTGGGAGTCGCGACCTCCTGCACGGCCTCGGACACCCAGCAGAGCGAGGCGACGTCGTCTGCGGCGCCGTCCTCGTCCGGCACCCCGACGGTGATCACTCCGGTGGTCGCGGACGTGGTGGCCGCACCGATCCCGGTGACGGGCAGCGACGGCCGCGTGCACCTGGCCTATGAACTGCGGCTGACGAACACCGGTTCGCAGCCGGCGACGATCACGTCGCTGCAGGTGAAGGGTGACGACCGCACGCTGGTGGACCTGAGCGGCGAGGCGCTGACCCCGTGGTTCCAGGCCCTGGGCGGCGGTCCGAAGGTCGGCACCGTCCTCGCCCCCGGACAGCAGGGGCTGGTGTGGATCGACGCGACCCTCGACGGTCCCGACGACGTTCCGCGCAGCCTCGACCACGTCGTGAACGTCGACTTCCCGCAGGCGACGTCGCTCGTGCCGAAGCAACTCGCCGAGAACGTCGCGGACACGGACGTCGACACCCGCGACGCCGTCCGGATCCGCTCACCCCTCGACGGTCCGCGCTGGCTCGACGGCACCGGCTGCTGCACGGTCACCTCCCACCGCGCCGCCGTGCTCCCGATCAACGGCCGGATGCTCGCGGCCGAGCGTTTCGCGATCGATTTCGTCCAGCTCGACGATCAGGGTCGCATCTACACCGGCGACCGAACCCAGCTGTCGAGCTACGAGTACTACGGCGCACCGGTCCGCGCCGTGTCGGACGGCGAGATCATCGCCGTCGTGGGCGATCTGTCCGAACAGGTTCCGGGGGCCAGTCCACAGGGACTGCCGCTCGACCAGTACGGCGGAAACCACGTCGTCCAGGCCATCGGAGACGGCCGGTTCGCGTTCTACGCGCACCTGCAGCCCGGCAGCGTGGACAACATCAGCGTCGGCCAGAACCTGCGGGCCGGCGAACAGATCGGTTTGCTGGGCAACAGCGGCAACACCGACGCGCCGCATCTGCACTTCCACGTGATGGACGGGCCGGACTTCCTGGCGTCGAACGGCATTCCGTTCGAGTTCGAGAACTTCGACCTCGACGCCCGGGTGACGGGGGAGAGCCTCGAGGCCGCTGCGACCGCCGGCGCCCCGGTCGTCGACGAAGCGGGGGTGCAGACCGGATCGCGTTCCGACGAGATGCCGCTGTACCTCGACGTCGTGACGTTCCCCGGAAGCTGACCACCGGCGGCGCGACTATCCTCGACCACACCTGTCCGATATGCGTGGTTCGCTGAACGGAGACGACATGTCCGAGAAGAAGATCGATCGCGTGAAGGCCGAGTCGGCACTCGAAGTCGTGCGGGAAAGCCCGACGATCGCACTCATCACCGTCGCGCCGGCGCTGGTCGTCTTCGGTGTGGTGTGGTGGCTGTTCGGATTCTGGTCCGCGCTGGTGCTGGTCCTGATCCTGGGTGTCGTTGCCGTCGTCGGCCGCAAGCTGTTCTGAGGCCGTTACCGCGGAACGTGGAACGTGGCGAGTGACGCCGCGCTCGAGGTGAGTTCGTCCCAGTCGCACGGCACCGTGAGGACGGCGAGCGCCGATGTCGGGAACTTCTCCCGCATGAGGTCGGCGTCTCCGGTGTCGGGGTTGCCCGCCAGATCCAGCGCCGTGGACGGCATGCCGGGGGCGTGCCCGACCACCAGCAGGGTACGCACCGACGGCTCGACCCGCACGATCTCCATCAGCACTTCCGACGGGTACGCGCCGTAGAGTTCCTCGGCGAACCGGGTGGGAGCGGCGACCCGGGTGGCCTCCAGCGTTTCCCGGGTTCGCCGCGACGTCGAGCACAGCACCGCGTCGATCGCCGGCTGAGTGGACCGCAGCCACTCGCCGGCCAGGCCCGCCTGCGTGCGCCCACGCGGCGCCAGCGGCCGTTCGTGATCCGCGACCCCCTCCGGGTACGCGGACTTGCCGTGGCGCATGAGGATCAGCGTGCGATTCCGCGACGGGCTGTGCGAGGCCATGGCTAGACGTTAGCTCCCCACGGCGGTGCGTTCACTGTCGAGCTGGGCCATCTGCGCGGGCGCGTAGCGCTGCCCGGCGACAGCGGTGTCGGGGACCGCCGCGGCGATCGCCGCGAGGTCGGCGGCCCCGAGGCGGACGTCGAGCGCGCCGAGCGTCTCCGCGAGCCGGGCTACGGTGCGCGCTCCGACCACCGGCACGATGTCCTCGCCCTGGGCGAGAACCCACGCGATCGCCAGCTGCGCGGCGCTCACCCCGTGCTGCGCGGCGACGGCGGCGAGCGAATCGACGAGGGTGAGGTTCTGCCGGAGGTTGGCACCCTGGAACCGGGGGCTGTGCGCGCGGAAGTCGTCGGCCCCGAGAGCCTGACCGGTGCGCAGCGAATCGCTGAGCAGACCCCGGGAGAGCACGCCGTACGCCGTGACGCCGATCCCGAGTTCCCGGCACAGGGGCAGGATCTCGGCCTCCATGCCCCGGGAGAGGAGCGAGTACTCGATCTGCAGGTCCGCGATCGGGTGCACCGCCGCCGCTCGGCGGAGCGTCTCGGGACCCAGCTCGGACAGGCCGATGTGGCGGACGTAGCCGGCGTCGACGAGTTCGCCGATGGTGCCGACGGTGTCCTCGATCGGCACATCGGGGTCGAGTCGGGCGGGACGGTAGATGTCGATGTGGTCGACGCCGAGCCGCTGCAGCGAGTACGCGAGGAAGTTCCGGATCGATTCGGGCCTCGTGTCGACTCCGCCCCACGTGCCGCCGGGGCCGCGCAGCCCGCCGAACTTGACGCTGAGGATCACGTCCTCACGCCTGCGACCGGTGAGGGCCTTGCCGATCAGGGATTCGTTGTGGCCCGATCCGTAGAAGTCGCCGGTGTCGACGAGATCGATCCCGGCGTCGAGGGCCGCGTGGATGGTGGCGACGGACTCCACGTCGTCGGAACTGCCGTACATCCCGGACATTCCCATGGCGCCGAGGCCGAGGCGACCGACGGTCGGACCTGTGGTTCCGAGTGCGGTGGTGCTGATCATGTTCTGCTCCGATGATCGGTGTGTTGCTGACCGTCACCAGCGTCGCCGTCGCCGGGAGCGGCAACCAGAGACCGTTCATCGGGGGACCGGCGATCCCTGGCAGCGCCTCGGCCGGTCCGGCACAGTGGATTCATGGATCGCTCCGAGCTGGCCGACTTCCTCCGCCGTCGCAGGGAACAGCTGGTGCCTGCGGACGTCGGCTTGGCACCGGGTGTGCGGCGGCGGACGCCGGGGCTGCGGCGCGACGAGGTGGCGCTGCTGGCGGGAATGTCCACCGATTACTACACGCGGCTCGAGCAGGCTCGCGGTCCGCACCCGTCGACGCAGGTCCTGGCGTCGATGGCGCGGGCTCTGCGGCTGACCGACGATCAGCGCGATCACCTGTATCTGCTGTCCGGGCAGGTGCCGCCGATGCGGGCCGCGGGCAACAAGCACGTCGGCCCGGGGCTGCTGCACCTGCTCGACAAACTCGACGACACCCCCGGCTGCGTCATCTCGGACCTCGGGGAAGTGCTGGTCCAGAACCGGATGCACGTGATCCTGTTCGGCGACGCGACCCGGTATGCGGGACTCGACCGGTACATCACGTGGCGGTGGTTCGCGCACCCCGCCGAGCGCAGCCTGTTCCCCGCGGACGATCACGATCGCCTCTCCGGACAGCACGTCGCGGATCTGCGGGCGACTGCCGCCCGGCGTGCGGGCGACGCCGACGTCACCGAACTCGTCGCCCGGCTGTACGAGACGAGCACCGAGTTCACGGCGCTCTGGGACCGGCACGACGTGGCCGTCCGCCGATCCGACACGAAGAGCGTTCTCCACGACGAGGTCGGGCGCATCGACCTCGTCTGCGAGACGCTGCTGACGCAGGGCGCATATCAGCACCTGCTCGTGTACATGCCGCAGCCGGGCTCCGATGCGCGGGCCAAGCTCGACCTGCTGCGGGTGATCGGCACCCAGCAGATGGTGTGATCAGGCGGTGAGCGGCCCTACGTGGGCCACCGCCCGCAGCGCGTCGTCGACCAGGAACCAGACGGTCAGCGACGTGTCGTCGCGGCGGCTGCGCAGGACGATCTTGTCGGTCGACACGATGGGCGCGAGGTATTCGAGCACCGCGCGGTGGGGATTGTCGACGAGCCGTCCGCCGCCGGGATGCTCGTGGTCGGCGAGCAGTTCCTCGACCGCCTGCCAGTAGACCGCGTTGTTGACGTGGTCGAAGGGGTCGATGTCGGTGCGGCGCAGGACGAACTCGCTGTCCTCGATCCCGTCCTCGTCGGCGGCGGGCGCGTTCTCGACGAGCCACCGCTTCCACTTCAGCCGGTGCTCCTCCGCGGACTCCCCGAGGCGTTCGATGAACCCGTCGTCGATGCGGGTGGGCATGCCCGTCTCGCCGCTGATGTGGATCCAGAACCCTTCGGTCTCGATCAGCGCGCCCGCTTCGCCCCGGATCTGGACGCGCATGTTCGTCCAGCGGGTCGACAGTGCCGAGCACCAGCGGCGGAGGTGCACGCGTTCGGGCCACACCGCGGGCCGCAGGACGTCGATGACGGTGCGCCGGACGATCCACAGCGGGTGGCTGTCGGCGGCGTCGACCGCGTCGAGGTTGTCCAGACCGGCGTCCTGCAGATAGCGCGCGATGCCGTCGAGGCGGAGTCGTTTGGCGGCGTCGATGTCGCCGGTGCGGACCGGCCAGGACGTCTCGAAGAAGCGGCCGCGTGAGGGCGGAGCGGCGAGGGGTCGGTCGAGTGCCAAGATGCGGTTCCTTCGCTCGTGGACGGGCCCTGATTCTCCCATCCGGGCGCCGGTGCTTGTTTGCGGACGCGATTCTCAGTAGAGTTCATATAACTGTTACTACGTGTAACACAAAGAAGTCGATGGTCCGGACAGGTGTGAGGAAACCGCAATGGCATATGTCATCACCCAGGCGTGCTGCAACGACGCGAGCTGCGTCTCCGCATGCCCCGTGAACTGCATTCATCCGACACCGGAGGAGCGGGAGTTCGCGCAGACCGAGATGCTGCACATCGACCCGGAAACCTGCATCGACTGCGGGGCCTGCGTCGATGCCTGCCCGGTCGACGCGATCTTCCCCGAGGACAAGCTCGTCGGCTCTCTCGCCCGCTACAAGGACATCAACGCCGAGTACTACACGACCAACCCCATGCCGACCGGATGGATCCCCCTCACGCCCGCGACGCCGCCGCGCCGCGACCTCGGCAAGCTCCGGGTCGCCGTCGTCGGCGCCGGCCCGGCCGCCTGCTACGCCGCCGGTGAACTGCTCGAACGTTCGGACGTCGAGGTCGAGATGTTCGAGAAGCTGCCGACCCCGTGGGGGCTCGTCCGCGCCGGTGTCGCGCCCGACCATCCCGGCTCCAAGGAGGTGACCCGGATGTTCGAATGGAGTCTCGACCGGCCGAACTTCGAGTTCCACCTCAACGTCGAGGTCGGCACGCACATCACCCACGACGAACTGCTGGAGAATCACCACGCCGTCATCTACGCGGTCGGGGCGTCGAGCGACCGGCGGCTGGGAATCCCGGGCGAGGACCTCCCCGGCGTGCACGCCGCCACGGAGTTCGTGGCCTGGTACAACGGCCATCCGGACTACGCGGGGCGCACGTTCGACCTGTCCGCGAAGCGGGCGGTGATCGTCGGCAACGGCAACGTCGCGCTCGACGTGGCCCGCATCCTCACGATGAACGTCGAGGAGCTGGAGCGGACGGACATCGCCGATCACGCCCTCGCCGCGCTGCGGCGCAGCAACATCGAGGAGGTCGTGCTCCTCGGCCGCCGCGGGCCGGCGCAGGCCGCCTACAGCAACCCCGAGTTCCTGGCGCTCGGCGACCTCGAGAACGTGGACGTCGTCATCGACGACGCGGACCTGGACCTCGACCCGGCCAGCGCGGCGCTGCTCGACGATCCTGCCGTCGCGATGAAGGTCCGGCTGGCGCGGGAGTTCGCGCAGCGCGCGCCCCGCCCCGGTTCCAAGCGCATCGTGTTCCGCTACCTGACGTCTCCGATCGAGGTCACCGGTACCGGCAAGGCCGAGGCTCTGCGCTACGGGCGCAACGAACTCGTGGCCGACGAATCGGGCGCGCTGTCCGCCCGGGCCTGCGGCGAGGAGGGTTCGCTGGACGCCTCGCTCGTGCTGCGCTCCATCGGGTACCGCGGCAATCCCGTCGGCGGCGTCGCCTTCGACGACAAGCGCGGCGTGATCCCCAACGAGCACGGCCGGGTCACCGACCGGGTGTACGTCACCGGGTGGATCAAGCGCGGTCCCAGCGGCGTCATCGGCACGAACAAGGCGTGTGCGAAAGAGACCGTGTCCGCGCTGCTCGCGGATTTCGAGGCCGGCAAACTCCTCGGTTCGGTCGGCACCCGCAAGGACGTGAAGAAGCTCGTCGAGCGGCGCCGGCCCGAGCAGATCGGCTTCTCCGGGTGGCGCGCCATCGACAAGGCGGAGACCGCACGTGCGGCAGGGTCGGCCCGTCCGCGCGTGAAGATGACCGACACGGTCGAGATGGTGACCGTCGCCCGCAGGCGGAAGCGGCTGTTCGCTCGTTGAGTTGCCGGGTATCACCGTCGGCGAGTGTGATACCTGACACCATTAATTCGGTTGCGCCTTAGTTGCTATTGGGCAATAGTTGCATGAGCGCTAGCATTCGAGGGTGTCCGACAATTCTCCTGACCTTCTCTTCGAACTACTCAACGACTTCTTCACCCAACTGTTGAGTGCGGGGGAGTCGGAGTCGATGGACAACCTCATCGAGCTGGACCTCACGTTTTCGCAGGTGCGGATGCTCTTCGCGCTCGGCCAGCACGGTGAGCCACTTCCGATCAACGA
Source organism: Rhodococcus opacus B4 (assembly GCF_000010805.1). NCBI lineage: Bacteria > Bacillati > Actinomycetota > Actinomycetes > Mycobacteriales > Nocardiaceae > Rhodococcus > Rhodococcus opacus. The sequence goes on along the minus strand of NC_012522.1, from coordinate 1,736,765 downwards.
AGTGGCCGAGCGGCTGCGGCTCTCGGTTGCCGCGGCCGGTCGAAACGTCGATCAACTCGTGAAGCTGGGTCTGGTCGTTCGCCGGGAGGACGAGCGCGACCGGCGGGTCAAGCGGGTCTCCTTGTCGGAGGCCGGACATAAGGTCACGAACCAGCACATCGAATGCAAGCGTGATCAGTTGCGACGGTTCGCATGGCGGGTTCCGGAGAGTGAGCGGACTCGGCTGATCGAGGCACTACAACCGATCCTCGCGGGGGAGTCCCTGCGAGAACTCAACCAGGAGATATTCGGATGACATCGCCGACCGCCGCGGACGCGGCGCCCGACAAGCTCGACGGCACGGTCCTCAAGATCGCGTCCGTGGTGGTGCTCGGTGCCATCATGTCGATCCTCGACGTGACCGTCGTCAGCGTCGCGCTGCCGACGTTCGCCACCGAGTTCGACACCACCTACGCCACCGTCGCATGGACGATGACCGCGTACACCCTCGCCCTGGCGACGGTCATCCCCGTCACCGGGTGGGCGGCCGACCGCTTCGGCACCAAACGCCTCTACATGACGGCCCTCGTGCTGTTCGTCCTCGGCTCGGTGCTGTGCAGTTTCGCGTGGGACATCACGTCGCTGATCGGCTTCCGCGTCCTGCAGGGGCTCGGCGGCGGCATGCTGATGCCGCTCGGCATGACGATCATGACCAAGGCGGCAGGACCCGACCGCGTCGGCCGGGTCATGGCGGTTCTCGGTATCCCCATGCTGCTCGGTCCCATCGGCGGCCCGATCCTCGGTGGCTGGCTGATCGAGGCGGCGAGCTGGCACTGGATCTTCCTGATCAACCTGCCCATCGGCGTCATCGCCCTGGCGGCCGCGTTCGTCATCCTGCCGTCCGACAACGCCTCGCCGTCCGAGTCCTTCGACTTCCTCGGCATGCTGCTGCTGTCGCCGGGTCTGGCACTGTTCCTGTTCGGTGTGTCGTCCATTCCGGAGGTGGGCACCGTCGCCTCGGCCCGCGTGCTGGTGCCCGGTGTGATCGGCCTGGTCCTGATCGTCGCGTTCATCTTCCACGCGCTGCGTAAGGACCACCCGCTGATCGACCTGCACCTGTTCAAGAACCGGCAGCTGTCGGTCGCGGTCATCACGACTTCGCTGTTCATCGTCGCGTTCATGGGTGCCGGTCTGCTGTTCCCGAGCTATTTCATCCAGGTCGGCGGGCACACCACGCTCGCGGCCGGTCTGCTGATGGCTCCCCAGGGCATCGGTGCGATGCTGACGATGCCCGTGGCCGGACGTCTGGTCGACAAGATGGGCCCCGGCAAGATCGTGCTGACGGGTCTGCCGCTGATCCTGATCGGCATCGGCGTCTTCACCCAGGTTGCGTCGGACTCGCCGACGTGGCTGCTGATGGGTGCCCTGTTCGTGATGGGCATGGGTATGGGCTGCACGATGATGCCGCTGATGACCGCGGCGATCGTGACGCTGTCCAACGATCAGGTTGCGCGTGGTTCGACCCTGATGAACATCGTCCAGCAGACCGCGGGCTCGATCGGTACCGCCGTCATGTCGGTGGTGCTGACCAACCAGCTGCTCGATCGTGGTCTGGACAGCCAGACCGTCGCGATGCAGCACGTGCCCGAGGTCGCCGCGCAGGAGCCTCCCGGAATGGTGGACCAGGTCCTGAGTCAGGCCGCCGATGCATTCGGCAACACGTTCCTGGTCGCCGCCGTGCTGATCGCGTTGACGTTCATCCCGGCGTTCCTGCTGCCGCGGAAGAAGTCGGTCAACCCGCACCTCGAGGCCGAAGGCGCCCCGACGGTCATGATGCACTGATCGGGTTCGTCCGGTCCGAACGTCGCCGAGGGCGGCAAGCGCACTGCGCTTGCCGCCCTCGGCCGTTTCCGGAATAGGCCGAAGTGGTTGAATGTTGGAATAGGTTCATGCAAATGCATGGAGTTCTGACGCGAGAGGAACAGCTATGCAGTTCGGAATCTTCACCGTCGGCGACGTCACGGCAGATCCCACCACCGGCCGCACCCCCACCGAGCACGAGCGCATCAAGGCGATGACGACCATCGCCAAGCACGCCGAGGACGTCGGGCTCGACGTGTTCGCCACCGGCGAGCATCACAACCCGCCGTTCGTGCCTTCGTCACCCACCACCATGCTGGGCTACCTCGCCGCCCAGACCGAGAAGATCATCCTGTCCACGTCCACGACGCTGATCACCACCAACGACCCGGTGAAGATCGCCGAGGACTACGCGATGCTGCAGCACCTCGCGGACGGCCGGGTGGATCTGATGATGGGCCGCGGAAACACGGCCCCCGTCTATCCGTGGTTCGGTCAGGACATCCGGCAGGGCATCCCGCTGGCACTCGAGCACTACCGGCTGCTGCGCCGGCTGTGGGACGAGGACGTCGTGGACTGGCAGGGGCAGTTCCGCACCCCGCTGCAGGGGTTCACCTCCACGCCGCGGCCGCTCGACGGCATCCCGCCGTTCGTCTGGCACGGGTCGATCCGCAGCCCCGAGATCGCCGAGATCGCGGCGTTCCACGGCGACGGCTTCTTCGCCAACAACATCTTCTGGCCCAAGGAGCACTACATCGCCCTGATCAACCTCTACCGGGAGCGGTACGAGCACTACGGTCACGGCCGCGCGGATCAGGCGATCGTCGGTCTGGGCGGGCAGGTGTTCATGCGCCGCAACGCCAAGGACGCCGTCGACGAATTCCGGCCCTACTTCGACAACGCCCCGGTCTACGGCCACGGGCCGAGCCTCGAGGACTTCACCGATCAGACCCCGCTGACCGTCGGCACGCCGGAGCAGGTGATCGAGAAAACCCTGACGTTCGCCGACTTCTTCGGCGACTACCAACGGCAGTTGTTCCTCGTCGACCACGCGGGACTTCCCCTGAAGACAGTGCTCGAACAGCTCGACCTGCTCGGCGGCGAGGTCGTGCCCGTGCTGCGCGAGGAGTTCGCCGCCCGCAGGCCCGCCGGGGTGCCGGACAACCCGCCGACGCACGCGTCGATGAAGTCCGATCGCGAGCCGGTCGATGCCGCCCGTCAGTAGGACCGAACGGGCGGCCGCGGCGTGGGAGTCGCTGTTCCGCGCGCAGGTCGCGGTGATGCGGAACCTCGCAGCCGACGACGTGTGGGACGAGCTGAGCATGCGCGAGTACGACGTGCTGTTCACCCTCGGCCGGGCACCCGAGCGCAGATTGCGCCTGCACGATTTGAATCGGGAGATCCTGCTCAGCCAGCCGTCGCTGAGCAGGCTCGTCGAGCGGCTGGCCGGCTCCGGGTACGTCACCAGGGAGGGCGATCCCGGCGACCGCCGGGGGACCGTCGTCGTGCTGACCGCGGAGGGTGCGCGGGTGCAGAAGTCCGTCGGACGCAGGCACGCGGCGAGCATCCGGCGGCACGTCGGGCCGGCACTGTCCGAGGACGAACTCGACACGCTCAGCGAACTCTGCGCGAAACTGCGCGGCGCACAGGACTGACGAAAGGCACGATGGAGCAGTGAGCAATCTGGAGACGAACACGGTGGAAGAGCGGTGCGAGTCGCACCCCGACGGCGGCGGCATCCAGGTGCTCGGCGCGCGCGAGGTCCCGCTCGGAGGCCCCCGCGCGATGCCGGTCCGGCGCACCCTGCCGCAACGCGACCGATCGCTGATCGGTGCCTGGTGCTTCGCCGACCACTACGGTCCGGACGACGTCGCGAAGACGGGCGGGATGAACGTGCCGCCGCACCCGCACACGGGACTGCAGACGGTGAGCTGGCTGTTCACCGGCGAGATCGAGCACCGCGACAGCATCGGCTCGCACGCGATGGTGAGGCCCGGTGAGGTCAACCTGATGACCGCGGGGCGGGGGATCGCGCATTCCGAGGTTTCGACACCGCAGACGCGCATCCTGCACGGCGCGCAGCTGTGGGTGGCGTTGCCGGCGTCGGCGCAGGACGCGGAGCCGGCCTTCGAGACGTACGCGCCCGACCCGGTCGTCCGGGGCGGGGCGACCGTGCGAGTGTTCCTCGGAAGCACGGTGGGCTCCACGTCGCCGGTGCGCACGTTCACGCCGCTGCTCGGTGCGGAGATCCTGCTGGAACCGGGTGCCGACATCACCCTCGACATCGAGCGCGGATTCGAGGTCGGGGTGCTCGTCGACGAGGGCGAGGTGCAGCTGCGCGGGACCACGCTGCGGTGGGCGGAACTGGGCTATCAGCCGCCCGGCGAGTCGCTGGTCGCGCTGCGCAACACGGGCGGAACCCGGGCGCGGCTGCTGGTGCTCGGCGGCGAGCCGCTCGGCGAGCAGGTGATCATGTGGTGGAACTTCCTCGGCCGCAGCCACGAGGACATCGTCGGCTACCGCCGCGAGTGGCAGTCCGAACTCCGCGGCGCGGCGCCCGCCGACCCCCGGTTCGGCGCGGTCGAGGGCTACGACGGCGATCCGCTGCCCGCCCCCGAACTGCCGAACAGCCGCCTGAAACCGCGCAGCTGACGGGCGGCCGGATCAGTAGCTGGTCAGCGACGTGTTGGCGCCGCACAGCACCACGCAGAGCGGTTTGTCGCCGGTGGGGCGGAGTTGGCCGGTGACGATCGCGGCGAGCGCGGCCGCGGTGCCGTGTTCGACGACGATCCGGAATTCCTCCCACAGCAGCGTTCGGGCGTCGATCAGGGCGTCGTCGTCGACGATCAGGCTGGAGACGGGCCGCGCGCGGACCGTCTCCCAGGCGATGGAGCCGATCCTGGTGGCGCCGAGGGAGTCGCCGGCGATGCTGTCGATGTCGATGTCCGCGGGTTGCCGGGCGGCGACCGCCGAGTGCAGCGTCGCCGCTCCGCTCGGCTCCACGCCGAAGATGGCATCGTCCTCGCCGCTGCCGGCGATGACGCCGGACAGCAGTCCGCCGCCGCCGACCGCGATCACGTAGGACAGCGGCTCGTCGACGTCGTCCTGGATCTCGAGTGCGATGGTGCCGGCCCCGGCGACGATGTCGGGGAGATCGTAGGCGTGCAGGGCGAGGGCGTTCGACGACGCGGCGAGTTCCTTCGCATACTCGGCCGCCTCGGCGTACCGGTCGCCGACCTTGCGCACGTCCGCGCCGAGTGCGATCAGCTTGTCGATCTTGACGTCCGGCGCCGTGACCGGGACGACCACCGTGCACTTCACACCCCTGAGCCGCGACGCCCAGGCCGCTCCGATGGCGGCGTTGCCGCCGGACGCGATGACGACGCCTGCGTCGTCGAGCCGCCCGTCCTCCTCGGCGTGCAGCAGCGCGTTGAGGCTGCCCCGGACCTTGAACGAGCCGCCGTACTGCAGGAACTCGAGTTTGAAGATCACCGGCACGGCGCCGTGGACGGTGGGCACGGTGGTGCGGAACGTGGGTGTCCGGCGGATCAGGCCGGTGATGCGCTCACGCGCCCTGTCCACGGATGCGCGATCGACGGAGTCAGCCATGATCTCATCGTTCCACCCCAGGCGGCGCGCGCCAGCCCCGTTCCGGTCACGGCGACAGCGAGTTCGGAGGATTACGGCGAAGTGCGACCACGTTCCTGAGACGATGAGGACGTGCGCACTCCGCGACAGCCCCGACGGATCACGCCCCGGACGGGGCGTCTGGTGTCCCCGCCGACCCGCCCGCTGCGACGCCCGGGCCCGCCGCCGTCGCTACTCCACGAGTTCGAACGCGCCGGCCTCCTCGACGGGCTCAGCGGGCCGGACCGGTCCGCGCGCATGGGGGTGCTGAACACCCTGATCGAGGACGGGGCGTCCATCGACGACCTCCGCGGTGCCGCGCGGGGCGATCGCCTCGCCCACCTGCTGCTCGAGCACGCGCTGTCGCCGAAAGGCAGGTACAGCATCGACGACATCGCCCGGAAGGTGGGTGTGACGGTCGACGACGCCCGCCGGTGGTTCCGGGCCATCGGCCGGGGTGCGTCGTCGGACGGCACGTTCTACGACGACGGCGACCTCGATCTCGCGCGCGGACTCGAGCAGTACCGGGACCTGGGTCTCGACGAGAGCGCCATCTTCGCTGCCGCCCGGGTTCTCGGCCGCAACCTCTGGACGGTCGCCGGCGCGGCCGATTCGCTCCTGCAGGAGCGGCTCGAGGCGACGCGGGAGCACCCCGAGGTGGCTTTGCGGTATGCGGTGGAGGTGCGTCGCATCGTGGATTTCGAGGCGCAGATCCTGGCTCATCTCATCGCGACCGCTCTGCGCCACCAATTGCGGTCCGATGCGGTGGGGATCGCGGGCGACTCGAACCTGCGGGTGCGGGGAGCGCAGGAGGTCGGGGTCTGTTTCGCGGACCTCGTCGGATTCACGCTGCTCGGGGAGCAGGCGGCGCCCGCCGATCTGGGCCGGGTGGCCGAGCGCCTCGACCGGGTGGCCACCGATCTGGTGTCGCCCCCGGTGCGTCTGGTGAAGACGATCGGGGACGCCGTCATGATGGTCTCGCCCGATCCCAACGCGCTGGCCCACGTCGCGCTCGACCTCGTGCAGGCCGCGCGTACCGAGGGGCTTCCGCAGTTGCGGGCCGGGATCGCCTGGGGCACCGCGGTTCCGAGCGCAGGCGACTGGTTCGGCAGGCCGGTCGGCACGGCCGGTCGCGTCGTCGCGGTCGCGCCGTCCCAGGAGGTGGTGGTGACGGGAGAGTTCTACGACGAGTTGGACAGCGACGAGTTCTGGGGCGAACCCGCGGGCAGTCACCAGCTCGAGGGAATCGACGCCCCCCAGAAGCTTTTCGGGATCGGCCGCCGGTCCGTGGCCTGACCGGCGCGGCGCCGAAACGTGTCGTACCCTCGCGATACCGTCATGGCACAGCTCACAGAAGCACAACGAGCGAGGCGCAACATGACTGGCGATCCGGGCGCAGACTGGCATTTCTACGCGGTGGTGGAGACCGCGGTGGACGGCGGTCACACGCTCGCCGCGTTCGGGCCGAGGCCGACGGCGCTCGACGCCCTCAGGCTGGCCGTCCATTCGGTCAACCACACCGCGTATTCGGTTCTCGAACAAGGGATCGCGGGCGATCCGCGAGCCGACGCGAGAATCGTCGAGCGGCTGCCGATCACGTCGTTCACCATCCGGCGACACCGGCGCAGCACGAGTGAACTCGATGCCCGCTGGATGCTGAACGGCGGCAGGCATCACCGGTAGGGCTACCGGGTTTCCGTGGTGAGGTAGTACTCGAGCACGGGCCCGACCCACCGCATCAGCTGTTCGTGCGTCATGTCCGCGAGGGGCGGTACCCGGAGTACGTAGCGGGAGAAGGCGAGTCCGAGGACCTGCGACCCGACGAGGGCCGCGCGCTCGTCGGCGTGATCGACCGCGACCGCTGCGAGTGCGGGCGCCACCTGGCGGGCGAAGACCTGCAACATCGCTTCGGCGGCCCGTGGGCTGCTGGCCGCGGCGCGGAGCAGGGGGAGGAACGCGCCGTCGTTCTCCCATACCGCGAAGAAGCGCGGCATCAGCACGGTCGCGAGTTCCTGCACCGGAACGTCGTGGAGGTCGGGTAGGTGCAGTTCGAATTCGGCGGCCTCGGCGAACAGTGACTCCTTGTTGGTGAAGTACCGGACCACGAGTGCGGGGTCGACGCCCACGTCCGACGCGACGGCGCGCATCGTCGTGCGTTCGTAGCCGTCGGTGCCGAACCGGGCGCGGGCCGCGTCGAGGATCGCGGCGCGGGTGGTGACGGCGGAGCGGGCGCGGCGTTCAGGCATTCCCGCAGTGTAGTCAACAACTGTTGACCTGGCGTCGGGACGCGTCTAACGTCGAAGTCAACAGTTGTTGACTTGCTGGGAACCTTTCGATCGGAGGCAGCATCATGAAGCACATCGACGTGGTGGTGATCGGCGCGGGACCCACCGGATGCATGCTCGCGGCCGAGTTGGCGACGGCGGGCCGATCCGTGACGGTGCTCGACAAGCGCGCGGCGCCGTCGACCCTCAGTCGCGCGTTCGGCGTCCACGCCCGCACTCTCGAACTGCTCGACGCCCGCGGACTCGCCGACCGTCTCGTGGCTACCGGCGCCGCCTCGCCGGGTCTGAAACTGTGGCGCGGCGCAGCGCTGAACCTCGGGCGCCTGCGGTCCCGCTTCCCGTACGTCCTCGTCACCCCGCAGCAGAACGTCGACGCTCTCCTCGAGGCGCACGCCCGGGAGCGCGGCGCCGACTTCGTGCGGGGATTCACCGTCACCGGGGTGGAGCAGGACGGCGACGGCGTCCGCGTTCACGGCCACGACGGCTCGGGCCGCGCCGGCACCTTCCACGCGACGTATGCGGTCGGTGCCGACGGCGCGCACAGCGGGGTGCGCACGATGATCGGGCAACCGTTCCCGGGCAAGGCCGTGCTGCGGTCGATCATGCTCGCTGACGTCGAACTCGAGAATCCACCGGACAACCTCGTGACCGTCAACGCCGTCCGCGACGGATTCGCCTTCATCGCGCCTTACGGCGACAACCTGTTTCGTGTGATCGCCTGGAACCGCAGGCATCAGGTGGACGACAGTGCCCCCGTGGACCGGGAGGAACTGCGCGCCACCATCCGGACCGCGATGGGCACCGACTACGGACTCGGCGACGTGCGGTGGCAGTCGCGATTCCACAGCGACGAACGGCAGGTCCCGCAATACCGGACGGGCCGGGTGTTCCTTGCAGGCGATGCGGCCCACGTGCATTCACCGGCGGGCGGTCAGGGGATGAACACCGGCATCCACGACGCGATGAATCTCGGCTGGAAACTCGCGGCCGTCCTGGGTGGCGCGGACGACGCGGTGCTCGACACGTATCACTCGGAGAGGCACCCGGTGGGGCGGCTGGTACTGCGGTCGAGCGGAGTCACGATGCGCATGATGACCGTTCGGCCGTGGATTCTGCGGAAGCTCCGGAACGGCGCAGTGGCGGCGCTTCTCGGATTCCCGCCGATCGGTGACGCGGTCGCGCGGATGTTCTCGGGCATCGGTATCGGCTACGGCCGCGACGCCGGGGAGAGCGCCCTGGTGGGCCGGCGCGCCGAAGATCTGGCCACCGACGCCGGCCGGCTGTACGAGGTGCTGCGCTCGGGCGGGTTCGTCCTGGTCGTCGAGCCGGGGGCGCCGGTTCCCGGCGATCTTCCCGCGGTGACCCGGACCGCGGACGGACCCGCGCTGCTCGTCCGTCCCGACGGCTACATCGCCTGGGCCGGCGACAGCGCGTCGGGCGAGTGGCGAGGCGTCCTGAAACGGTGGACTGCAACGACCAACGGCGCCCGCGCGGTCAGCCGGTGACGTCTGGGCTGTTGAACGCCTGCGCTCGCAGGTCCCGGGCGAGGTGATCCCGCTGCTCGACCACCAGTCGGCGCAGCGCAGCGGGTGCATCGGTGTGGCCGGCGAGCCATCCGTCCGCGGCGTCGAGATTCGTCTCGGACGGAAACAGCCCGACCACGATCCGCCGGGCGATCTCGATGCTGCGCGACTCCCACACCGAGCGGATCGACGCGAAGTATTCGGCGGCGAATCCCGCGACGAGGTCGTGCCGGGCGCCTGCGCGGAACCCGGCGATGATCGCGCCGAGATGGTCGTTGGACAGTGTGTGGTCGTGGAAGATCGATTCCCAGGCCTTCGCCTTCACGTCCGGTTCCGGTCGCGAGAACGTCGCCCGCAGGTACGCGGTGCGGCCGGAACCGGTGTCGTCGCGGCGCAGTTCACCGTCGAGGTCCGCGTCGTCGGCGTGCCCGGTGGCGGCGAGCGCGCCCCGGAACGCCCACCGCAGGTCCGGGTCGAGCGACAATCCCGTCGGTGCCTGCCCGTCGGTGTCGAGCAGCGAACGGATGTTCACCGCGCGACTGTCGTCCACCTCGGCGGCGGCCGCCACCGCACGTGCCCAGGCGAGTTGGCTCCCCGACGCCGGCGGGGCGTCCCACAACGCACGCCACGTGTGGTCGAGCCACTCGCGGCGGGCGGCGACGCGAGAAGGCTCGGGCAGGTAGTGCTCGATCGCGTACGGGGCGTTGGCCAGCACGGACGAGAGGAGCGTCAGATGCGACTCCGCCGGGGAGAACCGCTGGGCCATCGACAGATACCGTTGCGCGCCCAGTTCGCTGTCGCGGGTCGTGTTCCACAGCGACGACCAGATCAGGCCGCGCGCCAGCGGGTCCCGCACGCGGTCGAGGGACTGCTCGGTGGTGCTCAGCGAGCGGTCGTCGAGCCGCACCTTCGCGTACGTCAGGTCGGCGTCGTTGAGCACCACGAGCGGTGCGTCGCCGAGGTCGATCGGGGTGCTCGGGTCGGCGAGGTCGACCTCGATGCGCTGCACGCACACGAGATCGCCGGCCCCGTCGAAGTCGAAGCGACCCACGCCGAGCCGATGTGGCCGGGGGTCGGTCTGCACGATCGCGGCGCGCCCGTCGGCGTCCCGTTCCAGGCTCAGCGCCGACACCCCGGTGGTCTGCAACCAGGCGCGTGCCCAGCTCGTCAGGTCCCGGCCTGACGTCGCCGACAGTTCCGTCAGCAGATCCGTGAGGGTGGTGTTCCCGAACGCGTGGGCGCGGAAATAGCGGCGCGCCCCCTCGAAGAACGCCTCCCGCCCGGCGTACGCGACGAGTTGTTTGAGGACGCTGGCGCCCTTCGCGTACGTGATGCCGTCGAAGTTCAGTTTCGCGGCCTCGAGGTCGACGATGTCCGCCACGATCGGATGCGTCGTCGGCAACTGGTCCTGCAGGTACGCCCACGCCTTGCGGCGGTTGGCGAAGGCGACCCACGCGTCGGTCCACCGGGTGGCTTCCGCGTTCGCCAGTGCGCCCATGTAGTCGGCGAACGATTCCTTGAGCCACAGGTCGTCCCACCACACCATCGTGACGAGGTCGCCGAACCACATGTGGGCCATCTCGTGGAGGATCGTGTTCGCGCGGCCCTCGTACTGGGAATCGGTGGCGGCCCCGCGGAACACGTACGCCTCGGTGAACGTCACGCAGCCCGGGTTCTCCATGGCCCCGAGGTTGTACTCGGGGACGAACACCTGGTCGTACTTGCCGAACGGGTACGGGTAGTCGAAGCCCTCGGCGAAGAAGCCCAGCCCCTGCCGGGTGATCTCGAAGATCGTGTCGGCGTCGAGGTACTGCGCGAGCGACGCCCGGCAGAGCACGCCCAGTGGGATCGTGAGGTCGCCGCCGCTCCACTCCGCGTCCACCCGGTGGTAGGGCCCGGCCACGACCGCGGTGATGTACGTCGAGATCGGCAGGGTCGGCGCGAACGTGACGACCTGCCCGCCCGCGGTGTCGTCGCGCTCGGCGACCTGCTGGTTGGAGATCACCTCCCACTCCTGCGGCGCGGTGACGACGAACGTGAACGGCGCCTTCAGGTCCGGCTGCTCGAAGCACGCGAACACCCGCCGCGCGTCCGCCGGTTCGTACTGTGTGTAGAGGTACGTCCGGCCGTCGGCCGGGTCGAGGAAGCGGTGCAGTCCCTCACCGGAACGGCTGTACTCGCCCCGGGCGGTGACGGTCACGACGTTCGACTCCCGCAGCCCGGCCAGCGCGATGCGGGCGCCGTCGTAGTCGACGGGAACGCCGGCGCCGTTGACCGTCACCGAGTCCACGCCGGCGCCGAGGAAGTCGAGCCAGGTCGTGGACGTTCTCGCGGTGAACTCGACGGTGGTCGTGGTCGCGAACGTCCCGACGTCCGGATCGATTGCGCCGAGGACGTCCAGTTCCACCCGATAACCGAGAACCTCGATCGCGCGGGAACGTTCGGCGGTTTCGGCTCGGGTCAGGTTCGCGGTGCTCACGTGTCGATCCTGCCAGCCGGGCCCGTCACACGGGCCGCTACCGGTTGCTCAGCACGGATCCGACGCCCGCCGCGACGACGAGCGCGATCGCGGCGAGCGACTGCAGCCCGAGGACCTGCCCGAGCACGATCACCCCGGCGAGGGTGGCGGCCGCCGGTTCCAGCGCGATGAGCACGGCGAACACCTTCTTGCTCATCACCTGCAGCGCCCGCAGTTCGAGCGAGTACGGAATCACCGAGGACAGCAGGGCCACCGCCGCGCCGACGGCCAGGATCCGGGGGTCGAACAGTGCGGTGCCGCCGGACGCCGCGCCGAGCGGAATCGTCAGCGCCGCTGCGACGATGCTCGCTCCGGCGAGGCCGTCCGCGCTGGGCACCCTCGCGGCGAGGTGGGAGCCGGCGACGATGTAACCGGCCCACGCCGTGCCGGCGACGAGTGCGAACCCCACCCCCACGAGGTCCAGGGAGTCGGCGCCCGAGTTCTCGCGCAGCCCGAGCAGCACCACGCCGGTCAGCGCCGCGAGCACCCACACGCCGTCCTGCAGCCTTCGCGACAGCACGGCGGCGAGGGTGAGCGGACCCAGGAATTCGATGGTGACGGCGGTGCCGAGCGGGAGCCGCGCGAGGGCCTCGTAGAACGCCGAGTTCATCACGGCGAGTGCCACTCCGAGGGCGAGAATTCCCTGCCTCTGGGTTCGTGTCCACCGTCGCCACCGCGGCCGCACGATCACCCCGAGGATGATCGCCGCGATCGTCAGGCGCAGGGACACGGCGCCGCCGGCGCCGACCGCGTCGAACAGGGTGCTCGCGAACGCCGCACCGAACTGGACGGACAGCACCGACCCGAGGACCGAGACGACGGGAAGAAGCTGGCTCCGGGGTTCGGCTGTCACCGGGGTGCTGTCAGCGGCCGGTGAAGGTCGGGGAGCGCCGGTCGAGCATCGCGCCGACCGCCTCGTGGTGGTCCTCGGTGTGGTGGGCGAGCGACTGCATGGCCGCCGACAGTTCGAGGAGACTTTCGAGGCTCTGGTGACGGCCCTCGCGCAGCAGTTTCTTGGTCATCCGCAGCACCTGCGGCGGGTTGACCGCTACCCGGTCGGCGAGCGCCCGCGCCGCGCCGAGGAGTTCCCCGGGTTCGACGACCTGCGAGACGAGTCCCCACTCGAGGGCCTTCGCGGCGTCGATCGCGTCGCCGGTGAACGCCATCTCGCTGGCCCGTGCCATCCCGACGGACTGCGGCAGGAACCAGGCGCCGCCGTCACCGGGAACGAGCCCGACCTTGACGAAGCTCTCGGCGAACACGGCGGCCGTGGAGGCGATCCGCATGTCGCACATCAGCGACAGATCGCAGCCGGCGCCGATCGCGGGCCCGTTGACGGCGGCGATGGTCGGCACCTCGCAGTGGTAGAGGGCGAGCGGAATGCGCTGGATGCCGTGCCGGTAGCCCTGCCGCAGATCGGCGGGCGAGCCGCCGAACATTCCTGCGCGGTCGCGCATGTGTTTGACGTTGCCGCCGGAGGAGAACGCCGAACCTGCACCGGTGACGATCGCGGCGCGCACGCTGGGGTCACCGTTGACATCGGCCACCGCATTCTCGAGCGCCTCGATCACGTCCGGCTCGGAGATGGGATTGCGGGCCTCCGGGCGGTTGAGCGTCCAGGTGACGATGTCGCCATCGCGGGTGGTGAGCACGGCGTCGGTCATGGACGACTCCCTCGGGTGAGCGCGGATTCGAGACCGTCCCAGTCTGTCATCCCGCTCAGATACCGGTGCGCCGCACCAGAGCGTCGGTGGCGGACGGCGCGAACGTGCCGAGCAGCCGGAACAATTCGGCGTAACTGGGCAGCAGTTCGATCGGCCGGGTGCGCACGGCTGTGACGAACCATTCCGCTGCCTGCTCGGGAGTCAGGGCCGCCATCGCGTCGTAGTCCGTGGTGGGCGCGATCATCGGCGTCCGGACCAACGGGAAGTCGAGGGTGGTCACCGAGATTCCGCGGTCGCGCAGTTCGGCGCCGAGGCTCCGGCCGAACGCGCCGACGGCTGCCTTGGACGCGTGGTAGGCGGAGAACTTGGGCATGACCCCGGCGGGCACGCCCCACGTCGCGACGTTGATCACGTGGCCCTCGCCCCGCTCGATCATCGACGGCAGGAAGGCCAGGGTCAGCCGCGTCGAGCCGAAGTAGTTGACGGCCATGGTGCGTTCGAAGTCGTGGAACCGGTCCAGTGAGTCCTCGACGGTCCGCCGGATCGACCGTCCGGCGTTGTTGACGAGAACGTCGACGGGGCCGATCTCCCCGAGCACCCGCGCGGCGAGAGCGTCGACGGACTCGGGGTCCGTGAGGTCGCAGGGGACGGCGTGCGCGTCGCAGCCGGACCGGAGGATGTCGTTGCGCACGGCCTCGAGTGCGTCGGCTCCGCGGGCGACGAGGACGACCTCCGCGCCGAGCGCGGCCAACCGGCGTGCGGCGGCCTCGCCGACCCCCGAGGAACCGCCGGTGACGAGGATTCTCTTGCCGGCGACACGGTGGCCGGATCCCGGGACCAATCGCGCCGCCAGGGCGCGCGGGGAGGGAAGTGGGTTGAGCGCGGCCTGGGTGAGCATCTGTCGGATCACCTGACCAGGATGTCAGCTCGCCGATCGAATAACAATCAGGCGTGCTTGCTTTTTTCTCGGTCCGGTGTGATGCTGGTCGCATGGCTGAACTGCAGAGGTTCATCGATGATTTGTGCGCCGAGAGCGATTCCCTGGACGCCCTGGTCGCCGAACTCCCCGACTCCCGCTGGGCCGATCCGACACCGGCCGCGGGCTGGACCATCGCCCACCAGATCGGACATCTGCTGTGGACCGACGAGGCCGCGCTGCTCGCGATCACCGACCCCGACGGCTTCACCGAGCAACTGACGGTGGCCGCTTCCAATCCCGGCGGCTTCGTCGACGCCGGCGCCGCCGAACACGCCCGGCGCTCGCCCGCAGAATTGCTCGCGGCCTGGCGCTCGGCCCGGACCCGGCTCGCGGAGGCGCTCCTGGCGGTGCCGCCCGGGCAGAAGATCCTCTGGTACGGGCCGCCGATGAAGGCGGCGTCGATGGCCACGGCCCGGTTGATGGAGACGTGGGCGCACGGCCAGGACGTCGCCGACACACTCGGGGTGCCCCGCAAACCCACCGAGCGGTTGAAGAGCATCGCCCATCTCGGAGTCCGCACCCGCGACTTCGCCTACGCCGTCAACGAACTCGCCCCACCCGCGGACGAGTTCCGCGTCGAACTCACCGCCCCCGACGGAGTGTCCGTCTGGACCTGGGGCCCCGAGGACGCCGCGCAGAAGGTCACCGGTCCCGCGGAAGACTTCTGTCTCCTCGTCACCCAGCGCGCGAACCGCGCCGACCTCGCCCTCGAGGCCACCGGCGCGGACGCCGACGCGTGGCTGAACATCGCTCAGGCCTTCGCCGGCCCCGCGGGCGGCGGCCGGGAGGCGGGAACCCGATGAGCGTGCGGATCGGCAACTGCTCCGGCTTCTACGGCGACCGCCTGTCGGCGATGCGCGAGATGCTCGAGGGCGGCGAACTCGACTACCTGACCGGCGACTACCTCGCCGAACTCACCATGCTGATCCTCGGCCGCGATCGCATGAAGGACCCGAACCGCGGCTACGCCAAGACGTTCCTCCGTCAGGCGGAGGACTGCCTGGGTCTGGCCCTGGACCGCGGTGTCCGCATCGTCGCGAACGCGGGCGGGCTCAATCCGGCTGGGCTCGCGGACGCGTTGCGGGAGGTGAACGACAAGCTGGGGCTGCAGGCGAAGATCGCCCACGTCGAAGGCGACGACCTGATCGGCCGGGCCGCGGAACTGGGGCTGGGCAGCCCGCTGACCGCCAACGCCTACCTCGGCGCGTGGGGCATCGCCCGGTGCCTGAACGCCGGTGCCGACGTCGTCGTCACCGGACGGGTCACCGACGCGTCCGTGATCGTGGGCCCGGCGGCCGCGCACTTCGGCTGGCAGCGAGACGATTTCGACCAGCTCGCCGGCGCCGTGGTCGCCGGCCACGTCATCGAGTGCGGCACCCAGGCGACGGGCGGCAACTACGCCTTCTTCACCGAGATCGACGACCTCGACCGTCCCGGGTTCCCGATCGCCGAGATCGACTCGGACGGCTCGTCCGTCATCACCAAGCACCCCGGCACGGGCGGCGCCGTGACCGTCGGCACCGTCACCGCGCAGTTGCTGTACGAGGTAACGGGCGGCCGGTACGCCGGCCCCGACGTGACCGCACGAATCGACACCGCCGCCCTGACCCAGGACGGCCCCGACCGGGTCCGGATCAGCGGCGTCACCGGGGAGGCGCCGCCGCCGCAGCTCAAGGTGTCGCTGAACAGTCTCGCCGGCTTCCGCAACGAGGCCGTGTTCGTGCTCACCGGCCTCGACATCGAGGCCAAGGCGGCGCTGGTGAAGCGGCAACTCGAAGGCTGGCTGCCCGTCCGGCCCGCCGAGCTCGACTGGTCGCTCGCCCGCACCGACCACCCGGACGCCGACACCGAGGAGGCGGCCAGTGCGCTGCTCCGCTGCGTCGTCCGGGACCCCGACGCCAACGCCGTCGGTCGCGGATTCTCCTCGGTCGCAGTCGAAATGGCACTCGCGAGCTACCCGGGCTTCACGCTGACGGCGCCGCCCGGTCAGGGGCAGCCCTACGGCGTGTTCACCCCCGGATACGTGTACGCCAAGGAGGTCCCGCACGTCGCGGTGCTGCCGGACGGAACCCGCGTCGACATCGAACCGGCCACCGACGTCCGGGAACTCGCGGACGTCGACGAGCCCGCACTCCCGGAGCCGCGTGCGGCAGAGCCCACCGTCCGCGCCGCGCTCGGCACCATCGCCGGGGCGCGCAGCGGCGACAAGGGCGGCAACGCGAACGTCGGCGTGTGGGTGCGCACCGACGAACAGTGGCGATGGCTGGTCCACGCGCTGACCGTCGACGAGGCGAAGCACCTCCTCCCGGAGGCCGCCGACCTCACCGTCACGAGGTACGTGCTGCCGGAACTGCGCGCCGTCAACTTCGTGATCGAGGGAATCCTCGGGCAGGGCGTCGCGTCCCAGGCCCGGTTCGACCCGCAGGCCAAGGGGCTCGGCGAATGGCTGAGATCCCGGCACCTCGACATACCGAAGGCACTCCTCCCCGAAGGGACAACGTAGTGAGCGTGTGGGACACACCGGAGCGGCAGGAGCTGCGCAAGACGGTGCGCAGCTTCGTCGAACGACAGGTACTGCCCAACCTGGACGAGTGGGAGCGCGACGGTGAACTGCCCCGCACTCTCCACCGTGACGCCGCCGAGCTGGGACTGCTGGGCGCCGGCTTCCCCGAATCCGTCGGCGGCGAGGGCGGCGACCTCGTCGACGCGGTGCTGATCTGCGAGGAATTCCACCAGGCAGGTGCGTCGGGCGGCGTGTTCGCCTCCCTGTTCACCTCCGGCATCGCGCTGCCGCATCTCGCCGCGGCCGGGAACCCCGAGCAGATCGAGAAGTGGGTCCGCCCCACGCTGCGCGGAGAGCTCATCGGCTCGCTCGCCATCACCGAACCCGGCGGCGGTTCCGACGTCGGGCACCTGCGGACCGCCGCGGTCCGCGACGGCGACCACTTCGTCGTCAACGGCGCCAAGACGTTCATCACGTCCGCCGTCCGCGCCGACTTCGTGGTCACCGCCGTCCGGACCGGCGGCGCCGGGGCGGCCGGGGTGTCCCTCCTCGTGATCGAGAAGGGCACACCGGGATTCGAGGTGGCCCGAAAACTCGACAAGATGGGCTGGCGGGCGTCCGATACCGCCGAGCTGTCGTTCGTCGACGCACGGGTCCCCGCGGCCAACCTGGTCGGCGAGGAGAACAGCGGATTCGCGCAGATCGCCCAGGCGTTCCTCACCGAGCGCATCGCCCTCGCGGCCCAGGCGTATTCGAGCGCGCAGCGGTGCCTCGACCTGACATTGCAGTGGGTGCGCGACCGCGAGACGTTCGGCCGGCCACTGATCAGCAGGCAGTCGGTGCAGAACACCGTCACCGAGATGGCGCGGCGAACGGACGTGGCCCGCGTCTACACCCGGGCGCTGGTGGAGCGATCGCTCGTGTCGAACGAGGACTTCATCGCGGAGGTCTGTTTCGCGAAGAACACCGCCGTCGAGGCCGGCGAGTGGGTGGCCAACCAGGCCGTCCAGCTGTTCGGCGGTCTCGGCTACATGCGGGAGAGCGAAGTGGAACGGCAGTACCGCGACATGCGCATCCTCGGAATCGGTGGCGGGACCACCGAGATCCTGACGGGGCTCGCGGCAAAGCGATTGGGGTATCAGTCATGACCACGTTGAAATCCGCTCTGGACACCGGTTCGGACGAGTACACCGCCGCCGCAAACGCGATGACGGAGAAGCTCGCCGAGATCGAGACCGAGCACGCCAAGGCGCTCGCGGGCGGCGGCGAGAAGTACACCGAGCGGCACAAGAAACGCGGCAAGCTCCTCGCCCGGGAGCGCATCGAACTGCTCCTCGATCAGGACTCGCCGTTCCTGGAACTGTGCCCGCTCGCGGCGTGGGGCAGCGATTTCCCGGTCGGCGCCAGCACCGTCGTGGGTATCGGGGTGGTCGAGGGCGTCGAGTGCCTGATCGTCGCCAACGATCCGACGGTGCGGGGCGGCACCAGCAATCCGTGGACGCTGCGGAAGGGGTTCCGCGCCAACGACGTCGCCCGGCAGAACCGGCTTCCCGTCATCTCCCTCGTCGAATCCGGGGGCGCGGACCTTCCGACGCAGAAGGAAGTGTTCATTCCCGGGGGCCGCATGTTCCGCGACCTCACCCAGCTGTCCGCGGCCGGCATCCCGACCATCGCTCTCGTCTTCGGCAACTCGACGGCGGGCGGCGCCTACATCCCGGGCATGTCCGATCACGTCGTCATGATCAAGGAACGGTCCAAGGTATTCCTCGCCGGACCGCCGCTGGTCAAGATGGCCACCGGCGAGGAATCCGACGACGAGACCCTCGGCGGCGCCGAGATGCATGCCCGCAAGTCCGGTCTCGCCGACTACTTCGCCGTCGACGAGCAGGACGCCATCCGGATCGGGCGTAGCATCGTCAAACGACTGAACTGGAAGAAGCAGGGGCCCGCGCCCCGGGCCGAGGTGATCGAGCCGCTCGAGGATCCCGAGGAACTGCTCGGCATCGTTCCCGCCGATCTCAAGATCCCGTTCGACCCGCGCGAGGTCATCGCCCGCATCGTCGACGGCTCCGACTTCGACGAGTTCAAGCCGATGTACGGATCGTCCCTCGTCACCGGCTGGGCCGAGCTGCACGGGTACCCGGTGGGCATCCTCGCCAACGCACGCGGCGTGCTGTTCAGCGAGGAATCGCAGAAGGCCACCCAGTTCATCCAGCTGGCCAACCGCTCGAACACCCCACTGCTGTTCCTGCACAACACGACCGGCTACATGGTCGGCAAGGAGTACGAGGAGGGCGGGATGATCAAGCACGGGTCGATGATGATCAACGCCGTCTCCAACTCCACCGTCCCGCACATCTCGATCCTGCTCGGCGCGTCCTACGGCGCGGGCCACTACGGCATGTGCGGCCGCGCGTTCGACCCCCGATTCCTGTTCGCCTGGCCGAGTTCCAAATCCGCCGTCATGGGCGGCGCGCAGCTGGCCGGCGTCATCTCCATCGTCAGCCGCGCCTCGGCCGAGGCCCGCGGGCAGGCATTCGACGAAGAAGCCGACGCCGGGATGCGCGCGATGATCGAGAACCAGATCGAGGCCGAATCGGTGCCGATGTTCCTGTCCGGTCGCCTCTACGACGACGGCGTCATCGACCCGCGCGACACCCGAACCGTGGTGGGAATGTGCCTGTCGGCCATTGCCAACGCCCCGATCGAAGGCGCCGGGAACTTCGGCGTCTTCCGGATGTGAGGCACGAACATGATCGAGTCCGTATTGGTTGCCAACCGCGGTGAGATCGCCCGCCGCGTCTTCGCCACCTGCCGCCGGGCAGGCATCGGGACCGTCGCGGTGTTCTCGGACGCCGATGCACTCGGCCCGCACGTCACCGAGGCCGACGCCGCGGTCCGGCTGCCGGGCAACAGTCCCGGCGACACCTACCTGCGCGGTGACCTCGTCATCGAGGCGGCGCTGCTAGCCGGCGCCGACGCCGTCCACCCCGGCTACGGGTTCCTCTCCGAGAACGCGGCTTTCGCGCGCGCCGTCCACAACGCGGGGCTGACGTGGATCGGACCGCCCGCGCCGGCCATCGAGATGATGGGCTCCAAGGTGGAGTCCAAGAAGTTGATGGCCGCCGCCGGGGTCCCGGTGCTCGCCGAACTCGACCCGGACGCCGTCACCGAAGCCGATCTGCCGGTTCTCGTCAAGGCGTCCGCCGGCGGCGGCGGGCGCGGCATGCGCGTCGTGCGGGCACTCGCGGACCTGCCCGAACAGCTGGAAGGCGCCCGACGCGAGGCGCAATCGGCGTTCGGCGACCCGACCGTGTTCTGCGAGCGCTACCTCGAAACGGGCAGGCACATCGAGGTCCAGGTGATGGCCGACCGGCACGGAACCGTCTGGGCGGTGGGGGAGCGCGAATGCTCCATCCAGCGCCGGCACCAGAAGGTGGTGGAAGAGGCGCCGTCGCCACTGGTCGAGACCGTCCCCGGGATGCGTGAGCGGCTGTTCGAGGCCGCCCGGCTCGCGGCGAAGGCCATCGACTACGAGGGGGCGGGAACGGTCGAGTTCCTGGCCGACCATGCGGGCGACTTCTACTTCCTCGAGATGAACACCCGCCTGCAGGTGGAGCATCCCGTCACCGAATGCACCACCGGACTCGACCTCGTGGACCTGCAGTTGCAGGTCGCGAACGGGCTGGCGCTGGGCGCCGAGTCGCCCGCCGTGTCCGGCCACTCCATCGAGGTCCGGTTGTACGCGGAGGATCCCGCGCAGAACTGGCAGCCACAGAGCGGTCCGGTCCATCACCTCGAATTGCCGGGCAATGCGGTCGAATTCGACGTTCTCCGCTCGCCGGGAATCCGGCTGGACTCCGGGGTGGTCGACGGATCGGCCGTCGGCGTGCACTACGACCCGATGCTCGCGAAGGTCATTTCGTTCGCGCCCACCAGGACGCAAGCCGCGACCCGGCTGGCGACGGCGCTGGGCCGCGCGCAGATCCACGGTCTGCGCACCAACCGCGACCTCCTGGTCAACGTGCTCCGCCACCCGGCCTTCCTGGCCGGCGACACGGACACCGCCTTCTTCGACACCCACGACCTGGACGTGCTGTCGTCGCCGCTGGCCTCGGCGGAGGCGGAGCGACTGTCGGCGCTGGCCGCCGCGCTCGCCGACGCCGCGCACAACCGCGACGTCGCGACGGTGAATCCCTCGCTGCCCAGCGGGTGGCGAAACCTTCCCTCCGTGCCGCAGAGCAAGACGTTCACCGGCACCGGCGGAGACCTCGAGATCCGGTACCGGCACACCCGGTACGGGCTGAAGGCCGAGGGCTTCGACGACGTCGCACTCGTGTCGGCGACGGCACGGCACGTCGCACTCGATGTGGCGGGGCTGCGCCGGTCGTTCGCGGTGTCCCGGTACGGGAACGACGTCTTCGTCGATTCCGCACTGGGCCCGGTGAGCCTGCACGCCGCACCGCGTTTCACCGATCCGAGTGCCGTCGTCGCCGAGGGGTCGCTGCTCGCGCCGATGCCGGGCTCGGTCATCCGCGTCGGGGCCGAGGCCGGTGATTCGGTGACCGCCGGTCAGCCGATCGTGTGGCTCGAGGCGATGAAGATGGAACACACGATCAAGGCACCGGCGTCCGGTGTCCTCACCGAACTGTCCGTGACCGCCGGTCAGCAGGTCGACGTGGGAACGGTTCTGGCAGTTGTCGAAGCAGCGCACGCTGAAGGAGAGTCATGAGCTTCATCGAGACCGAAGAACAGAAGGAACTGCGCGCCTCCGTGTCGAGGCTCGGGGAGCGCTTCAACTACGTCGACTACGTGCTGCCCCGGGCGCGACGCGGCGAACCGCTGACCGAACTGTGGAACGAGGCCGGGAAACTCGGCTTCCTCGGCGTCAACCTTCCCGAGGAATACGGGGGCGGCGGCGCAGGCATCTACGAATTGGCCCTCGTCCAGGAAGAACTCGCCGCCCACGGAGCCGGCCTCCTGCTGGTGGTCGTCTCGCCCGCCATCTGCGGCACGATCATCGGCAAGTACGGCACACTCGAACAGAAGCAGACCTGGCTCCCCGCGCTCGCCGACGGTTCGAAGATCATGGCGTTCGGCATCACCGAGGCCGACGCGGGGTCCAACTCGCACCAGATCACGACCACCGCTCGCCGAGACGGCGAGGACTGGCTGCTGACCGGGAACAAGATCTACATCTCCGGCGTCGACCAGGCCGACGCCGTGCTGATCGTCGCGCGGACCGAGGACTCGAAGACCGGCAAGCTGAAGCCTGCGCTGTTCATCGTCCCCACCGACGCCGAGAACTTCGTGAAGACGCCGATGGAGATGGACATCGTCGAGCCCGACCACCAGTTCATGCTGTTCCTCGACGACGTCCGGTTGCCCGCCGACGCGCTCGTCGGCGAGGACGACGCGGCCCTGATGCAGCTGTTCGCGGGTCTCAATCCCGAACGCATCCTCGGCGCCGCCATGGCGATCGGCATGGGCCGGTACGCGCTGGACGCCGCGGTCCGGTTCGCGAAGGAGCGCACGGTGTGGAAGGAGCCGATCGGCGCGCACCAGGGCATCTCGCATCCGCTGGCACAGATCAAGATCGAACTGGAACTCGCCAAGCTGATGATGCAGAAGGCCGCGGTCCTCTACGACAGCGGCGACGACTTCGGTGCCGCCGAGGCCGCCAACATGGCCAAGTACGCCGCCGCCGAGGCCAGCATCAAGGCGCTCGACCAGGCCGTCCAGACGCACGGCGGCGCCGGCCTGACCAAGGAATACGGTCTCGCGGCCATGCTCGGTGCGGCACGCATCGCCCGCGTCGCCCCGGTGAGCCGGGAAATGGTCCTGAACTTCGTCTCCCAGCATTCGCTGGGGCTGCCGAAGTCGTACTGATGTCGAACGGACAGCCCATGACCGATGTGGAAGCCGACCGGTACGTCCGGTACGAGGTGAACCGGGGGTTTGCCACACTCACCCTCGACTCGCCGCACAACAGGAACGCGATCTCCGGCAGGCTCGTGGACGAACTGCTGCAGGGATTGCGGGACGCCGCCGCGGACAACGACGTCCGCGGCGTCGTCCTCACCCACACCGGCGGCACGTTCTGCGCCGGGGCGGATCTGAGCGAGACGTCCGGCGACGTCGGCTCGCGCACTCGGCAGATGGCCGAACTGCTGCGGGCCATCGTGGAACTGCCGAAACCAGTGATCGCCCGGATCGACGGTCACGTCAGGGCCGGGGGCATGGGCCTGGTCGGGGCGTGCGACCTCGCCGTCGCCGGGCCGCGCAGCACGTTCGCGCTCACCGAGGTCCGGCTCGGACTCGCGGCGTCGATCATCTCGTTGACCGTGCTGCCCCGGATCGATTCGCGCGCCGCGAGCCGCTACCTGCTGACGGGTGAGAAGTTCGGGGCCCACGAGGCGGAGGCGATCGGGCTGATCAGTGAGTCCGCCGAGGATCCGGCGGACACCGTCGAGGAGTTGCTGGACCAGCTGCGGCAGGCGTCGCCGCAGGGCATGGCCGAATCGAAGACGTTGACGACGCGCGCAGTTCTCGCCGACTTCGACCGCTATACCGACGAGCTGACCGCCCAGTCGGCGAGGCTGTTCGAATCCGAGGAGGCGCGGGAAGGCATGATGGCGTTTCTGCAGAAGCGGCCGCCGAGATGGGCGTCCGGCCCCGTGCGTGGTTGACGAGTCTCAGGACTCGCTCACCGCGCACGGGCGCGCAGCGCGACGAGAGGAAGTGACACATGACCCGCGAACCGAAGCAGGACCGTAGCCGGGTCACGCGCGGGCACCTCCTCGAGGTCACCATCGACTGCCTCGCCGAACTGGGCTGGGGCGCGACGACGGTGAGCCTCGTCGCGCAGCGCGCCGGCGTGTCCCGCGGCGCGACCCAGCACCATTTCCCCACCCGCGAAGACCTCATCACCGCGGCGCTCGAGGTCATGTTCGACGCCCGGATGGAACAGGCCCGGCGCGAGGCCACCGATCTGCCGACCGGGGAGGGGCGCACCGAGGCGGTGGTGTCGCGGCTCGTCGACTACTACACCGGCACCCTGTTCAAGGCGGCGCTGCAGGTGTGGACGGCGGCCGCCGCCGACCCCGAACTCCGGGCCCGGATCGTGCCGCTCGAGGAACGGTTCGGCCGGGTCGCGCACCGCACGGCGGTCGAACACTTCGGGTTCGACGACGCCGATCCGGTGGCGCACCGGCTGGTCCAGGCCACCCTCGATCTCGCCCGCGGACTCGGCCTGGCCGACGTGCTCACCGACGACTCCAAGAGACGCGCGGAGATCGTGCGGCAGTGGGCGGCGCAGCTGGATGCGGCATTGCCGCGGAACGGTGAGTTGGCGGAGCCGTGGAGCCTCGACGCGGCCGTCCTCGACTGACCGGGCAAAGATCGCGGGGATCGGTAGAGTCACCGACCATGGGCCGGAAATGGGGAGCGCTCGTCCTGATCACCGTCGCGGCCGGTCTGGCCGGCTGTGGGGGAGACGGAGACGATTCCGGTACCGCACCCGCCGCGCAGAGTCTTCCGCAGGTGACCGATCCGGGCCCGTTTTTCGGCCAGTGCGGTTCGGTCACCGACGACGAGGTGGCGAAGGCGTTCGGGATGCCTCCCTTCACCGGGGTGACGCGCAATTCCGTCGGCTGTGAATGGGAAACCGCGGGAATCGGCGGTCCCAGCGTCACGTTCTCGTGGTACCGCGGCAGTCCGATCGGCCGCGAGCGGGCGGGTTCCGAGCTGATCGGCAGGCCGGCCACCGACATCGACATCCAAGGACATCCCGGCTTCATCGCCTCGTCCGAAGGAATTCTGTGTGAACTCGGCGTGGAATTCGGCGGTGACTTCGTGCACTGGTCGGTGATGTATGCGGACGCTCAACCCGCGGCGGATCCGTGCAAGGTGGCGCGCGACCTCGCCGAACTCAGCGTGTCGAGGGCAAAGTGAGCGGGGGAGTGATGGGCAGGCGGACGTGGCGCGCCGCGCGGGTGCTGACCGCGGCCACCGTGGTCGGGCTGATCGCGGGGTGCGGGTCGACGATCGAGGGCTCACCGACGGTGGAGGGTGCTTCCTCCTCGGGGAACACCGAACAGTTCACGGCCTTGCTCGAGGAGTGCAACGCGGTCGCCGACGAACAGATCGCGCAGACCGTCGGCGCCGACGCCATCGAACGGGGCTTCTTCGGTGCGATCTGCCGCTGGGACGCGGTCGGGGCGAACGGTCCCGTGAAGGTGACGTTCAACTGGTTCGAGACGGGCTCCCTCGACACGGAGAAGTCGACCGCGGAAAAGCTCGGCTACACGGTGGAAGCGTCCACCATCCAGGGGCGCAGGGCCGTCGTGATGCGTCCGCCCAGCGATCCGGGGGCGTGCGGAGTGACGGTCGGGTCGCCCTCCGCGGGGATCGTCGGCTGGTGGGTACAGTTCCAGACGGGGGCGGCAGACCCGTGCCAGGCGGCATCGACGCTAGCCGATCTGACGCTCAATCTGAGTAGTTGATGTGCCCTTGCCCGTACCGACAGCTCCGAGCAGTTCCCGACATCGCAGGTCAGCCTTTACCATTGTCCGCCCACTTTGACCTTCCGGCGCGCCGCCGGGTATCGTTGTGGGTCGTGTCCGGCATGCCCGGGCCGATCTGTGTGCCTAGCGAGGTATTGCCGTGCGCGCGTTCGTGCAGATTTCTGCATGGAACGAGCATCCGGCTGCCTGTGTGGGGGTATGCGACACACCCGACCTCGGGTGCAGCTCGAGGTGCGGGTGAGGGGCAGCAGCTCTCTTGCCCCAACTGCTAGATCCCTAATTTCAGAACAGCCAAGGTTGCTTGTCCAGAGCAGTCTGTTCAACACGAAGAAAGCCGGTAAATGCCAACCATCAACCAGCTGGTCCGCAAGGGCCGCCGCGACAAGACCGCGAAGGTCAAGACGGCAGCCCTCAAGGGCAGCCCGCAGCGTCGTGGCGTGTGCACCCGCGTGTACACCACCACCCCGAAGAAGCCGAACTCGGCGCTCCGTAAGGTCGCGCGTGTGCGCTTGACCAGCTCCGTCGAGGTCACCGCTTACATCCCGGGCGAGGGCCACAACCTGCAGGAGCACTCGATGGTGCTCGTCCGCGGTGGTCGTGTGAAGGACCTCCCCGGTGTGCGCTACAAGATCATCCGCGGCTCCCTCGACACCCAGGGTGTCAAGGGCCGCAAGCAGGCCCGCAGCCGCTACGGCGCCAAGAAGGAGAAGAGCTAATGCCACGTAAGGGCCCCGCTCCGAAGCGTCCGCTCATCAACGACCCGGTCTACGGTTCGCCCCTGGTGACGCAGCTCGTCAACAAGATTCTCCTGGACGGCAAGAAGTCCACCGCCGAGCGCATCGTGTACGAAGCGCTCGAGGTCGCGCGTGAGAAGACCGGCACCGACCCGGTCGTCACGCTCAAGCGCGCCCTGGACAACGTCAAGCCCGCCCTCGAGGTGCGCAGCCGCCGTGTCGGTGGCGCCACCTACCAGGTGCCGGTCGAGGTTCGTCCGGGTCGCTCCACCACCCTCGCACTCCGTTGGCTGGTCACCTTCTCGCGGCAGCGCCGTGAGAAGACGATGGTCGAGCGTCTCGCGAACGAGCTGCTCGACGCCAGCAACGGCCTGGGTGCCGCTGTGAAGCGTCGCGAGGACACCCACAAGATGGCCGAAGCCAACAAGGCATTCGCCCACTACCGCTGGTGACGTCACGTCGGAGCAGTCACCTACCGTGACTGCTCCGGCGTCGTCGCACGTCGGGCCCCTACCGGGGACCGGCTGATCTACAACTCGAGACAATGGCCCCGCTGGTGGAACACCGGGGAGGCCGACACCCGATACACGAGCTACGAGCGGGGAAGAATCCTGTGGCACAGGAAGTGCTGACCGACCTGAACAAGGTCCGCAACATCGGCATCATGGCGCACATCGATGCCGGCAAGACCACGACCACCGAGCGCATCCTGTTCTACACCGGTGTCAACTACAAGATCGGTGAGACGCACGACGGTGCCTCGACCACGGACTGGATGGAACAGGAGAAGGAACGCGGCATCACGATCACCTCTGCCGCGGTGACCTGCTTCTGGAACAACAACCAGATCAACATCATCGACACGCCGGGCCACGTCGACTTCACCGTCGAGGTGGAGCGTTCGCTCCGCGTGCTCGACGGCGCCGTCGCAGTGTTCGACGGCAAAGAGGGCGTCGAGCCCCAGTCGGAGCAGGTGTGGCGTCAGGCCGCCAAGTACGACGTTCCGCGCATCTGTTTCGTCAACAAGATGGACAAGATGGGCGCGGACTTCTACTTCACGGTCCAGACCATCATCGATCGCCTCGGCGCGAAGCCGCTCGTCCTGCAGCTGCCGATCGGCGCGGAGGACGACTTCGACGGTGTCGTCGACCTGGTCGAGATGAAGGCTGTCACCTGGCGTGGCACGGTCGCCATCGGCGCCGAGCCCACCATCGAGGAGATCCCGGCCGATCTCGCAGACAAGGCTGCCGAGTACCGCGAGAAGCTGCTCGAGACGGTTGCCGAGTCCGACGAGAAGCTCATGGAGAAGTACTTCGCCGGCGAGGAACTCAGCGTCGAGGAGATCAAGGGCGCCATCCGCAAGATGACGGTCAACTCCGAGCTGTACCCGGTGCTGTGTGGTTCCGCGTTCAAGAACAAGGGTGTTCAGCCCATGCTCGACGCGGTCATCGACTACCTGCCGAACCCGCTGGACATCGGCGAGGTCCAGGGTCACGCCCTGGGCAACGAAGAAGAGGTCCTCACGCGTAAGCCGAGCAAGGAAGAGCCGTTCTCGGCTCTGGCCTTCAAGATCGCTTCGCACCCGTTCTTCGGCAAGCTGACGTTCGTCCGCGTGTACTCCGGCCGGATCGATCCGGGCGCCCAGGTCATGAACGCGACCAAGGGCAAGAAGGAGCGCATCGGAAAGCTCTTCCAGATGCACGCCAACAAGGAGAACCCGGTCGACGAGGCCGTGGCCGGCCACATCTACGCGATGATCGGCCTGAAGGACACCACGACCGGTGACACCCTGTGTGCACAGGACGCCCCGATCGTGCTCGAGTCCATGAGCTTCCCGGACCCGGTCATCCAGGTCTCGATCGAGCCCAAGACCAAGTCCGACCAGGAGAAGCTGGGCACCGCGATCCAGAAGCTCGCCGAAGAGGACCCGACGTTCTCCGTCGAACTCGACGAAGAGACCGGCCAGACCGTCATCGGCGGCATGGGCGAGCTCCACCTCGACATCCTCGTCGACCGTATGCGTCGCGAGTTCAAGGTCGAGGCCAACGTCGGCAAGCCGCAGGTCGCCTACCGCGAGACCATCACCAAGAAGGTCGAGAAGCACGACTACACCCACAAGAAGCAGACGGGTGGCTCGGGCCAGTTCGCCAAGGTGATCATCGCGCTGGAGCCGTTCGTCGGCGAAGACGGTGCCTCCTACGAGTTCGAGAACAAGGTCTCCGGTGGCCGCATCCCTCGCGAGTACATCCCCTCCGTGGATGCAGGCGCGCAGGACGCGATGCAGTACGGCGTTCTCGCCGGCTACCCGCTGGTGAACCTGAAGCTGTCGCTGCTCGACGGTGCGTACCACGACGTCGACTCGTCGGAAATGGCCTTCAAGGTCGCCGGTTCGCAGGCGCTGAAGGAAGCCGCCCGCAAGGCCGGCCCGGTCATTCTCGAGCCGCTCATGGCTGTCGAGGTCACCACACCCGAGGAGTACATGGGTGACGTGATCGGCGACCTGAACTCCCGCCGTGGCCAGATACAGGCCATGGAGGAACGCAGTGGTGCCCGTGTCGTGAAGGCGCTGGTTCCGCTCTCGGAGATGTTCGGTTACATCGGTGATCTGCGGTCGAAGACCCAGGGCCGGGCGAACTTCTCCATGGTGTTCGATTCCTACGCAGAGGTTCCCGCGAACGTCTCGAAGGAAATCATCGCCAAGGCGACCGGCGAGTAACCTCGGTTCCAGCCGGCCGAAGCACGACCCAGTAATAACAACCGCACTGCTGCATACCGCAAGCATCAATCAGTCCAGGAGGACACACAGTGGCGAAGGCGAAGTTCGAGCGGACGAAGCCGCACGTGAACATCGGCACCATCGGTCACGTCGACCACGGCAAGACCACGCTGACCGCGGCCATCACCAAGGTTCTGCATGACGCGTACCCGGATCTCAACGAGGCCTCGGCCTTCGACGAGATCGACAAGGCTCCTGAGGAGAAGGCTCGCGGTATCACGATCAACATCTCGCATGTTGAGTACCAGACCGAGAAGCGCCACTACGCGCACGTCGATGCTCCCGGTCACGCCGACTACATCAAGAACATGATCACCGGTGCGGCGCAGATGGACGGCGCCATCCTCGTGGTCGCGGCCACCGACGGCCCGATGCCCCAGACGCGTGAGCACGTGCTGCTCGCCCGCCAGGTCGGCGTGCCGTACATCCTCGTCGCCTTGAACAAGGCCGACATGGTGGACGACGACGAGATCATCGAGCTCGTCGAGATGGAGGTCCGTGAGCTCCTCGCTGCGCAGGAGTTCGACGAGGACGCTCCGGTCGTCAAGGTCTCCGCACTCAAGGCGCTCGAGGGCGACCCGGAGTGGACCAAGAACATCCTCGAGCTCATGGCTGCGGTCGACGAGTCCATCCCGGACCCGGTTCGCGAGACCGAGAAGCCCTTCCTCATGCCCGTCGAGGACGTCTTCACGATCACCGGTCGTGGCACCGTCGTCACCGGTCGTATCGAGCGTGGCGTGATCAACGTCAACGAGGACGTCGAGATCGTCGGCATCAAGGAAACCAAGACCAAGACCACGGTCACGGGTATCGAGATGTTCCGCAAGCTCCTCGACTCGGGCCAGGCGGGCGACAACGTCGGTCTGCTGGTTCGTGGTATCAAGCGCGAAGATGTCGAGCGTGGACAGGTTGTCGTCAAGCCCGGCACCACCACCCCGCACACCGAGTTCGAGGGCCAGGCGTACATCCTGTCCAAGGACGAGGGCGGCCGCCACACGCCGTTCTTCAACAACTACCGTCCGCAGTTCTACTTCCGTACCACGGACGTGACGGGCGTTGTGACGCTGCCCGAGGGCACCGAGATGGTCATGCCCGGTGACAACACCGAGATGTCCGTCAAGCTGATCCAGCCCGTCGCCATGGACGAGGGCCTGCGCTTCGCGATCCGCGAAGGCGGCCGTACGGTCGGCGCCGGCAAGGTCACGAAGATCAACAAGTGATCTAGCTTCACCAACGCCGATGGCGCTCACCCTCCGGGGTGGGCGCCATCGGCGTTTCAGCGGTAGTTCAGCGCGTCCCACTCCCGGATGTCGCTGGGATGGGCGATCCCTTCGAGGACGAACGGGTCGTGTGCGATGAACTGTGCCGCCCGTTCGCGGCTGCTGAACACGGCCATCGAGCCGTTGCTCGCCGGGTCGTCGAACGGTCCGATCCCGAGGATCCCGCCGTCCGCGGCGAATGCGTCGAGGTACTCCCGGTGCCGTGGATACAC
Organism: Rhodococcus opacus B4; assembly: GCF_000010805.1. Classification (NCBI taxonomy): domain Bacteria; kingdom Bacillati; phylum Actinomycetota; class Actinomycetes; order Mycobacteriales; family Nocardiaceae; genus Rhodococcus; species Rhodococcus opacus. The sequence continues at coordinate 1,706,300 of NC_012522.1, read as the reverse complement.
CTCTGGAATCCGGTCGGCGGCGGCGCGATCGGTTGCGTAGAACACCACATACTCCATGGCGAGAACCTACCGAGCCCGGACCGTCCCGTATCAGCTTTCGGTGTGTACCGGCTGGTCGGCGCGATCGAGGTGGAGCAGCACCTGGGTGGCGACCGGTTCACTGCCGAGTGTCGACGCGACCCACGATGCGACGTCCTCCGACTTGCGGGTGAAGTCGTGGATGTCGAGGGTCGGGTCGGCGGTCACGACGATCGACAGGGTGGGGAGCCCACGTTCGACGACGGCGCGGGCCCGCGTCTGCCGGACCCCGGGGTACTGGCCGAGTTCGGCGGCGACCCCGCCCGCAAGGGAGCCCAGGTCGACAGTGACGTAGGTGCCCGATTCGCGATCCGGTACGGCGACGGGGGACGTGCGCCGTCGGGTGAGGTCGAGTGCGAGGAGCACGATCCCGAAGACCAGTCCCACGACAACTGTCGCGGCGAGGGCCCAGCCCCACCAGTCCTGGTCGGGAAGCGCGGTGACGCGTGCGCGGTCGTACCGCGACACCCACTCCCGGACGATCGGAACCTGCAGGTCCCAGGCGATGGCGTACGCGCCGAATCCGAGGAGCGCGAGCCCGACGAGCAGGACGATCAGCCGGTTGACTGCGGCGGTCCGATGCGTCACGGCTTCACCTGCACTCGGAGTTCGGGGGACGTGCCGAGCAGCGACAGCGTCGGCTCCACGGCCTCGCGGACGGAGATGGCCACATCTGCGGCGGGTGTCGACTCGGTGCGCACCACGCGGACGGTGACGTGCTTGCGGTCGACTGTCGTGTGCGCCGACAGCACCCCGGGGACGGTGTTGGCGTGACTACTGGAATTGCGGGCGAGGTCGGTGGGGCGCAGCCAGACGATCGGGGTGTCACCCACCGCGAGGGGCAGGTGGGTGCGCGGCCGCGGTTTGAGGGCGGCGACGATGAACACGATTCCCAGCACGATCGCGCCGACGGCGACGGGGACGATCCAGTCGGACCAGTGCAGCCGGCCCAGCCATTGCGCGGTGTTGCGGATCCATGGCGCGTTGGCGAAGGTGCCGCGCATGATGAGCAGTTCGCGCGCGGCGACGACTGCGAGACCGAGGGCGGCGACCGCGACGACGATCGCGGCGGGCACGGCGGCGGGCGTCGCGCGCGGCGTGCGTGGCCGGATCGGCGCCACCGGTGCGGGCGGCACCGTCGGATCGCCCTGTTCGGAGTAGAGGCTGTCGGCCCCGCTGTCTTCGGGCGACGTGGATTCCGTTCCGACGACCACGATGTTGAGTTCGATGACCGGCATGCCGGTCATCTGCGCGACCTGGCGGTGGACCTGCGCGCGGAGCCTGCGACCCAGCAGATCGAGGTGGCACGGCCACTGCACCGCGATGTACAGGTTGATCGCGACGGCGTCCGCTCCCGTCGAGACGTCGGCGCGGGGGAGTTCCCGGCCCGTCAGCCGCGACAGTCCGCCGGACTGCTTGACGACGCCGGGCACCTGGAGCGCCGCGGCGACGGCGATCTTCACGACGGCGCGTTCCTTGATGACCAACTCGCCGCGCTGGGCGGTGTCGTCGAGCGCCGCGTCGTCCCGGGGGCCGGCGGGGGGCGCGGTGGACGGTTCAGCCACGGCCGCGGCTTCGGAGGATGGCACCGAGATCGAGGTGCCCGTCGCGGTGCGCGCCGACGGCCATACCCAGCGCGCCGAGCAGGACGGCGAAGACGAATCCGCTGAAACCGCCGAGGATACCGGCGATGGCGAGGAGCAATCCGACGATCAGGCCTGTGATTGTGCTGTTCATTGAGCTTGTCCTGTCTCTGTCAGGAGATCTTCGATGATCACGTCGACGGGGACGTCCACCAGCGCTTCCACTGCGGCCCGCACCCTGTCGGCGGTGTCGACGACGTTGGCGGGGTAGCGCGCCGCGACATGGACGGCACAGGACGTGGGGCCCACGGTCACCCCGGTCACCCGGCGTCCGGGCAGGTATGTCGCGACTTCGCCGAATGCGCCGCCGTGCATCGCTGCCACTCCGGGGGTCGCGAGGACGGCGGCGACGATGCGTTCGGAGATGTCCTCCGCGTGGGTGTCCGGTGCGAGCGGTCCGGTCACTGCACCCTCGGTTTGCCGTCGAGCTCGGACGCGGCCTCGGATTCGTCGAAAAGCATGACATCGAAGACGGTGATGTTCACTTCGGTCACTTCGAGTCCGGTCATGCGCTCGACGGCCGCAATGACGTTGCGCCGGATGCCGACCGCGAGTTCGTGCAGTGCGACGCCGTATTCGGCGACGATACCGATGTCGATGGCGGCCTGTTTCTCCCCGACTTCGACGGCGACGCCCTGGGCGTGGTTGACGCGGGCACCGGGTATCCGGTCCCGGAGGGCGCCGACGGCACGCGCGGTGCCGCCGCCCACGTCGTAGACGCCGTTGATCTCACGTGTGGCGATGCCGGCGATCTTGGCGACGACGGCGTCCGCGATGATGGTCCGTCCCTCGGAACTGACGAGTTCCGGAGTCGCCCCGGCACCGAACTGCACGCGGCTGCGTGCGCCTGAATCGCTGGTCATCGTGGATCCCCTTCGAGTCGCCTGCCTTCTCCTCAACAGTAATGATCACGGGCGGTACGCGGGGTCTCCCACGCGCCTTTCCGCCCACGGATCTGCCGAGGTGCCGATGCGAAAAATATTTGATATGACTACCCGGTAGCATGACGTGATCCAGGTAACAGAGGTAAGGCGCGACGAAAGGAACCCCATGGTGGAAGTGGCCCCCGACGAGGACGCTGCCCCCGAGCCCCGGACGCCCGCCGTCACCGCAGGTGTGGCGATTCTGTCCGTTCTCGCGCTCGCGTTCCTCGCGGTGAGCGGCTACTTCGGTTACACGCACCGGCAGGCGGAGCAGGAGGCGCAGCAGCGGTCCGAGATCGTGGACGCCGCGCGCCAGGGCGTCGTGAATCTGACGACGATGGATTTCGAGCGGGCCGACGAAGACGTGCAGAAGGTGCTCGACGGCTCGGCCGGCGAATTCCGCGACGAGTTCGAAGCCCGCTCGAAGGATCTCATCGCGGTCATGCAGGAGGCTCGGGTCAAATCGGTGGGGGAGGTGCGCCAGGCCGCGATCGAGAGGCAGGACGGCGACTCCGCCGACGTGCTCGTCGCGGTCGCCCAGAAGGTGTCGAATGCGGGTGGGGCCGCCGAAGAGCCCCGTGGTCAGAGGATGCGGGTCACGATGCAACTCGAGGACGGCACGTACAAGATCGTGAAGGCGGGGTTCGTGCAGTGAGTACCGACGCAGCGCCGAAGTCGCGCAGGCTCCTCCTGATCCTCGGCGCGCTCACCGTCGTCACGGCGGTGCTCGCCGGGGTGCTGTACGTCACGCTGTACCGGCCCGACCAGCGTGTCGACGACACCGTTCGCGCCGCCGTCACCGACACCGCGTCGCAGGGCGCGGTCGCCCTGCTGTCGTACGGGCCGGACACGGTGGAGAACGACGTCGGCGCCGCGAAGGCACGCCTGACCGGGGAGTTCCTCGACTATTACACGCAGTTCACGACGGACGTCGTCGTCCCGGCGGCGAAGGAGAGTCGGGTCGCCACGCAGGCCACGGTGGCAGCGTCCGGTCCGGTCGAGGTGGCGGCCGACACAGCCACGGTGCTGCTGTTCGTCGACCAAACCACCACCAGCGCCGCGAAGCCGGAACCGGCGGTGACGCAGACGAGCATCGCCGTCGAACTGACCAAGTCCGGTGACGACTGGCTGATCTCCGGCTTCGATCCCGTCCAAGCCCACGGGTAGCGTTGGCGCCCATGAGCACTCTTCGAGAGGTCGGCGACCGCGAATCGTGGCGCTGTTGGTTGTGTGACGAACCGGTAGATCCCGACATGTCGGTCAACGACCCGCGCGGCCCCAGCATCGACAGTGTCGTCACCGCGAAGAAGGCCAAGGCGAAGGGCGGCGTCGAACGCCTCGCTCACCGTGCGTGCAACACCAAGAAGGGCGCCGTCAAACCGGTCGTGCCGTGGCCCGACCGGTTGTTCGTCGTCGATCCCGCCCCGATCATCGGTGTCGTCGAACAACTCGGCCGTAAGGGTGGGCGGGTGGCGGTGGCGCGGTGCCCGGGCAGATCGGACGCCGAGGATGCGTCGGAATGGTTGCTCGACCGGTTGTCCCGTCTCGCACCGGAACTGAACGTCGAGACGCAGATCGACGCGGCCGGGGGCGCGTTCCTGCTCGTGGTGCGGCTCCGCCACCCGTGAGTACTTCTTAACCGCCGGCGGTTAACAAGTACTCACGGGCGGGGGATCGGCGGGTGCAGGGTAGTGGCGTCGCCCGGCCGGTACAGCTGGGCGCGCCTGCCGCCCGTGGACGCGGCGTCGGCCACCCCCTCGACGGGTTCGACGAACCCTCGCGTTCCCAGGACCTTGCGGCGGAAGTTCGCGCGGTCCCACGTCATGTCCCACACGGCCTCGTACACCGTCTGGAGGTCCCGGATCGAGAACGGGGACTCCACGAAATGGGTTGCCAAAGTCGTGTATTCGAGCTTCGAGCGCACCCGCTCGAGGGCGTCGGCGAGAATCTGCGCGTGGTCGAACGCCAGCGACTCGCGTAGGGCGTCCCCGATCGGAATCCAGAAGGCGTCGGCGGCGTCGGAGCCGGCGGACGGCTCCGGCAGATTCGGCGCGAATGCCACGAACACCACCGAGACGACCCGCATGCGCGGGTCGCGGCCGGGCTCGCTGTACGTCGCCAACTGCTCGAGGTGACCGGGAAAGCTGTCGAGCCCGGTCTCCTCCGCCAGTTCGCGCCGCGCCGCGACCTCCGCCGACTCGTCCGCGTGAACGAAACCCCCGGGCAGCGCGGGCATCCCCTGGAACGGTTCCTCGCCGCGCCGGACCAGCAGGACGGACAGCGAGGGGCCGCGCAGCGTGAACATCGCGAGATCGACGGTCACGGCGAACGGTGGATATTCGGTTGCGTCGTACACTGTCAACCTTCCAGTGGTGCGGCGAACGTCGATCGGTGGGCGAGTGCCTGTTCGGTGACCTGCGTCGCGAGGTGGAGGCGCTCTGCCCGGCTCCCGGTCAGCATCACCCACGACCGCCCGGCGGTGGTGAGTGCATCGACGAACCACCCAGTCATCTCCTCCCGGATCGACTCTCCGTCACGCAACCCATCCTGCACGAAGGGGACACCGACGTGGTCGGTAACGAGGTACAAGGCGTGGCGTCCCGGTCGGTGCTCTTCCGCCCGGGTGCTGTCGGGGCCGAGGTAGCGCCGCTCCCACACGGTGGTCGCTTCGGCATCGGTGTCGCAGATCGTCACGGGCGACCCCGATCGCGCCGCCGCTTCCTCCCACTCGTTCTGGATGCGGGCGATGTCGGCGAAATCCTGCCCGGTCCACACGAGGTCGTCGACGCCGGCGGCCGTGTCGGTGGCGCGGGCTCTCGCCAGTTTGTCCGCAGTTGCCGTTCGACCGTATTCCGGAACCCAGTGCGTGCGCTGCCAGATCCCGCCCCGGGACCGGAAGTGCTGCGCCAGTGCGTGACTGACGGTGGTGGTGCCGGTAGATTCTGCGCCGAGTACCACGATCCGGGTGGTCAGCAGCGCTTGTGCAGGCGCGTCGAGGTGTTCCCAGTTGCCGGCGAGGTCACCTCGGCAGGCGGTTCCCGAGATCGGAAACCGGACCCGCTCGGGGTCGACGGGGACGTGGACGGCGTCGAACCAGCGGGCGAGTTCGTCGCCGTACTTCTCGCTCGACACGACCACGTCGACGGCAATGCCGGTGACCTGTCGCACCGCGGCGCGCATGCACGCCACCTGGGCGGCCCACACCGGTCGCGAAGCGAGGTCCATCGGGGCGTCGCACGCGATGCCGGTCACGGTCACCGTGCGGTCCCGCGCATGCGACTCGGCGAGGCAGGACACTCTGTCCGCCAAGGGAATCGACTCGACCCGGGACGCCATCACCACCACCGTGACCCGGGCGGCGACCCGCGCCGCCTCCCGGATCAGCAGGTGGTGCCCGGCGTGCGGGGGATAGAACTTTCCGATCACGAGTGCGTTGTCGTGCATGTCGGTCACCTGCCCGCGGTCGTCGCGGGGGCGGGGAGTTCCGAAGACCTGCGCCACGCGAGGAGCCCGCGGACGCAGAGCGCGAGGAAGCCGACGTACAGCAGGGCCGTCAGCGTCAGGCCCTTGTGCAGGTACAGCGGGACGTAGACGAGATCGGCCGCAATCCACAGCACCCACGATTCCCAGCGCTTGTTCACCTGTCCCCAGGTGGCCAGCAGCGACAGGGCTGTGGTGACGGCGTCCCAGAACGGGACCGTGGACGACGTCGCCGTGTGCAGAAGCACGGTCAAGGCGGCAGTGCCGACGACGCCGGCTCCGGCGAGCCACCTCCATTCTTCCGGCGACGTTCCGGTGACGGGCAACGGGTTTCCGGCACGGCCGCGGATCCACCGGGTCCACCCGGCCACGGCGAGCGCGATGTAGACCAGTTGGAGGGCCGAGTCGGCGAAGAGTCCGGCTGCGTAGAACAGCAGGATCCAGACCAGGTTGTTCGCGATTCCGATCGGCCAGTTCCAGGCGGATTGCCGGGCGACGAGCCAGACGCACACCGCGCCCGACGCGAACCCGAGGACTTCGGCCCAGCTCGTCGTGGTTCCGAACGATGTCACCGCGGCCGAATTCAGCCAGTCGACGAGTGGTGCGATCACGGGAACTCCTTGTAGTCGTAGTGACTACAAAACCGTAGCACTGTTGTAGTCGATATGACTACAACCGGGTTGGTCGTGGTGCTCCGCGGGAGGTGGGGGTACGGTCGGGACCAGAACATGAATCCGACCTCGAGTGCGAAGGAATTCCGATGAATCTGGCCTTGACCGACGAGGAGCTGGCGTTCCGCGAAGAGATGCGAACGTTCTTCACCACGCAGATTCCGGCGGAGATCCGCGAGCGGTACGCGCGTGGCGAAGAAGTCGGGAAAGAAGGCTTCATCGAGTCTCAGCGGATTCTGAACGCCAACGGGCTCGCGACGCCGCACTGGCCGGTCGAATGGGGCGGCCGCGACTGGACGCCGGTTCAGAAGCACATCTGGCTCGACGAGTTGCAACTCGCGTCGGTGCCCGAGCCGCTCGCATTCAACACCAGCATGGTCGGCCCCGTCATCGCGGCTTTCGGTTCGCAGGAGCAGAAGGAGAAGTTCCTTCCCGCGACCGCGAACCTCGACATCTGGTGGTGCCAGGGATTCTCCGAACCCGAGGCCGGTTCCGACCTCGCGTCGCTGAAGACCCGCGCGGTCCGCGACGGCGACGACTACGTCATCAACGGCCAGAAGACGTGGACCACGCTCGCGCAGCACGCCGACTGGATCTTCGTCCTCGCCCGCACCAATCCGGATGCCCCCAAGAAGCAGGCCGGCATCTCGTTCATCCTCGTCGACCTGAAGACGCCGGGTGTCACGGTGCGCCCGATCAAGCTGATCGACGGAGGCTACGAGGTCAACGAGGTCTTCTTCGAGGACGTGCGAGTGCCCGCCGAGAATCTCGTGGGCGAGGAGAACCAGGGCTGGAGCTACGCCAAGTTCCTGCTCGGCAACGAGCGCGCCGGCGTCACCCGCCTGGGATTCTCGAAGGTCCGGCTCGCGCAGGCGAAGAAGCGCGCCGCGGAGATCTCGGTCGGCGAGGGGGCACTGCTCGACGACCCGCTGTTCGCCGCCCGCATCGCGGAACTGGAGAACGAGATCATCGCGCTCGAGCTCACCCAGTTGCGGGTGGTCGCCAGTTCGGCCGACGGCAAGCCGAACCCGGCGTCGTCGCTGCTGAAGCTCCGCGGGTCCGAACTGCAGCAGGCGACGCTCGAACTGCTCACCGACGTCGCCGGACCCGACTCCCTTCCCTTCGCCGCCGGTGACGGCATCTCCTCACCGCTCTGGGCGCAGCGAACGGCACCGACCTATCTGAACTACCGCAAGGTTTCCATCTACAGCGGATCGAGCGAAGTGCAGCGCAGCATCATCGCCTCCTCGATCCTCGGATTGTGAGGGCGTGACATGGACTTCGAACTGACCGACGAACAGAAACTGCTGCGCGACACCACCCGGGAACTGCTCGGCCGTAGCTACGACGCGGAGAAGCGCAACGCCGTCACCGACACCGAGCAGGGGTGGAGCCCGCAGGTGTGGAAGCAACTCGCCGAGGTGGGGCTGCTGGGTCTGAGCTTCGACGAGGAAGACGGTGGAATGGGCGCCGGACCGGTCGAGGTGGCATCGGTGATGACCGAGATCGGCCGCCGCCTCGCGCCCGAACCGGTCCTCGACGCCGTGCTCGTGCCGGGCGGCCTGATCGCCGCCGCCGGCAGCACGGAGCAGCGTCGCCGGATTCTCCCGGACGTGTCCGAGGGCAACCTCCTGCTGGCCTTCGCCGATCGGGAACCGGGTGTGCGCTGGCCGTCGGCCCGGGTGTCCACGACCGCGACGAGGGACGGCGGCGCGTGGACCCTGACGGGCACGAAGAATCCCGTTCCGCACGGCGGCAGCGCGAACACGCTGGTCGTCACCGCGGCACTCCCGGACGGTGGGGTCGGACTGTTCCTCGTCGACGGCGACGCGACCGGTCTGACCCGCACCCCGTACGCGACCCACGACGGGCTGCGGGCCGCGCAGGTGGAACTGTCCGGCACCCCGGCGGAGCCCCTCGGTGAGGGCGGCGACGCGTCCGCGGCGATCGAGGGCGCACACATCCGGGCGCAGGCCGCACTGTGTGCGGAGGCCGTCGGCGCGATGGAGGAGGCGTTGCGGCTGACGACCGAGTACCTGAAGACCCGCAAGCAGTTCGGCGTCCCGATCGCGAAGTTCCAGACGCTCACTCACCGTGCGGCCGACATGTATGTGCTGCTGGAACTGGCCCGCAGCATGAGTCTCTACGCGACGATGTCGCTGGCCGACGGAACCGTGGACCCGGTGGTCGCGTCCCGTGCCAAGCTGCAGATCGGCCGGTCGGCCCGGACGATCGGGCAGGAAGCGATCCAGATGCACGGCGGCATCGGCATGACCGCCGAGTACCCTGTCGGGCATTACGTGAGCCGGCTGACCGCCATCGAGCACACCCTCGGCGGCTCCGACGACCACCTGCGGGTGCTCGCGGCGGCAACCACGCAGGGGGTCATCAGCATCATCTAGCTGCGCCCGTGAGTACTTGTCAACCGCCCGCGGTTGACAAGTACTCACGGGTCCAGGTCTCGGATTGGTATCGGAAAGAGCGTTTTCGACGTGTCGCACGAGGACCCCCGTGTGACGCAGCTAACGTTCTGCGCGCACATCAGAACTCACGGGGGATGTACGTATCTCGGTGAAGGAGCGTTGTCATGGGGTCCGGTCCAGTCAAAGCGATCATGTGGAGCCTGCTCGTCGTGGGACTCGTCGGTGCGGGAGTCGGGATCTCCGAACTGCACGTCCCGTGGACGGTCGCGTCGTTGATCGTCGCGTCGGTGTCCGGCCTGGTCCTGCTCAGGATCCGCGCCGACGCGCACCCCGAACTGCACAGCGAGCGCCGGATGGCTGCCGGCTGACCCGCCGTCACCCCTGCTGGAGACCGTCCGCCCACCTGCCGATGTCGCCGCGTTCCAGGGCGAGCGCCAGCAGTTCCGGGAACTTGTCCGGGGTGCAGGCGAACGCTGGGATGCCGAGCGCGCCGAGGGCCGCCGCGTTGTCGTGATCGAACGACGGCGCGCCGTCGTCGGACAGCGCCAGCAGCACCACCACCTGCACCCCGGCGTTCTTCATCGCCGCCATCCGGCGGAGCATCTCCGCGCGGATCCCGCCCTCGTACAGGTCCGAGATCAGCACGAACAACGATTCCGCCGGTCTGTCGATCAGCGACTGGCTGTAGGCGATGGCCCGGTTGATGTCGGTGCCGCCGCCGAGTTGCGTGCCGAACAGCACGTCGACGGGATCGGACAGCTTGTCGGTGAGATCGACGACCGCCGTGTCGAACACGACCAGCGACGTCTTCAGCGCGCGCATCGACGCGAGCACCGCCCCGAACACGGACGCGTACACGACGCTCGACGCCATCGAGCCGGACTGGTCGATCGCGAGGACGACGTCGCGGTGCACGGCCTGCGACCGTCGGCCGTAGCCGAGGAGCCGTTCGGGTACCACCGTCTTGTGCTCGGGCAGGTAGTGCGCGAGGTTGGCGCGGATGGTGCGATGCCAGTCGATGTCGCGGTACTTGGGATTGGTGGTGCGGGCCGCGCGGTTGAGGGAACCGGTGACAGCGGTTCTGGTCTTCTGCGCGATCCGGTCCTCCACCTCCCGGACCACCTTCTCGACGACCATCCGGGCGGTGGCCTTGCTGGTCTCGGGCATCACCCGGTTCAGGCTCAGCAGGGTGCCGACGAGGTGGACGTCCGGTTCGACGGCGTCGAGCAGTTCGGGTTCGAGGAGCAGTTGGGTGAGGCCGAGCCGGTCGATGGCGTCCTTCTGCATCACCTGCACGACGCTGCTCGGGAAATAGGTGCGGATGTCGCCGAGCCAGCGCGCGACCTTCGGTGCCGATCCGCCGAGACCCGCACCCCGGCGGCGGCTCTTCGACCCCTCGCTGCCGGTGTCGTACAGCGCGGCCAGTGCGCCGTCCATCGCCGCGTCCGTCCTGGACGTCAGTCCGCCGGTGGATTCCTCGGCGGCGTTGCCGAGCAGCAGCCGCCACCGTCGCAGCCGTTCCGCGTCCTTGGTCACGACGTCACTCCCAGGATGTCGGCGACGGTCCGGATCGCCACGGTGCCGCGCCGGGCATCGACTCCGGCGGGAGCATCGGCTGTGGAGCCACCCTCCACGGACTGTCCGATGGCCCGGCGTTCCCCGGTCTCGAAGCTGCCGAACGTGCGCCGCAGCAGTGGCAGCACGTCGACGAAATCCTGCTCGCGCAGCCCCGACACCCACCCGTCGAGCAGTCGTAACAGTTGCCGGTCGTGAACCAGCAGCAGCCCGCCGCCGCCGAGGAAGCCGTCGACCCACCCCGCCTTGGCGGACGGGTCGGCGCCGACGGACAGCGCCCGCGACAGCCGGGTGGCGGCCTCGGTTTCGCCGACGGCGCCCGCGTCGCGAAGCAGTCGGACCATGCGCCCGATCACGAGGCCGTTCACGTCGCTGCGGTCGACGAGGCCGGTGAGGGTGCCGAGCCACCGCGCCGACGCGCGGTCGTCGTCGCGCAACATCACCGCCGCGTGGACGTCGTCGACGGCGCGGCGCAGGTCGAGGGCGCTGTCGTCGTCCAGACCGGACATCGCCGACGGCAGTCCCGCGCAGATGCGGACGAGCAGGCTGTCGGTGACGCGGACGAAGGACGAGACGTCGGTTCCGCGGACGTCGCCGTACCGCAGGGTGCGGGTGAGCGCGGGCAGCGCGTCCATCAGGTGCATGACGTCGTGGTCGAGCGTGGCCGCGGTCTCCAGCCCGCGCAACAGTTCGGCCAGGGCGTCGCCGAGATCCGACAGCAGCGCCTGCTCGAGCAGCCCGGTGAGCCGGGCAAGCGAGACGTCGCCGGCCGCCGCCTCCTCCCGCACCTTCGCCGTGGCCGCGGCCTCGACGGTGGTGCCCCACAGCGACGCCTCGATGATCGACACCGCCAGTTCGGGGTGCCAGGTCAGCGACCACGTCTCACGGAACGTGCCGGTGCCGCGGACGTCGCTGTCGGCCGGGGTGCCCCAGCCGACACCGAGGATCTGCAGGCGATGCAGGAGCCGGGACCGCGCGACGTCGTTGTCCCGGCGGAGGTCGAGGTCGATGGTCTTCTCGGTGGACTGCTGTTTCAGGCGCAGGGACTTCGCCCGGGCCCGCAGGTCGGCGTCGAGAGGAACCGTCGGGGTGTCGTCCGGGACGGCGCCGAGGGATTCGCCGACGACGAGGCGACGCGTGATCAGGTCGAGCAGGACGTCGTCCCCGTCGCACATCACGGCGCGGGTGGCCTCGGTGACCTCGGAGAGACCGGCCAGCGGCCGCGCCCGCAATGCGGCCAACGTGTCTGCGAGACGGACGGATTCGATGACGTGCGCACTCGACACCGGAAGGTCCTCGTCCCGCAGTACCCCCGCGACCTTCGTGAGCCATCGGGTGATCGTGCGGTCCGGGGCGGTGAACAGGTGGTGATACCAGCCGGGGGAGGTGATGCCGGCGCCGTATCCGGACGCCGTGGACAGCCGTGAATGCGTCCACGGCACCCATGTCAGTGAGGTCTTGATCTTGGGGATTCCCTTGAGGATTCGCGCGTCCGCGGTGGCCGGTCCGAGGGGGCCCGCGAGCGCCGGGGCGTGCCAGGCGCCGCACACCACCGCGATCCGCTCGGCACCGCCCTTGATCACCTTCCGCAGGGTCTGGCGCATGTACGCCTCGCGCCTGCTGGTCGGCTCGTCGAGGTCGACGGTGTCCCGCAGTGCGGTCATGGCGTCGGTGATCGCATCGAACGCGTCGGCCCCCGAACCGGATTCGATGACGGCGTCCCACCAGCGTTCGGTGTCGTCGTAGCCGGCCGCCGCGGCCAACGCTGTCAGCGGATCCTCGGAACGGGACTCGGCGCGGTCGGCGGCGAGGGTGTTGGCGGCCGGGAGGTCGCAGAAGCGCACGTCGACGCCGTGTCCGGCCGCCCACGACAGCGCCTGCCACTCCGGCGAGAACACGGCGAACGGCCAGAACGCCGCCGTCCGGGGTTCGCCGGTGGCATACGCGAGCAACGCCACCGGGGGTTCCATGGTGTCGGACGCGGTCAACGCGACCAGCGGATCGGCGTCCGCGGGCCCTTCGATCAGGACGGCGTCGGGAGCGAACTCGTCGAGCGCGCGACGCACCGATCGTGCCGAACCGGGCCCGTGGTGGCGGATGCCGAAGACACGGATGTCCGAACTCACCCGGTGACCTCGCGGCACGCCCGGTAGAAGTCGGCCCAGCCCTCCCGTTCGCGGACCACGGCCTCGAGGTATTCCGTCCACACCACCCGGTCGGCCACCGGATCCTTCAGTACGGATCCGAGGATGCCTGCGGCGACGTCGGAGGGACGGAGCACGCCGTCCCCGAAGTGCGCGGCGAGGGCGAGTCCGTTGGTGACGACGGAGATCGCCTCCGCCGTCGACAAGGTTCCGGACGGCGACTTCAGCTTGGTGCGGCCGTCGCCGGTGGCGCCGGACCGCAATTCCCGGAACACGGTGACCACACGCCGGATCTCGTCGTCCGTCGCGGGGACCTCCGGCAGTTCCAGCGAGGACCCGAGTTCCTCGACCCGCCGCGCGACGATGGCGACCTCGTCCTCCTCGCTGGCGGGCAGGGGCAGGACGACCGTGTTGAAACGCCTTCGCAGCGCGGAGGACAGTTCGTTGACGCCGCGGTCGCGGTCGTTGGCGGTGGCGATCAGGTTGAAACCCCGGGCGGCCTGCACCTCGGTGCCCAGTTCGGGGATCGGCAGCGTCTTCTCCGACAGCACGGTGATGAGCGCGTCCTGCACGTCGGCGGGAATGCGGGTCAGTTCCTCGACCCGCGCGATCCGTCCACCTTGCATGGCCGTCATGACCGGGGACGGAACGAGTGCGCCCGCGGTCGGGCCCTCGGCGAGGAGTCTCGCGTAGTTCCAGCCGTATCGGATGGCCTCCTCCGGGGTGCCCGACGTTCCCTGGACGAGCAGGGTCGACTCGCCGGACACCGCCGCCGACAGGTGTTCGGACACCCACGTCTTGGCGGTTCCGGGCACACCGAGCAGAAGCAGCGCACGGTCGGTGGCGAGCGTCGCGACGGCGACCTCGATCAGCCGCCGGGGACCGACGTACTTGGGAGTGATGGCGGTGCCGTCGTCGAGTTCGCCGCCGAGCAGGTACGTCACGACCGCCCACGGGGACAACTTCCACGACGGTGGCCGGGGCCGGGTGTCCTGCGCGGCGAGGGCGGCGAGTTCGTCGGCGTAGGCCTGCTCGGCGTGGGGTCGTAGCAGGTCGGCCGGGCCGGCCGCGATCTCGGTCACTCGAGCTCCTTCAGGACTGTTCTGCGATGGTCGATGTTGGCGGCGACAGAGGCGAACGCCTGCTGCCAGCCCGGGTCGCGGGTGCGTTCGGCGGCCGCCCGGAACAGCGGCGCCGCGGTGAACGGGAAATGCGTCTCCGCGCTCCGGAGGGTGGAGTAGTGGCTGTGCCGGGAGAACTGCCCGAGGTCCTTGCCGGTCTCGGCGTGCCGCCCGGCCACGTCCTCGAGGCGGGCGATCACCCGCGCGGCGAGGTCGAGCGGCCACGGGTGGGGCAGCCCCTCGAACAGTGCGGCGCCGTCCACGCCCAGCAGGTAGCTGTCGGCGTGGCCCGACAGGATATAGGCGAGCCGTTCGCGGGCGGGAACGATCGGCACCACGCGACGTTCGGTCTTCCGCCCCTCCCGGTGCAGCAGGGCGGACGCCCAGCGCGGATTGCGCTGGAGCACGGTGGCGTTGGTCCACGCCTCCGTCATCACCTCCCGCCACTGGTCTTCGATCCGGATCTCCAACGCGCTGGAGGCCGAGCCGATCATGCCTTCCCACACCGACAACGGGGCGGCGGTGACCACCATCCGCAACCACCAGCTGCGGATGCCCTTGTTCTTGAAGTGGACGTCCTCGATTCCGTCGCGACGGGCCGAATCATCCAGGGAACCGGGCATGTTCACCACGAGACGGGTGCGCAGCGGCTTTGCCTCCACCCGCACCCACGCGCGGGCACGGGCGGCCATCCGCTCGGCGTACGCGGAGTTGGGCAGCTGCCGCAGCAACTGGACCGCCTGCTGACGCACCTCTTTCCGCCGGTCGTCGAGTGCGTGTTCGAGCAGGCCGGCGTCCGCGTCGCCGAGCCCCGTCCCCAGGACCGCGATGAACGCCGCCCGGTGCTCGCCGCGTTCGGCATCCCAGGTGCGGCGCAGTTCGGCCATCGCGATCGCCGGGTTCACCGCCCGCATCGTCGTGAGCCACAGCAGTCGTTCCTGGTGCGCGCCGTGCGTCCACACGTCGGTGCGGTCGGACCGACGGATCAGCATCGACCAGTCCGGGTTCTGCGCGGCGAGCCACTGACCGCGGGGGCCCGCCAGTCGCAGGATGCTCTCGCGGTGGGTGTCGTTCGTGCGCGCCACCGCCATCAGGTCGGCGACGAGGTGGTCCGGCGCGCGGTAACCCCGCTCGGCGACCACCGCGAACCACTCGGTGAGCGTCCACGACTTGGCGGCGAGCAACTGCATCAGGTGCGCGGCGGACGCGGGCGGCAACTGCACCCGCGGATCGTCCTCGGCGGGCGCCGGCAGCACGCGGGTGGAGGCGGCGACGCCGCCGTCGCGGTACGCGTTTTCGAGCGCCGCGGCGCCGAGCAAGGTCTCCGCCGGGTCACCGCCGACCGACTGTGCCAGTGCGCCGGTGGCCAGACCCTCGAACGAGGGGGCCGATCGTGCCGTGCCGAGCAGGGCGGCGGACAGGAGTTCGCTCATCGCCGGCTCCTCGCCGTCGCGGTCGACGGTGTGCCGGCCACGAGCGGGTACACGTCGCCGCGATCGAACACCGACACGGGAACGAGGGAGTCGCTGGTCCACTCCCCGAACACGGTGACGGGACTGCCCCCGGACATTCCGAGCAGCCGCCACAGGACCGGGTCCTCGCCGGACAGCGGCAGCGCGCGTCCCTGCGCGTCGACGACGAACCAGTGCCCGCCGTCGAATGCCGGGGTGACACCGGTGAGCAGGGCGGGCCACGAGCGGATCCACGGGTCGGCGCCGACCGCAGCGGCGAAGTCGTCGAGTGCGGTGTCGATGTCGCCCGGTGCGACCGTGGTGAACGGTTCGGGCGCCTCGTGGGTGTCGCCGAACTGGGCGCGCAGCGGCGCGGCGCCCGGGTAGAAGTGCAGGGTGGCGTCGACGAGCGAGCCGAGCGGCGGGATCACCGTCGGGAAGTGGGCGGAGCCGTGCGCGAAGTCCAGGAGGATCGCGCGGCGACCGTGGTCACGGCCGAGCAACCACACCTTGCGGGTGAAGAGGCGCTTCTCCTCGGTGGTCTGCATGCCCAGGACCATCCACCGGTCGCGGATTCCCGGCTCGCCGCGCACGCTGTCGGTGGCCACCGGATAGCCGACGTGCGAGCGCACCGTCGCCTGCAACGGTTCCGGCAGCTCGCTCAGGCGCCGATGGGCGACGACGAGAAGGTGCAGCCTGGCGTATTCGCGGAGCAATCGGCCGGGCCAGTCGGCCCGGGTGGCCACGACGATCGGGAGGCGGCGCAGGGCGGACGCGATTCCGGGCGCCTGCGCGTCGACCATCCGGGCCGCGACGGCGTCGAACGCGGAGGCCGAGATGTCGGCCGCGCCGAGTCCGCCCCGGATCTGATCGGTGAGCCACAGGTCGAGTTCGTCGAGTCCCGCCGCCACCCGCTCGGCCCGGCGTTCCGCGGACTTCGCGCCGGCGGACGTCGTGGCCGGCGGCGCAGTACGCGCTGCGGCCGCCCGCCCGGCCCGCAGGCCGAGCCAGTCGTTCGCGAACGACGGGGGCTCGCTCTGCTCCGGGACCCTGCCCTGCGACCAGATCAGCAGCAGGCCGAGCGCATGCTTGCAGGGAAATTTCCGGCTCGGACACGAGCAGTTGTAGGCAGGCCCGGAGAGGTCGACGACCGACCGGTAGGGGCTCTTGCCGCTGCCCTGGCACAGACCCCAGAGTGCGTGGCCGTTGCTGCCCGTCTGCGACCACGCGGCCGACAGCTTTGCGGCGGCAGCGAGCGAGCCGGCATCGGGGGCGACCGATGCGACCTGTCCCTCCGACCAAGGCGACGTCACACCGCCACCGTAGGGGAGTTGTCCGACAAGGACGGGAGGAGGGTGGCGCTCGGAAATGTCCGCCAACTTCGGTGTGCACGCCGGTCTCCCGTGTCAAGCTGTCGTCAGGTGCGACAGCGAGGAGTGGGCCGGTGATTCACGGAAGGTATTTCGAGTTCAAGGGTCGTCCCGCCGTGCGGTTCCGGTGCACGTACCCGTTCGCCGTCCAGCGGCTGTGGGAGGCCGTGTCCGAGCCGGACGAGCTCGAGCGCTGGTTTCCGTCCCGGGTCCGCCTGGACACCTATGCCGGCGGCGACATCGAATTCTTCCCGGAACCGCACAGCGACCCCGAGACGGGGACGGTCCTCGTCTACGGCGCGCCCTACACCCTGGCGTTCACCTGGGGTGGGGACGAGATCCACTTCGAGGTCGAGCCGACCGCGGAGGGATGCGCACTGACGCTGGTGAACGTTCTCGAGGTCCGCAACACGGCTGCCAGGAACGCCGCCGGGTGGAGTGTCTGTCTCGCCGACCTCGACCGGCACCTCGACGGTGCGGACACTCCCGGTCACCGCCGCGATGCGTCCGCGGACTGGCGGCCCTTCTATCAGACCTATCTGGGGGAGGGAATGCCGTCGGGCGCCCCGATCCCCGGGGAGTCCGCCTGACGGTGCGTCAGATCCGGGGACGCTCGAACAGGCTCTCCACGTTCGACGCCGGCTCGTCCGGCGCCTCGACCGCGATGTTGCCACCGGTCCTGAGCCACCCGTTCCGCAGCGAGGACGTCAACCAGTTGTCGAGTGCGGCTTGGGTTTCGAACTTCAGGACGATCACGCAGACATCGGAGGTGCTGCTCTCCTTGAGCCACCCGCCGCCGAGGAACCCGGGGAACAGCCGGGCGAGTCCGAGCCCGGTCTGAATCCAGTCGGCGAACTCCTCGTCGCAGCCGCGGAGGACGCGGCGGACGATGGTCGTCGTGACGGACGCATCCACAGCCTCCCCTGCCCTGGCGTCCTCGGCCGCGTTCTCCATCGTTTCCCTACCTCGGTTCCCGCTTCACCCCCGTGACATGTTCCACCTCAAACTACCAGCGGATTCGCCGTCACAGGTCGTAGAAGGGCGTCGCGTACCGGAACGTGCCGGTGACGGCCGGATCCCAGCATGCGAGCCGGCGGACCTGGAAGTGGGACGACCACGACGGCTGATCCGGCTCGATCCCGACCGACGTTCCGGAGACGAAGCCGAAGCGCGGGTAGTAGTCGAGGTGACCGAGCAGTGCGACGAGCGGTTCGTCCCTGGCGTCGGCGCCGCCGAGCACGGCGTGCATCAGCGCCGAACCCACCCCGTCGCGCTGGTGACCGGGGAGGACGCCGATCGGGCCGAGTGCGAGTACATCGGTGGCGTCTACGGTCGCACGGGTCAGGCAGACGTGGCCGACGACGGTTCCGTCGATTTCGGCGACGAGAGCCAGTTGCGGAATCCAGTCGTCGCTCGACCGCAACCGGGTCACGAGTTCGACCTCGACGGGAGCGTTGCCGTCGAACGCCTGCCGGTGCACCTCGGCCACGGCGTCGACGTCGCCTGCGTTCTCGCGTCTGATCAGCATGCGCACACAGTGCATCGGCCGGGCCGCCGGTCGCAACGGATTTTCCGGCGCCGCCCGTTGTCCGGCCGGTAGCGGTGCGCGAAAAGCGTTCTCCAATTGTAACCGTGTGACGTTTGCGGCCGAATGAATTTCCGGCGCTTCGGTAGCAGTATGGGCAGAACGTGAGTCGAGCGAAGGACAACGGGAATCGGGGGTGCGGGTGGTCGACGCCAAGGTGGTCGGATATAGTTGCGGTGTGCAACACAACGAGGTCGAGCCGGAGGAAACGCCCGCGTCGGGCGTGGTGGCCGTCCATGACGAACTCGTCCGCCTCGTCCGTCAACTGGTCGCCGGTGACCGCCCTCCCGTCGGATCCCCGACGTTCGCTCAACATTCGCTGCTCTCGTTCGTCGCCCGCAATCCGGGATGCCGGGCCACTCAGATCTCCGACGCGTTCGGCGTGCACCGATCCACAGTGTCGCGTCAACTCCGGGGCTGCATCGACGAGGGCTGGGTACACGCCGAGCCGGGACCGCTCCGCAGCGGTCACCCGTTGAGCCTCACCGACGGCGGCGTCGCGGTGCTGGCCGGCGCGGACGCCCGCCGGGTGGAGGAAGTCCGCGACCGAGTGGCCTCGTGGTCGGACGGCGAGATCGCCGCCTTCGCCCGGCACCTCCGCAAGTTCCGCCAGGGCGGCGACACAGACGGCAGCATCGGAGACGACGCCCGTGCGTGAGTACACCAGCGCCCCGACGTTCACCGTGTCGGACCACGAGAACGCCGTACTCCGGGTGTTCGCCCATGCCGAGAGCTACCCGGACCGGGTGATGTACACGCGACCGGAGACCGGCGGGTGGGTCGACGTGACGGCCAAGGACTTCGGCGCACTCGTCACCGGGGTCGCGAAGGGCCTGATCGCCAACGGGGTACGGCCCGGCGACCGCGTGGCACTGCTGTCGTCGACCCGATTCGAATGGTCGCTGCTCGACTACGCGATCTGGGCGGCGGGCGCGGCGTCCGTCCCGATCTACGACTCCTCCTCGCACGACCAGATCCGGTGGATCATCGAGGATTCGGGGGCCGTGGCCGCGCTCGTGGAGACCCCGGCCCACGCGTCGAGTTTCGAGGGTGACGGCATCCCCTACACGCTGAAGCGGATCCTCACCATCGACGAGGACGCGGTGGGCACGCTCATCAAGGACGGGTTGTCGATCGACGATTCCGAGGTGTTCAAACGGGTCGTGGCGCTGACCGCCAACGATCTCGCCTCGCTCGTGTACACGTCCGGCACCACGGGCCGTCCCAAGGGCTGCATCCTCACCCACCGGAACTTCCTGTCGGAGGTGCGGTCGTTGCTCGCGGCGCCGATCGGCGACGTCGCCCGGCCGGGCAACCGCGTGCTGACGTTCCTTCCGCTGGCGCACGTGCTGGCGCGCGCGGTGTCGCTGGCGATGTTCGAAGGCGGCGCGACACAGGCGCACTGGTCCGACTTCGGTACGGTCACGGGTGAATTCGCACGGTTCCGGCCCAACACCATCCTCGGTGTTCCCCGCGTGTTCGAGAAGGTGCGCGACGGTGCGGCCCGCAAGGCGGCGTCGGGTGGTGGCCTGCAGAAACGGATCTTCGACTTCGCCGAGGCCACGGCGGTGGCGTACAGCGAGGCCCAGGACACGGGCGGTGCACCCCTGCGGCTCCGGCTCGAGCACGCGCTCGCCGACAGGCTCGTCTACGCGAAACTCCGTGCCGCCCTGGGTGGCGACTGCTGGTGGGCGATCTCGGGTGGCGGGGCGCTCATGCCCCGGCTCGGCCATTTCTTCCGCGGCATCGGAGTGCCGGTCTACGAGGGCTACGGACTCACCGAATCGACGGCCGCGCACTGCGTGAACGTCCCCGGCGCCCAGCAGATCGGGACGGTCGGCCGGCCGCTGGGCGGCAACAGTGTGCGCATCGCCGAGGACGGCGAGATCGAACTGCGCGGCGGCGTCGTGTTCGGTGGCTACTGGCGCAACGAACACGCCACCCGGGAAGTGCTGGACGACGGCTGGTTTCGCACCGGCGACCTCGGCGACCTGGACGAGAGCGGCTATCTCACCATCACCGGCCGCAAGAAGGATCTGCTGATCACCGCCGGCGGCAAGAACGTGTCGCCGGGTCCTCTCGAGGACCGGCTGCGCTCGCACCCCCTCGTCTCGCAGGCGGTGGTGGTGGGCGACGCCCGCCCGTTCATCGGTGCCCTGCTGACCGTGGATCCGCAGGAGTTCGGCAAGTGGAAGGCCGCGCACGGCAAGTCGTCCGATGCCACGGTGGCGGACCTGCGCGACGACGAGGAACTGCGCGGAGACCTGCAGGACGCCGTGGACGACGCGAACACCACCGTCTCGCACACGGAGTCGATCAAGCGGTTCGTCGTCCTGGACCGCGACCTCACGGAGGCGGACGGGGAACTGACCGCCACCCTGAAGATCAAGCGTCCCGTGGTGACCGAGCGCTTCGCGGCCGACATCGCGAGCCTGTACCGCCGGGGCTGACCGGCTACGGTGGCGGCATGACAACAGCTTTCGTTCTGTCGGGTGGGGCGAGCCTCGGGGCGATCGAGGTCGGAATGTTGCAGACTCTGATCGGCAGGGGCATTCGGCCGGACCTCATCGTCGGCACGTCCGTCGGTGCGCTCAACGGTGCGTGGCTGGCCGGGGGTTCGTCCGACGCGGATCTGCGCGAACTGGCCGACCTGTGGCGCGGTCTCACCCGCAGCGCGGTGTTTCCCGCCGGATTGCTCACCGGATTCACCGGGTTCGTCGGGCTCCGCAACCATCTGGTCTCCAACCGCGCCATCAGGAAGTTGCTGGCGCAGCATCTGCGGTTCGAACGGATGGAGGATGCGCCGATCCCGTTGCACGTCATCGCCGTCGACGTGCTGACCGGCAAGGACGTCCGGCTGTCGACGGGGCCTGCCGTCGACGCCGTCACCGCCAGCGCGTCGCTGCCCGGCATCCTCCCGCCCGTGGTGATCGACGGCCGGGCGCTGATGGACGGCGGGGTCGTCAACAACACTCCGATCTCGCATGCGATCGAATTGGGTGCGACGACCGTGTGGGTGCTTCCCACCGGATATGCCTGCACTCTGTCGACGGTCCCCGGAAGTGCGCTGGGCATGGGGTTGCTCGGCGTGACGCTCGCGATCAATCAGCGGCTCGCCCTCGACATCGAGCGGTACGAGAGCGTCGCGGACATCCGGGTGGTACCCCCGCTGTGCCCGTTGGACACGAGTCCCGCCGATTTCGGGGACGCCGACGAGTTGATCACGCGGGCGCGCGAGCAGACCGCGAAGTGGCTCGACGAGGCGCGTGCCGCCGGGGTGGGCCAGGCCGATCTGCTGCTGCCGCACGTGCACGGGTAGCGGTCAGCGGCACCCCGCGGGCGCGGGCACCCCGGCCAGCCGGTCGTCGATCCAGTGCACCATCTCGGGCAGCGCGAGTACGGCGGCCGTGAGGTGCTCGCCGAACTGCGGGGCGTAGGTGACGTCGGCACCGCCGCGGCACCACTCCTGCTGCAAGGTGATCACCCCTTCCTCCGGAATCCACTCGTCGCCGAGGAACACTCGCGACGATCCGTGATAGAGCAGCACCGGCGCGGCCGGGGTGAGCGCGCCCATCCGGTTCTCGGCGACCACCGCGCGGGCCGTGGGAGTGCCGAACGGGTCGGGGACGGCCGCGAACAGTTCGGCGGGCAGCGAGGCGACCCCGGCAGGTGCGAGGGCCAGGATGCACTGGTCCTTCAGCGGCGACGTCGCCAGTGCCACACCGAGCGGATTCGCCAGCATCAGCATCTCCGGGTATTCGCGGGCGAGCCCGAGGACGGCGGACAGGTACAGACCGGAACCGATCTGGCCGTTCATCGTCCGACGGAGCAATCCGAAGTCGGCGGGTGTTCCGCCGGCGGCGGCGCCGGCGAGTGCGACGTCCGGCGCGTACGTCGGCTGCAGTTGCGCCGCCCAGCCGGTGGCGATCGCGCCACCGCTGTATCCCGTCGCGAGAACCGGGCTGTCCGACAGCCCGAGTCCGGGAAGCTGCCTCATGCCGCGGATGCTGTCGAGCACGGCATGACCCGCCATCCGTCCCGCGCTGTACGCCATCCGGGGGCCCTGGTGATCGGGCACGAGTACCGCGTAGTTCTTCGCGAGGAACAGCGACAGCACCGGCGGGATGTCCAGGTCGAGGGTCTGCCAGTCGTGCACCATCTTGTAGGACGGGGTGCAGCGGGCGCCCAGCGAGTCGATGGGCATGTTGTAGTCGACCACCGGTCGCGGACCCGGCGCAGTCCACTCCGCCGCGGGCACCAGCACCGTTGCGGTCACCGGCACGGGACGGTCCTTGGAATCGTTGGACCGCACCATGATCTGGTGGGCCCGGTGCGGCACCAGCGGGTTCGGCATCGCCCGGAGCGTCACTTCCCGCGAGCGGATGATCTCGCCGGCCTCGAAGTCCGCGACGTTCGGCGGCCACCCGAAGAAGTCGTCGTCCAGGATGGGGGACGGGAGAATGGATTCGGGTCCGAGGGGCTGGGCGGCCGCCCGCGGCGGGTGGGCGCACACATACGCGGCCGCACAGGTGGACAGTGTCATCAGGACCACCGCACGAAACAGGTTCATCGCTACCACCGCCCTGAGGTAACTGTCCCAGGATGTAACTGTAACTCCAGTCACATCGTCGCAGATAGACACGGCTGCAGCGGTGGTTTGTTTTCGCAGCGCGGTGGTTACTGTGTGTGCATGGCGGTCACCGTGGAGCGGGCAGAACTCGAGCAGGCTGAGGACATCGTTCAGATGCACTGGGACGCAGAGGATTGGCTCCTGGCCAGGGAGATCGATCCGCCCGCCCGCGGTGAGGTGTCGCTCGCCGACGTGCGCGAGCAGATCGAGTTCGGGGAATGGCGTGTCGCGCTGTTCGCGGGGATCGTGGTGGGGGCGCTCCGGGTGCTGCGATCCGATCCGGACGTGTGGACCGAGGACGACATTCCGGCCGCGTACGTAGCCAGGGTCATGACCGACCGCAGGCACGCCAGCGCCGGCCTCGGCGCCCAGTTGCTGCGGTGGGTCGACGAGCATGCCCGCAACGAGGACGCGTCCGTCGTGCGGGTCGAGTGCGTCGAAACCAACTCCCGGCTCCGCGACTACTACGAGGAGCAGGGCTTCTTCCCGGTGGGCCGCCGGGACTTCGACGTGGAGTGGCCGAGCGTCGTGCTCATGGAGAAGTCGCTGCGCTGACGGTTCACAGCGGGTCGAGGATCCGGTGCAGGAACTGCCGTAGTCGCGGCCCGGCCGGGTTGGTCAGCACGTCTTTCGGGGTGCCGCGTTCGAGCACGACACCGTTGTCGACGAACAGCACCTGGTCGGCCACCTGCTGCGCGAATCGGATCTCGTGGGTCACGATCACCATCGTCCAGCCCTCGGTCGCGAGATCCCGGATCACCCGCAACACCTCCCCGACCAGTTCGGGGTCGAGCGCGGACGTCGGCTCGTCGAACAGCATCAGCTTCGGTTTCAGCGCGAGCGCCCTGGCGATACCGACCCGCTGCTGCTGACCGCCCGACAACTGGTACGGATATTGGTCCGCCTTCTCCGCCAGGCCCACCTGCGTCAGCAACCGCATCGCGTCCGCGCGCGCCTCGTCCTTGGGCCGCTTCTGCACCACGACAGGGCCCTCGGTGACGTTCTGGATCACGGTCTTGTGCGGAAACAGGTTGTGGGCCTGGAACACCATCCCGCTCTGCGCGCGGAACCGGGCCTGCGCCGACCGGCTCACCTCGGCGCCGAAATCCACCGACACGTCGCCGATGGAGATCACCCCGCGGTCCGCCACGTCGAGGGCGTTGAGGGTGCGCAACACCGTCGTCTTGCCGGAGCCCGACGGTCCGATGATGACGGTCACCGTGCCCGCCCCGACGTCGAAGCTGATGTCGCGCAGAACCTGATGGTCGCCGAACGACTTCTCGACGCCGGATACCTGCAGGAGGGGAGGGGTGTCGGTCATCTGGCCACATACCTGTCGAGTCGGGCTTCGAGCCGGACCTGGACGGCCGACAGGAAGATGCAGATCACCCAGTAGTACAGCGCGGCGACGCCGTAGAGGGCGAAGAAGTCGAACGTCGGTGCGGCGGCGAGCTGGGCGACGCGCAGCAGTTCGGTCACCAGTATCGTCGACGCCAGCGACGTGTCCTTCACCAGGGAGATCAGCGTGTTGGACAGCGGAGGGACGGCCACCCGCGTGGCCTGCGGCAGCACGATCCGCTGCAGGGTGGTGGTGTAGCCCATGCCGATGGTCTGCGCGGCTTCCCACTGTCCCTTCGGAATCGACAGGATCGCCGCGCGGATCACCTCGGCCGCGTAGCCGCCGACGTTGAGGCTGAACGCGATCACCGCGGCCGGGAACGGTTCGAGCGTCACGCCGAACTGCGGCAGCGCGTAGAACACGATGAACAACTGCACCAGCAGCGGGGTGCCGCGGATGATGGAGACGTAGAAGCGGGCCAGCACCGACAGCGGTCTGATCGACGAGATCCGGGCGAGCGCGACCAGCAACGCGATCACCAGACCGATGGTGAAGCTGATGATCGTCAGCGGAATCGTCATGGTGATCGTGGCCTTCAGCATCGGCCACAGGTTGTCCAGGATCAGCTGGACCGTTGCGTCGTCCACGGGCGGGCTCTCAGTTGGTCGGTGCCGACACGTCGGTGCCGAAGTACTTCTGCGAGATCTGCGCGAGTGTGCCGTCGGCGCGCAGTTCGTCCAGGGCCTTGTCGATGTCGGGCATCAGGCCGCTGTCCTTGCGGGCGGCGAACGCCTGCTCGCTCGTGTCACCGGTCTCGGCGGCGATCTTCACCCCGGTGTCACCGGTCTGCTTCTGATATTCGGCGACGGCCAGATTGTCGTTGACGGTCGCATCGACCCGGCCGTCCTTCAACAGGGTGATGGCCTGCACGAAGCCCTCGACGGATTCGACGTTCGCGCCCGCGTCCCTGGCCACCTGCGCCCAGTTGCTCGTCGCCGACTGCGCCGTCGTCTTGCCGTTCAGGTCGGCGAGCGAGGTGATCGCGTTGTCGTCGGCCCGGGTGACGATCACACCCTCGGAGTAGGTGTACGGCGTCGACAGGTCGTACTTCTGGGTGCGTTCGTCGTTGACGGTCACCTGGTTGGCGACGAGGTCGTAACGTTTCGCCTCGAGGCCCGCGAAGATGGAGTCCCACGGGGTCTGCGTGAACTCGACGGACACGCCGAGTTTGTCCCCGACCGCGCGGATGACATCGACGTCGTACCCGGTGAGCTGACCGTCGGGACCCTGGTAGCTGAACGGTGTGTACGTGCCCTCGGTGCCGACCTTCAGGACGCCCGATTCGCGTACCTGGTCGATCACCGGACCCGAATCGGAGTTCCCGCACCCGGCCAGCGACAGTGCGGTCAGGACGGCGATCAGGGCGGCCGGAAGTGTGCGTCGCACGGCGTTCCTCCTCGTTCGGCGGATCAGCTAACCGTACTGGTCGAACGCGCCCCGGATAGGATCTTCGGGTCCCGTTCAGGAAGAAGGATCGTCAGCCCGTGCCCTCTCTCGCTCTCCGACGGCCGGTATGGCTGCATCCGAAAGTGTTTCGTATCGAGTCGTTGTCCGCGCTCGTCGTGGCGATGGCCCTCATCCCGGAGGCGTTGTCGTTCTCCATCATCGTGGGTGTCGATCCGCGGGTGGGCCTGTTCACCGCCGCGATCATGGCGATGACCATCGCGTTCACCGGCGGCCGCCCGGCGATGATCTCCGCGGCCACCGGCTCGGTGTCGCTGGTGCTGGCCCCGCTCATGGCGTCCCACGGGTTGCAGTACCTCATCGCGGCCGTCTTCCTCGGCGGTGCGATGCAGATCCTCCTCGCCGTCCTCGGGGTGGCGCGGCTCATGCGGTTCCTGCCCCGCAGCGTGATGGTCGGCTTCTGCAACGCACTGGGAATCCTCATCTTCGTGCACCAGTTCCCGTATCTGACGAACGTGCCGTGGGCGGTGTACGCGCTCCTCGCCGCCGGTCTCGTGCTGCTCGTGTGGATCCCGAAGCTGACCACGGCGGTGCCCGCCCCGCTGCTCGTGATCGTCGGTCTCACCGCGTTCACCGTCCTCGCCGGTGTCGCGGTGCCCACCGTCGGGGATCAGGGCGAACTGCCCGACGGCCTGCCGTCCCTGATCGGGTTGCCGGACGTTCCGCTCACGGTCGACACCCTGCGGATCATCGCCCCGTTCGCGCTGGCGATGGCCGTCGTCGGACTCCTCGAATCGTTGATGAGCGCCAAACTGGTGGACTCCGTCACCGACACGCATTCGGACAAGACGCGGGAGTCGTGGGGGCAGGGCGTCGCGAACATCGTGACGGGACTGTTCGGCGGGATGGGCGGGTGCGCCCTGATCGGGCAGACCATCATCAACGTCAAGACCGGTGGGGCTCGAACCCGGTTGTCGACGTTCCTGTCGGGTGCGTTTCTGCTGATTCTCGTGGTCGGTCTCGGCGACGTGGTGGGAACCATTCCGATGGCGGCGCTCGTCGCCGTGATGGTGCTGGTGGCCGCCACGACCTTCGACTGGCACAGCGTCCGCACACTCCGGCGGATGCCGCTGAGCGAGACTCTGGTGATGCTCAGTACCGTCGCGGGCACCCTCGCGACGGACAATCTCGCGATCGGTGTGGGTGTCGGGGTACTCGTTGCGATGGTGCTGTTCGCGCGCCGGGTGGCACACATGGTGGACGTGCGCGGCGAACGCGACGGCGACGTGAAGACGTACCGGGTGAGCGGCCAGCTCTTCTTCGCCTCGTCCAACGACCTCGTGTTCTCGTTCGACTACGCCGACGACCCGGGTCGCGTGGTCATCGATCTGTCGGGCGCCACCATCTGGGACGCCTCCACCGTGGCCGCACTCGACGGCATCACCACGAAGTACGCGAGCCGCGGCACCGACGTCACCGTGGAGGGTCTGAACCCGGTCAGCGAGGAGCGGTACCGCAGGCTGACCGGCCGGCTGGGCGACTAGCCGACCGTCTCCCGGAGATACGCGAGGTCGTCGGCCAGCCCTTCCGCCGGCGTCTCGAGGACGACGGGCGCGCCGGCGGTCCGCACGACCTCGGCGAGCAGTTCGGGGTCGATGGTTCCGTCGGCGAGGTTGGCGTGCCGGTCGCGGGCCGAGTCGAACTCGTCGCGGGAGTTGTTGAGGTGCACCAGGTCGATGCGGCCGGTGATGGCCTTGATGCGTTCGACGACCCCCACCAGATCCTCGCCGCCCGCCCAGGCATGGCAGGTGTCGAGGCAGAAGCCGGCGCCGAAGTCGCCGACCTCCTGCCACAGCCGGTCGATGGCGTCGAAGTGCCGTGCCATCGCGAAGTCGCCGCCGGCGGTGTTCTCGATGAGGATGGGGACGGGGAATCCGCCCTTGTCGGCCTGGCGTTCGAACAGTTTGCGCCAGTTGACGATCCCCGCGTTCACGTCCTCGCCGTCGCGGACGTGCCCGCCGTGGACCACCAGCCCGATCGCGCCGATGTCGGCGGCGGCCTGGGCCTGCTGCGCGACGGCGTTGCGGGAGGGCATCCGGAGCCGGTTGTTGAGGCTGGCCACGTTGATCACGTACGACGAGTGCACGACGACGTCGATCGGGCTGTCGCGGATCTCGTCCGTCCGCGGATGCGTCGGGGGCTTCTCCCATTTCTGCGGGTCCGTGAGGAACATCTGAATGACGTCGGCGCCGAGCCGTTCGCCGTATCCGATCGGATCTTCGTCCTGGCGGACGTGTGCTCCTATACGCATGTTCCCAGGGTAGGGGGTGGGTGCCGTGACGTTGTCTGTGCTTGCGATCGCAGGCGTAAGGGGGTGATTTCCTCTCCCTCCATCAACTCGAGCCTCTATGCTTGCGTTCGCAGTCATAGGGGTGGACTTCGAAGCAGAATCGGCGCACACTGGCGTTAAGCATCCGTCGACAAGCTTTGAGACGATCAAGGAGGCTTCCATGGCGACCCCACGCCGTCGCGAGCGGACCGAGACCGGCGGGATCTCCGACGGGTTCGTCGCTCGGCGACACCAACTCGGGCTGACGCAGGCGGAGCTCGCCGACCTGGCCGGGGTGTCGAGGTCGAGTGTGCAGTCGATCGAATCGGGCCGGGGCACCGTCCAACTGGACCTCGTCGACGCCGTCGCGGACGCGATGGGATGCCGTCTGGCGCTGCTCACTCGCTCGGGCGTGGAAGTGGTGCCCTGATGGTCGAGAACCTCAGCGGCGTCGACCGGGCCGACGTCTACAAAGGGGACCGCCTCGCCGGCAGCCTCGTGCGGGAGGGAGGGGACGTCGTCTTCCGCTACGACGCCGCGTACCTGCAGGATCCCGGCGCCCCGCAGGTCGCGTGGACGATCCCCACCTCCTCGACCGAAGTGCGCGCCAGCGGGGGCAGCGTCCCGCCGTTCTTCGCCGGTCTGCTCCCCGAGGGGATCCGGTTGCGGGGCGCGGTCGCGGCCACCAAGACGTCCGAGGACGATCACCTCACGATCCTGATGGCGGTCGGAGCCGACACGATCGGGGACGTGCGCGTCCTGCCCGCAGGAGTACCGCCGCCCGAAACCGCACCCGTGTTCGACCCCGACGCGATCGAGCGTTCGGACCTGCGGGCACTGTTCGAGCACATGTCGGGGCACGAGGCCGTGAAACTGGACCCCACGTCGCTACCCGGGGTGCAGGCGAAGGTGTCGGCCCAGATGTACTCGACGCCGATCGCGACCGAGAAGGGCCCCGCCATTCTCAAACTCTCACCCCCACAGGGCTACCCGCAATTGGTCGAGAACGAGCACTTCTTCATGGGGCTCGCCGCGCAGTGCGGTTTGCCCGTCGCCGACCACCAGCTGGTGCACGACGGCAAGGGAAATGCCGGCCTGCTCGTCGCGCGTTTCGACCGCAGGGTCGATTCGTCCGGCCGGGTCATCCGCACACCACAGGAGGATGCGTGCCAGGTGATGGGGATGTTCCCCGCCGCCAAATACCGGCTGAAGACCGAGGGTGTGATCACCGCACTCGCCGGCGTGTGTGAGCGCGGCGGCGGATCGGCACGGGTGGCCACCCTGGAACTGCTTCGGCTGGTGGCCTATTCGTACGCGATCGGCAACGGCGACCTGCACGGCAAGAACTTCTCGGTCCAACTCGCCGAATCGGGGTTGTGGAGCGTCACACCCGCGTACGACCTGCTCTGCACCCAGCCGTACCTCGGGTGGCGCGACCCGATGGCCCTCGACTTCTACGGCAAGGCGAACAAGCTGAACCGCAGGCACTTCGTCGAATCCGGGGGACGGCTCGGTGTTCCCGAACGTGCCGTCACCAGAATGCTCGACGGCGTCCGCAAGGGCATCGGGCGCGGCCTCGGGGAGATCGAGTCGATCGGCTTCACCGCCAAGGGGACCACGCTGCTGCGCACACTGATGGAACGACGCTCGGACGAACTGGGCTGAGTCGGCTCACCACACCCGGAACACGCTGTCCGAGAGCGTGAATCCGTGACCGGCCTCGCTGCGGCACGTCACCCCGGCCGACTCGTCGACGAGGCACGTCAGGTCGTTCACCTGCAACTCCCGTCCGTACGACAGTGCGGGCGCGGCCGATCCGTCGAGGGGGTAGAACCGCGGGTCGCCGGCGCTGGCGAACTGACCGGGGCGGCCGCCGGTGACCTCGATCGCGTTAGGAGTCACTGCGGTACCGGACGCGCCTGCCCCCGGGACCTTCGGCGCCGACTCCGGCATCGGGCCGTGACAGCCGGCGGTCGGGAGGTCGCCGCCCGTCAGGATCGCACAGTGGAACTTGGTGCTCGGCGTCGTGAAGTAATAACTCCCCGCCGCGCTGCCGGCGAACGCCTGCGGGTCGGCCGGGGCCGGGGTTGTTGTTGTTGTTGTTGTCGTGGTCGTCGTGGTGGTCGTTCTCGGTGCGGTCGTCACCGAAGGCGCGGGTGACATCGGTGCGGTCGTCACCGCAGATGTGGTGGCGGGTCCGGCGACGGCACCGTTCTGGGGGGATCCGTCGACCGCGCGACCGCAACCGGCCACCAGCAACGCCGTCGCGAACAGGAGCACCGCACGCACCGTCGGGGTCATGGGGGAGAGCTTAGAGCGCGCCGGTCGAAATTCTGGGACAGTGGTGATCAGCCGGTTGCCAGGAGGTCCCGATGTCGGAAAGCGCCCAGTACGAGGAGCGTCGTGCCCACATCTCCTTCCAGGTCCGCAACTGGTGCGAACGGTCCATGATCACGGGCACACACGCCCCGCTGTCGGACGCCGCCGCCGTGCTGATCGCCGCCGGGAGTCTCGACGCCCCCACTCGGCAGACACTCACGAACCGACGTCGCGCGGGGCGCACGATCCCGTCGATCGGCGGCTTCGGGGCGCTGCGCCTGCTGACGGACGAGTACACCCAGGTGGCGCGCCGCGCCGCCAGCCTGCGTCCCGGACCGGCGCAACTGCTGTTCAAATACCGTGCCACCGAACTGGGCCGCAAGGTGCAGTCGTATCGGTCCGCGGTGGTGATGTCGCCGGCGCACTACGGCAACGGAGTCCGGGCCATGCGCCGGGATCGACGCGAGGGTGTTCACCTGGATCTCGAACAGCGTGAGGCACTGTTCCGGGCACTGCAACGCACGCCGGCGCCGATCGCGGGCACCGCTCTCGAACGGGCCGGCAACTATGCCCGCGGCACCGCAGCGGAACGCCTCGGCCAGGTGGCCGAGAACACCCCGATGGCCGCGGTCGGACGACGCGTCGCCGACGCCATCGGCAGAGGTGCCGATCTCGACAACGACAGATTCGCCGACTCGTACGACACCCTCCTCTACCTTGCGGGGATGCTCTACGACAGGATCGACGGTTCCGAGGTGTGGCACTCGGAGCACTTCGCGGTCCAGCGTTACCAACTCGACCTCGCCGAAGAGCTGACGCAGATCGCCGTCGACACCGTTGCGCTGCGCGGAATCCGAATCGAACTCGACGAAGCGCTGCGCGCCACCCATTCCGACACGGCCCGTCAACAGGTCGAGGCCCGGCAGAACGCGCTGAAGCCGGTATGGGATCAACTGGTCGACCGCGTCGCCGCACTCGCACGAATCGGCGACCTGCTGTCCCGAGCCGAGGTGCAGCTGCGGTCCGTGCTGGCAGTCAACCGGGCGATGAGCCTCGACAGCCGCATCGACGAACTCATCTCACGTTCCGGCGACCGTGAGCTGTCGGCGGAGAACACCCATCACGTCGGCGATCAGTTCGGCGGGGTGGAGGAGCTGATGCTCACCTACCAGTCGGCGCTGTACGGAGACATCGCCGAACTCACAGCCTGGTCGGGTGGAAACAAGTGACATTCACTGCGCTGGGAGACGAATCGTTCGTCTCCCTCACCACGTTCCGCCGGTCCGGGGAGCCCGTGTCGACGCCGGTGTGGATCGCGCGTGACGGCGACGCTCTCATCGTCACCACTCCGGAGGAAAGTGGAAAGGTGAAGCGGCTACGCAACAACGGGAGCGTCGAACTTCGCCCGTGCTCTCGGCGAGGAAAGGTGGACGCTGGGGTCGACCCGGTTGCCGCAGTGGCCGAGATCGTCACCGACGAGTCCATCAGCCGAAGGATGGCCGGCACGATCCGGGACGCGTACGGACTGGAATACCGGATCGTCATGTTCGTCGAACGCGTCCTCGCGCGTCGGCAGAAGCCACGTGTGCTGTTGCGGATCACCCCGGTGACCGAGAGGGTAACCCCCACCACCTCATGACGCGCGCAGATGCGCCGGGTCCGGGAGCGGCGGCGCGGCCGAGCGGTAGTGGTGCCCGGTCGGGGTGCCCAGGTCGATGAGGTGGGTGCCGCCGGGGTTGTGTACCGGTCGGGCGGTCCATCCGTCGCCTTCCTTCGCGTAGTTGCACGCCTCGCACAGCCCGGACCCGTTGTCCACCGTCGTGGCACCGGATTCTCGGCGGGAGCGAATGTGGTCGTGATGCCGGATCGGCGCATCACACCACGGGGTGCGGCACGTGCGGTCCCGCAGGTCGATCAGCTGTCTCAGGCTCTTCGGGAACGTGCGCGACGGCGATTCCATCGCCGTCAACGCCCCCGACTGCGGGCACGAATACACCCGCCGCAACGACGTCTCCACGTCACCATCAACGGCGTCCGCCACCAGTCGCCGCGCGATCCCCGCCGGCACCGGCCCGAACCCCTGCAGCTGCGCGGCCTCGTGCCCGCCCGCCAGGAGTGTCTCGTCCGAGAGCACGAGGTTCACCGCCACCGGCACACCCGACGCCACTGATACTCCGGTGCCGCGTTCGAACAACAGGTCCACCATCAGCTGACTGCGGGTGCGACCACCACTGTTGCCGGTGGCGATCAGGCTGTCCGCATCCCGGCCGAGCGTCGCCTGCAAACACACCGCCTGCTCGACCGGCATCAGCACGCTCAGATACGCCATGGAATCCGGCGCCGGACGGGTCGTGACCCGACGGTCGGACACCGCCTTCCGATGCCGCCGCACCACGGACGCGGCGTCGAGTTCCACCGCCAACGCTTTCGCCTGCGCGATCAGACCGCGGTCCCCGACCCCGTCGAGAGTGGCCGGGTCCGAACACAACCGGCGGTCCACGTTTCCCCGATCCGCGGCCGACAGGCACGCCGTTTCGCGTACCAGCAACGTGGCGCGCCATTCGTTCAACCGGCCCGACCGCAACAGGGCGAGGGTATGGGGCATCTCGTGCACCAGAGCCTGCGCGAAACCGAGATGCCGGCCGCCACGGTTCGGGGATTCCCTGCGCGCCAACGCAATCTGCGACGCAATCCCGCGGCCCCACTCGGATCGCGGCAACCCCCGAGCCCTCCGATCCGCACGAATACTCGTCGCGACCCCGTCGGTGATCACCGCCTGCACCGCACACCCGACCGACTTCAACGACTCGATCGCATCGAGCCACTCGATCCCCAACCCGGCGTCCCCACCCGCCTCGACGCATCGCAGCCGCGCCGTGAACGCACGCAACTCATCCAGATCCGCCGCCATCACTTCCCCCACAACAACCTCCCCCAAGGTCATTCGAATGTATGTTCGACCATATCAATCATGTTCGACCAAGGCAATACTCGGGGGATTCGGTCTACGGTGGGCGTGGGAACTCTCGTCGAGAAAGATGTGGGGGCTGGGTGCGATGACCGGTGACGGCGATCTGCAGTGGGCGGTTGCGAACGAGTTCTCGGCCCTGGCCGATCTCCTCGACGGGATTTCGGATGCGGAATGGGACACGCCTTCGCTGTGCGAGGGCTGGCGGATTCGTGAAGTGGTCGCGCATGTCACCATGGCGGCGCGCTACCCGGAGGATCAGTTCATGGCGCGTCTGCGCGAGTGCGCGTTCGATTTCACCCGGCTGTCCAACGAGATAGCCCGTAGTGACGCCGAATTGGCGACGGCGGAACTCGTCGCCAACCTGCGCTCGGACATCATGCGCCGGTGGACTCCGCCGGGCGGCGGCTATCACGGCGCGCTCAACCATGTGGTGATCCACGGTCTCGACGCCACCGTGCCGCTCGGCGTTTCGGGACGAGTGCCGGAGGAGACGATGCGCGTCGTCCTCAACGATCTCACGGCGGGCGGTGGGCACTCGAATTTCGGCATCGACATCGAGGGACGCGGCCTGCGGGCGACGGACCTCGAGTGGTCGTACGGGTCGGGCGCCGAATTACGGGGAACGGGCGAGGATCTCGCACTGATGATCTGCGGCCGCACGCTGCCCGCAGGACGGGTCGAGGGCGAACCTTTGTAGTCCGGTTCAGATACCCGGAATGAAGCCCGGGTAGACGAAGTGTCCGGGACCTCCGCCGGGGAGGGTGGCGCCGAGCGATCCGGGGAAGTCCATGGACAACTTGACGAGTTTGTGTGGTTGACCGTTCTGATCGGCTTGCCAGCAGTCGAGCAGCACGCCGTGGAATCCGGTGCAGACGATGCGGTTGGCGGTTCCGAACGGCGAGGTGATCCGATTTGCGCTGACGAGCGGATTCCAATAGTCGAGATCGGTGGGGGTGAGGAAGTTCTGGTTGTCGAACGGCGCGACCGGGCTGGGCTCGGTGGGTACCGGCGGCCATTCGTCGGCGGCGGCCACACCGGCGCTCCCGAGAAGGGCGGCGGCGGCGACGGCCACGGTCGCGGTGAACTGTGCGAATCGGCGAGTAGCGGTAGTCATCTCCACCAGGCCACAGTAAACCGGTGGCCGATACTTACGTCCGCAAACCGGGATGGCGGCTGGCCAGGACGGGGACGAGGAGTTTGTTCGGCGCGAGGTGGGCGAACACGGAAGCGGCGCGATTCGCGAGGCCGGGGATGGCGATCATGTGCCCCTTGTCGAGGCCGTCGATTCCGGTCCTGGCCACGGATTCGGGGCTCTCCCACATGAAGCTGGGCAGTGCGGCTTCGGCGTCCTCCTTCGCGAAGCCGGCTGTCTCGCCGAATCCGGTGTCGACGGGTCCGGGGCAGAGGGCGGTCGCCGTGACGCCGGTGCCCTTCAGCTCGCCGGTGAGGCTCTCGGTGTAGGAAAGGACGAAGGCCTTGCCTGCGGCGTAGGCAGCTTGCCCGGGCAGCGGCTGGAACGCGGCCGTGGACGCGACGTTGAGGATCGCTCCCCGGCGCCGTTGCACCATGCCTGGCAGGGCGCGGCTGCACAGGTCGGCGACGGCCGTCACGTCGACCTCGATCATGTTCATCTCGGCGTCCGGGTCGGACGCGGCGACCGGGCCGAGCGTGGACAGGCCGGCGTTGTTGACGAGGATGTCCAGGGTCAGTCCGAGTTCGCCGACCCGGTCGAGCAGGGTCGCCCGGGCCGAGCGGTCGGAGAGATCGGCGCCCAGCACGTGCGCCCGACCGCCCGCGGCCCGCAGTTCGGTGGCCAGTTCCTCCAACTTCTCGGCCCGCCGGGCGACGAGCACGACCTGGTGGCCGCGGCGGCTGAGTTCACGGCTGAGGGCCGTGCCGATCCCGGACGAGGCTCCGGTGACGAGCGCGGTGCGATCGGCGGCAGGAGTGGGGAGACTCATGAGTCCAACGTACGTGCCGCCGCCGTCGCTGACGCACGGTTTGCCGGGTCAGGCGTGGGTGCCGCCGTCGATGCGGATCTCGGTTCCGGTGACGAATGCGCCGTCGTCGGAGGCGAGCATGGCGACGACTCCGGCGACCTGCTCGGGTCCGCCCATGGCCGCGCCACCCGATTCCAGGGTGGTGGGAAGGATGGGCGACAGCTTGGCGAACAGGCCCCAATCGGCGTCGGAAGGCACGTATCCGGACGTGGCGTCGGTGATTCCGGTCTTGATGCTGCCGGGGGCGACACCGACGGCGCGCAGACCCTGCTTGCCGTATTCGAGTGCCAGCGCGTGGGTGAACGACTGGATGCCGCCCTTGCTCGCGGCGTATGCGGCCATGTAGGGGTGCGCGAACGCGGCGGACGTGGAACTGAAGTTGACGACCACGCTGCGCTCGTTCCGCAGCAGTGCGGGCAGGCATTCGCGAACCATGAGGAAGGTGCCGGTGAGGTTGATCCCGATCACCTGATTCCACAGGTCCAGTGACGTCTCATGGGTGTGTGAGGCGCGGAGGATGCCCGCGGCGTTCACGAGCACGTCCAGTCCGCCCAGGTTCTCGACGCTGCGCTGCACACCGTCGACGACGGACGTCTCGTCGCCGATGTCGATGGCGGCGACGCTGAGGCGCCCCGCCGTGCCTGCCGCTTCGGCGAGTTCCGTGGTCCGCGCGAGACCGTCCTCGGACACGTCGGCCGCGACGACGGTGCCGCCTTCCTCGAGCAGGCGGAGGGCGGTGGCCTGGCCGATACCCGACGCAGCGCCGGTCACCAGGATCCGCCGGTTGTCGAATCGATTCATCGTCTGTGCTCCTCGTGTGGCTGTCGAATTCGATGTCATTGGCCCATGACGTATTTCACGGTCGGTCCGGCGGTCCAGCCGCCGTCGACGGCGAGTTCCGCTCCGGTGACGTACGTGGACGCGTCGGACAGCAGGAACCCGACGGCGCCGGCGATCTCGTCGGGTACTCCGACCCTCGCCATGGGGGTGTTCGGGTAGTTGCCCTCGCCCTGCTCGATTCCGAGGCCCGCGGTCATCGGGGTGTACGTCATGCCGGGGTGGACGGAGTTGACGCGGATCCGGTCGGTGCCCAGTTCCACGGCGGCGATCTTCGTGAGCCCGCGCACGCCCCACTTGGACGCGCCGTAGCCGGCGGTCAGGGCGAGTCCCATCAGCCCCGCGGCCGAGGAGATGTTGACGATCGATCCGCCGCCGGCGGCGCGCATCGGGCCGATCACGGCCTGCAGGCCGTTGAACACGCCCGTCAGGTTGATGTCGAGGACCGTCTGGAAGTGCTCGAGCGGTTCGTGCTCGATGTACTGGCCGGTGGAGATGCCCGCGTTGTTGACGAGGCCGTCGACGCGTCCGAAGTCGCTCGTCGCCACGTCGACCGCGGCCTGCCACTGCTGCGGGTCGGTGACGTCGAGGTGGCAGTATCGAGCCCGGTCACCGAGCTGGTCGACCGTCGCGCGGCCGTCGTCGTCAAGAACGTCGCCGACCACGACGCTGCCGCCCTCGTCGACGATGCGCTGCGCGAAGGCTGCTCCCAGCCCCCGCGCCGCCCCGGTCACGATCACAACCTTCCCCGCCAGTTGCTGTGCGGTCTCGGTCATCTCAGCTCACATCCTCGTCCTCGAAAAGTTCCGTTCGCCGGGCACCTCGCCTGCCGACGGCCCGAGTCTGCTGTGGGCGGCCCCCGTGGGAAACGGGTTCTCCCGGTGATCGGAACAACTCGTAGCCACGGGAAACGCCGGACCACTGTGATGTGGGTTACCCGCTGACGTTCCGGACATGCCGGACGGGCGGATCTCTCCGACAGACCATCGAAAGGCTTCCCATGTCTCGACGTGTCACTTCCACCGCCGCGGTGCTGATCACCGGCAGCGTCCTGTTCGCGGGTCTCGGCGCGCCGGCGCTCGCTTCGGCGGACCCGTTCTCGCTGCCCGGAATCAGCCTCCCGGATTTCGGTTCGTCCGATTTCGGGAGCGCGGGCCCGGTCGTCGAGACGCCGCGACTGGCGTCGGTCGACAACTTCCGCGACGTCGGCGGATCGGGCCGGGGGTACGCGACCGCCCGCGGGGGACACGTCACGCGAGGACTGTTCTACCGTTCGAACGCACTGGTCCCGAACGATCAGGATCTCGCCGTCCTCACCGGGCTCGGGCTGACCGCGGTGTACGACGTGCGGACCGTCGAAGAGGTGGCCGCGAAGCCCGACCGGCTCCCCGCCGGACCGCGGTATCTCGGCATCCCGATCCTGTCGGGTGACCTGGGTGCCGCTGTCGCACAGTTGAAGTCGCCCGCCGACGCCGTCGCGTTCATGCAGCAGATGAACCGCAGCTTCGTCGACGACGCGGCGACCCGGGCCGGGTTCGCGCAACTCCTGACATCACTGGCCGACACCGACGGACCGCAGATCTTCCACTGCACCGCGGGCAAGGATCGCACCGGCTGGGCGTCCGCACTGCTGCTGTCCATCGCCGGGGTTTCGCAGGACACCATCTTCGACGACTATCTGCTCACCAACGAATACACCGCCGCGTCGATGAAGGTCACGTACGACCAGATCGCCGCCAGCCGCGGCGAGGCGGTGGCGAAGATCTATCAGCCGCTGCTTGGCGTCGACCGCAGCTACCTCGAGGCCGGGCTCGGCCGGCTCACGGAGCAGTACGGCACGGTCGACCGCTACCTCACCGACGGGCTGGGTCTGAGTTCGGCGACGGTCGACCGGCTACGGAGCAAGCTGGTCGGCTGAGGTCAGGCCCCGATCGCGTCCGAGAGCGTCGTGAGCCGGCTGATCTCGGACGCGGTCAGCGTCACCGTCGGGGCGTCGAGCAGCGCGGGAAGCTGTTCGAGGCGGCTCGCACTCGCGATCGGTGCGGTGATGCCGGGCCGGGTCAGCAGCCACGCGAGGGCGATGGTGGAGATCTCCGCCGAGTGCGCGTCGGCGATCTCGGCGAGGGCGTCGACGACGGCGAGACCGGAGTCGGAGAAGTAGCGGGTCGCCATCCGCTGGCGGGGCTGACCGTCCAGGTCGGCCCGGGTGCGGTACTTGCCCGCGAGGAAACCCGCGGCGAGTGAGTAGTACGGGAAGACACCCAGTCCGTTCTCGGTCGCGAGCGCGGCCACCTCGGGTTCGTAGTCGTGGCGGTGCACCAGGTTGTAGTGCGGCTGGAGCGCGATCGGCGCGGCGAAACCGTGCTCGGCCGTCAGCGACAGCCACTCGCGGATGCGTTCGGGCGAGTAGTTGGAGATGGCGACGTGCCGGACGAGTCCGTCTCGGACCAGTTTGTCGAATGCGCCGAGCGTGTCGACGAGGGGAGTGTCGGCGTCGTCGAAGTGCGCGTAGTACACGTCGATGTAGTCGGTCTGCAGCCGCTTCAGGGACGCCTCCGCCGCTGCCCGCACGTTGGCGGGGGCCAGGCCCTTGAACTCCGGGTGCTGGCTGACCTTGGTGGCGATCACGATGTGGTCCCGGTTGTGGCGGGAGGCCATCCAGTTTCCGAGGACGGTCTCGGACTCGCCGCCGGAGTTGCCGTCGGCGAACGCCGAGTACGAGTCCGCCGTGTCGACGAAGTTGCCGCCGCCCGCGGCGAACGCGTCGAGGATGTCGAACGACGCCGGTTCGTCACTGGTCCAGCCGAAGGTGTTGCCACCGAGGGCCAGGGGAAAGATGTCCAGATCCGACGTGCCGATCGCGACCACGGGTGCTCCGTTTCTTGGTGTGCTGTCTTGGTGTGCGTTTGTGCGGGAAGGGGCGACGAGTTCGGCTGACCACGCTATCGCAGCCGCGTAGCGAACGTGCGTCCGACTACCGAACGCCCTGTTTTGCGGGACACCCGGAATCGGACATGTGTGATCGAACCCCGCCCACCGCGACTCCGACGGCATACCGTGGAGGGGGTGCGTTCGTTCCGGCGAGACACGGAGTTGAGTGATGCGGGACCAGTCGATCGATGACCTTCTGAACACGGGGCTGTTCGTCGACGGACGGTGGATCCGCTCCAGCTCCGGCGAGACCCGGGACTGCATCAATCCGGCCGACGGGTCGTTGGTCGCCACCGTCGACGAGGCCTCCCCGGACGACGCCACCCGCGCTGTCGCCGCGGCCCGTGCGGCGTTCGACGAGGGCACCTGGCCGCACACGCCCGTCGCCGAGCGCACCGCGATCGTCGCGCGGATCGCCGATCTGCTCGAACGCGACAAGGAGACGCTGGCGCGCATCGAGACGCTCGACACCGGAAAAACTCTGGAGGAGAGCAGGATCGACATCGACGACGTGGTGTCGGTGTTCCGGTATTACGCGCAACTCGCCGCGGTCGAAGCGGACCGTCTGGTGGACGTCGGCCGTCCCGACGTGATCAGCCGGGTGGTGCGCGAACCGATCGGTGTGTGCGTGCTCATCGCGCCGTGGAACTACCCGCTGCTGCAGATCTCGTGGAAGGTGGCGCCCGCCCTCGCGGCCGGGTGCACGATGGTCCTCAAACCGAGCGAGGTGACCCCCCTCAGCACCATCGCCTTCACCACGCTGATCGCCGAAGCCGGTGTCCCGGCCGGGGTGGTGAACCTCGTGCAGGGTAGCGGCGCCGTCCTGGGCGCCGCACTCACGGGAACACCCGACGTCGACTTCGTCTCCTTCACCGGCGGGCTGGCCACCGGACGCGTCATCCTCCAGACCGCGGCAGAGAACGTCACCAAGGTGGCCGTGGAACTCGGTGGCAAGAATCCGCACATCGTCTTCGCCGACGCGGACGGAGACGACTCCGTCGACCAGGTGCTCACGGGAGTGTTCCTGCACTCCGGTCAGGTGTGCTCGGCGGGAACCCGGCTGATCATCGAGGAATCCATCGCCGATCGGTTCGTCGCCGCGCTCGCTGCACGGGCGGAGAAGATCCGGATGGGCAACGGACTCGACCCGGCGAGCCGAACGGGCCCGCTGGTGTCCGAGGCCCACCGGGAGAAGGTGGAGAGATACGTGGAACTCGGACGCTCCGAGGGCGCCCGGCTGGTGACCGGGGGAGCCCGGCCCTCTGATCCCGCGCTGGCGAACGGAAGTTTCTACCTGCCCACCATCTTCGACCACTGCGACCGCACCATGCGGATCGTGCAGGAGGAGACGTTCGGGCCGATCCTCACGGTCGAGCGTTTCACCACGGAAGAGGAGGCGCTGCGGCTGGGCAACGACACCGAGTACGGACTCGCCGCAGGCGTCCGGACCGCCGACAGTGCCCGGGGCGAGCGCATGGTGCGCGGTCTGCGCCACGGAACGGTGTGGCTCAACGACTTCGGTTACTACACCGCGGCCGCCGAGTGGGGCGGGTTCAAGATGTCGGGGAACGGGCGCGAACTCGGCCCCGCCGGTCTGGCGGAATACCAGGAGACCAAACACATCTGGCACAACACCTCGCCCACGGCGGCGGGGTGGTTCGACAACGGCTAGTCCGGAGCACGGAGAGGCGAGGCGAGTGAACCATGGCTACTCGGCACGGAGCAGTGGGTGACGGAGACGAGCCGGGGGACAGTGGACTCGGCGAACTGGGCTATAAACAGGAATTGGACCGCAGTCTCGGCAAGTTCGCCAGTTTCGCGGCGGGAGTCAGCTACATCTCGATTCTCACCGGCACGTTCCAGTTGTTCTATTTCGGGTTCGGCACGGCGGGGCCGGCGTATCTGTGGTCCTGGCCGATGGTGTTCGTCGGGCAGATGGCGGTCGCGCTGTGCTTCATGGAACTCGCGGCCAAGTATCCCGTCGCCGGCTCGGTCTACAACTGGGCCAAGCTGCTCGGCAGCAGGATCGTGGGCTGGTCGTCGGGCTGGCTGATGCTGACCGCGTCGATCGTGACCCTCTCCGCGGTCGTGCTGGCGCTGCAACTCAATCTGCCGCGGCTGTGGAGCGGCTTCCAGATCGTCGGCGACGGCAGCGGCGAGTACGACTTCGCGACCAACGCCGTCATCCTCGGCACCATCATGATCGCGTTCACCACGGCGGTCAACGCTTTCGGTGTCAAGCTGATGGCCCTCATCAACAGCACGGGCGTGTTCGTCGAATTGATCGCCGCCGTCCTGATCGCCGTCATCCTCGCCGCCAACATCACCCGCGGCCCGGACGTGTTCTTCTCCACCCACGGCTACGGTGCCGGGGAGGCCGGTGGGTATCTGACCGTCTTCCTCGTGGCGTCCCTCGCGTCCGGGTACGTGATGTACGGCTTCGACACCGCGAGTTCGCTCGGCGAGGAAACCGTCGACCCGCGGCGGACGGCGCCGAAGGCGATCCTGCGGGCGATCCTCGCGTCCTTCGTGATCGGCGGGGCGATCCTGGTGTTCGCCGTCATGGCGGCCCCCGACCTCGACGATCCGCTGATCGGCAGCAGCGAGGGCGGTCTGCAGTACATCGTCGAGCAGGTGATGTGGGGTCCGCTCGGCAAGATCTTCCTGGTCTGCATCGTCGTCGCGGTGACGGTGTGTTCGCTCGCGGTCCATGCCGCGGCCATCCGGCTCACGTTCGCGATGGCCCGCGACAACGCTCTGCCGTTCGGGGAGCGGCTGGCCCACGTCAACCCGAAGCATCAGACGCCGGTGGTCCCCGCCATCGTGATCGGTCTGCTCGCGGCGTTCATCCTCGTCATCAACATCGGTCAGCCGCAGATCTTCACGGTGCTGACGTCGATCGCGATCATCATGATCTACCTGGCGTACCTCATGGTCACCGGTCCGCTGCTGAAGAAGCGACTGCAGGGGCACTGGCCGCCGAAGGAACTCGCCGAGAGCGGCTACTTCACGATGGGCCGGTGGGGGCTTC
Organism: Rhodococcus opacus B4; assembly: GCF_000010805.1. Classification (NCBI taxonomy): domain Bacteria; kingdom Bacillati; phylum Actinomycetota; class Actinomycetes; order Mycobacteriales; family Nocardiaceae; genus Rhodococcus; species Rhodococcus opacus. Next base: position 1,663,985 of record NC_012522.1, on the reverse strand, counting down.
CGGTGAACATCTTCGCCGTCCTGTGGGGTGTGGGGATGGCGCTCAATCTCGCGTGGCCGCGACCCGAGGTGTACGGCACTCCCTGGTACAACACGTGGGGCGCGTTCGTCTATATCGGCATCATCCTCGGGCTCGGCCTCCTCTGGTACGCGGTGAAGGGCCGCAACCACATCGGCTGTCTCGCCTCGCACGCGGCGACGACGAAGGACGAGGCGGAGAGTGAACTGCCATGACGGACACCGTGTTCGACTACGTGATCGCAGGCGGAGGAACTGCCGGATGCGTGCTCGCCGCGCGACTCAGTGAGGACCCGTCGGTGACCGTCTGCCTCGTGGAGGCCGGGCCGTCCGACGTCGGTGACCGCAACGTCCTCAAGCTGTCGCAGTGGATGCACCTGCTGGACTCCGGGTACGACTGGGACTATCCGGTCGAGCCGCAGGAGAAGGGCAACAGCTTCATGCGGCACGCCCGCGCCAAGGTGCTCGGCGGCTGCTCGTCGCACAATTCGTGCATCGCGTTCTGGCCGCCCGCCGAGACACTCGACGACTGGGCGGCGGACGGTGCGACGGGCTGGGGCGCGCAGGATGTGCTGCCGCTCGTCGCGCGGGTGGAGAACAACGACGCCCCCGGCGATCAGCACGGGCACGACGGTCCGGTGCGGCTCCGCGACGTCCCGCCGGACGACCCCTGCGGTGTGGCCCTGCTCGAGTCGGCGGCGAAGGTCGGGTTGCCCACGGTGCAGTTCAACCGCGGCACGAGCGTCCTCGACGGCGCGGGGTGGTTCCAGATCAACGCGTCCGAGGACGGCACCCGGATGTCGACGTCGCACGCCTACCTGCATCCGATTCTCGGGTCCCGCCCGAACCTGGACGTGCGCACCGACTGCTGGGTCAGCGAGATCCTCGTCGACGACGCGATGGCGGCGACCGGCGTGCGCTTTCAGCGTCCTGACCTCACCGGGTACGACACCGTCTCGGCGCGCCGCGAGGTGATCGTCACCGCCGGGGCCATCGACACCCCGAAACTGTTGATGCTCTCGGGGATCGGGCCCACCGTGCACCTGCGGGAGATGGGTGTGCGGGTTCGGGTCGATGCGCCGGGAGTCGGCCAGAATCTCGACGATCACGTCGAGGGTCTGGTGTTCTGGGACGCGGCCCGGCCGATGGTCGCGACGTCGACTCAGTGGTGGGAGATCGGACTGTTCGCCACCACCACCGAGGGGCTGAACCACCCGGACCTGATGATGCACTACGGCAGCGTGCCGTTCGACATGAATACCCTCCGCTGGGGCTACCCGACCACCGACAACGGATTCTGCCTCACCCCCAACGTCACGCAGGGACTGTCCCGCGGAACGGTGCGGCTCCGATCCCGCGACTTCCGGGACCGTCCGCGGGTGGATCCGCGGTATTTCACCGACCCCGACGGCCACGACGAGGCGGTGATGCTCGCCGGGTTCCGGCTGGCGCGCCGCATCGCCGAGCAGGAACCGCTCCGCGGTTGGATTGCCCGGGAACTGGCGCCCGGGCCGGAGGCGGTGACCGATGACGAACTGATCGATTACGCGCACCGGACGCACAACACCGTGTACCACCCGGCCGGGACTGCCCGGATGGGTGCGGCCGGCGACCCGATGGCCGTCCTCGACCCGGAATTGCGGGTGAAGGGCGTCCGCAATCTGCGGGTGGTGGACGCGTCCGCCATGCCGAAACTGCCGTACGTCAATCCCAACATCACGGTCATGACGATGGCCGAGAAGTGCGCCGACCTGATTCGCGGACGCTGACCGAACGGCGTACCGGAGGCCCACGTGAGGCACCGGGTACTTTGAAGTCCTACTATCTCCCCATACTGGCAGTGAGACGGAAGGGCACGTCATGAATTCTCCTGAACCGATCGTGGTTGTCGACGGCGCGAGGACCCCGATCGGCAGCTTCGGTGGCGCGTTCAAGGACGTGCCCGCCCACGAACTGGGTGCCACGGCCGCCAAGGCCGCACTGGACCGTGCCGGGGTGCCCGGCGGCGACATCGACGAGGTGGTGATGGGCTGCATCGGTCAGGTCGGACCGGACGCCTACAACGCCCGCCGCGTCGCCCTCGCCGCCGGACTTCCCGACAAGACCCCCGCGTACACCGTCAACCGGTTGTGCGGGTCGGGCCTGCAGGCGGTGTGGTCGGCGGCGCAGCAGATGCGCTGGGGTGGGGTGAACTTCGCCGTCGCCGGCGGCGACGAGAGCATGTCCCGGATGCCGTTCTACGACTTCTCCGCCCGCTCCGGGTACAAACTCGGTGACCGCAAGCTGGTCGACGGCACCGTCGCGATCCTGACCGACCCGTTCGGCGGGGTCCACATGGGCCGCACCGCCGAGGCCGTCGCCCGCAAATACGACGTGAGCCGGCAGCAGCAGGACGAGTTCGCCGTCGAGTCCCAGCGCCGCGCCGCCTCCGAGGCCGCCAAGGCCGCGTTCGCCGAGGAGATCACCCCGGTGCAGATCGGGGGCCGCCGCCCGAAGACGATCGAGGTCGACGAGCACCCCAAGCCCGACACCACCCTCGAGACCCTGGCGAAGCTGCGGCCGGCGTTCGAGGAGGGCGGCTCGGTGACCGCGGGCAACGCGTCCGGGATCAACGACGGCGCCGCGGCTCTGGTGCTGGCGACCGGGTCGGCGGCGCAGGAGAAGGGCCTGACCGGCCTGGTCACGTTGGAGGCCGTCGCGACCGCGGCGATGGACCCGGCGCTGATGGGGTACGCCCCCGTTCTGGCGTTGCAGAATCTGTTCGAGCAGACCGGCACCACCCCGGGTGACATCGACGTGATCGAGTTGAACGAGGCGTTCGCGTCGCAGGCGGTCGCGGTGATCCGGGACGCGAAGCTGAACCCGCAGAAGACCAACCCGTACGGCGGTGCCATCGCGCTCGGGCATCCGGTCGGTGCGACCGGTGCCATCCTGTCCCTGCGTGTCGCGAAGGATCTGGTGCGCCGCGACCTCGAACTGGGCATCGTCACCATGTGCATCGGCGGCGGTCAGGCCCTCGCCGCACTCTTCAAGCGCATCTAGGAACCGAGTCGGCGATGAAGAAGCACGTCCCGTCCTGGCACGACGACGAGGTCAAGGCCCTGTCCGAGCTCGCGGTCGGGTTCTTCGAGCGCGAGGTGGTCGCGCACAACGAGAAGTGGGACGCCCAGCATCGCATCGACCGTGAGGTGTGGCTGGCGGCGGGCAAGCTCGGACTGTTGTGCTGCTCGATCCCCGAGGAGTACGGCGGCGGGGGCGGCACGTTCGCGCACGACCTCGCCGTGTTCGAGGCCCAGGGTTACGCCGGCGACCTCGCACTCGGCATCTCGGTGCACTCGGGCATCGTCGCGCACTACCTCCTCGAATACGGCACCGAGGAGCAGAAGAAGACCTGGCTGCCGGGGATGGCGACCGGGGAAATCCTCGGCGCCATCGGCATGACCGAACCCGGCGCAGGCTCCGATCTCGAGGCGATCAAGACCACCGCCATCCGGGACGGCGACGAGTACGTGATCAACGGGTCGAAGACGTTCATCACCAACGGCGCGTCCGCCGACATGATCGTCCTGGCCGTCAAGACCGACCCGAAGGCCGGCGCGAAGGGGGTGGCGCTGCTGATCGTCGATCTGCGGGACTGTCCCGGGTTCGCCGTGGGCCGGGTGCTGGACAAGGTCGGTCAGCACGGCGCGGACACGTCGGAGTTGTCGTTCACCGATGTGCGGGTGCCGGTGTCGAATCTGCTAGGCGAGGAGAGGCAGGGCTTCGGTCAGCTGATGGCGCAGTTGGTGCAGGAGCGGCTGATCATCGGCGCCCAGGCGTCCGGGGCGATGAACCGTGCGGTCGAGGACACCGTGGCGTACACGAAGTCGCGGCAGGCGTTCGGGCACAGTCTGTTCGAGTTCCAGAACACGGCGTTCGAGCTCGCCGAGTGCCAGACCATCGCCCGCACGTGTGCGGTGTTCCTGGACCACTGCATCGAGGCGCACCTGCGCGGTGAGCTGGATCCGTCCGAGGCGGCGATGGTCAAATACTGGCTCACCGAGCAGCAGTGCGCCGTGATCGACCGGTGCGTGCAGTTGCACGGCGGCTACGGGTACATGCGTGAGTACCTGATCGCCCGGATGTACGAGGACGCCCGCGTCCAGAAGATCTACGCGGGCGCCAACGAGGTGATGAAGGGGATCATCGCGAAGTCGCTGTAGCCGGCTCGGCCGACACCTCGTACGCGGCCTCGTCGAACCGGCCGAGTCGCTGCCGCATCCGGTCGGTCGACCACGGCCAGTTGAAACTGTTGCGGCCGTTGACATCGAGGAAGTAGCTCTGGCAGCCACCGGCGTTGTAGACGGTGGTGGCCAGGGCTTCCTGAACCTGAGCGTTGAACGCGTCCTGCACGTCGCGTCGTGGTTCCATCCGGGTCCAGGCGTTGCTCCGGGCCCGGGTGATCGCCTGGATCAGGTATTCGAGTTGGGCCTCGAGGATCATGAACGCCGACGTGTGGCCGGTGCCGAGAGCGGGTCCGAGGAGGACGAACGCGTTGGGGAAACCCGCGACGGTCGTGCCGAGGTAGGCCTGCGGGCTGCCCTTCCAGTGGTCGTCGAGGCTGCGACCCTCGCCGTCGAACACCTTCGACCCGATCGGCATGTCGAGGATGTGGAAGCCGGTGCCGAAGATGATGGCGTCCACTTCCCGTTCGGCGCCGTCGCTGCCGACGACCACGTTGCCGCGCACCGACTGCACGGCGTTCGCGTGCACCTCGACGTTGGCCCGGGTGAGCGCGGGGTAGTACGTGTTGGACATCAGCAGTCGCTTGCAGCCGAGCGTGTAGTCGGGTGTCAAGGCCGTGCGCAGCTTCGGATCCCGCACCTGGGCTCGCAGTTGCGCCTTGCCGATCTGCTGGACGATCCGCAGGATCCACGGGTGCCGGAAGCCGAGCCCGAGCGATTCCATGATCGCGTACTCGACGCGTCGCAGCGCCCGGATCGCGCCCGGCACGCGGCGCAGGATCGTGCGCTCGACTCCGGGCAGGGTGTGATCGGGTTTCGGCAGCACCCACTGCGCGGTGCGCTGATACAGGTGGAGCTCCCCGACCTTCGGTGCGATGGCCGGGACGAATTGCACCGCGGACGCGCCGGTTCCGACGACGGCGACGCGTTTGCCGCTGAGGTCGTAGTCGTGATTCCAGCGAGAGGAATGAAACACCTCGCCGGTGAACGTGTCGAGTCCGGGGACGGCGGGTGTGAGCGGTTCGTTCCACGGTCCGGCGGCGGCGATGACGGCGTTCGCGGTGAACGTGCCCGCAGAGGTGTCCACCGTCCAGCGCCTGCTGTGTTCGCTCCACTGGGCGCGCAGCATCTCGGTGCCGAACTTCACGTGTCCGGGGATCCCGTGTTCGGCGGCGGTCCGCTCGATGTAGCGGCGGATCTCCTCCTGTCCGGCGAACAACCGCGACCACTCCCGGTTCGGTGCGAACGAGTAGGAGTACAAGGCAGACGGGACGTCGCACGCGCAGCCCGGATAGGTGTTGTCGCGCCAGGTGCCGCCCAGTGCGTCACCTTTCTCCAGGATGGCGAAGTTGTCGATTCCGCTCTGCTTCAGTCGAATTGCGGCACCGATGCCGGAGATCCCGGCGCCGACGATCAGGATGTCGTAGTGCGTCATGCGCGTACTCCGTTCGCGAGCTGGGCTCGGGTGCTGACGAGGGAATGTTCGAGGGTGGCGAGCCGGCGCCGGCCGTCCATGAAGTTCGGGCCCATGACCGCGAGGTCTTCGCCGGTCGCGTCGAGCCGGATCACCCGCGTGCCGGCCGCCTCGAGCCTCGCGAGTTCGGCGTCCAGGCCCGCACTCATCCAGTTCCGCAGCATCCGGCGTTCGACGCGGGCCGCCCCACGGCCGGGGATGCGGCCGGTCGACGCCATCGGTGCCAGCACGATCACCTGGTCGAGTTCGAGGGGCAGCACCAGGTCGGCGGACGCCGTGGACGCCGCCCCGCCGTCGACGAACCGGCGGTCGCCGATGGCGACCGGGGGATACCAGCCGGGAATCGCCCACGACGCCCGCAGTGCTTCGGACAAGGTGGCGGCCGGTGCGCCGGGTGAGCCGAACGCGACACGTTCCCCCGTGTCGTAGTCCATGCTCACCAGCCACGTCGCCGGGTGGCGGACCCAGCCGGACTCGCACGTGAACCGCTGGGCGAGCCGGTCGAGCCAGGTCGCGTCGCCGCGTCCGCGGGGGAGCAGTCCGCTCGCGGCGGTGACGGGCGGGAGTCCGCGGCGCAGCAGACCGGGCGATCCGAGTCCCGGTGCCGGGAGCGGCGGGAACCGTCCGGGCGCGGCGGCGAGATGTCCGTCCAGCTTCGGGTGGGTGGCCCCGCCGAGTTGCATCGCGAGCAGTTCGTCGACGCCGGCCCCGCCGCCCAGCATGGTGACGAGTTCGGCGCCCGCGGACGTGCCGACCAGTACGTCGGCGTCGCGTGGGTCCCATCCCAGGGCGTCGCTCACGGCGACCAGGGCCGCCACGGTCCAGGCCGCGCCGAGCGTGCCGCCACAACCGATCACCAGCCCGCGGCTGAGGTGTGTGTCACTCGAAGTCATATCTAGAAGCTAACAGAAACCAGATACCGGCGGTATATGAAAAGTAGAATATTCTCGCAGGGGCTTCGGAGAAGGGGTGGGCATGGCGCGATTGACCAGGTCGGAGAGTCAGGCGCGGACGCGGGCTCATCTCGTCGCGACCGCGCGCGACCTCTTCCTCGCCGACGGGTACGCGGCCACCTCACTCGAGAAAGTGGCCGACGAGGCCGGCTACTCCAAGGGGGCGGTGTACTCCAACTTCAAGAACAAGAAAGAACTGTGTCTCGAGGTGCTCGGGCTCATCCATGCCACCAAGGGGCAGGAGATCGCGGCGGCGCTCGGCGGCGGCGACACGATGGAGGAGCGACTCGAGGCGTTCCAGGCCTGGGCGGAGAAGACGCTCGGCGACGTCGGATGGACCATGCTCGAATTCGAGCTGATCGTGTTGTCCCGTCACGACCCCGAACTCCGCGACGCCCTCACTGCCACCCTCGGTGTCGCGCGGGAGATCACGGTGACGCTGCTGAAGTCGTTCACCGACTCACTCGGAGTGGTCCTGCCCGTGCCCGCGCAGGACGCCGCGAGCAGCATCCTCAGTCTCGGTGTCGGACTGGGCATTCAGCGCGCCATCGATCCCACCATTTCCGCCCGGGTGGTCACCGACAATTTGCGCGTGCTGCTGTCCGTGTCCCAGGAGGCTCCGACGCCGGGGGCGATGCCGGGGTGAAGTTGCCGTGAGGAGCTGATCTGGGCGGCGGCGCGCGCGTACGGTGAATGCATGAAGCGGTGGCATGGTCTGGCAGTTCCGGCCGCCGCTGCGGCTGCGATCGCGTCGTACGACCTAGTTCAGCGAAGTCACGCGCTACTCCGGAACTTTCCCGTGGTCGGGCACGGTCGTTACCTGCTCGAGTCGCTCGGCCCGGAACTCCGGCAGTACATCACGACCAACAACGACGAGGAACGTCCCTTCACCCGGGACCAGCGTCGCTGGGTGTACGCGTCGTCGAAGCGGGTGACCGACACGTTCGGTTTCGGTACCGACAACGATATCGAGTTCACCGATGGCTACACCATCATCAAGCACCGGACGTTCTCGGACATTCCTCCGTCGTCGATGCCGCATGCCGATGAACACCTCGCGATCCCGTCGGCGAAGGTGCTCGGAGCGGCACGGGGCCGGGCACGTGCCTTCCGTCCGCGCTCCATCGTGAACATCTCTGCGATGAGTTTCGGGGCACTGTCGTCCGCCGCAGTGATCGCGCTCAACCGTGGTGCCGCTGCCACTGAATGTCTGCACAACACCGGCGAGGGTGGAATCTCGCGACACCACCGGAACGGCGCAGACCTGATCTTCCAGATCGGGACCGCGTATTTCGGTTGCCGCGACGAGAACGGACGGTTCGACCTGGCACGGCTTCGGGCGCTGGTCGAGTCGGCGCCGGTGCGAGCCATCGAAATCAAACTCAGCCAGGGAGCCAAGCCGGGCCTCGGTGGACTCCTGCCAGGGGCGAAGGTGACACCGGAGATCGCCGAGATCAGAGGCGTACCCGAGGGTCGTGACTGCATCAGCCCGTCCAGGCACACGGCCTTCCGGGACGTCGACAGCATGCTCGACTGGGTGGAGCTCCTCGCTGCCGAGACGGGGCTGCCGGTCGGGATCAAGTCCGCGGTCGGCGACCCGACGTTCTGGGACCTGCTCGTCGAGGCGATGAGCAACTCTGGGCGGGGTGTCGACTTCGTGACCATCGACGGGGGTGAGGGCGGCACCGGCGCTGCGCCGCTGGTGTTCACCGATGCGGTCTCGCTGCCGTTCCGAAGCGGCTTCGCGCGCGTGTACGCCAAGTTCGCGGAAGCCGGGCTGACCGACGGCATCACGTTCATAGGCTCGGGCAAGCTGGGCCTGCCCGACAATGCCGTGGCGGCGATGTCGCTCGGGTGCGACCTGATCAACGTGGCGCGTGAGCCGATGCTCGCGGTCGGATGCATCCAGGCGCAGAAGTGTCACACCGATCGGTGCCCGACGGGTGTTGCGACGCAAAACCCTTGGCTCGCACACGGACTCGATGCCAACATCAAATCCGTCCGGGCCGCGAACTACCTGCGGGCGTTGCGCCGGGACGTATTCAAGGTGGCCGAGGCGTGTGGAGTCGCGCACCCTGGCCTGATCACGGCGTCGGACGTCGAGGTCGCAGACGGCAACCGGCATTCCATCACTCTCGCCGACCTCTATGGTTACCGGGCTGGCTGGGGGCTGCCCGGTGACGCCGACCGTGCCGAGATTGCCCGCCTGATGACCGAGGCCGCCGCCGTTCCCGCAGGCGAGACCGGGTCACCAGGAGCAAAGTCGGCGCCCTGACGGCGTGCCGGTCCCACTACAGCCAGTCGCGCCGGCGGAAGAGGATGTAGAGCACGCTCGCGGACGTCACGATCACGACGGTGCTGACGATCGCCCCCGACACCTGCCCGACTCCGGGGAACAGGACGTTCTGACCGAACCACCCCGTCACCGCGGTGGGTACCGCGATGATGGCCGCCCACCCGGTGAGCTTCTTCATGACGGTGTTGAGCCGGGCATCCTGCAGCGACAGATTCGTCTCGAACACGGTCACCACCATGTCGCGCAACGACTCCGTCCACTCGGCGGCACGCGTCACGTGGTCGTAGAGATCGGTGTACAAGCTGTCGAGAACCGGCGACCGATCGCGTTCGGACTCGGCGCGCCCGCGGATGACGGCGCCCACCACCTCCCGCATCGGCAGCACGACGCGACGCAGTTGCACCAGTTCCTTCCGCAGCCGGTATGTGCGCTGCTGGATCTCCTTGGTCCTCGCGGACTCGTCGAACAGTCCCTCCTCGAGCGCTTCGATCGCGTCGTCGATCGTCTCGATCGTCTCGAACTGCCCGTCCACGACGGCGTCGAGCAGGCCATGCAGGAGCGCGAGCGCGCCGGAACCCGGTGTGAGCAGCGCGGGGTCCTCCTCCCAGCGCTCCACCACCTGCGACATGTCGAACCGGTCGTCCCGCCGCACCGTGATGATCCCGTTCGACAGCACGAACGCCGAGACGCGGCTGAGCCGAAGCCGTGAGTCGAGGACGCCGAGCGTGACGGCGTCCTCGGCGTCGAACCAGGTGGCGTACGCGGTTACGAACGCGTGGCCCGCATAGCGCGTCGCCTTCGGCCGCTCACCGCGGGCGACGGCATCCTCGATGGCGTTCGGATCGAGCGACAGTTCGTTCGCCAACTCGGTCAGACACTCGTGGTCGGGGTCGCACAGATCGACCCACACGAGCGCATTTTCGTCCTGCACCTTCTCGGACACGTCGGCGAGCGGAAAGTCCTCGCCCACGCACTCCCCATCACGCCACACACGGGTTCGCACCAGGTTGAGGGTCACCTCCCCAGTCTGCCGAACCCTCCGCCCGGGGAGGCGGTTATCCCGCGCGGTCGGACGAATAACCCCACAGCCAGTCGGTGTACTTGTAGCTCGACGTGTCGCGGGTGCGGAACAGTTCGTTGCGTGCGATGCGGGCGGTGCCGTCGAGGTGCCACAACTCGCCCCACATGCGCCCGGTGGTGAGGATGCGATTGCAGCGCGGTGCGCGTTCGGTGTTGACCTCCTTCAGGATCTGCGGCCACGCGGAGTTGCCGCCACCCGCGGAGAAGTCCTCGGCGGCATAGTCGGCGAGGCACTTCGCGTCCTCGATCGCCATCACCGCTCCCGAGGCCAGGTACTGCAGTGGCGGGTGCGCGGCGTCGCCGAGGAGGATCATCCGTCCGTCCACCCAGTTCTCGATGGGCTCGCGGTCGTACATCGGCCACCACCGGTCCTTCCACAGGTAGTCGATACCGCGGCGGACGTTCTCGTGGCAGTGCGCGTAGGCCTGTTCGAGTTCCTCGGGGCCACCCCAGTTCTCGACCCCGTTCTTGTAGCCGGGAGATTCGAACACCGCGACCTGGTTGAGCATTTCGCCGCCACGCAGCGGGTACTGGATGAAATGGCAGTGCGGTCCGATGTAGCCGACCACGTCCTCGATGTCCCCGGCGAGTTCCACGTCCTGATAGGGGGTGGTTCCCCGGTAGGCGGCGTAACCGGACGACACCGGTTCGTCGTCCGAGATCTTCTCCCGCAACCGGGATTTGAGGCCGTCCATACCGAGGGCGATGTCGGCCTCGTGGGTGCGGCCGTCGTCCGTGCTCACGTGCACCCGGTCGCCGTCGGTGACCACGTCGGTGACGGTGACGCCCGTGTGCAGTTCCGCGCCCGCGGCGCGGGCCGCGTCGACGAGAGTGGCGTGCAGGTCGCTGCGGTGCGTGACGAAATAGGGCCCGCCGTATCGGGCCCGGAACTCGGCGCCGAGATCGATCTTGGTGAGCACCTCCGCGGTGATCGCGTCGCGGAAGACGATGTTCTTCGGCAGGAACGCGCGGGAGAGGACGTCGTCGAGGACGCCCCAGGAGTCGAGGATGCGGGCACCGTGCGGACCCACCTGCAGTCCCGCGCCGACCTCACCGAATTCGGCGGCCCGCTCGAACAGGGTGACGTTCGCGCCCTTCCTCGCGAGGGCGAGGGCGTTGGCTGCGCCGCCGATCCCGCCTCCGGCGATGATGATGCGTGCGTCCTGCAGGTTCGACATGAGATTTCCTTCGTTTCGAGCGTTCAGGGCAGGTGAGTGGCAAAGCGTGCCGGGGCACACGGCGGCACTCACGTGGGGAAGCGGCGCCAGATCACGGTGAGCAGCAGCGCGGCGACGAGGGCGCTGACGCCGAAGAGGACGAAGTTCGACTCGGCACCGAGCCCGGCGGCGAGCAGCCAGCCACCGATCTGCGGTGCGGCGACGGCGCCGACCCGGCCGACGCCGAGCGCCCAGCCGAGGGCCGTGCCCCGCAGATGGTCGGGGTAGTACGACGCCACCGCGGCGATGATCAGGCACTGGGTTCCGTGTGTCCCGACTCCGGCGAGAACGAAGATGAGGTAGACCAGCGCGACCGGCGGATTCGTGAGCAACGTCAACAGGGCGAGACCCGCGAGGAGTGCGGCGACGATGCTGGTGGGGATCGTGCCGAATCGCACTCCGCCCCAGGCGGTCACGAACGATCCTGCCACGGCGCCCAAGTTGAGCGCCAGCGCGAACGTGAGCGCGCTGCCGAGGTCGGTGCCCTCGCCCTGCATGAGCTTGGGCAGCCACGTTCCGAGGCCGTACCACGCCAGCAGGGTCACCATGGTCGCGAGCGCGAACATGATGCTGACGGAACGGAATCGGGTACCGAGCAGCGCGCTGAAGCCGGTTGCCGGACGCACCTCCGTGGACGTCACCGCCGCAGTGTGCTCGGGCAGCGTCCTCCACGCGAGGGGGACGAGCACGACGAGCGGGATCAGAGCGAACAGGAACATCGGCTCCCAGCCCCAGTGCGGGATGACGGGAATACCCAGCAGGGCGGCCACCGACCCGCCGATCGGCACCCCCGACATCATCATCGTCGCGACCGCGGCTCGCCACCGCGGGGACACGAGTTCCGCCGCAAGCGCATTCGACGTCGGCACGAGACCGCCCAGGCCGAGTCCCGCGATCAGGCGCAGCCCGCCGAACATCACCGGGCCGGTCGCCACTGCGCACAGGGCGGTGAACACGGACAGGACGATGGCGCATCCGATGACGGCGCGCTTGCGTCCGACGATGTCGGACAGGCGGCCTGCCAGGACGGCCCCGATCATCATGCCCAGGAACGCGAGGCTGCCGAGAGTGCCGGCGGTCGCGGCGCTGATGCCCCATTCCTTCTGCAGGCTGGGGATGACATTGCCGTAGACGATGAGGTCGTAGCCGTCGAAGACGACGAACAACCAGCAGACGACGACGGCGATGGCGGCCTTGCGGTCCAGGCCGATGCGGTTCGCCGACGGCGCTACGGAGGTGGCGGTAAGGGGCATGAATCGAGGGTGATGCGGCGCACAGCGCTCCTGCAATAGAGTTCTGCTGTGCAGAAAAAGAAGACGATCGAAAAGCCGGCATACATGTTGGAGTCCGTCGACAACGCCTTGCGCCTGCTGCAGATGCTGCGCGACGTCGGTGGGCTGCGGCTCAAGGGCGCCGCCCAGGAACTCGGAATCGCGCCGTCCACCGCACACCGGCTGCTGGCGATGCTCGTGTACCGGGGTTTCGCGGTCCAGGACGAGAAGCGGATGTACCACCCGGGGCCGGCGATGGGTGCCGGCCCCGCGCAGCGCGGGTGGACCCGCGAGTTCACCGACCTGTGTCGCCCCCACATGGAGGCGCTCTCGATCCTGTGCGGCGAGACGGTCAACCTCGTGATCCGGGTCGGCACCCAAGCGCGTTTTCTATGGTCTGCCGAATCGACGGGGATGCTGCGCGTCGGCGATCGTCAGGGGCAGGTTCTCGATGCGGAATTGACTGCGGGAGGACGGATTTTGCTGGCCGAACTGCCGCGGGAGATTCTCGAACAGTTGTATCTGCTGCCCGCGGATCTGGCCGACGACGAACGCGAGTGGGGCGACCGCCGCCTGCCCGCCGACGCATTCGATCGCTTCTGCCGAGAATTGTCCGCCGCCCGTGCCGTCGGGTTCGCGCTCAACGTCCAGCAGACCGAGGAAGGGGTCGCGGCGTTCGGTGTCGCGATCCGGAACCGGGCGCGGACGGCGGTGGGCGCGTTGACCGTGGCCGTGCCGATCACGCGCTTCCGGCAGCACTCGCAGGGACCGCTCGTGTCGCAGATGAAGAACGCGATCCGCGAACTCGAGGTGGACATCGCCGACCTCGAACCCTGACGCAGTTCTGCACAGCAGAATTATCTCCCTGGGGCGGCCGTCGCCCTCCTAGCGTCGACGACATGACCGCCACCGAACCGCACATCGACGACGCACCCCTCGCCCAGTTGTATCGGGACTTCGAGGCCGAGCACCTCAATCCGTTGTGGACCCAGCTCGGCGATTTGATGCCGATGACGCCGACGTCGCGGGCGGTGCCGTTCGTGTGGAAGTGGTCGACGCTGTATCCGTTGGCGCAGCGCGCCGGCGACCTGGTCCCGGTCGGACGCGGTGGCGAACGCCGGGCGATCGCCCTGGCCAACCCCGGACTGGGTGGGGTGCCGTATGTGACGCCGACGTTGTGGGCGGCGATTCAGTACCTGGGCCCGAAGGAAGTCGCGCCGGAGCATCGGCACGCGCAGAATGCGTTCCGGTTCGTCGTCGAGGGGGAGGGGGTGTGGACGGTCGTCAACGGTGATCCGGTCGCGATGCGCCGCGGTGACTTCCTGCTCACCCCGGGCTGGCATTTTCACGGTCATCACAACGAGACCGATCAGCCGATGGCCTGGATCGACGGCCTCGACATCCCGTTCGTGCACTACACCGACACCGGGTTCTTCGAATTCGGGTCGGAGAACGTCACCGACGACTCCACCCCGGACGTGTCCCGGTCGGAGCGGTTGTGGGCGCATCCGGGTCTGCGACCGCTGGTCGGGCTGGACGCGAAGACGTCGTCGCCGATCGCGGCGTATCGGTGGGAGCACACCGACGCCGCGCTGCGTGAGCAGTTGGCGCTGGAGGACGAGGGGTACGCGGCCACCACCGAACCCGGACACGCCGCGGTCCGGTACACCAACCCGACCACCGGCGGCGACGTGATGCCCACCATCCGGGCCGAGTTCCACCGTCTCCGCGCCGGTGCCCGCACCCGGCCGCGCCGGGACGTCGGGTCGACGGTCTACCAGGTGTTCGAGGGGGCGGGCCGGTTCGTCCTCGGCGGGCAGACCCGTGAGGTCGGCACGGGCGACATGATCGTCGTCCCGTCGTGGACGGAGTGGTCGATCGAGGCCGAGTCCGAGTTCGACCTGTTCGCGTTCTCCGACGCCCCGATCGTCGAGCGCCTGCATTTCCATCGCACGTACATTTCCGAAGGAGCCTGAAATCTCATGAAGCTTGCCACCCTGCGCCACGACGGTGCGACCGTCGCCGTCCGTGTCGATTCCGACACCGCCGCCACGATCATCGACGGGTACCCGGATCTGTCGGCGCTGCTGAGCATTCCGGGCTGGAAGTCGGTCGCGGAGAATGCGTCCGGCGATGTAGTGAGCCTGGACGGCGCGGATTACGCCCCGGTGGTCCCGAACCCGGGCAAGATCATCTGCGTCGGCTTGAACTACGCGAACCACATCAAGGAGATGGGCCGCGACCTGCCCGAGTACCCCACCTTGTTCGCCAAGTTCCGGGAGGCGCTGACCGGCCCGTACGACGACGTGATCGTCCCGTCCTATGCGGCGGAGCAGTTGGACTGGGAGGGGGAGTTGGCGTTCGTGATCGGGAAGCAGGCGTACCAGGTGTCCGAGGCGGACGCCGAGCGGTACATCGCCGGGTACTCGGTGATGAACGATTACACGATGCGGGACTACCAGTACCGCACGCTGCAGTGGGATCAGGGCAAGACGTTCGAGAAGACCAGCGGCTTCGGACCGTTCCTGACCACCACCGACTCGTACACGTTCGGCGGCGCCCTCGTCACGAAACTCGAGGGTCAGGTGGTGCAGACCACCACCACCGACGATCTGGTGTTCACCCCCGCGAAACTGGTGGAGTACATCTCGCACATCGTCACCCTGCAGCCCGGGGACGTGGTCATCACCGGCACCCCCGGCGGGGTCGGACACGCCCGCAAGCCCGGTCTGTACATCCAGGACGGTCAGACGGTCGAGGTCACCATCGAGGGCCTCGGCACCGTCCGCAACAAGACGATCGTCAAGTAGCGGCTCGTGAGTTTTCAGGATCTTTCCCTGGCCGAACAGTTGACGCTCGCCCGCCGCGGCACCGCGTTCTTCGCGCAGCGACTGGCCGAACTGACCGACGCGCAACTGTCCGAGCCGACGGCGCTGGAGGGGTGGTCGCGGCGACATCTGGTCGCGCACGTCGGGTACAACGCGGCCGCGCTGTGCCGGTTGACGGACTGGGCGGCGTCGGGGGTGGAGTCCCCGATGTATGCGTCGGCCGAGCAGCGCGGGCAGGAGATCGCCGAGGGTGCCACCCTGTCGGCGGCGGCGTTGCGGAACCTGTTCACCCACACCGTCGCCCGCCTCGACGAGAAGTGGCGGAACCTCCCCGCGTCGGCGTGGTCGGCGCAGGTCCGCACCGCGCAGGGCAGAACCGTGCCGGCGTCGGAGACGGCGTGGATGCGGACCCGGGAGGTGTGGATCCACGCCGTCGACCTCGGCAACGGCGGCCGGTTCGGCGACTTTCCTGGCGTGGTGACCGATTCGCTGCTCGCCGACATCGTCGGAATGTGGCAGAAGAAGGGTCTCGGTGCCGGGCTCGTGCTCGAGGTCGACGGCTGCGCTCCCATTGCGGTGCAGGAGCATTCGGCACCGACGACGAAGGTGTCCGGACCCCTCGCCGCGGTCGTCCGGTGGGCCGCAGGGCGCGGAGCCGTCGGGGTGAACGTCGAGGGGGACGCCCAGGAGCCGCCGAGGTGGTTGTGAGCTAATACGACGCCCGGCCGCCGCTGGCGTCGTAGACGGCGCCGGTGGAGAAGCTGAGTGCCGTCGACGACAGCCAGGCGACGAGTTCGGCGATCTCCTCCGGCCGTCCCATCCGGGCCATCGGGGTCAGGCTCTGCGAGCGCGCGAGGATCGCCGGGTCGGTGCCGGCGTTCATCGGGCTCTCCACCGCGGCCGGGGCCACCACATTGGCGAGAACGCCGGTGGTCGCGACCTCCTTACCAAGTGATTTCGTCAGGGCGATGACGGCAGCCTTGGAAGCGGAGTACGCACTCTGGCCGGGGTTGCCGTCCTTCGCCGCGATGCTCGCCAGGTTCACGACGCGTCCCCAGCCCGCTTCGACCATCCCCGGCACGAACGCGCGGCACAGGAGGAACGTTCCGTCGACGTTGATCCGGAACGTGCGCCGCCACTCCGCGAGGTCGACGTCCACGAGCGGCGCCGACGGTCCCACGACTCCCGCGCTGTTGACGAGAATGTCCACCCGGCCCAGCCGGGCGCGGAGGCTGTCGACGGCGTCGGGATCGGTGACGTCCAGGCGCTCGTCGGCACCGGCTGCGATATCGGCGGTGACGACTCGGACGCCGTCGTCGGACAGTCGTTTCGCGCAGGCCGCGCCGATTCCACTTGCGCCGCCGGTGACGAGGGCGGTCGCGCCGTCGGGGTAGGTGAGCATGGTGAATTCTCCTCGCGCTGAGTGCGCAGTAGTCTTACTCTATGTGCGAAATCGGCATGATGATTTCCACACTGTGTATGAATCTGGATATATGACGTGAGCGACAAACGTCAAGTCTTCGAGGAGGATTCGTGGAGATCCGCTGGATCCAGGCGTTCGTCGCCGTGGCCGAGGAACTGCATTTCGGGAGGGCCGCGGCCCGGCTCCAGATGGCCCAGTCGCCGCTGAGCCAGACCGTGCGCAAACTCGAGAAGGATCTCGGGGTGCCGCTGTTCGAGCGCAGCACCCGCAGCGTCGCCCTCACCGCGGGGGGCCACGCGTTCCTGCCGCACGCCTACCGCATCCTCGAGAGTGTCGACATCGCGCGGCAGGCCACCCGCGCGTCGGCCGGGGGCGTGTACGGCCGCATCCGGATCGGCTTCACCGGCGTCCTGAATCATCTGTCCCTGCCGCCGCTCACCCGCGCGCTCCGGCAGCGCTACCCCGACATCGAACTCACCCTCGTCGGCCGCATCATGACCCGCGACGCGGTGACCCAGTTGGACAGCGGCGCGCTCGATCTCGCGTTCGTCGGACTGCCGGTCGAAACGGCCTCGGTGTCGACGCGGCTGATCCGCCGCGAGGCGTTCGGAGCCGTGCTGCCCGCGGATCACCCCCTCGCGTCGGAGCCGGAGATCGACCTGCGCGACCTCGCCGACGACGGGTTCGTCACCACCCCGCTGTCGGCCGGATCGGCGCTGCAGGAGGTTGCGATGCGGGCGTGCGTCGATGCCGGTTTCCGGCCGCGGGTGGTGCAGGAGATCACCGATCCGTACATGATCCTGATGCTCGTGGCGACGGGTGTCGGCGTGGCGCTCATGACGTCGGGGATCGCCGCGATCACACCCCCGGGCACGGTGTTCGTGCCGCTCACCGGTGAGCCGATCTACATGAACCACGGACTCGCCTGGTCACCCCGGCGTGTGTCCGACGCGCTCGCCGTGGCCCTGGAGGTGTCGGAGGAGATCCTCCCCACCCCCGAGTAAGACGCTTTTGGTCTTTATCTGAGACTGTTTTGGTGTTGGACGCGACATAGTTATCCGTGACACGCTCGTCACTGTCCGGATCTTCGAGTGAGGTGAGTCACCCCCGAAGAAAGCCTCGCGGCGTCCCGGATTCCTGGGACGAAAGGAACACCATGGCAAGCACGTCTACTCGCGACACCGGGGGACAACCGAACGAGAACGCCCGCCGGGCCGCCGTCTCGGGATTCCTCGGAAGCACGCTGGAGTACTACGACTTCTTCATCTACGGGTCGGCGGCAGCGCTCGTCTTCCCGAAGATCTTCTTTCCCGGCGGTGGAGCGACGGCGACGCTGCTGTCGATCGGCACGCTGGGTGTCGCCTACATCGCCCGTCCGCTCGGCGCCGTGCTGTGGGGGCACCTCGGCGATCGCTACGGACGCAAGAACTCGCTCCTCGCCTGCCTGCTGCTCATGGGTATCGCGACCGTCGTCGTCGGCTGCCTGCCGACCTACGAGCAGATCGGCATCGCCGCGCCCATCATCCTGGTGCTCCTGCGACTGCTGCAGGGACTGTCCGCCGGCGGAGAATCGCCCGGATCGTCGGCACTGACCCTCGAACACGCCCCGGACCGGCGCCGTTCGTTCTTCACCTCGTTCACCATGAGCGGCATCATGTTCGGCATCGTCATCTCGAGCCTCGTGTTCATCCCCGTGGCCGCCCTGCCGGACGACGCGCTCTACTCGTGGGGCTGGCGGGTGCCGTTCCTGCTCAGCATCCTCGTGACGGGTGTCGCGGTCTGGCTGCGTCGCAAACTCGACGAACCGGAAGTCTTCGAAGACCTGCTGGAACACGACGACACCGCCGGAATCCCCGTCGTCGAGATGTTTCGCGCGCACTGGCGCACCGTGATCCGGATCAGCCTCAGCGCGACCTTCGCGATGATCAACACGATCGTCAACGTCTTCGCCCTCGCGTATGCGGTCCAGGTCGCCGGATTCGAACGGTCCACCATGCTGTGGGCCATCGCCACCGCCAACTTCGTCGCGGTGCTCACCCAGCCGCTGTTCGGCATGCTCGCCGACCGCATCGGACGCAAGCCGGTGTTCGTGACGGGCGCCGTCGGGTCTGCCGCGATGGTGTTCGTGTTCTTCCACGCCATCGGAACCGGAAGCGCCCCCATGGTGTTCGCGGCCGGCATCGTCCTGATCGGCCTGTTCTACGCGATGCCCAACGGCGTGTACCCGGCGTACTTCCCCGAGCAGTTCCCCGCGAAGGTCCGGTACACCGGCATGGCCGTGAGCCTCATGCTGGGACTGCTGGTCGCCGGTTTCACCCCGGCCATCGCGCAATGGCTGTCGGCGGGCGACACCGCGAACTGGACCCCCGTCGCCTGGATGTGCCTGGGCTTCGCCCTGCTGTCGTCGGCGGCCGCACTCACCGGTCCCGAGACATACCGCACGCCCACCGACCAGCTCGGCGAGCCCCGCACCGCGACGGCCGCCGCCCGGCCCGAGGCGCTCGTCCGCAACGACGCCTGACCGGACCGAACCACGCAGGAGAATCTTCATGGGCCCCGAATCCAGCTGTCACCGAATCGGACTCGTCGGGGCAGGGATCGCCACGTCCCTGTCGCCGGCGCTGCACGCACACGAAGCGGACGCTCTCGGCCTCACCGGCTACCGCTACGAACTGATCGACCTCGACGCCTCGGCGGTTCCGGTCGAGAGCGCCGGCACGGTTCTGCGCGACGCCGTCGCCATCGGGTACACCGGCCTCAACGTCACGCACCCGTGCAAGCAGATCGTCGTGGACGCCCTCGACGAACTGTCGGACAACGCACGCCTCCTCGGCGCCGTCAACACCGTCGTCGTCCGCGACGGCCGGCTGATCGGCCACAACACCGACCACAGCGGATTCCTCGCCGCCCTGGAACGGGGACTGCCCGACGCGGCGCTCGGCCGGGTCGTCCTCGCCGGCGCCGGTGGGGCTGGATCGGCGGTCGCCTACGCGCTCGCCTCGGCCGGCGTGCGGGACCTGCGGGTCGCCGACGCCGACCCGGCCCGTTCGGCGGACGTGTGCACCCGGGTCGGCGCGGCCTTCCCGTCGACCCGGGCCACGCCGATCCCGATCGCCGCGATCCCCGAGACCCTGCGGTCCTGTGACGGTGTCGTCAACGCGTCCCCCGTCGGCATGGTCGGTCACCCGGGAACCCCCTTCGACACCGGTGCACTGCACCCCGGCCTGTGGGTCGCGGACATCGTGTACCGCCCGCTGCACACCGAGCTGCTCTCGGCCGCAACCAGCCTCGGCTGTTCCGTGCTCGACGGCGGACAGATGCTCGTCGCGCAGGCCGCCGACACGTTCGCCCTCGTCACCGGGGTCCGGCCCGATCCCGAACGTATGCGACACCACCTCGGTGAACTCCTCGCCGGGCAGGGTGTCCCAACCCTTCTCGAGGAGTCCCGATGACCGCACCACTGCCGTTCGCGGCACCGCTCGACCTCGGCAGCGTGCGACTGCGCAACCGCTTCGTGTCCGCGCCGATGGAACGCAACTACTGCGAGATCGACGGCACGATGACCGACGAGTACATCGCCTATCTGGAGCGACGCGCCGCGGGCGGGGCCGCTCTCGTGTTCACCGAGGCCAGTTACGTCCGCGCCGACGGCAAGGGCCGCATCCGGCAGATGGGCGTCGACGTCGACGAACGCATTCCCGGCATCGCGAAGATGGCCGAGGCGATCCACGCGCAGGGCGCGCTGGCCGGTGTCGAGCTCAACCACGGCGGCCGCACCGCGCAGGGCGCCGTGAGCGGCTTCGTCCCCGTCGCACCGACACCCATCCCGTGCGCGGTGGTGGGCGGCGAGATGCCCGAACAACTCGAGAACGACGACATCGAGCACATCATCGAGTGCTTCGGTGAGGCGGCCGTGCGCTGCCGGCAGGCCGGTGTCGACGTCCTGTCCCTGCACGGCGGTCACGGCTACCTCATCCACCAGTTCCTCTCGCCCGTCTACAACCACCGCGACGACGAGTGGGCCGACCCGACGCTGTTCGTCAACCGCATCATCGACGCCGTCCGCACGATGGCCCCGGGTATCGCTCTGGGACTGCGGTTCTCGGCATTCGAAGGGATCGACGGTGGTCTCGACGCCGAGACCACCCGGGCGTGCATCGACGCGATCGACACCGACCGGCTCGACTTCCTCGACGTCTCGGCCGGCAACTACGAGTCCGGGCAGTGGATCATCCAGCCGGGTGAGTGGCCACGCGGACTCCTGGCCCCGTACTCCGAGCAGTACACCCGGGACTTCGACCTTCCCGTGGGTGTCGCGGGCCGGATCAGTTCACCCGAAGCCGCCGCGCGGATCATCGAATCCGGGCAGGCCGACTTCGTCAGCATGGCCCGCACCCTGCACGCCGACCCCGACTTCCCGAACCGCGCGCTGGACGGCGGCCGGTACCGCCCGTGCATCGCCTGCAACTACTGCATCGACAGCCTCGCCGCCGGACCCGTCCCGTGTTCGGTCAACCCCTGGGTGGGCCGCGAACTCGAGCAGCCGTCGAAACCTGTGGACGTGACGGTGCGGGTCGCCGTAGTCGGAGCCGGACCGTCGGGCATGGCCGCCGCCCGCGACCTCGCGCTCGCCGGGCACCGCGTCGATCTGTACGACGAACGCGAGTACCTCGGTGGCGATTTCGCATTGGCGTCGCGGCTGCACGAGTACCCCGAGTACTCGCGGATCGTCGACTGGTATCTCGCCGAGATCGCCGACCTCGATGTCACGTGCCATACCGGCACCCGGGTCGATGCGGCGGCACTCGCCGCCGCGGACTTCGACGCCGTCGTGCTCGCGACCGGCGGCCGCGGACCCGCGGTCGATCTCCCCGGGGCCGAACTGCGCCGAGTCCGGGACGTCCGTGACTTCCTCGCATCCGGAGAACCTGCACCCGACGCGATCACGATCTTCGGCGCCGACCGGGAGGCCGCGGCCGTCGCCGACGACCTGCTGCTGCACGGCACCACAGTGGTCATGATCGGCCCGCAGGAGACCATCGCCCACGACGTGGGCAGGCGCGGCAAGATCGTGCTGCTCCCGCGGCTCGCGGCGAGCGAGAACCTCACCACCCATCTGTCGTCGATCGTGACGCGGGTCGAGGAGGATCGGGTGGTGATCTCGACCGGCGGCGTGGAGCGCACGGTCGACGCACCCGGCGAGTTGCTGATCTCGCACGGCGTCGAGCCGCGTGCCGACCTGCTCGCCGAACTCCGCTCGCTGGCACCGCGACTCGGCGTCCACACGGTCGGTGACGCCAGCGGCGACGGCGGCTCCATCCACGCCGCGATCGTCACCGCCGTCGACGTCGCCACGAAGATCACGGCCGCCGCCGCTGCCCGCGAGCAGGTGAGCGCATGATGGTGACCCCGCCCCTCGGTCTCGGCACGTGGCCGCTGACCGGCGCCGACGCCACGCGTGCGGTGCTGTCGGGCATCGAGTCCGGCTACCGCCTGATCGACACCGCCGCGATCTACGAGAACGAGGACGCCGTCGGCGCCGCGCTGGGCGAATGCGGGGTGCCGCGGGACGAGCTGTTCGTCACCACGAAACTCCGCGGGAGCGACCACGTGTCGGGCGACATCCGCGGCGCGCTCGAACGCAGCCTGAAGCACCTCGGCCTGGATCGGCTGGACCTGTTCCTCATCCACTGGCCGCTCCCGCGGCTCGACCGGTACGTGGCCGCGTTCGAGGCCATGCTCGCCTGCCGGGACGCCGGTCTCGTCCGCTACGTCGGCGTCTCCAACTTCCTCGAGAAGCACCTGTGCCGCATCGTCGCCGAGACCGGAGAGGCGCCGGCCGTCAACCAGATTCAGATGGACCCGTCGCTCGCCCGGCTGCCCGTGCGGCGCGCGAACGACGAACTCGGGGTGTGCACGCAGTCGTGGAGCCCGCTGGGACGCGGCGAGGTCCTGGACGATCCGGTCGTCGTCGACATCGCCCGGCGCCTCGGCTGCACACCCGCGCAGGTGATCCTGGCGTGGCATCGCGCGCAGGGTGTCGTGCCGGTGGCGCGGTCCGCGAATCCGGCCCGCCAGGCCGAGAATCTGGCCGCCCTCGACGTGCGGCTCACCGCCGAGGACGTCGCCGCCCTGAACGGTCTCGACCGCGGCGAGTCCGCCGCCCGGGACGTCGAAACGGAGGAACACTTCTGATGGCACTGCGCATCGGCATCGTCGGCTGCGGAAAGATCGCCGGCAACCACGCCCGGGCCCTGCAGCAGGTGCCCGGCGTCGAGGTGGTCGGGTGCTGCGACCCCGACCTGGAACGGGCCCGGGCGTTCGCGGCGGCACACGGCATCGACCGGGCGGTCGGCTCGGTCGCGGAACTGCTCGCACTCGGCCTCGATGCGTGCACCGTCTGCACGCCGCATCCCGTCCACGAGGAGATGGTTGTCGCCGCGGCCGAGGCCGGCATCCATGTGCTGTGCGAGAAGCCGATCGCCGTCGACGTCGCCGCGGCCGATCGGATGATCGAGGCCGCGGACCGCGCGGGCGTCACGTTCGGGGTGCTGTTCCAGCGCCGCTTCTGGCCCGCCGCCCGGCGGATCAAGGCCGCGATCGACGACGGCCGTCTCGGTGTGCCGGTGCTCGGCGACGCCTCGGTGATCCTGCACCGCCCGTCGTCCTACTACTCCGCCGACGCGTGGCGTGGCCGGTGGGACACCGACGGCGGCGGCGTCCTCATGACGCAGGCCGTGCACCAGATCGACATGCTGCAGTGGTTCATGGGCGAGGCCGTCCAGGTGAGCGGTTTCATCCGCACCCACACGCACGGCGAGCACATCGAGACCGAGGACAGCGCGTCGGCCGTCGTGTCGTTCGCGTCGGGCGGCACCGCCACCGTCACCGCGACCACCGGCGCCAGCCACAACCTCGGCAACCGGGTCACCGTGATCGGGCAGACCGGTGCGATCGCGAGCGTCCTCGAGTTCCCCGAGGGCCGGGAGGGTGTCAACGAAATCTGGACCGTCCCCGGCGAACTGGAGTTCCGTGCACCGTTCACCCCGGACGTCCGAGCCAATCTCGACGTCACCGAGGTCAACGCCGGCCTCGCCGATTTCCACACCCTCCAGGTGCAGGATTTCGCGGACGCCGTCCTCACCGGACGCGAACCCGCCGTCACCGGACGCGACGCCCGCGCCTCGCTCGCGATCGTCGCCGCCGTGTACGAGTCGTCCCGCACCGGCCGGGTCGTGACCCTCGCGCCCGCTCCCACTCTCGCCACCACCGAGGAGAACCGATGACCCCCGACACCACCACCTATGACGTCGTCGTCATCGGCTCCGGCGCGGGCGGCCTGTCCGCGGCGATCGCGGCGGCGCACGGCGGCGCGTCCGTCCTCGTCGCCGAGAAGGCGGACACGTGCGGCGGCGCCACGGCGTGGTCCGGCGGCTGGATGTGGACGCCGCGGAACCTGTTCGCGCACGCGGACGGTGTGACCGAGGACCGCTCGGCGCCCCGTACCTATCTCGAACACCGGCTCGGCGAGAACTTCGACGCCGCCAAGGTGGACGCCCTCCTCGACGGCGCCCCCGAGATGGTGGAGTTCTTCGAGAAGCAGACGGCGCTGCAGTTCGTTCCGGGTGCGAAGATCGCCGACATCCACGGCGACACCCCCGGCGCCGGAACGGGTCACCGCTCGGTCGGGCCGAAGCCGGTGAGCCTGCGGAAGCTCGGCCCCGACGTCGCGGCCCTGCTCCGGCGGCAACTCTACGAGACGTCGTTTCTCGGCATGGGCATCATGGCCGGTCCGGATCTGCAGGCGTTCCTGCATTCGACGCGTTCGGCGAAGGCGTTCGTGCACTGCGCCCGCCGCGTCTCGACGCACCTGCTCGACCTCGCCACCAAGCGGCGCGGCCAGCACCTGGTCAACGGCACCGCGCTCGTCGGCCGGTTGCTGCGGTCCGCGCTCGACGCCGGCGTCGAGATTCGCGTGAGCACGGCCGCCACCGCGCTGACCACCGACTCCGCAGGTAGTGTCACCGGTGTCCGGCTGGAAGGCCCCGGCGGCGCGTACACCGTGCACGCCCGCCGCGGAGTCGTCCTCGCGACGGGCGGTTTCTCCCACGACCTGGACCGGCGCCGCGAACTCTTCCCCCGCACCCCCACCGGGCGCGAGCACTGGACCCTCACCCCGTCGACGACCACCGGCGACGGCATCACCCTCGGCGAATCCGCCGGCGGCCGGCTCGACCGCTCCCTCGCCTCCCCGGTGGCGTACTGCCCGGTGTCGATCATCCGGTATCGCAACGGCAAGGAGGGGGTGTTCCCGCACATCCTCGACCGCGGAAAGCCGGGCGCCATCGGCGTTCTCGCGGACGGTCGCCGGTTCGTCAACGAGGGGCTCGGGTACCACGACTACACCCTCGCGATGGTCGAGCAGGTGCCCGACGGCGAGGAGGTCTGCTCCTGGCTGATCGCCGACCAGCGGTACCTGCGGTACTTCCCGCTGGGGATGGCCAAGCCCCTCCCGATCCCCACCTGGCCGTACCTGAAGTCGGGCTACCTCACCCGCGGCCGCACGGTCCGCGAGTTGGCGGAGAAGATCGGCGTCGACCCGGACGGCCTGGAGAAGACGGTCGCGGCGTTCAACGAGGGCGCCCGCGACGGCGCCGATCCCGAATTCGGCCGCGGCACCACCCCGTTCACCGTCGGCTCCGGCGACCCCGACAACCCGTGGCCGAACCCGGCGCTCGCGCCGCTCGAGGAGGGACCGTTCTACGCCGTCAAGGTGGTCCCCGGCAGCTTCGGGACGTTCGCCGGACTGGTGACCGACGCGACGTCGCGGGTGCTGAACGACGAAAACCAGCCTATCGACGGCCTGTTCGCCGTCGGAGTCGACCAGTCCAGCGTGATGGGCGGTCACTATCCGTCCGGCGGCATCAACCTCGGACCGGCCATGACCTTCGGCTACCTCACCGGTCGCCGCCTCGCCTCGACGACAGGAGTTTCCCGATGACCGCCCCACTCGGCCTTGCCGCGCTCACGGTGCTCGACATCGCGCCGCTGGAGCAGGTGGACCTCGCCGAGAAACACGGCTTCGACACCATCGGCATCCGGTTGCTGCCCGCGGCGCCGGGCACCACCGCGTATCCGCTGCACGAGAACGACGCCGCGCTCGACGCGCTCGTGCGGCGGCTCGACGACTCGCCGGTCGACGTGTTCGACCTCGAAATCATCCGGCTGGGAGCCGATTTCGACCCGAAGCGCTATGTTCCGCTGCTCGAGGCGGGCGCTCGGCTCGGCGCGAGAGCGGTTCTCGTCGGCGGCGACGACCGCGACCGCTCGAGGCTCACCGACTCCTACGTCCGGCTCGCGGAACTGTGCGCGTCGTACGGCATCGTCGCCAGCCTCGAGTTCATGCCGTGGACCGCGGTGCCCGACGCGACCGCGGCGGTCGAGATCGTGTCGCAGGCCGACGGGCCGGCGCGCAGCGTACTGGTGGACGGCCTGCACGTCGGACGGTCCAGCACCACACTCGACGACCTGGCGGCGATCCCGCGGGACTGGCTGCACTACGCGCAGATGTGCGACGGCTCGGTGCCGGTGCCGGTGGACGACGCCGAGTTGATCCGGCAGGCCCGCGAAGAGCGACTCGTGCCGGGGACCGGCGGAATCCCGCTCTCCGGCATCTGGTCGACGTTGCCGGCCGGCCTACCGGTGAGCATCGAACTCCCCAACGAGCCGCTCCGGCGGGCCGTCGGCACGGATGCGTGGCTCGCGCGGCTGGTCGCCGCCACCCGGGACGTTCTCGCGCAGGTCCCGGCGGCCACCTGACCGGGAGGTCCCGCGCTACCGTTCTTCCATGGCCCGCCCCGACAACGTCCCCGTGTACACGATGCGCCAGCTGGCGGCGTTCGTGGCGGTCGCGGAGACCGGAACGATCAGCGGTGCCGCCGAGCGGATGCACCTGTCGCAGTCGGCGCTGTCCGCGGCGGTGACCGACCTGGAGAAGGCGCTGAAGGCGCAGTTGTGTGTGCGCAGGCGCGCCCGCGGTGTGCAGCTGACCCCGACGGGGGAGGCGGTGCTGTCCCGGGCGCGGGCACTGTTGCAGCAGGCGGGGGAGTTGCAGGCAGACGCCTCCGGGGAGGGCGGCGCCGTCGCCGGGCCGATCGCCGTCGGTTGCTACCCGGCGCTGGGCCCGACGATCCTGCCGTCGATGCTGTACGCGTTCACCACCGAGTTTCCGCGGGCGTCCGTGGAGTTCCGGGAAGACACGCAGAACCGGCTGCGCACCCAGCTCGAGGGCGGCGAACTGGACGTCGCGATCGTCTACGACCTCGACCTGCCCCCGGACTGGCAGACCGTGCCGCTGATGACCCGCGAGCCGATGGTGGTGCTCGGGGCGGCGCATCCGCTTGCGGGAGTCCAGGGGCCGGTGCGCCTCGCGGATCTGGCGGAGCACCCGATGGTGCTGCTCGATGCGCCACCGAGCACCAACCACGCGATGGACGTCTGCCGGGAGGCCGGTTTCGCGCCGCGGGTGGCTTACCGGACCGCGAACTTCGAGACCGCCCGGGCCTTCGTCGGGCGCGGCCTCGGATGGACGCTGCTGCTGCAACGGCCACGCGTGGACGTCACGTACGAGGGTCTGCCCGTCGTCGTGAAACCGATCGCCGAACCGAAACCGGCGTCGGTGGCCGTCGTCGTGGCGTGGCATCAGGAGGCGACTTTGAGCCGGGTCGCGCGGGCGTTCATCCGGTTCGTCACGGCCTGAACTGCGAAGACGCGCATTCCACGGAATTTCCGCAATTCATGCGGGGATAGTCCCGCTTTTCAGACGTATGTGAGTGGGGTCATTGTCATTCCGGTAACGCGATGAGTGTGCGCGCAGCAGAACCGGGAAGGCAGAAGATGACGGCAATCACCGAGGCGACACCGACGGTGTCCCCCAAGGAAGCGCGCAGGGCAGTCCTGTCGAGTTTCGTCGGCACCGCGATCGAGTGGTACGACTTCTTCATCTACGGCACTGCCGCGGCCCTGGTGATCGGACCACAATTCTTCCCCGGCGCGTCGACGTTCGCCGGAACCCTCGCCGCGTTCGCCACCTTCGCGGTCGGCTTCATCGCCCGCCCCATCGGTGGCGTCGTCATGGGCCACTTCGGTGACCGCATCGGGCGCAAGTCGATGCTGGTGCTGTCGCTCACGATGATGGGCGCCGCGACCGTCGGCATCGGACTGCTCCCGAACTTCGAGGCCATCGGGGTGGCCGCACCCATCCTGCTGGTCGCGTTGCGGTTCGTGCAGGGCATCGGCGTCGGCGGTGAATGGGGCGGCGCGGTGCTGATGGCCACCGAACACGCCCCCGAAGGCAAGCGCGGACTGTACGGCGCGGCACCGCAGATGGGTGTCCCGGCCGGTGTGATCATGGCGAACGTCGTCTTCCTCGGCGTCACGCAGTTGCTGTCCGACGACGCATTCCAGACCTGGGGCTGGCGCGTGCCGTTCCTCACGAGCGCGGTGCTCGTCGGCGTCGCGATGTGGATTCGCCTCGGCGTCTTCGAATCCCCGGCCTTCGCCGAGGCCAAGGAGAGCGACACGATCGTGAAGATGCCGATCGTCGAGGTACTCACGAAGAACTGGCGGACCGTGCTGCTCGCCGCGGGCACGTTCATCGCGACCAACGGCATCGCCTACGTCTTCATGGTCTACGTGCTGACGTACGGCACGAAGGAACTCGGCTTCAGCCGCGCCACGATGCTGACCCTGCTGATCGTCGCGTGCCCGGTCTGGATGGCGGGCATGGCGGTGTCGGCCCGGAAGTCGGACGTGCTCGGCAGGCGCCGCGTGTACACGTGGAGTTCGATCGCGCTGGTGGTCGTCGCCGCGGTGTTCTTCCCGCTGATCGACACGGCGTCGCTCCCGGTCATGCTGCTCGCGATGGTCGTGATGGCCGCGGTGCTCGGCACCACCGCCGGACCGCAGTCGGCGCTGTTCGCGGAACTCTTCCCCGCCCACATCCGCTACAGCGGAGCATCTCTCGGCTACCAAATCGGCGCCATCCTCGGCGGTGGGCTCGCACCGGTCCTCGCGACGTGGCTGTTCGGGGCCTTCGGCAGTTCCGTCGCGATCAGCGCCTACTTCGTGGTGATCGCCGTGATCAGTCTCGTCGCCATTCTGCTACTGCCGGAAACGAACAAGAACGCACAGAAGGCGGAGGTCGCCTGACATGTCCACCTACTTTCAGCCACAGAAGTATTCGGCGACGGACTTCGCGTCGACCGCCGCAACCGACGACACCCTGCCCGTCGTCGTCGTGGGCGCAGGACCGGTCGGCATGGGCGTGGCGCTCGGTCTCGCGCAGCGCGGCATCCCCGTCACCGTGCTCGAGGCCGCCGACCAGGTGTCGTTCGGCAGCCGCGCGATCTGTATCTCCCGGCACAGCCTCGAGGTGGCCGCCCGGCTCGGTTTCGGCCCGGAACTCGAGAAGATCGTGCTGCCCTGGGTGGGCGGGCGCAGCTTCTACCGCGACGAGCAGGTGCTGCACTTCGAGATGGCGCACGGCGAGCACGACGTCCGCGGTCCCATGGTCAACGTGTCGCAGTCCGAGATCGAGCAGATCATGACCGACACGCTGCTCGCGCACCCGCTGATCACATTCCATTGGTCGTCCAGCGTCGCCGGGGTCCTGCGGTCGGACGAGGACGTGACACTCGACATCGACACCGCGTTCGGCACGCGCCGGCTGCGCGCGCGGTGGGTGGTGGCCGCCGACGGCGGGCGCAGTCGCATGCGCGAACTCGCGGGAATCCGGTTGCAGGGAAACAGCTATCAGGGCAACTACGTCATCGCCGACATCCACTGGGAATCGACGCTGCCCGCCGAACGGATGGTGTGGTTCGACCCGCCGAGCAACCCCGGCTCGACGATCATCATGCATCAGCAGCCCCGCGACATCTGGCGCATCGACTACCAACTCGACGGCTCCGACGACGCCGAACTCGAGACACAAGAAGACCGCATCCGCGACCGGATCACCCGGCACCTCGACTGGCTAGAGAACGACGTGCCGTGGACCCTCGAGTGGCACGGCTTCTACCGCGCGCACGCGCTCGCGCTGGACGACTTCACGCACGGTCGCATCCTGTTCGCCGGCGACGCCGCGCACCTGGTGCCGATCTTCGGCGTCCGCGGGCTGAACTCCGGAATGGAGGACGCCGAGACCCTCGCCTGGACGCTGGCCGCCGTCGTCCACGGAACCGCGGACGAAGCACTGCTGCAGGCATATTCGGCTGAACGTCGCGGTGCCTGGCAGCAGAACGTCGACAACGCCGGAAAGTCGACGCTGATCATGTCGCCCGGCAGCCACGGCTACCGCACCACCCGCGACGCCGTCCTGGCGCTGGCCACGACCCACCCGGAGTTCGGGCACCTGATCAATCCGCGGCAGTCCAGTGCGACGCACGCGCACCTGTCGCCGCTGACGTGGCCGGTGGCCGAGGGCACGACCGGGCTGCTGCCCGGGGATCCGCTGGAAGACAGGCGAGTTCGCGTCGTCACCGCCGAGGGGTCGGTGGAGTCTTCGCTGAACCGTGTGCGCGGAACGGGTTTCGCGGTGCTCGGTGTCGGAGTGGATGCGGCCGGTGCTCGGATGATCGCCGCGCACGCATCTGGGCTCGCGACGGCGCTCTCGCCCGAGTTGGTGCGGGCGGTCGTCGTCCCCGCACCCGGTGCGGTGGTGGACGCGGCGGCGGACCTGACCGTCCTGGACGACCCCGACGGGGCGGTCTCGGCCGCTCTCGGCGCGTCCCCCGGCGAGTGCTTCGTCATCCGCCCGGACGGGCTCGTCCTGTGCCGGGTCCGGGACCTGGCGCTGCTCGGGGAGGTGCACGAGCACGTGAGGGCGGCGACCGCCCCCGCGGTGGGTGTCGTCCCCGCGCACACCGGCACGGCCGCGAGCCCGGAGGAGTCGCTGCGCGAGAACGTGTGGATGGGGCTGTCGGAGGCGCTCGACCAGGCGGGCGAATCGGACCGGGAGGGTTTCCTGACCCGGCTCGCGTTGCTGCTCGGGTCGCAGTCGGGCCGCCGGGAGTTCGAGGAAGCGCTCGCCGCCGCCTCCCACGTGAGTGGCAAAGTGTGCTCCGGTACTCCGCGGCACTCACATGCGGAGGTTTAGCGTGGGGGCATGGCGCAACCACAGTTCCTGAACTCGCCCAAGTCTTTCGTCGTCGACGCGCTCCGCGGGGCCGTCGCCACCACCGACGACCTCGAATGGCATCCGGAACCGGGTTACCTGACGCGGCGGGAACCATTGCCGTCGGGGCAGGTCGCGTTGCTGTCGGGCGGTGGGTCCGGGCACGAACCGCTGCACGCCGGATTCGTCGGCCGGGGCATGCTCACCGGAGCCTGCCCCGGCCTGATCTTCAGCTCACCCAACGCGATGCAGGTGCGGGCCGCCACCCGGGCCGTGGACGCCGGCGGCGGGGTCGTGCACATCGTGAAGAACTACACCGGCGACGTCCTCAACTTCCGCATCGCCGGCGACCTGGCGGCGGAGGACGGCGTCACGGTCGAGCACGTCCTCGTCGACGACGACGTCGCGTCCGAACAGGAGGACGGGCCCGGGCGCCGCGGCACCGCGGCCACGATCGCGGTCGAGAAGATCTGCGGCGCTTCGGCCGAACGCGGAGACGACCTCGCCGCCGTCGCGGAGTTCGGGCGACGCACGGCCCGGAATTCCCGCAGCATGGCCGTGGCACTGCGAGCGTGCACCGTGCCGGGGTCGGACTCGCCGTCGTTCGACCTCCCGGAGGGGCAGATCGAACTCGGGATCGGCATCCACGGCGAACGCGGAACCGAACGGGTCGACGCGCTGCCCGCCGCCGAACTGGTCCGCCGGCTGACCGACCCCGTGCTCGCCTCGCTCGGCGTGCAGCGCGGGGATCCGGTGATCGCGATCGTCAACGGGCTCGGTGCGGCCCATCCGCTCGAATTGCAACTGCTGTTCGCAGAATTCGCCGACTACCTCGCCGAAAGGGGAGTGGTGATCCGGCGCTCGCTGGTCGGCAGTTTCGTCACCGCCCTCGACATGGACGGCGCGTCCATCACGCTGGTGCGCTGCGACGACGAACTCCTCGACCTCTGGGACACCCCGACCGCCGCACCGGGATGGCCGAACGCGCCTGCCGGCGAATTCCGCGGCATCGCAGACCGATCCGCGGTGCAGTTCCGGTCGGACGTCGCCTCCCGCGTGGACGAGGCGAAAGTTCCCGATACCGTCGACGCACTCGGCCGGGCGGCGGTGGGCAGGTGGATCGGCGCGTTCGTCGAGAAGGTCCTCACCGAGGAACCGAACCTCACCGACCTCGACCGCCGCGCGGGCGACGGCGACTTCGGCACCAACATGGTGGCCGCACTCGACCACGTCGACGTCGCCGGGATCCGCGACCGGTACTCCCCGGCGACGATCTTCGAGTCGCTGTCCGACGCCTACCTCGGCCATGCCGGTGGCACGTCGGGCGCGCTGTTCGGCGTCTGGTTCCGGCAGTTCTACCGGGTGGCCGCCGACGCACCGCAGGGTGTGGACGCGAAGGCGATCGCCGCCGCCGCACGGGCAGGCCTCGACACGATCCAGGAACTCGGCGGGGCGCAACCCGGAGACAAGACGATGATCGATGCCATCGCCCCCGCCGTGGCCGCCTTCGAATCGGCCGTCGCCGCGGGGAGGAGTCTGGCCGACGGCCTGGCCGAGGCTGCGGACGCGTCCGCCCGCGGAGCCGAGGCCACCGCCGACCTCACCGCGAGGCGCGGCCGGGCCAGCTACATCGGTGAGGCCGCGCGAGGTGTCGTGGACCCCGGTGCGCTGGTGCTGTCGTGGCTGTTCGCCGAGGCCGCGGAGGTAGCCCACCCGGTCGGGTAGTCACCGCTCACCGGGCACGGCACGTAGGGTGAGGAGGAGAACGCCGAGTCGTGCTGCGCAAACCCGTCGCCACACCTCTCTCCACCTGCGTACGGGACGCAGAATCACGGACGGACACGTACACAGTGGAAGACACCGCCAGCCGGGGAATCCAGGCCTTCATCGCCGATGTCGTGGAACGGGGCGGCAAAGCAGTCCGGCTCACCCACTCGCGTCGCAACCCGGTCCAGGTCTGGGGCGACGACGGCACGAGTTGCATCGTGCGGGTGCGTTCCAAGCTGAGCGGCGACTGGCAGGCCCGTAAACAGGACGAATCGCTCGACGACGACGACACCGGTTCACAGTTCTGGGTGTTCGTGGACCTCGCGAGCACTCCGGAGGAGTTCTTCGTCGTGCCCTCCGCCGAGGTCGCCGACGACATCCGTGCCGAGGTGGATCTGTGGATGATGGACACTCCCGGCCGCACCCGAACCGGGCATCACGCGATTCCGCTGAGCCGGATCGCGCACGGTCGCGGCCGCTGGGACCTGCTCGGCCTGGCGGGGGAGAAGGACCCCAGCCGCTACAGCGACGCCCAGCGTGCCACCACTGCGGCAACGTTGCGGGCGGACGCGCTCGCCGAAGCGTCCGCCCGCAAGAAGCCGGCGAAAGCGGCCGCCGTATCGGACGAACTGGCAGACACCCGACTCGAGGTGGTCGCCGACTTCGAGGGGTATCGACTGGTCGGACGGTTCGACCCCGGCACGCAGTCGCTGGAGATCATGCGCGGACCGATGCAGGGCCGGCGATTCCCCGACCCGACGACGGCTGCGGGTGCCGTTGCCAGTCACATCAGCGGCGACGTCGTGACCTACGACGGTCGGGACTTCTGGCGCACCGAACAGGGCGAGCGAATTCCCCTGGGGCAGAACAGTATCTGAGATTCGTCGAGAGTTCCCTGAAATCTGTTCCGGTGTGCGGCGGTTGAGAATACCCTGAGGGGGGTATCGCAGACATGATCCGCCGTGCACCGGCGGGAGTGGCCACGGCCGATGGGAGCTCATCATGCGAATCGTCGACGGCGCAGTGAACGCCGTGACAGGTGCCGCGAACGCGACGACGAGTGCGGTCGGAGCGGTCGGGGGAGCGGCACTCGGCGGCGTGGTCTGCGGAGTGCGCGGGGCGGCGAGCGGAGCCCGGGCCGGCATGGAGAGCGGAAGTCATTCGACACCGGCCGCGGCTCTGACCCTGGCGGCCGTCGGTGCGGCGGGACTGGTCGAGTGGCCGGTGCTGGTCACCGCGGGCGGGGCGGCGCTCGTGCTGCGGCAGTTCGGCGCGGGGTCGCGAACCTCACGCGACACCGAAGCCCCCACCTCGACCGCACAGTAGCGCCGTGGGACTCGGTCGATATTTCGCCGTCGCCGCCGGTCTGATGACCACCACCGTGCGGACCGCGACACAGATCACCACCGAGGTGCTGGGGGGAACTCCGGCCCGCCGCGCGAGTTCCGGACACGGCCGTGCCTGGATCGAGGTCCGCGGACTCGACGGACCGCACGGCGACGACGTGGCCGCAGCCGTTCTCGCCGCGGTCCGCGCGACCGCCGGTGTGGACGGAGCGGAACTCAACCGCCCGCTGTCCCGGATGGTGGTGACGGTCGGCGACGACGGACCGTCGGTGACCGCACTGTGCGCGGTGGTCGAACGAGCGGAGGATGCCGCCCGCCCGCTCGCGCGCGGCGCAGTCCGGGACCGCCCCAGGGAACTGCCCGGCGACGACGTCGCGCTCGCCGAACGGGCTCTCGCCCTGGCCGCGGCGACGACGGGCCTCGTCGCGGCGGCCGGTGTCCGCCTGCTTCCGATGCCGAGCCTGCCGGCGGCGGTGCCCGCCGCCGTGGTCACCTTCGTCAACTATCAGCCGCGGCTGCGCGACATGGTGGAGAACCGGCTCGGGCCGGACGCCGCCGAACTGCTGCTCGCCACCGCTCAAGCCGTCGGCGACGTGCTGCGGCGCGCACCGGCATCCCTCGCCGTCGACGTGGCACTGCGGTCGGCGATCACGGCAGAGGCGTGGTCCGGCCGGCAGGTGTGGCACCGCCGCGAACCCGAACTGGCCGAGGCCCCGGCGGACGACTCGGACGACCGCCCCCGCGTGCGCGCCACGCCCGGGCCGGTGGAGCGAGACGTCGACCGGGCGGCGATCGCGCAGTTCGTGGGGGCGACGGCGGTGGGGGTCGCGACCCGCAGTGTCGCGGGCGCCGCGGACGCGGCCCTGGTCGCCGCGCCGAAGGCTGCCCGCACCGCACGTGAGGCCTTCGCCGCGACGCTGGGCCGCGGACTCGCCGACCGTCACTCCGTGCTGGTTCTGCGACCCGCCGCACTGCGCTGCCTGGACCGGGTCGACGCGGTGGTCGTGGACCCCGACGTGCTGCACACGGCCGAGCTGCGGGTGAGCGGACTCCGCGCGGTCCGGGACGCCGACCGGACGAGAGTGTGGGAGGCCGCGCGGTCCGCCGTCGAGAACGGCACCCTCGGGGTGGGCTGGCACGCGCTCGCCGACCTTCCGGGCGACGTCGCCTCGGCCGCCGTGGACGAGGATTCCGCGGTCCTCGTGACGCGTGCCCACCACGCGAATGCGGCGGCCGTGCTCACGCAGGCCCGCACGTCGGGCGCCCAGGTGATATCGGTGAACGTGGACGGACTCGGCGGACTCCGCTCGGCTTTCGACGATCTGCTCCCGTCGAGCGGATCGCCGGACGCGGACCTCCGCGACGCCGTCGCGCAGTTGCAGGCGAACGGCGCGACGGTCGCGGTGGTGGCAGGCCGGGCACCGCACGCCCTGTCAGCGGCCGACGTCGGTATCGGGGTTCTCGTCGACGCCGCCCCGCCGCCGTGGTGTGCGGACCTGATGGTCGACGACCTCGCCGGGGTCTGGCGGGTGCTGCGGTCCCTGCCCGACGCCCGGACGGCGAGCCGGCGCGGCGTCGAGATCGCCACGGCGGCGTCGATGCTCGGTGCGCTCGTGATGCTGCCGGGAGTGCGGGGTCGCGGACCGGGGCCCGTCACGGTCGGTGCGGCGGCAGGACTGTGGACGGGACATTCCCTCGCGCGCAGTGTGCTGCGGGCCGAAAATCCCCCGGCCGCCCCGGTACACGCCTGGCACGAGCTGCCGGCGCTGGACGTGCGCCGTCTGCTACCCGTGCACGAGGACGAGGGCGCGGCGGCACCACGCCGCCGATCGGTGCGTCTCGTGCTGGCCCCGGCCGAGGCGATCGGACGGATCACCGCATGGCCGGTCGGCCTGGCCTGGGACTTCGGGCGGGCGATGCGCACGGAACTCTCGGATCCGCTGACCCCCGTCCTGGCCACCGGATCGGCGGCGAGCGCGCTGCTGGGGTCGCCGATCGACGCCGTGCTCGTGGGATCGGTGCTCGCGGGCAACGCCGCGCTGTCGGCCGTGCAACGCCTCCACGCGGAACGATTGCTGAACAGGTTGCTGGCGGCGGGCGATCCGCCGGCGCACCGCGTCGCCGGATCCGCGAACAGCCGGGTGACGGAGCGGGTGGAGGCGTCGCGGTTGCGGCCGGGCGACGTCATCGAGATTCTCCCCGGCGAGGTGGTGCCCGCCGACGGCAGGCTCGTCGAGGCACCCGGCGTCGAGGTCGACGAATCCTCGCTCACCGGGGAATCGCTGCCGGTGAGCAAGCAGACGTCGCCGACCCCGGGCGCACCGATCGGTGAACGCGCCTGCATGGTGTTCGCGGGAACTACGATCCTCACCGGCACGGCGACGGCGATCGTCACCGCGGTCGGTGACGCCACGGAAGCGGGACGTGCCGGCGCGATCACCCCGGCGAGTGCGTCGCAGGTGGGTCTACAGGCGCAGCTCAGGAGCCTCACCGACCGGGTGCTGCCCGTCAGCGTCGGAGGCGGGGCGCTGGTGACCGCCGTCGGGTTCCTGCGCGGCACCGGACTGCGGCAGGCGGTCACCAGCGGTGTCGCGGTCGCGGTGGCAGCGGTTCCGGAGGGTCTGCCGCTCGTCGCGACCCTGGCTCAGCAGGCCGCCGCACGCAGGCTGACCCGGTCGGGCGCGCTGGTGCGGGCGCCGCGGTCCGTCGAGGCGCTCGGCCGCGTCGACGTGGTGTGCTTCGACAAGACGGGCACCCTGAGCGAGAACCGCCTGCGGGTGGTCTCCGCCGTCCCGGAGCGGGGGTTCGATCGCGAAGACGTGCTCGCATGCGCGGGACGCAGTGCCGTGACCCCCGACGGCAGTCCGGCCGCGCACGCCACCGACGTCGCGATCGCCGACGCGGCAGCGGACCTGCTGCCACCGGAGGGCGAGCACCGCAGCTATCTTCCGTTCCGCTCCGGACGGCCCTACTCCGCCTCGCTGTCGAAGACACACCTGTCGTTGAAGGGTGCACCGGAGGTCGTGGTCGCCGCCTGCACCGGAATCGACGCCGACGAGGTTCACGACACTGTCCTCGGCATGGCAGCGGACGGGCTGCGCGTCATCGCCGTCGCCCGCCGGACCGTCACGAAATTCCAGTCGCGTCGCGCGGCCGACGACGCCGACGTACTCGACGAACTGTGCGGCAGCGGGCTGCAACTCGTCGGACTGCTCGGGCTCGCCGACACCCCGCGCCCCGAAGCGGCCGGACTGCTTCCCGACCTGGAACGCCTCCAGGTCGGAGTCCGGCTGATCACCGGCGACCATCCCGTCACGGCCACTGCCATCACGCGAGAGCTGGGACTGCCCGTGTCGTCCGAACAGGTGATCAGCGGCACC
Source organism: Rhodococcus opacus B4 (assembly GCF_000010805.1). NCBI lineage: Bacteria > Bacillati > Actinomycetota > Actinomycetes > Mycobacteriales > Nocardiaceae > Rhodococcus > Rhodococcus opacus. The sequence goes on along the minus strand of NC_012522.1, from coordinate 1,626,534 downwards.
GAATGGGACACCCTGTCGCACCGGGGGCAGGAGAACGCCGTCGAGAAGTGCGTCGTCTTCGCCCGGATGACGCCCGAGCACAAGGTACAGATCGTGCAGACCCTCGAACGCGTCGGTCACGTCTGCGCGATGGTCGGCGACGGCGCCAACGACGCCGCCGCGATCCGGGCCGCCAGTGTGGGGATCGGCGTCAGTTCGCGCGGCAGCGACCCCGCCCGCAGCGCAGCGGACGTGGTGCTCCTCGACGGCCGCGTCGACGCGCTGCGCGACGCCCTCGACGAGGGCCGCCAGCTGTGGCGGCGGGTGCAGGCCGGAGTGTCGGTGCTGCTCGGCGGGAACGCCGGCGAGGTGGCGTTCGCCCTGATCGGCAGCGCGATCGCCGGACGGTCGCCGCTCACCGCGCGTCAGCTACTGCTGGTGAACGTGCTCACCGACGCCCTGCCGGCGGCCGCGCTCGCGGTGAGCCCGCCCAACGAACAGACCCGTGGCGAGGGCCGCGGACCGGACAGCGCCGCGCTGTGGCGGACCGTCGCGATCCGCGGCACCGCCACCGCGGCGGGGGCGACCACGGCGTGGGCGCTGGCGAGCGTGACGGGAAGGCAACGCAGGGCGTCGACCGTCGGGCTGGTTGCGCTGGTCGGCACGCAGCTGGGGCAGACGCTCATCGATTCGCGCAGCCCGCTCGTCGTCCTCACCGCGGGCGGGTCGCTCGCCGCGCTCACCGTGATGGTCAGTACGCCCGGCGTCAGTCAGCTGCTGGGATGCACCCCGCTCGGACCGGTCGGCTGGGCCCAGGCGCTGGGATGTGCGGGTGCGGCGACCGCGGCAGCCGCGTTCGCGCCGGCACTGCTGGAGAAGCTTGCGGGTGATTCGACGATCTCGATGACGCCGGCCCGCAGCAGCACGGCGTACACCTCCCGGAGCGGTGGGGTGAGCACCCGGGTGACCACCCCGGTCAACGGGTCCCCGGCGCCGGAGAAGACACCGGCGGCGGTCTGGGCGACGGCACTCAGCACAACCGACACGGTCCGCGGTCAAGGTGGCTGACCGGCAAACGGCACGGACAAGGGAGACGAACTATGGCCCAACGAACGTCGGAGGCGCAGTCGACGCCCGAGGCGCAGTCGACGTCTGGGGCGCAGTCGCACAGCGACGCCGTCCAGCGGGTGCAGGAGGCCCACAGCTTCGCCGTGCAGCTGCCGATCCTCGGCAGGATGCCGCTGCCGCGCCCCGAGCAGCTGGCATTCTTCGCGGCGATCGGCCTGCTCGCCGCCGTCGAAATCATCGAATGGCCGGTTGCGCTGACCATCGCAGCAGGACATGTGCTGATCACCGATCAGCACAACCGGGCCGTCCAGGAGATCGGTGAGGCGCTGGAAGGCGTGTGACGCGGAAGCCCGGATCAGGCGGGCGGGCAGGCCGGCGACGTCAGCTGCGCGATCGCCACGATCGAGCACGCCGTCGCCTTCGACAGTTTCCACGTCCCGTTCTCGCCGGGAACGAAGATGGCGGGCAGGGTGTTCTGCTGCACCTGGCCGTTGATCGTCAACTGCAGCTGCGCGCTGGCGCTGCCGTCGCCGTTGTCGATAACCGGGTCCAGCACCTGAACCTGCGCACCCGCCTGCTGAGCGGCCGCGGCGACCTGGTTGAACAGGTTCGGATCCTGTTCCGAACCCTCCACCATGGCGATCTTCTCGTCGAGCGGAGTGGCCGGGTCTAGGCCCTTCGCCAGCAGCGCATTGAGGTCGGCGGCCGTCGGCAGAACGAGGTCGGCCGTCGTCTCGGTCGCCGACGCGGTGGTGGACGTGGTGGTCCCACTCGAGCCGGACGGCTCGTCGGAACCACAGGCGGACATCGTGAGGGCTGCGGCGATCGCTACCGCGGCAACCGTGATCTTGCGGATCGTCAACTCAGTTACCTCTTCGTATCTCGGTGCGCAGGTCGTTCGGTCTCACATCGAGTCTGAAGGTTTGCGGAGCGTCGCGCCGTCGAAGCCAGAGAATTCTCAGACTTCGCCCGAATTCATGCCGCCGTGCCGAACGCGCCGCGGTACGGAGTGGCGTGGCTCCACTGCAGGGCCGCAGCGGTGATATCGGACGCGGGAAGGTCGTCGTGATGGGTCTGAATGAACGCGATCAGCGCGCGGGCGGTACGGGCGAGGGCAACCTTGTGCTGCCGGGACGTCTCCGCGAGTTCGGTGAACGCGTCGTTCTCGGAGCAGCCCCGGTAGGCGATGAGGACGCCGACCGCGATGTCGACCGCCGTGCGGGTGGAGTAGCTGGGCGTTGCCATGAATGTTCTCCCAACCTGCGTCGGAACGGGTACCACTCCATCTTCCCGCACCGCCTACGACGTCGAAAGAGTTCGAATCGCCCGGTGTATTAGTCGTCCGAGTTCTTCATCGAGGTTTTCCCTTACGGTAGGGGCATGGCTACCGTCTGGACGATCCCGATCGACATCACTTCTCGCTGGCTCGACAATGCCGAGGTCCAGACCTTCCTCGCGTCCAACGACCTGGACAACGCGTCCCCCGACCCGCGGGTGCGGTTCGCGCAGTTCGCGGACGTCACGAAGTCCCTCGAACGGCACGTCGGGCACACCTTCTCCTCCGTGCAGGGCGCCGCCACCGCACTCTTCGACGGCATCGACGGCGGGGTTCCCGTCGCGTTGAAACTGGCGGCCCTGCGCCTGATCCTGAAAGAGGTGTATCAGACCCGCCACGCGCCGCAGCCGTTCCCGAAGCGGGTGGGTGAGGAACTCGGCACCTACGTCTACGCGCTCCTCGACCCCCGCAACAGGTCGGTGTTCTACGTCGGCGCCGGACGCGGCACCCGTGTGTACGGCTACGTGTGGGAGGCGCTGGCCGAGAACGAGCACCGGCAGACGCTCGAGGATCCGGAGACCGACGGCGCCGAGGTGAAAGCGGCGACGATCGCCCGCATCCGGGAGATCTACGACTCCGGCCACGAGGTCGAGCACTACATCGTGGCGCATCGCGTTGCCGACACCGGTGGCGTCGCCGACGCGGTGCGCAACGGAGTGGTGGGAGCGCTGGGGCTCGTCGAGGGTTCCGCGCTGGGCAACCTCGCCGGCGGCGCGGCCGAGCAGCGGGCCGTACCCGTCGACGACCTCGTGTTGCAGTACGCAGCAGAACCCGTGCCGAATCTGCCGACCCCCTGCGTCGTCCTCGAGGTGCCCGCCGCCTCCCGGCGCGGTGTGACCTCGGAGCAGGTCTACGAACTGTCCCGCGGCGCGTGGGCAGCGGGCGCGGCCGTGCGCAACACCGACGACATCCCGGTGATCGTGTTCGCGGACAACATCGTTCGCGCCGCGTACCGGGCGAAGTCCTGGTCGTCGGTGGCACGGCCGGGTGACGCGTCGCTGTGGCGGTTCACGGGCGAGTCCGACACCGAACTGGAGTCGCAGTTCGTGAACAAGCGGATCGTCCCCGCCAAGGTCGGTCTGAAGAAGTGGCCCACCCACGGCTGGGTCCCGCACCTCACCCAGGCCCGCCCCGGCCGCTGAAGCGCCTGCCCCACGTGAGTGGCAAAGTGCGCCCCGGCACGTGAGTGGCAAAGTGTGCCCCGGCACGCATTGCCACTCACCTGGGGGTGCGCAGATGCAGCAGGGGGATCGAGTCGAGACCCTGCGGCGGCGTGCTCGACGACGAGACGACCAGTCCATATCGTTCGGCGTCCGGCACCGGTTGGCCGCTGCGAAAGAACCGGATACGGCGTGGATCGACAACCTCACTCTCCGTCGCCTCCCGATCTTCCGGCGTCGGCTGACGGGCGATGGACGGGCTGGCGGTGCCGGCGTCGTCCGCCGTCGCCGCGGGTTTCTCTGCGTCGTCGGGAACGGGATCGGCGTCGAGCAGCACCGCCGTCAGTCCGGGACGCACCAGGCTCGCCGCGACGACCGTCGCCGGATCGGGCGAGTCCGTCGAGACGGACCGGCCGAGGTGCAGACTGTGCAGGAGGTCCCACGTGTCCGCGCCGCCGGCCAGTGCCTCGGCTTCGGAGGGAGTCAGCACCTCGTGAGGGTCGGCGCCGCGGACGGGCCACCGCGGGTACACGGGCGGCGGCCAGACGTATCCGCCGTCTCCGCTCCACGACCGCGGGTAGGCGTCCGGTGCCTTCTCGGCGAGAACGCGACGGTGGCTGGCATGGACGGCGTCGTCGCCGACCCATGGTGGCAGCAGACCATGGTCGCGGAGATGCTCGAACGAGTCGAGTCGCCCACCCGTGTACTCGAGTAGTTGAGGTTCCAGCGCGTCGGTGTGTCCGCGCGCCGACCACTCGCGGCACATCGCGACGCCGTACGCGACGAGCGCGGGCGTGAAGCCACGCCACATCGCGGTCGCGGGATGGTTTTTCCACCCGTACGACGGCCACACGAGGGCTCGCAGAATCTGAAAGGTTTCCACCCGTTGCTTGCCCAGCCGCCGGTCGTCGAGCAGCGTTCCGCTGCGGGCGAACCCCGGGTCGGGCACGAATGTCTGCATCCTGCCTCCAGGCCTGGAAACCAGTTCGAACCAGGCTAACCCGCACGTGAGTGCGAATGCGTGCCCCGGCACACTTTGCCACTCACCTGGGCCTCCCGAGTCGGTGGGTTGTGGTAAGTCTGAGCCGACCGGAGTTGGGGAGCGAAGGGAGGCCACGTGCTCGTACTGCATCGCGCCGAGCGTTCCACCACTCTCGCGTCGGCTCTCGGCGACGTGCTCTCGACCCCGCTGTCCGATCCGTTCGCCCGTGAGATCGTCGCGGTCCCGGCGAAGGGGGTGGAGCGCTGGCTCACGCAGCGACTGTCGACCGCGCTCGGGGCCCGGCCCGGCGTCGGTGACGGAGTGGCCGCGAACATCGACTTCCCGTCACCGGCCCGCCTCGTGGACGAGTGCCTCGCCGCCGCCACCGGCGTGTCCGCCGACGACGACCCGTGGCATCCGTCCCGGGTGCTGTGGGCGCTGCTCGCCGTCGTCGACGACTGCCTGGACGAGCCCTGGTGCGCCGTCCTCGCGAAACACCTCGGACACTGCCGCCCAGGCAGCGACCCGGACGATCACCGGCCCGGCAGGCGCTACGCCACCGCGTTGCACCTGACCGATCTGTACCGCAGTTACGCCGCGCAGCGTCCGGAGATGCTGGTCGACTGGGCGGCAGGCCGGGACACCGACGGTGCGGGCGGCTCACTCGACGACGACCTGCTGTGGCAGGCCGAACTGTGGCGACGGCTACGGGCGAGGATCGGAGGCCCCGCGCCCGCCGAGCGCCTCGACTCCGCCTGCGCCCGGCTGCGCGAGGAACCGGACCTCGTCGAACTCCCCGGCAGGCTGTCGCTGTTCGGCCCGACGCGCCTCGCGACCGATCAGCTCGCCGTTATCGCCGCCCTGGCCGTCAATCGCGATGTGCACCTGTGGCTTCCGCATCCGAGTCCCGCGCTGTGGTCGTCGTTGTCGACGGCGGGCGGCGTGCTCGCGCGCGCCGACGACCGCACCGCCCTGTCCGTCACCCACCTGTTGCTGTCGAGCCTGGCGCGGGACGTCCGCGAACTCGAGTCGCGACTGACTCGCCTCGACGTCGACGACCTCCACCACCCGGGACCGCCGCCGCCCGACTCCCTGCTGGGGCGCCTGCAGGCCGACGTCCGGGACGACCGGGCGCCGGCTCTCTCCGAGTGCACCGCCGACGCGTCCGTGCAGGTCCACGCATGCCACGGTCCTGCGCGCCAGGTGGAGGTCCTGCGCGAATGCCTCCTGCATCTCTTCGAGGACGATCCGACTCTCGAACCGCGCGACGTGCTCGTCATGTGTCCCGACGTCGAGTCGTACGCGCCGCTGATCCGGGCCGCGTTCGGGCAGGATGTGCTCGGGCATCCCGGTCACCGTCTGCGGGTCCGGCTCGCGGATCGGGCCCTGCACCAGACCAACCCGGTGCTCGCCGTGGTGTCGAGCCTCCTCGAACTCGCCGACGCGAGGGTGACGGCCAGTCAGATTCTGGACCTGTCGGCGGCCGCGCCGGTGCGCAGGCGATTCCGGTTCGGCGACGACGACCTCGAACGGATCCGGGAGTGGGCGACCGCGACGGGCGCCCGCTGGGGAATCGGACCGCGGCAGCGCGCGGCGTTCGGACTCGGCGACTTCCCGCAGAACACGTTCACCACCGCGCTCGACCGCATCCTGCTCGGCGCCGCGGCCGACGAGTCGGAGGGCGAATGGCTCGCCCTCGCACTTCCGCTCGACGACGTCGACAGCAACGACATCGATCTCACCGGAAGGCTGGCCGAGTTCGTCGACCGACTCGACGTCGCGCTGCGCGGGCTCGCCGGGCCGCAGTCGGTCGCGGCGTGGTCGAGCGCGCTCACCCGGGCATTGGATCTACTCGTCGACGTCAGTGCCGGCGACACCTGGCAATTGGCCCAGGCAAGAAGGGAACTCGGGGCCGCGATGGAGCACGGCGGCGACACGGTGCTGCGGCTGTCGGACGTGCGCGCCATGCTGGCCACCCGGCTCGCGGGACGCCCCACCCGCGCGAACTTTCGCACCGGTGAGCTGACGGTGTGCACCATGGTGCCGATGCGGTCGGTGCCGCACCGCGTTGTCGTCCTCCTCGGCCTCGACGACGAGGTGTTCCCGCGGGGCGCGAGTGTGGACGGCGACGACGTGCTGGCCCGTAATCCTCTGATCGGCGAACGTGATCCGCGCAGCGAGGACCGGCAGTTGCTGCTCGACGCCGTCATGTCGGCGAGTGAGAAGCTCCTGCTGTTCTACACGGGCGCCGACCCCGTCACGGGGATGTCCCGGCCGCCGGCGATCCCGCTGTCCGAGCTGCTCGACGCGGTGGCGGCCACCGCCGGGAGTGATGCCCTCCCCGCCATCGTGACCCGGCATCCGTTGCAGCCGTTCGATGCCCGCAACTTCCGGCCGGAGCACCCGTTCAGTTTCGACCGGGCGGCGCTGGCCGGTGCCCGCGCCGCGCAGTATCCGCCCGAACCGGAACCCGCGTTCCTGCCGGCGCCGTTGGGGCCGCCGCAGCGTGGGGACGTCGTCGATCTCGCGGACCTCGTCGCGTTCCTGGTGCACCCGACGCAGGCATTCCTGCGGCAACGGCTCGGGTTGCGGGTTCCCGACGAGGACGAGGACCTCGCCGACGCACTGGACGTGGCGCCCGATCCGCTCGCCCGCTGGGACCTCGGCCAGCGGATGCTCGTCGCGCGACTGTCGGGAACCGAACCCGCCGACTTCCGCGCCGCCGAGTGGCGCCGGGGTACGTTGCCACCGTTCAAGTTGGGGGAGTCGGTGCTCGGCGACATCGAGCGCGCGGTCGAGTCGCTCGTCGCCGTCAGCGGGTCCGTGCACGTCGGGCGCGCGGAGACCGTCGACGTCGACGTCGCTCTCGGCAACGGACGGCGCCTCACCGGCACCGTGGGTGGTGTGCACGGATCGGTGATCGCGAACACCACGTATTCGAGGCTGGGGCCGAAGCACCGCCTCACGGCGTGGGCTCAGTTGCTGGCGGTCGCGGCGTCCGATCGCGACGGCGATACGGAATGGACGGCCGTGACGACCGGCCGCGGCTCGTACAGCCGGCCGGCGTGGCGCTCGACGCTGACGGCGCCGGAGAACGCGGCGGAGGAACTGGTGCGACTCGTCGAACTGCGTGATGCCGGGTTGCATGCGCCGCTGCCGATCGCGACGGGCGCGTCGGCGGCCTACGCCGAGCGACGGTACGGCGGCAGCGGCATGGAGGACGCGATCGAGGCGGCCCGGAAGGAATGGAGCAGTGATTTCGGTGACGCACGCGACCGCCACATCACGTACGTGTACGGGGCATCTCCCGGCATCGACGTCCTCGGCGACGCGGTGACGATCGAGAACTACGCCCGCCAATTGTGGGCGCCGCTGCTCACCGCCGAGACGTTGGCGCAGCCGTGAACGGCGCGCGAGGGTTCGACCTGCTGGGCCCGCTGCCCGAGGGGACGACGGTGCTCGAGGCGAGCGCCGGTACCGGCAAGACGTATGCGATCGTCGGTCTGGCCGCCCGCTTCGTCGCCGAGGGCGGAGTGGACCTGTCGCGGCTGTTGCTGGTCACGTTCAGCCGGGCGGCGACGCAGGAGCTGCGGGAACGCACGCGTGAGCGATTCGGTTCCGCCGCAGCCGCATTGGCCGACCCCGCGGCCGCGCGGCTGAGCGCGGACCTTGTGATCCGGCACCTCGCGGAGGCCGCCGCCGACGAGGTGGCGCTGCGGCGCCGGCGTCTGCTGCAGGCACTGTCGGACTTCGACGCCGCCACCATCGTCACCACCCACAGCTTCTGCCAGCGGATGCTCGACGGACTCGGGATCGCGGGCGAACGCGACCCCGACACGGTGCTCGTCGAGGCCGCCGACGACCTCACGACGGAGGTGATCGCCGACCTGTACCTCCGGGCGTACGGTCGCGCCGACTCCGCGCCGTTCACTCCGGCGGAGGCCACCTCCGCCGCTCGGGCCGCCATCTTCGACCCGCAGGCCGTGCTCGCGCCGGAGGATGCGCGGGGTACCCCGGCCGGAGATCGGGTGGCGTTCGCGGAGGCGGTCCGCGCCGAGGTCGAACGCCGCAAACGCGCGGTGGGGCTGCGTGACTTCGACGATCTCCCGATGCTCCTGCACCGTGTCCTCAGCGACCCCGAGCACGGTGCGGCGGCTTGCAGGCGGGTCCGCGAACGGTACGGCGTCGTGCTCGTCGACGAGTTCCAGGACACCGACCCCCTGCAATGGGACATTCTGCGCCGAACGTTCCACGGCAACGGAACGCTGGTGCTCGTCGGCGATCCGAAGCAGGCCATCTACGCGTTCCGTGGCGCGGAGGTGCTCAGCTACCTCGACGCCGTGCGATCGGCCGACCGACACCAGGAGTTGACCACGAACTGGCGCAGCGATCAGGAACTCCTCGACGGACTCGAATATCTGCACGGCGGCGCCGAGCTCGGGCATCCCGAGATCGTGGTGCACCGCGTCGACGGTGCGAGACCGAAGTCGCGCCTGACGGGTGCCGCGCCGTTGCGGCTGCGGTATCTGCCGCGGACCGGCGCCGGGCCGATCAACAAGTCGGGGTATCCGGCGGTGGGGGCGCTCCGGAAGAGGATCGCCGCAGACCTCGCCGCCGACCTCGTCGCCCTTCTCGACGGCGGCGCGACACTCGACGTCGGGGGTACCACCCGACTCGTCGAGCCCGGCGACATCGCGGTGCTGGTGCGGACCAACGCCCAGATCACAGTGGTCCACGACGCTCTCGACCGGGCAGGGGTGCCGTCCGTGCTCGCCGGCGGGGCCAGTGTCTTCACCACTCCGGCTGCGCAGCACTGGCTCTGGATCCTGCAGGCCATCGAGCAACCGCACCGCGCCGACCGGGTGCGGCTGGCGGCGCTCACACCGCTGCTCGGGCATACGGCCGAGGAACTCGATGCCCACGGCGACGACATCGTCGCGGAGGTGGGCGCGCAGCTCCGCGAGCTCGGCGCGGTGTTCGCGCAGTCCGGTTTCGCGGCCCTGTTCGAACGACTGTCCGCGGTCGGCGCGCTGGAAGCGAGACTGCTGCGGGTGGCGGCGGGCGAGCGGGCGCTGACCGATCTCCGGCACGTGGCGCAGTTGCTCAACAGTGCCGCCGTCGAGCAGTCGCTCGGTCTGACGGCCGTCACCCGCTGGCTCACCGAACGCATGAAGGACCCGACCACGGGCGGGGTCGACCGCAGCCGGCGCCTCGACAGCGACGCCGCGGCCGTGCAGATCGCGACCGTCCACGCCAGCAAGGGCCTCGAATTCCCGCTCGTCTACCTGCCGTATGCGTGGGACGCCGCCAAGATCTCGAAACCGAGCAAACTGCTTCTGCACGACGACGACGGGCGGCGCATCCTCGACGTCGGCGGCCCGGGCAGCCCCGGCTACGCGGACCGCAGGAACCGGCACGACGCGGAAGAGGCGGGGGAGGAGCTGCGTCTGCTGTACGTCGCGGTGACCCGGGCGATGTGCGGGCTCGTGATGTGGTGGGCACCGGCGTTCACGACGCCCGCCGCGCCGCTGCACCGGATGATCCTGGGTCGCCTGCCCGGGCAGCGTGAGGTTCCGCAGAAGGTCATCGTCCCCGAGGATCCGATTGTCGCGGAACGGTTGTCGGCGTGGGGCACGGCGGCGCCGGAGACGGTGACGGTCGAGGCGGTGGGTTGCGAACCGATCCCGCGGGTCGGCTGGACACCCGAGCGTGAGCCCAGCGGAGACCTGGAGGCCGCCCGGTTCCGTCGGCTGCTGGACACGCGGTGGCGTCGCACGTCGTATTCGGCGTTGACGGCGTCCGCGCACGACGCGCCTGCCGTCGGCAGTGAAGCGGAGGTCGAGGAGAAGACGGACGAGCCGGACGAACCGCCGCTGCACGCGCCGGACGGCGTCACTGCGGGAGTGCCGTCGACAATGAACGAACTACCGGGTGGCGCGACGTTCGGCACGCTCGTCCACGCCGTCTTCGAGATCGTCGACACCGCGGCACCCGATCTGGACGACGAAGTCCTGCGGTGCTGCCGCGACGTGATCGCGTCGACCCTCTCGGACGTCGATCCCGCTCAGCTGGCCACCGCACTGGTCCCGGTGCTGCGGACTCCCCTCGGCGCGGGGGCCGAGCGCACCCTCGCCGATCTCGCACCCGCGGACCTGTTGGCGGAACTCGACTTCGAACTGCCCCTCGCCGGCGGCGACACCCCGTCCCTGACCGTGATGCTCGACGGCGTCGGCAGGCTGTTGCGCACGCACCTGCCCGAGAACGACCCGCTGCGGTCGTACGCCGACGCCGTGCAGACACTCGAACCGACCCCGCTGCGCGGATACCTCACCGGCAGCATCGACGCGGTGCTGCGACTGCCCGGCCCGCGGTACGTCGTGGTCGACTACAAGACCAATCGTCTCGCGCAGGGCGACCTGACCACCGCGCACTACACCCGCGGCAGCATGGCCGCCGAGATGTTGCGGGCGCACTATCCGCTGCAGGCGCTGCTGTATTCCGTTGCGCTGCATCGGTACCTGCGCTGGCGGCAACCGGGCTACGATCCCGGGCTGCACCTCGGGGGCGTCCAGTATCTGTTCGTTCGCGGGATGGTCGGACCCGACACGCCACCGGGTTGCGGCGTCTTCGACTGGGCGCCGCCCGCCGCGCTGATCACCGAGCTGTCCGACCTGCTGTCCGGGTCGGCCGCCGCGCAGGAGGCGGCGCGATGACCGAGGTGCAGGTGGCGCAGCGCGGCAAGGGGATGCTGCGGGTCTTCAACGAGGCCGGTGTGCTGGCCGCCGCGGACGTACACGTCGCGCTGCGGTTGTCGGCGCTCGGCGGCGAATCCTCGGAAGACGTCGTGCTGGCGACCGCGCTGGCGGTGCGCGCGGTCCGGTCCGGCTCGGTGTGCCTGGACCTGACGCGGATCCGGGAAGTCACCGTCGACGAGGAATCCGAAGTCGATCTCGACGCCCTGCCCTGGCCGGAAGACTCGACTGTCGTCGCGGCACTGCGCCGGAGCCCGCTGGTCACGGGTGGTCCCGCGGGACCGCTGCGCCCGCTGCGGCTCGTCGACACGGCCGAGGGCGGACTGCTCTACCTCGACCGGTACTTCCGGCAGGAGGCGACCATCCGGCGGGTACTCGACGAGCGCGCCGTCGGGTATCCGCTCGTCGACGAGCGGTCGCTGAGGGAGGGGCTGGACGAGTTGTTCCGCGACCAGCACGACCACACGGCGCCGGCTCCGTCACCGGATCGGCAACGGATCGCCGCCGCCGTGGCCGCCACCCAGTGGACGTCGGTGGTGGTCGGCGGGCCGGGAACGGGCAAGACCCACACCGTCGCCCGGCTGCTGGCGTTGCTGACCAGGCAGCCCGGACCGGGCCGGCGTATCGCGCTCGCCGCCCCCACCGGGAAGGCCGCGGCACGGCTGCAGGAGTCTGTGCGCGAGCAGGCCGACGCACTCGGGTTGCCACCCGAACTGAACGCGATGACGCTGCATCGGCTGCTGGGCTGGCAGCGTGGACGCGGCGCCCGGTTCCGCTTCAACGCGAACAATCACCTGCCGTATGACGTGATCGTGGTCGACGAGACGTCGATGGTGTCGCTGACGATGATGTGCCGGCTCCTCGCGGCCGTCCGCCCCGACACTCGGTTGGTGCTCGTCGGCGACCCGGATCAGCTGACGTCGGTCGACGCGGGCGCGGTCCTCGCCGATCTCGTCGCGCGGCCGGTGTCGGGAACCGAGAATCCGGTGCTCGGGCGAGTCGTCGGGGCCGACCTCGACGCCGCCGACGACCCGCTCGAGGCCGCGTTGAGTGCGAGCGAACGGGACAGGTTGCGGGGCGGAGTGGTCCGGCTCAGCCGCGGTCGGCGTTTCGGCGGCGGTATCGCGAAACTGGCTGTCGCGGTGCGGGACGGCGAGGAAGAACTGGTGATCGACATTCTGCGCGGCGGCGGTGCCCCCGAGGTGTCGTTCCACGGTCCCGAAGATCTGGACGCACTGCGGGCGGACGTGGTGGCGACGGCCGCCGCGGTCACGGATTCCGCGGAATCCGGCGATGCCTCCGCTGCGCTACAGCATTCGGAGAAACACCGGCTGTTGTGCGCGCACCGGGAAGGTCCGTACGGAGTGCAGCGGTGGGCGCGGCAGGCGATGGAGTGGATCGGCGAGACGACGGGACAGCGACTGGACCCGGATCGCTGGTATCCGGGTCAGCCGCTGATGGTGACTGCCAATGACCACGAGACGAAGATCTACAACGGCGACACCGGAGTGATCGTGCGTCGGGACGACGACGAACTCTTCGCCGCGTTCGTGCGGGGCACCGAACCGTTCCTGTTGCATCCGACGCATCTGTCCGCGGTTCAGACGGTGTATGCGATGACGATTCACCGCAGTCAGGGCAGCCAGTACGACACGGTGTCCGTGGTGCTGCCCGGTGCGGCGTCGTCGCTGCTGACCCGAGAATTGCTGTACACCGCGATTACCCGGGCGCGGAACCACGTGCGGATCATCGGGACCGAGGATGCGGTGCGGGCGGGAGTGCAACGCCGGGTGCTGCGAGCGAGTGGGCTTCGGAGGGCGATTCCATAGCACGGCCTCGCACGGACGAGATCACGACGGCGAGAGTCGCCGACAGGAACACGATCTGCAGGAGTGTGCGGGGGAGCAGCGCTTCGAACGGTCCCGTCGAGAGTCCCTCCACGGCGGCGTACACGTTCGCCGGGAACATCAGGATCAGCAGTGCGGTGAGGCCGCCTGCCGCCCACGGCGCGGTGCGCCCGATCAGCAGCCCCGCGGCGCCCGCCAGTTCGAGCAGGCCGGTGACGGTCACCAGCAGGCCCGGGTTCGGCAGCGACGGCGGGACCATCGCGACGAGTTCCGCACGCAGTCCGATGAAGTGGGCCATCCCGGTCAGTGTGAACATGGCCGCGAGTCCACCCCGCAGGGCGACAGGCCACGGCCGCAACCGGCGTATGCCGGCGGCACCTGCGGCCCGGAGTATCAGAGTGACGGCGACGAGGGCGATCAAGGGTTCCATGGGCAGTCTCCTGAATCGATCAGTGCTCGTGGGAGTTGTTGCTGTGGGACAGCCGGTCGCGGGCGGCGCTGAACTTCCGTGCGACGGGCACACGTGTGGTGGCCCGGGCCAGGCCCATCGCCGGCGTGCCGACGTAGATCGACTCGGCGCGGTCTACCGGATAGGTCTCGTGCCACACGCCGACCGCGCCGGGCGCCTTGCGGGCCCGCTTGTTGAAGGCGGCCCAGGCCGGGCGATGCTGCGCTCGGCTGTCGCTGGCGTAGGCGTACAGCTTGTCGACGGAATTCCAGTACTGAATCACTGTCGGGCCGCGTCCCTCGAAGGTCAGGCGGTAGCCCAGCAGGCCCGAATCCGCGTCCTCAGAGAGTTCGCGGAGCATCCTCGGCATCGCCAGAAATGCCGGGAGCCAGAGGTCCGGCCGCCACGGCCGGTTGATGGTCATCCCGATCAGGAAAACCACCAGTTCGCCGTCGTGGTGGTGAGTCGAACGCGCGGGTTCGATCGTCGTCATCAGATGCCTCCCAATTGGATATCGGAACTATCTAATAATGGATAGTGACAGTATCCAATGTCAAGGGGTGCGGGCATGCGAAAACCCGGACCGCGCAGTGCGCGGCCCGGTGATGGTGCGGAGTGAATTACGGCAGTGGGACCTGCGGTGTCACCGGCACGACCGAGGCGAGCGCGCGCTCGTGGGCGTCGGTGGACCATTCGGGCTCGGTCGTGATGTTCATGTCCCCGACGATCGTGCCGAAGATGTCGATATCCGTGCTGTACAGGATCACCGCGTTGCGCTGCGAGTCCGTGAAGTTCGTGCCGGTGATGTTCGCGTCGCTCAGGTCGGCGTACGACAGATTCGCTGCGGCGAAGTTCGTGCCGGTGAGGTTCGCCCGCTTCATGTTCGCGCCCGACAGGTCGGCGAAGCTCAGGTTCACGCCCGCCAGATTCGCGAAACTCAGGTCGGCACCGGGGCACGTCGTGCGGTCCTCGGGCGTCGGATTCGCCACGATCCGGCAGCCGTTGATCTCGGTGAGAACGTCCGCCCCGGCCGTGCCTGCGCCCGCGGTGAGCGCGGCGAGTGCGGCACCTCCGGCCAGCGCCACCGCGCCCAGCGTTCGAACCGTGAAATGTGTCCTGCTCATGCCGGACCGCCCCCTCGCGTAGAACGTCAAACCGTCATCGCCGAACCTAGTGCCGAACGCACCGTGCCGCATGGAGAACGGCGACACCGGCTGGGCTGACGGGTAGAGCACAGACACACCCCTTCTCGGCAGGCGCACCCGTTCCAGGGTCCGAAAAGGGGTGCGTCGGCTCGGAAGGGGTGCGTCCTCGGGTGGAGCCGTCGGTGATCGACTACTCGCAGGCGATGCCGTCGTTGTCGCGGTCGAGGTGCGAGGCGTAGCCGTCCTGGCCGCGGTAGATCGGTGTGACACCGGCGTTGCGGGCCTCGGTGCAGTTCTTGTACCCCGCGCGCGGTGCGGGTGCCGGCGGTGCCGGGGCGGCCTGCGGTGCCGGGGCGGCCTGCGGTGCCGGTGCGACCTGGGGTGCGGCGGGTGCGGCGGGAGCGGCGGGGGCGGGCGGCAGGAGAGGGTTCACGGCGTCGGCCGAACCGCTGGGAATCAGGGACGCGATCTCCGGGGGAAGGAAGTCGAAGATCGTCGCCGCCTGCGCGGAGGGGGCGGCTGCCATCGAAATGGTGGCACAGCCGAGGACGCCGAGAAATATCCGTCGAGCTTTCATACTGACCTCGTTCAGGGGTGGGGTAGGGCTTTCACGGAATGGTCGAGAAGCGCCACGACGGGCGATCCATTCGGTGTGCCGAGAATGGTAGCCAACGGACAACAGGCTTCGAAAGCGGTTGAGGCGCAACAGCCCTGCTGTGTCATTCACTCGAACGACACGGCAGGGCAGGGGATGTCCGCCGAATCTGCACGTCGGGGAAGGTGGGCACCTCGAAACGGGTGTGCACGAAGGGTTCGGTGCAGACCCGTGCGGCGTGTGCGGCGATGTCGCCGAGGGTCGTCACCCACATCCCGTCCATCGCCTTGACGTTCTCGATGAGACGTTCCAACGCGACCGCCTTGGAGGGTCTGCCGGAGATGAACGGGTGGTTGGTGAGGACGAAGCAGCCGCCTTCGGCGTGGTGGGCCTCCGCTTCGAGGGTCCACATCTCCAGCACCTTGGCGGGACTTTCGATGACGCCGCTGCCGGTGACGCCGGGGTAGAAGGCGTATTGCTCCCAGTCGTCGAGTGCCCAGTCGACGGGGATCTCGATCAGAGTGCGCTCCGATTCCGGGCTGGTCGCCATCAGGTAGGGATTGTCTCCGTCGAGCAGGCTCGAGTCGTAGACGAATCCGCGCGCGGCGAGGAGTTCGGGTGTGTGCCAGTTCATTTCCCACCACGGGGCGCGATAGCCGACGGGGCGGATCCCCGCGACCTCTTCGAGCGCGTCGAGTCCGCGGTCGAGGTAACGTGCCTCGGTCGCGGCGTCGAGGCCCTTCATGGGCTCGTGCAGGTACCCGTGGTGGCCCACCTCGTGACCCCCGTCGATGATGGCGCGCACCGTGTCGGGGTAACACTCGGCGGTGAACCCGGGAACGAAGAACGTCGCGTGGATGCCCTGGCGTTCGAGGATGCGCAGAATGCGGGGGACGCCGACGCGGGGACCGTACGACTGATGGCTCATCAGCGACATCCGGTTCGCCGACGTGGGATCGTGCGCGAGGACACAGGATTCGGCATCGACGTCGAATGTGAAAGCGGCGGCGGCGGTGTGGCCCTCGGGCCACAGGAAATCGTTGGTCACGAGTTGCTCCTGGAGGTGTCGGGTGAGGGATCAGTTGCCGGCGAGAACGTCGGCGGAATCGGCTGATCGTGCCGGGTGTCGATCCGCGGTGCGGTAGGGGCGGTGTGCCCGGGGACCGAGGGCTGCGTAGAGGGCGGCGGCAACTCCGCCGCCGGCCAGCCAGGACAGGTCGAGTCCGCCGAATGCTCGTGCGGCGAAGCCCTGCGTGAGGCTCGTGGCGCCGTACATGAACAGCCACGTTGCGACGATGCCGGCGGCGAAGCATCCCATGGTGGTCCAGTTGACGTCGGGCAACCTGTTCGATCCGACAGGTTCGAACAGCCGCCGGGCGTCGATGTGTCGCTTCTCGACCCGGAAGTAGTGGACGAGCATGATGCCGGCCCAACTGGCGATCCAGGCGACGATCGCCGCCAGCCAGGTCTCGAGCACGGTGGCCAGGCTGGACTGGAAGATGAAGAAGATGACGGCGAACAGGGCGAACACGCCGACCAGCAGGTTCAGCTTCCGCCGATTCGCCTTGATGTCGAGGGCCTGTGCGGCGACGGAGAACGTGTAGATGTTGAGGATGTTGGTGGCGATGGGCCCGTGGATCACCAGGAACAGGACGGGCAGCGCCAGTGCGCCGAAGTTCGACACGATGAGTTCGCCCGGATCCACCGCGCCGTTGGTCGTGGCGAGGCCGGCGCCGAGCACGCCGAGCCAGACCACCGGAACGAATTGGCCGAGGGCGCTGGTCAGGTAGAGCTTGCGCCGGGACACGGTCCGGCTCACGAACCGGGAGTAGTCGCAGGCATAGGTGAACCACGTGATGCCCCAGCCGATTCCGATCACGGTCATGACCGTGGACATTGCGGCGATGCGGGCGCCGCCGTGCAGAACTTCGCCGGTGGGCCCGGCGTAGGACCAGTCGATGTCGAGGTGGAACCACGCCACGACGGACATGAGAACGAGCACTGCCAGTGTCGGCGGAACCGTCCAGCGCTCGAACGCGGCGATGACGCGGTAGCCGAACCATGCGATGGTGACCTGGATGGTCATGATGATCGCTCCGACGAGAATCTTCGCCGCCAGGTTCCGTTCATGTGGGTCGACGAGGTCCAGTTTGCCGAGCAGTGCCATGACCAGGTCCAGGACGATCCAGGTGTTCACGGCGCACCACCCGACCGCCAGGCACGCCTGGATCGCGGCCGGAAGGTAGGCGCCGCGGCGGCCGAACGCGGCCCGCGACAACACCATGCCGGTGACACCCGTACGCTGGCCGATGACGACGAAGACGCCGAAAAGTGCCATGCCGACGACGTTTCCGGCGATCAGGACGATGAGTGTGTCACGCAGGCCCAGACCGAGCCCGATGCCGAGGGCGCCGAGGACCCAGTTGATCGGTGCGATGTTCGCGCCGGCCCAGATCCAGAACTGGCCGGACACACGCGTCGTGCGTGCTTCCTCGGGGATGGGTTGGAGTACGTCTTCGATCTCGTGGAGGTCGGGACTGTCGGTGACCATCGGACTCCTTTGTGAGGCCATGTGGGGATACCTATCATGCGGTGCGTGACCCGCGTCACACCATTTACACTTTGACAACTAGCTGGGGCCGAAAACGAACGGAATGTCATGTCACTGTCGCTGGCCGACGTCCTCGCGCACCCGAGTCTCGCCACCGGCCGGCCCGTCGTTCGCGCCGGAGCCGACCTGCTGTCCCGGCCCGTACGCTGGGTGCACTCGAGTGAAGTCCTCGACATCGCGCACCTGCTCCGCGGCGGGGAGTTGCTGCTCACCGGCGGGTTCGCGCTCGCATCCGTCGATCCGGACGGGCTCCGGCGTTACGTGCGTGACCTGTCTGCCCGCCGTGTCGCCGGGGTGGCCATCGAGACTGGTCCGCAATTGCCGCAGATTCCGGCGGCGCTGGTCGAGGAGGCATCGCAAGCGGGCTTGCCCGTCCTCGAACTGCGCGGCGTCGTTCCGTTCGTCGAGGTGGCCGAGGCGATCAACGGCCTGCTGGTGAACGAATCGGTGCAGCGACTGCGCCGGGGTGACGCCGTCGCGCACGCACTGTCCGAGGAGTTGGCCCGTGGCGGCGGCCCCGCGGAGTTGCTCGAGGTGCTCGCGCGACTCTCGCCCGGCGACCTGGTCCTCCTGGGTGCTGCCGGCGACGTGATCGCGGCCCACGGCGACGTGATCGCCGGTGCGGACGCGCTTACGGTGCCCGTCTTCGTCCAGGGTGTCGGTGTGGCGACTCTCCTGGTGTCTCCCCGGGAAGCGACCGATCACGTGACGGCGGAGGCGATCGTCGAGCGGGCGCCTGCGGCACTGGCGATCTCTCTGCTGCGATCCTTTCCTCCCTCGGCCGCGGTGCGCGCGTCGCAGGCATTGCTCCGGATCGCCTCACAGCCGGACGCTGCCCCGGAGCGTCTGGTTGCGGCGGCCCGGGCGGCGGGGCTCGCCGACGGGTCGTCGTACGTCGGGGTCGTGGGACGTGCGGTCGACGGCGCGGGTCCTCTCGCCGCCGTCGATGCCGCGCTGCATCAATACTCGGCCGCAACGGTGTCGGCCACCGTCGGCGACGAACTGCAGGCGATCGTCGTGCTTCGGGTCGAGGACCGTTCCGGTTCCCGCGGCGCACTGGTCGAGTCGTTGCGTGCGACCCCTCGTGCCGAGTCGGCGCGGGTGGCGGTGGGGCCGGTGGTCACGGGTGCCATCGGGCTGCCGGAGACACTGTCGGAGGCGCGGTTCGCGCTAGACCTCGCCATCGACCTGGGCATCGCCGACATGGTGGTGGACGCTGCGGAACTCGCGATCGAACGGCTCGGCCGGCGGATCGGCGACCCGGCACTGTTGTCTTCGTTTGTCCGGGAAGTACTCGGCCCGCTTCTCGCGGCAGGACCGGAACGCGCTCGCCGGCTGATCGAGACGCTGGACGTCTACCTGCAGTGCGGGTGCAACAAGACCGAGGCGGCGTCCCGGCTCCACGTGCAGCGGCAGACGTTGTACCAGCGGCTCGACCAGATCTTCGCGCTGCTCGGCGAAGACCCGACGGGTTCGCCGCGGCTCGCCGCCGTGCACTTCGCGACCCGTCTCTACCTCGGCGGTGTGGTCGACTCCAGCGCGCTGTGATTGTGCGGGGCTGACCGGAGCGAACCATTCCTCGGGTCGACTATTGCAACGGTGTTGCATTCCCGTGAACATTCCCGGGAATGGCCGATCTGGATGGTATGCCCCGGGATTGTGCGTGTTTACCGCGATTTCAGTCCTGTTTCACCATCGGCAACCGCTATTCGTTCATGTGACTACGGCGCACCGTTGACATGTGACGCTGCGCACAATATTGTCATCGAACGAATCGCAGTTGCACTGATAGCAACAAGATGCCATTCGTCGCAGTCGGCAAGAGTCGACGCACCGAGAAGGAGTGGGCATGGCCCAAAACCTCAATTCACCCTCAGCCCCGCAGCGGACGGACGAGGATGGCGTGGTGAATCCCGCGCCCGGTGTCCTCCGGAGGGTCATCACGGCGAGCTTCATCGGCAACTTCGTCGAATGGTTCGACTACGCCGTATACGGTTATCTCGCAACGGTTATCGCGACCGTGTTCTTTCCCGAGACGGAGCCAACGACGGCCCTTCTGGCCACGTTCGCCGTCTTCGCCATCTCGTTCGTCATCCGGCCGATCGGTGGCCTCGTCTGGGGTCATTTCGGCGACAAGATCGGACGGCGCACGGCGCTGTCGCTGTCTATCCTCATCATGTCGGCGTCGACGTTCTGCATCGGCCTGATTCCCGGGTTCCACCAGATCGGGTACTTCGCGCCGGTCCTGTTGCTGCTCGTGCGGATGGTGCAGGGATTCTCCGCGGCCGGTGAGTACGCGGGCGCGTCGGCGTTCCTCGCCGAATACGCCCCGGACCGCAAGCGCGGACTGTTCACCAGCGTGGTGCCCGCGTCCACGGCCGCCGGACTTCTGTTCGGTTCGTTGATCGCGGCACTGCTCACGGCAGTGCTGTCGACGGAACAGCTCGAGGGCTGGGGCTGGCGGCTGCCGTTCCTGCTCGCGGCGCCGATGGGTCTGATCGGCCGCTACATCCGGTTGAAGCTCGAGGACACCCCGAGGTTCCGGGAGATGGAACAGAATGTGGAGTCCAACGCCCCGCTGTCGATCCTGTTCACCCACCATCGGCGCGCGATCCTCATCGCATTCGGGGTCA
Source organism: Rhodococcus opacus B4 (assembly GCF_000010805.1). Lineage (NCBI taxonomy): Bacteria > Bacillati > Actinomycetota > Actinomycetes > Mycobacteriales > Nocardiaceae > Rhodococcus > Rhodococcus opacus. Next base: position 1,605,978 of record NC_012522.1, on the reverse strand, counting down.
CCTGCCTCAACGCGGTCGGCTTCTACCTGATCCTCAGCTACATGCCGACGTACCTGTCGGAGGTGTTGCACGTCGGCCACACCGCCTCGTTCGTCGCCGCGTCGATCGCGCTCGCCTGCTACATCTTCTTCATCTTCGGGATGGGTGCGCTCTCGGATCGGTTCGGCCGCAAGCGCGTTCTCATCGCCGCGTCGGTCTGCTTCGCAGTGTTCACGGTCCCGCTGTTTGCCGCGCTCGGCGCCGTCGGAATCGCCGGGATGGTCCTCATCCAGATCGTGCTGTGCGCGTTCCTCACGATGAACGACGGCACACTCCCGACCTTCCTGTCCGAGATCTTCCCGACCCAGGTCCGCTACAGCGGCTTCGCATTCAGCTTCAACACCGCAAACGCGCTGTTCGGCGGGACGGCTCCGTTCGTCGCCACCCTGTTGATCGAGGTCACCGGCAGCCCACTCGCCCCCGCCTGGTACCTCGTCGCCGCCGCGGTCGTCGCGATGGGCTCGATGCTCATGGCCCGCGAAACCTCCCGTCGGCCCCTCGCCGACGCCTGACCACCCGTACGTCTCACAGAAGTGCGGCATCACGCGATGCCGCCGGCAACTCGAAAGGAACATCATGAACCTGGAGCGCATCAAGAGCATCCCCAACGGCGAGAAGGTCGTTCCCACCTTCTCCCCGGTGGAAATGGACCGCAGGCTCGTCGCGCTGCGTAAGCACATGGCCGACAACGGGTTCGATGCCGCGGTGTTCACCAGTTACCACAACGTCAACTACTACTCGGACTTCCTCTACACGGCGTTCGGGCGGCCGTACGCGCTCGTCGTCACCCAGGACAGCTCGACCACCGTGTCCGCCAACATCGACGCCGGGATGCCGTGGCGGCGGTCGTTCGGCGAGAACGTCGTCTACACGGATTGGCAGCGGGACAACTTCGAGTACACGGTGCAGCAGGTGCTGGCGAAGCAGGGCATTTCCCGCGGCGTCCTCGGGGTCGAGGACGACCACCTCACCCCCGACGTCCGGGCCCGGATCTCCGCGGTCCTGCCGGGGATGACGTTCGCCGACATCGCGAGGGCCACGATGCGCCAGCGCATGGTGAAGTCGGCGGAGGAGATCGAGCTGATCAAGCACGGCGCCCGGATCGGTGACCTGGGCGGCGAGGCGATCCGGGCGGCGATCACCGAGGGCGTGCCCGAGTACGAGGTGGCGATCGCCGGGTCGAACGCGATGATCCGCGAGATCGCCGCCACGTTCCCGCACGCGGAACTGCGCGACACCTGGGTGTGGTTCCAATCGGGCATCAACACCGACGGTGCCCACAACTGGGCCACCAGCCGCCGGGTGGAGCGCGGAGACATCCTGTCGCTGAACTGTTTCCCGATGATCGCGGGCTACTACACCGCTCTCGAGCGCACCCTCTTCTTCGGCGAGCCGTCGGCCGAGCACCTCCGGCTGTGGGAGGTCAATGTCACGGTGCACCGCCGCGGCCTCGAACTGATCAAGCCGGGCGCGGTGTGCAAGGACATCGCGGCCGAGCTGAACGAGATCTACGAGGCGGAGGGACTGCTGCCGAATCGCACGTTCGGGTACGGGCACTCGTTCGGTGTGCTCTCGCACTACTACGGGCGCGAGGCCGGACTCGAGCTGCGCGAGGACATCGACACGGTCCTCGAGCCCGGCATGGTGGTGTCGATGGAACCGATGATCATGGTTCCCGAGGGAATGCCGGGTGCCGGCGGCTACCGCGAGCACGACATCCTCGTGCTCGGGGAGAACGGTGCCGAGAACATCACCAAGTTCCCGTTCGGGCCCGAACACAACATCCTCGGCGTCTGACCGCCGCGCCGACCCTGCCACCGGTGTGGCAGGGTCGGCGGTGGCGTATGCACAACTGAAGGAGCGCAACGATCATGAGTGTGGACGACGTCGATCGACTCGAAGGCCAGGACGCCGACGCGAAGCCGTCGCCGTCGGTCCTGCTCAACGGTCTCCGCGTGCTCGAATCCTTCTCGATCGCCGAACCGGTCCTCGGTGTCACCGAGATCGCGCGCAAAGTCGACCTGCACAAGAGCAGCGTCTCCCGCATGCTCGCGACCCTGGAGAAGGCCGGCTACGTCGAACGGGACGAGGGCACCGGCCGCTACCGTCTCGGCCTCGGACTGATTGCCCTGGCCGGCCCGTTGCTGGCCAATCTGGACGTGCGCCGGGTCGCGCTCCCCGAACTGGAAGGCCTGACGCGCCGCACCGAGGAGACCAGTGCGCTGATGGTGTGGAACGGCCACGAATCCGTCGTCGTCGAACAGGTTCCGAGTCCCAAGCAGGTCAAGCACACCGCCGCGGTGGGCACCCGCTACGACACGTACGCGAGTTCGTCCATCCAGGTGTTCCTGTCCGAGATGCCGCGGGCGGAGATCGAGCGGCTCTTCGACCGCCGCCTGCTCGTCGGACCCGAGGAGCAGGATTCGCGGAAGGAGTATTTCGACGAGTTGAACGACACCCACGACCGCGGATACGCCGTCAACGACGGCCGGACGTCGATCGAGGAGGTCGGCATCTCGGCGCCGGTCCGCGATCATCGCGGTGTCCTGGTAGCGGCCGTGATGCTGTCCGCGCCCCGGTTCCGGGTCCCCGAATCCATGCTGGAGGCGCTCGGGCGAAGCGTCGCGGAATCCGCGAGGCGCGTGTCGGCCCGGCTGGGGGCCCCCGCCGCGGCCCGCGACTGACGACCCGGTCTTCCGGCGGCCCCGCGGACTATCCTGGGTGAAGCGTGTCGGAGGTGGTGCAGGCCGATGGCGAACGACGATCCGTGGGCAACCCAGCGCCAGACGGACATCACGTCGGAGCTGGCAGCGGCGGGGTTCGACGATGCCGTGGAAATCGGCCGCGGCGGGTTCGGGGTCGTGTACCGCTGCCTGCAGGAAGACCTCGATCGCACGGTCGCCGTCAAAGTCCTGACGTCGAACCTCGATCCCGACAACGTGACGAGGTTCGTGCGGGAGCAACGGGCGATGGGCCGCACGTCCGGCCACCCGAACATCGTCGCCGTCTACCAGATCGGGGTCACCCGGAGCGGGCGCCCGTTTCTCGTCATGCCGTACCACTCTTTCGGTTCCCTCGACGCGCAGATCCGTCGTTCGGGGCCTCTCGGGTGGCAGGACGTGCTGAGGCTCGGGATCAAGATCTCCGGCGCCCTCGAGACCGCGCATCGCGGTGGGATGCTCCACCGCGACGTCAAGCCGGCGAACATCCTGCTCACCGAATACGACGAACCGCAGTTGACCGACTTCGGCATCGCCCGCGTCTCGGGTGGATTCGAGACGACGGCCGGCTCGATCACCGGCTCCCCGGCGTTCACTGCGCCCGAGGTACTCGAAGGCAGGCCGCCGACGGTCGAGTCGGACGTCTACAGTCTCGGGTCCACGCTGTTCTGCGCGCTGACCGGTCACGCCGCGTACGAGCGCCGCAGCGGCGAACAGGTAGTCGGTCAGTTCCTGCGGATTTCCACACAGGCCGTCCCCGATCTGCGGGACGCCGGAATCCCCGGCGACGTGTGCAGTGCCGTCGAACATGCCATGTCTCGCGCGGTCGAGGACAGGCCGGGCGGTGCCGCGGACTTCGGCAACGAGCTTCGCGCGGTGGAGCGACGCAACGGACTGACCGTCGACGACATGTACATCCCGATTCGGCGGGCACCCGAGCAGTCCACCGACATCGCCGGCGAATCCACCCGGTCCCGCGGCACCGGGCTCCCGTACAACGTGCGGACGCCGCCGACTCCGCCCGCGCCGGTGACGAAGTTCCGCCCACCCACCACCACCCGGCGGCTCGTGCCACGGCGGCGGCTGATCACCGCCCTCCGGGCGGGCCGCGACCGAAGGTTGACCCTCGTCCACGCGCCGGCCGGGTTCGGCAAGAGCAGTCTGGTGGCCCAGTGGCGCGACGACCTGGTCGAGGCCGGAACCGCGGTCGCATGGCTCACCGTCGATCGGGACGACAACCATCTGGTGTGGTTTCTCTCCCATCTGGTCGAGGCGATCCGGCGGGTCCGCCCCGAGGTCGTCGGCGAACTCGGTCAAGCCCTCGAGGAACACGGGGGCACGGTGGAGCGCTTCGTTCTCACCTCGCTGATCAACCGGCTTCACGACAGCGGGGAAGCCCTGGTCGTCGTGATCGACGACTGGCATCGGATCACCGATGCCGGACCGGTCGACGCGATGACATTCCTCCTGGACAACGGATGCCACCACCTGAAGATCGTCGTGGCGAGCCGGAGCCGGGCGGGGTTGCCGCTGAGCCGGATGCGGGTGCTCGACGAACTGAACGAAATAGACTCCGGCGAACTGGCTTTCGATTTCGACGAATCGCAGAACTTCCTGTCGGACCGAGTTCGGGTGCCCCTGGACGACACCGACGTCGAACAACTCCGGGACTCGACGGACGGCTGGATCGCGGCGCTGCAGTTGGCGTCGCTGTCGTTGCGGGAAGCGGGAAGTCCGGAGAATCTCATCGAGCAACTCCGGGCGGGTACCGACGCCATCGGTGAGTATCTGGCCGAGAACGTGCTCGACGCCCTCGAACCCGACATGCTCGATTTCATGCTCGCCACGTCGGTCCCCGGCAAGGTGTGCGGTGACCTGGCGTCGGCGCTGGCAGGGGTGCCGGACGGGCAGGCGAAACTCGAGCAGGTCGCCGCGCGCGATCTGTTCCTCGGCCGGACGGGCGACGACCGGCAGTGGTACCGCTACCACCACCTGTTCGCTCAGATCCTCCACCAGCGCCTCGAACGGGACCACCCCGGACGCATCACGGACCTGCACCGCAGGGCGCACGACTGGTTCCGGGAGCGGCACCTGCTCCGCGAGGCCGTCGATCACATCCTCGCCGCCGGTGAACCGCAGCGAGCGGTGGAACTGCTCGAGGAGGACGACCTCTACCTCCTCGACAGGTCCCAGATGTCGACGTTGCTCTGCCTGATCGCGAAGCTGCCTGCCGAGTTGGTGGCCTCGCGCCCCCGGCTGCAGCTCACCATCGGGTGGGCGAACTGCGAACTGCAGCGTCTCGAACTCGCGCAGGCCGCGCGCACCCGCGCGCTCGAACAACTCGACGCCGGGGAGATGCCGGAACGCCGCGCCGCAGAGCTCCGGGTGGAAGCCGATGTCCTGCAAGGCGACATCGAGGCGACCGCCGACCGCATCGAGGGGGTGCGCGATCTCGTCGCCGAATGCCTCGCGCAGCCCGCGGAGTATCACCCGTTCGTGGTGTCGATGGCCGCGCTCATCGAGACGTACGTCGACTGCTACGAATTCCGGTTCGAGGATGCGTACCGGAGGCAGAGCTGGGCCGCCCCGTACCACCGGCAGAACACCGGGCCGTACTCGGTGGCGTACGGATACTGCTTCGCCGGACTCGCGAAGTTCGAGCAGCTCGACCTCGGTGGTGCGATGGAGTTGTACCGCAGGGCGTTCGACTTGGTCCGGGAGGCGGCGAACACGCAGTCGCCGCATGCGCGCCTGACACGCGCGCTGCTCGCCGAAGTTCACTACGAACAGGGCCGGGTCGACGAGGCCGAGGAGTTGCTCAACGAGAGTTTCGACGCGGCCGCGCTCGGCGGCGCAGCGGATTTCATGATCCGGCACTACTGCCTCGGAGCACGCATCATGGCCGTGCGCGGCGATCGCGAGGCCGCGGCCCGCCGACTCGACGAGGGTGCGCGGACGGCCGAGACGTTCTCCCTGCCACGGCTGCGCGCCGCGGTCGACGCCGAGCGGGTGCGGATCGGGTTGCCTCCGGGGCCGGGGTTCGTCGCAGTCACCCACGAGACCCGGCGAACCCCCGCCGACGGAATCGGACTGGCGACAGCGCAACTCGAGGAGGAGTCGGCCATCAGGTTGCTCGAGGCGCAGGGTGATCCGGGTGCGGCGGAGCGGGCGTGCGAGTGGGCGAACGACTGGGTGCGGGAACTCGACGGCACCGGACGGCATCGGGCCAGGCTGCAGGCGGTCCGATTGCTGGTCGCGTGCCTGTGGGCGGCGGGACGCGTCGAGGAGGCGCAGGCGGCTCTACTGCCCGCGGCGGTCGACTGCGCCCGGCACGACCTGATCCGGTTCCTCCCCGACGGTGGCCCGAACGTCGTCGCGGCGCTGTCGGCCCTGACCCGGAACGATCACCCGGGCCTGCCGCGGGCGTTCACCGAAGCAGTGCTCGCAGCTGCGAACCGGCCTCCGGCGAGCAGAGGCGCCACGGCCCCAGCAGCGTCTCGAAGTGGGCGCGGGTGAAGTCGCCCGTACCCACCAGATCCGCCACCGCGAACGCGGCCGCCGCGTCACGCACTGCAGTCGCGAGATCCGAGCACAGCCGCTCGTCCTCCCTCAGGGTCACCTCGTCCATGTAGCGCCGTTCCCAGGCAGCGTCCTGGGCGCGGTACCAGGATTTGATCCGTCCCGCCGCCCAGGCCGCATCGCGGGCGCAGACCCAGGCGGCGAGTCTCGGGCGGCTGTCGACGGCATCGCTCGGCCGTCCCAGCTCTTCGAGGCGGTCGTCCAGGACTGCTGTCGCGTCGACGGCGTGCATCATGACGTGCGGCCAATTCGGGCCGAACGTCTCCGCACATTCGTGTTCGGTCACGGCGAACGAATCGAGAACGGCGAGCGCGTCGTCCAGGCCGGCCTGCTGCAGGATGTCGGGCCCGGGCAGGTCGAGTCGGCTCAGCAACTGGAACGCCACGAACGCCTCGCCGCGAACCTGCGCGCAGTGCACGAGGACTTCGAGAACGGAGAATCCCGTCTCGGGTGCGCAGTCGCCGGCGTCGCGGTGCCGCCGAATGAACTGCGCGGCACGGGCGGGCAGAAGGCGGAGTTCGTCGGTGATCACGTCAGCACTCGACATAGTTGACCGGAACGTTGACTGCGAGACCGCCGGTGGACGTCTCCTTGTACTTCGACAGCATGTCGGCGCCGGTCGACCGCATCGTCTCGATCACCTGGTCCAGGCTGACGCGGTGGGTGCCGTCGCCGCGCAGGGCCATCCGGGCGGCGTTGATGGCCTTGCCCGCCGAGATCGCGTTCCGCTCGATGCACGGAATCTGGACGAGGCCTTCGATGGGGTCGCAGGTGAGGCCGAGGCTGTGCTCCATGGCGATCTCCGCGGCGTTCTCCACCTGTGCCGGTGTGCCGCCGAGGATCTCGGCGAGCCCTGCGGCTGCCATCGACGCCGCCGAACCCACCTCGCCCTGGCAGCCGACTTCGGCGCCGGAGATCGATGCCCGCTCCTTGTACAGGGATCCGACCGCGCCGGCCGCGAGGAGGAACCGGACTGCGGTCTCGTCCGGGTCGGCCCGGCCGGCGGGCGTGTAGTGGACGGCGTAGTGCAGGACGGCGGGAATGATGCCCGCGGCGCCGTTTGTGGGGGCAGTGACGATGCGCCCACCCGCCGCGTTCTCCTCGTTGACCGCGAGCGCGACGAGGTTGACCCAGTCCTCCGCGAACGCGGGATCACGGTGCGGGTCTTCCTGATCGAGCCGGAGATACCAGTCCCGGGCGCGACGCCGGACGCGCAGGGCGCCGGGAAGGAGTCCGTCGCGGGAGATTCCGCGCCGCTCGCACTCGACCATGACGTCGCGGATGTGGAGCAGCCGGTCTCGGATTTCCTCGGCCGAGCGGGTTTCGCTCTCGAACTCGAGCATGACCTGGCTGATGCGGTAACCGTGCCGCGCGCAGATGTCGAGGAGTTCCTTCGCGGACCCGAACGACGACCCGCTCGCCGGCGCCGGCCGGTGTTCCGTGCTCTCGGCTTCGGTGACCACGAACCCGCCACCGATCGAGAAGTACGTCTCCCGATGGATTTCCACGTTCCCGGCCGCATACGCCGTCACCGTCATCCCGTTCGGGTGGAACGGCAGGATCGTCAGCGGGTGAAGCACGATCTCGTCCTCGGCCAGCGCGATGTGGTGCGAACCGCCGAGCGCGATGCGCCGCGTGGTCCGCATCGACTCGAGTCGCTGCTCCATCTCCTCGGTTTCGATCGTCTCGGGCCGGTACCCTTCGAGTCCGAGCAGAACTGCGGACATCGTCCCGTGGCCGGCGCCGGTCGCGGCGAGTGAGCCGTACAGGTCGACGCGGACATCGGTGACGTCGTCGAACGCGCCGAGCGTGTGCAGGTCGGCCACGAAACGGGCGGCCGCGCGCATGGGCCCGACGGTGTGCGAACTCGAGGGGCCGACACCGACGGAGAACAGGTCGAACACGCTGATCGTCACAGGGTCACCGTCTCGCTGAGTTCGGTCGCGTACTGCGCGGGGGTCAGCAGGCCGTACGTGGACGACGACGCGGTCGGCAGGATGGCGAACAACCAGCCACGGTGAAACGGATCTTCGGCGACGAGCGCCGGGTCCGCGGAGGCGTCACCGTTCGTCATCGTGATCAGGCCGCTGATCGGCGCGTACACCGTGACGGCGGTCCGCGCGGACGACCAGATCACGGCGCAGGGGGAACCCGCGTCGACAGTGCTTCGCACTGCAGGCAGGTCGACGCCGACCACGTCGATGTCGTCGAGAGCGCGGTCGGTGACGCCTGCCCGCAAGGGGAAGTCGGAGAAGTTCTGTCCCGGTGGGAGGGCCACCCAGCCGTGCGTGGCCGTGAACCGTCGATCCGAGGGAATCTGTCGAGCTCTCATGCCTTTTCCTTTGACAGTCGGGCGTTGGGGTCGCGGACGTCTCACTGGTCGTCAAATAGATCGAATATTGATATATCAGTGTGAGTGATAACGGTAGGTCAGGTGTCAGGGTGGGGTCAAGAGGTGATCCGGAGAAGGTTCGGAACGGAGCGGCTACGACCGGAGGGTCGCGGGCAGCACACCCTTGAGTGAGCTCGTCACGGCGAGCGCCTCGGCGGCCAGGAGGTCGCCCGGCGTGAGAATCCGCTCGCGCATCAACCCGCGGTCGACCTGCCACGACCGCTCGACACCGGGCAGGCACCCCGACGACAACGGCGGCGTCCACCAGACGCCGTCGATCCGGGCGGCGAGGTTCGCGATCGTGGTCTCGGTGACGTGCCCGAGTTCGTTGACCAGCACGACGTCGTCGGCATCGGGATTGCGGTGACGCCTGCGGTCGTACCGCTCGCGCAACGTCGTCTTGTGCCCGAGGAGGATGTCGAGGGAATCGACGGGCTCGTCGTCGAGGACGAGGGATACACAGGCAGGCGCGACCGGGGGCGCGAAGATGTCGACTTCGACCTCGCCGTCGCGGTGCAGGCGCACCCGAACCCGGGCCGCTCCGGCGCACGACAGCTGTTGCGCGAGGTGGCGCTGGACCTCTCGCTCCTGGAACTCGTACCCGAGCACAGAGGCGGAACGGGCGAGACGTCGCAGGTGACGGTCGAGATGCCGCAAGCCGGTGCGGGGATCGTGATACATCGTCTCCATCAGCTGGACGTCAGCTGTGTCGATCGTCGCGAGCCCCGCTGCGGCGGACACGGAGGTGTTCACTGGGCGGAGTCTCGATTCGGCGCGTGACTGGAGCTGGCGGGACCACGATATACGAGCGCGCGCAGTACCGATACCGCGTCCACGGTGGCGGCGACGTCGTGGACGCGGAGGATGGCTGCGCCGTTCTGGGCGGCGATCATCGCGGCGGCGACGGAGGCGGCTTGGCGGTGGTCGACGTCGCGGCCGGTGATGGCCCCCAGCATGCCTTTGCGCGAGAGTCCGGCCATGACCGGAAAGCCGAGGTCGGCGATCTCGGGCAGCCGCGACAGCAGCTCGAGGTTGTGGGTGAGTGTTTTGCCGAATCCGAACCCGGGGTCGAGCAGGATGCGTTCGCTCGGGATGCCGGCGGTGTGGCAGGCGTCGATGCGGGTGAGGAGGAATTGTCGGACCTCGTGCACGACGTCCCGATACTGCGGTGCGTCCTGCATCGTCGCCGGATCGCCGAGCATGTGCATGAGGCAGACCGGGACCCGCAGGTCGGCGGCGGCATGCAGAGCGCCGGGCAGTCGCAGGGCACGGACGTCGTTGATCATCGACGCGCCGGCGGCGACCGCCTCCCTCATCACCTCGGGACGTGAGGTGTCGACCGAGATCGGGACCGAGGTGTGGCGCGCGAGCGCCTCGACCACGGGAACCACCCGGGCGATCTCGTCGGACACCGACGGCGGTGTCGAGCGGGGCCGGGTCGACTCCCCGCCGACGTCGAGGAGATCGGTACCCTCGGCGACGAGCGACAACCCGTGATCGACCGCCCGTGCACGATCGAGGAAGCGGCCGCCGTCCGAGAACGAATCCGGGGTCACGTTGACGACGCCGCAGACCAGGGGAACGTCGCGGGCGAGCGCGGTGAGCAGGCGGTCGGGGTGGGACGCGATGAGAGCAGGGGACGAGGCCATCCGACGCACTCCTTCCAGAATGGGATCGGCCCGGGGGGCGCCGTCATGTCGCCCCCCGGACCGAGAACTGTCGCCTTACACCGGATCGACGCCGAACTCCTCGGCGGCGTCGATCAGCCACGCCGCGAGATACCGGGCGAAGGACGCCCGCACCAGGATCCGGTAGTCGGTGCCGCTGTCGTCGAGGGGGATGAGGACGACACCGGCGAGACCGAGCATGGTCTGCACGGCCGATCCCGGCCGGAACACCCTGGGGTGCAGGTCGATCGAGCAGCCCTTGGCGAGGATGTCGCGGGCGTGCGCTCCGGTGAGCCGGATCGTGGTGCGCTGCCCGGAGACGTCGATTGCCGCGCCGCCGTGCGGGGTCACCGCGGTCCGCAGCGTGCCCTCGAGCTCCTCGGGTGACTGGGATCGCGTGGTGATCAGCCATTCCTCCGGACCGAGCCAGACCGCGGTGACCGCGCCGCTGTCCACGCGGGTCGACGGTGTCGTGGGCAGGTCGACACCGAGCGCGGCGGCCGCCGCCGCCCCACCGGGGCCGGCCGGGTCCACCCACAGATCGACCATCGAGACGAACGGTTCCTCCGTGATGCGGACCGACTCGGGGAGTGCCGAGAACTTCTGGTCCCAGCCGTGCAGGGGGCTGAGCGGGGTGAGGGTGTCAGCCATCGCGACGTGCTCCTTCGGGATCGACGAGAACGGAACCGGTGACCTCCACGGCCACGAGACGGCCGTCCACCGGGACGTGCAGGGTGTCACCGACTCGGGCCCGGCCACCCTTGACGAGGGCGAGACCGAACGGCCGGCCGAGTTCGGCGCTGAGGTAACTGGACGTGACGTGCCCGAGCATCGGGACCGGCGCGGGCGGCAAGTTCCCGTCCAGAACCTCCTCGATGATCTGCGCGCCCTCGGGCAGCACGGTCTGCTTGTCGAGGGGCAGCAGTCCGACGAACTGCTTGCGCAGCGGGTTCTGGTTCTCCTCCCGGCTGAAGGAGCGCTTGCCGACGAAGTCGACCTTCTTCTTCGACACCGCCCAGCTCATCCCGAGATCCTGGGGGGTGACGGTGCCGTCGGTGTCCTGCCCGATGATCGGATAGCCCTTCTCGGCGCGCAGGACGTGCATGGTCTCGGTGCCGTACGGGGTGATGCCGAACTTCTCGCCGGCGGCGATCAGGCGTGCCCAGACCGCGGGGGCGTGCCAGCCGTTGACGTTGACCTCGTAGGCGAGTTCGCCGGAGAAGCTGACCCGGGCCACCCGCACATGCACGTCGCCGAGGGCGGTGTCCCGCCAGGCCATGAACGGAAACGCGTCGTTGGCGACGTCGAGGTCGGGGAAGACCTCACCGATCACGTCACGCGATTTCGGTCCGACGACGGGGAACGTCGCCCACTGTTCGGTGACGGAGGTGAGCCGCACCTGCAGGTGGGGCCATTCCGTCTGGAGCCATTCCTCCATCCAGTCGAGGATCTTCGCGGCGCCGCCGGTGGTGGTGAAGACCTGGTACCGGTCGTCGGCCAGGCGCATCACGGTGCCGTCGTCGATGACCATGCCGTCGACGCCGCACATGACGCCGTAGCGGACCATGCCGACCTTGAGGGTGCTCATCATGTTCGTGTAGAGCATGTCGAGCAGCACGCCGGCGTCGGGTCCCTGGACGTCGATCTTGCCGAGGGTCGAGCCGTCGAGGATGCCGATACTGCGGCGGACGGCGGCGCACTCGCGGAGCACCGCCGCGTCCATGTCCTCCCCGGGCAGCGGGTAGTAGCGGGGACGCTTCCACTGGCCCACGTCCTCGAACACCGCGCCGCGGCCGACGTGCCAATCGTGCAGTGCCGTCACCCTTTCGGGATCGAACAGGGCGCCGCGGCTGCGGCCGGCCAGGGCGGCGAACGCGACGGGGGTGTACGGCGGGCGGAACGTGGTGGTGCCCAGTGTCTCGATCGGGCGGCCGAGGAGTTCGGCGGTGATGCCGGAGGAGATCACCCCGGAGGTCTTGCCCTGGTCGTGCGCGGTGCCGATGGTCGTGTAGCGCTTGATGTGCTCCATCGACGTCATCCCGGCGCCGACCGCGCGGGCGAGGTCGGCGACCGTCGCGTCGCGCTGGACGTCGACGAACTGGGTGTCCTGCCCGGCGACGTCGGGAACCCGCCAGAGCACCAGGGGCTTCGTCGTCTCGGGTGCGGCGGACGGTGCGGTCTGAGCTGCGGGGGCGTCGAAGCCCAACGCGCCCAGAATGCCCCGGCCCGCGCTTTCGCCGTCGTGCAGACAGCCACCGAGGTCGAAGATGCCGTTCGCGGAGCCGGCGACGGTGACGCCGTCCAGGTCCTCGCCGGGCACGAACGCGCCGAGGTTCTCCTCGTAGCGGAGCTTGCCGCGGGCCTGGCTGAACAGGTGCACGGCCGGGTTCCAGCCGCCGCTGACGAGCAGTGCGTCGCAGGCCAGCGGGACCGCGGCGGCGGTGCCCTCGGCGGTGCCCTCGGTGGTGCGGGAGGTGACCAGGGCGTGGCTGACCCGGCCGTTGCCGCGGGTGCCGCTGACGACGGATCCGGTGCGGACCGTGATACCCCGCTTGTCGCATTCGGCCAGCCAGCGGGCGGGTGCCTGATCGCGGGCCTCGACGACCGCGTTGATCCGGACGCCGGCGTCGTGCAGGTCGATCGCCGCCTCGTACGCGCTGTCGTTGGTGGTGAACACGACCGCCTGCTCGCCGACCTTGACACCGTAGCGGTGCAGGAAGGTGCGGGCACCGTGCGCGAGCATGATGCCCGGGCGGTCGTTGTCGGTGAACACGATCGGGCGTTCGTGCGCGCCGGCGGCGACGAGGATGTGCCGGGCGCGGATCCGCCAGACGCGCTGGCGGCTCAGTGCGGCCGGGGCCTCGACACCGAGGTGGTCGGTGCGGCGCTGAAGGGCGAGGACGAAGCCGTCGTCGTAGTTGCCGAACGCGGTGGTGCGCTGCAGGTGCAGCACGTCCGGGTAGGTGGCGAGTTCGGCGACCGCGGCGGCGACCCAGTCCAGCGCCGGGGCGCCGTCGATCAGATCCGTACTGCCGAGCAGGTCGCCGCCCGCTTCGCTCTGCTCGTCGACGATCACGACACGCGCGCCGGCCCGGGCCGCGGTGAGCGCGGCGGCGAGACCGGCCGGCCCCGCGCCGGCGACCAGAACGTCGGCGTGGACGTGCTTGGCGTCGTACTTCGCCGAATCGGCGATGGTCGCGAGCCGTCCCTGACCGGGGATGCCGCGGGCGACGAGGCCGTCGAACAACTCGATGGTGGTGGCGAGCAGCATCGGCTCGGGGAACGGCTCCTCGATCTGCACCAGGCCGCCGGTGTCCTCCGCCCACGCCGCGGTGATGCCGCGGGGCCTGCCGAGCTTGATGCTGGTGGTGACCTGATGGACGCCGTTCGCGAGCAGCGCCGAGCCGAGCGTGTCACCGGGGTGACCGGTCAGTTCCCGGCCGTCGAACGTGAAGGTGTAGGAGGTGTCGCGGTCGAGGCGACCGCCCTGGCGGGTGCGGAAGGGTGCGTTCACGATATCGTCGGCTTCTGCTCGTCCAAGCGGTAGACGCTGTGGAATCGGTAAGTGGCGGTGTCTCGTACGGCGTTGAACCAGCGCCGGCAGCCGGCGCTGTGGTTCCACCGTTCCGCGAAGAGACCCTTCGGGTTCGCGCGGAAGAACACGTAGTGCGCCCACTGTTCGTCGCTGAGCTCCGCGGGATCGTCCGGGTACACGACGTGGGCTTCGCCGCCGTAGTGGAACTCGGTTTCCTCGCGGGACCCGCACCACGGGCATTCGATGAGTTGCATGGGTGTGTTCTCCTTCCGCTCAGTGCGCGACGGCTGCGGCGCCGTGCTCGTCGACGAGGGCGCCGGTGACGAACCGGTCGAGGCTGAACGGGGCGATGAACTCGTGCGGTTCGTCGTTCGCAATGGTGTCCGCCAGACACCAGCCCAACCCCGGGGTTGCCTTGAAACCTCCTGTGCCCCAACCGCAGTTGAGATACACGTTGTCGTAGGGGGTGCGGCCGACGATCGGGGAGGCGTCGGGGCAGGTGTCGACGATGCCGCCCCAGGTGCGCAGCAGATGCGCGCGGGCGAACACCGGGAACAGTTCGACCGCGGCCGCCATCTGGCGTTCGATGATGTGGAACGCGCCGCGCTGGCCGTAGCCGTTGTAGGAGTCGACACCGGCGCCCATCACCAGTTCTCCCTTGTGCGCCTGAGAGACGTACACGTGGATGGCGTTGGACATCACGATGGTCGGGTGCACCGGCTCGAGCAGTTCGGAGACCAGGGCTTGGAGCGGGTGGGACTGCACGGGGGTGCGGATGCCGAGCATGTCGGTGAGGGTGGAGGTGTGCCCCGCCGCGCAGAGCGCGACCTGCCCGGCGGCGATGTCGCCGCGGGTGGTGCGGACTCCGGTGACCTTGTTGCCGTCGGTGACGAAGCCGGTGACCTCACAGTTCTGGATGATGTCGATGCCGGCCTCGTCGGCGCGCCGGGCGAAGCCCCAGGCCACGTAGTCGTGCTTGGCGATGCCGGCCCGTGGCTGGTACGTCGCACCCATCACGGGGTAGCGGATGTCGCTGGAGATGTTCACCAGCGGGCACAGCTTCTTCACCTCGTCGGGCCCGACCCACTCGGCGTCGATGCCGTTGAGCTTGTTGGCCTCGACGCGGCGCACGCTGTCGCGGACGTCCTGGAGGCTGTGCGCGAGGTTGAGGACGCCGCGCTGGCTGAACAGGATCGGGTAGTCGAGGTCGTCCTCGAGGCCCTCCCACAGCTTCAGCGCGTGCTCGTAGATCTTCGCGCTCTCGTCCCACAGGTAGTTAGAGCGGATCAACGTGGTGTTGCGGGCCATGTTCCCGCCCGCGAGCCACCCCTTCTCCAGGACGGCGACGTTGGTGATGCCGTGGTTCTTGGCCAAATAGTGGGCGGTCGCGAGACCGTGCCCGCCGCCGCCGACGATCACGACGTCGTAAGACTTCTTCGGTTCCGGGTTACGCCACAGGAAGTCCGGGTGGTCGGGCAGGTGGGCGCCGGGCGGCTGGGTGGCACTCATCAGTTCGCCTCCGTGAGGTCGGGGTAGAGCGGGAACGCGGCGGCGAGGGCGTCGACCCGCGCGCGCAGGCCGTCGAGTCCGGCCTCGTCGGTGGCGGGGCGCAGCGCGTGGCTGATGATGTCGGCGACCTCGGTGAACGCGGCCTCGTCGAAACCGCGGGTGGCGAGCGCGGGGGTGCCGATCCGCACCCCGGAGGACACCATCGGCGGGCGGGGGTCGAACGGGACGGCGTTGCGGTTCACCGTGATTCCCACGCGGTGCAGCCGATCCTCGGCCTGCTTGCCGTCGAGCTCGGACTCGCGCAGATCCACCAGGACCAGGTGGACGTCGGTGCCGCCGGAGACGACGTTGATGCCGGCGGCCCGGGAGTCGTCCTGCAGCAGGCGGTCGGCGAGGATCTTCGCGCCGGCCAGGGTGCGCTCCTGACGTTCGCGGAACTCGGGTTCGGCGGCGAGCTTGAACGCCACGGCCTTCCCGGCGATCACGTGCTCGAGCGGGCCACCCTGCTGTCCGGGGAACACCGAAGAGTTGAACTTCTTCGCCAGCGCCGCGTCGTTGGTGAGGATGACGCCGCCGCGGGGACCGCCGAGGGTCTTGTGCGTCGTCGACGTCACCACGTGCGCGTGCGGGACGGGGGAGGGGTGCAGTCCGGCGGCGACCAGCCCGGCGAAGTGCGCCATGTCGACCATCAGGTAGGCGCCGACCTCGTCGGCGATCGCGCGGAACCGGGCGAAGTCGAGCCGGCGGGGGTAGGCGGACCAGCCGGCCATGATCAGCTTGGGGCGGTGCTCGCGGGCGAGGCGCTCGACCTCGTCCATGTCGACGAGGTGGTCGTCCTCGCCGACATGGTAGGCGGCGACGTCGTACAGCTTGCCGGAGAAGTTGAGCTTCATCCCGTGCGTGAGGTGACCGCCGTGGGCGAGGTCCAGTCCGAGGATGCCGTCGCCGGGTTGCAGCAGCGCCGCCATCGCCGCCGCGTTGGCCTGCGCCCCCGAGTGCGGTTGGACGTTCGCGAACTCCGCGCCGAACAGCGACGTCAGGCGGTCGATGGCGAGCTGCTCGATGACGTCGACGTGCTCGCAACCACCGTAGTAGCGGCGCCCGGGGTAGCCCTCGGCGTACTTGTTGGTCAGCACCGACCCCTGCGCCTGCATCACCGCGAGCGGGGCGAAATTCTCACTGGCGATCATCTCCAGGGTGCCCTGCTGCCGCTCCAGTTCGGCCGCGATCGCCTGGTGCACGGCGGGGTCGAGATCGGCGAGCGAATGAGTCAGCGTCGGATTCGCTGCTGCCACCTCGGTGAGGTTTGCGGTGTCCACGGTCATGGTTCGCCTTTCTAGAAGGTCAGTTGAACTGGAACTGATATATCAACTGGAAAGTAGAGTAAGGTCAGTACCGGACAAAGGTCAATAGCTCCGGAGAATCAGGGAGACGCAACATGAGCCTGGCGCATTCATCGGTCGCGGACGCGGCATCGAACGGCGGCACCAACGCCGACCGCGCGTACGAAATCGTGCGCGAACGCCTGGTCATGCTCGACATCCGGCCGGGCGAGCCGATCAACGACGACCGCCTCGCCGAAGAACTCGGCTTCGGCCGCACCCCCGTGCGGGAGGCGCTCAAGCGGCTCGAACGGGAGCGTCTCGTCATCGCCTATCCCCGTCGCGGTACGTTCGCCACCGCCGTCGACATGACCGACCTCGCCGACATCTCCGAAATCCGCAAGCAACTCGAACCCAACGCCGCCGCCCGTGCGGCGCGGACCGCATCGCAGGACGCGCGAGCCCGGCTGTCCGCGCTCGCCGACGAGATCGCACAGATCGACGACAGCGAAGACCCGCGCGACGTCCTGCGTAAGGACGTGCGGGTGCACCGCGAGATCTACCGGGCGTCCGGCAATCCGCACCTCGAAGACATCCTCGTCAGCCTCGACGCCCACGCCACCCGCATCTGGTGTCTGTTCCTCGACCGCCTGCCGGACGTGGCGAGCCACGTCCGCGAGCACGCGGAACTGCTGCGGGCCATCGTCGACGGCGACGGGGACACCGCCTCGGCGCTCACCCTCGCCCACGTCGCCGGCTTCGAGCAGGCGATCCGCGACCTGCTGTAGGCGCTTCGCGCCCGTGCGCCTTTCTGGTTGTGGGAGCAACCAAAAAGGCGCACGGGCGGCGGAGCCGCCTCAGCTGAAGACGACCGTCCGGTGCCCGTGGAGCAGGACCCGGTTCTCGCAGTGCCAGCGCACGGCCCGGGACAGTGCGAGCGCTTCGGCGTCCTGCCCGACCGTGGCGAGTCGCGCCGGGTCGAAGGTGTGGTCGATGCGGATGACTTCCTGCTCGATGATGGGGCCCTCGTCGAGGTCGGGTGTCACGTAGTGGGCGGTCGCGCCCACCTGCTTGACGCCGCGATCGAATGCCTGGTGGTAGGGCTTGGCGCCCTTGAAACCGGGCAGGAACGAGTGGTGGATGTTGATCGCCCGTCCGCGCAGTGCCCGGCACGCGTCGTCCGACAGCACCTGCATGTAGCGGGCGAGGACCACGAGGTCGGCGTCGAATTCGTCGACCAGTTCGAGCAGCCGGGCCTCGGCCTGCGGCTTGGTGGCCGGGGTGACCGGGACGTGGACGAACGGCAGCCCGGCGGCCTCGGCCATCGGTCGCAGTACCTCGTGGTTGGAGACGACGGCGACGAGTTCGGCGCCGAGGTTGCCTGCTCGCCAGCGGAAGATGAGGTCGTTGAGGCAGTGGCCCATCTTGGAGACCATCACGATCACGCGGGGTAGGTCGCTGCCGTTGACGGTGAACGTCATGCCGAACTTCGTGGCGACGCTCTGGAATTCGTCGGTGAGGCGCTCGATGTCGACATCTTCCGCCGACACGAACGACGTGCGGAGGAAGAAGGCGTCGCTCAGGGTGTCGTCGAATTGCTGATGCTCGGCGATATCGCAGTTCTGCTCGAAGAGAAAGGAGCTGACTGCGTGAACGATCCCGGGACGCTGCGCGCAGCTGAGCGTCAGGGTGAAGGTCTGGGTCATGTGGGTCTCCTCGATGCCGGACTGGTTGAGGTGTCAGTCCGAGCGAACTGATATATCAGAATGGGACAATGCTATTTCGGTGGGACGAGCGGGTCAAGGGGTGGAGCGTGAGTCAGCCGCCGATGCGGGCCCCGGTCAGCAGGGCATCGGTCCGGGTCCGGGCGTACTGTGTCGCGGCGGCGTCGACGGTGTGATTGAGCAGCAGTGCGGTGGTCACCGGTCCCACCCCTCCGGGAACCGGGGTCAGCGCGCCGGCCCGACCGTCGACGGCGGCGGCGTCGACGTCACCGAGCAGTTGCCCGTCATCGGTGGCCGTGGTCCCGACGTCGATCACGACGGCGCCTTCGGCCACGTGCTCGGCCGCGATCAGACCCGGTATTCCGACCGCGACGACGAGGATGTCGGCGTCTCGGGTGCCGGCTGCCAGGTCGGCGGTGTGCCGGTGGCACACGGTCACCGTCGCGTTGCGCTGCACGAGCAGATGCGCGGCGGGACTTCCCACGACCGTCGATCGCCCGACGACGGCGGCGGTCCTGCCGTGCATGGGGATTCCGTGGTGATCGAGAAGTGCGATCACGGCCTGCGCGGTGGCGGGCGCGAACGCGGGAAGACGGGCGACGAGGCGTCCGAGGCTCACCGGATTGGCGCCGTCGACGTCCTTCGCCGGATCGATCGCCTCGCGCAACGCATCGAGGTCGGTACCCTCAGGCAGGGGCGTCTGCAGGATGATTCCGTGGACGTCGGGGTCGTGGCCGAGTTCGACGAGCGTGGTGCGGATCTCCTCGGTCGTCGCCGACGGTCCGAGATCGACGATATCGCACAGAATTCCGGTGCGTTTCGCCGCGGACGCGATGGACCGCACGTACCAGGCGGTCGATTCGTCGTCGGTGGCCAGCACGACCGCGAGTCTGGGCCGGATTCCGATGTCGGTGAGAGCGGCGGCGGCGACGGACGCGTCGTCTCGGATGGAGGTGGCGAGTTCGGCACCACCGAGGCTTCTTGTCATGAACTCAGCTGCTTTCGTACTCGTGTCGTAACTGCTTCGGCGCGCTCCACGATTGCGTCGACGACGGCCAGGCACTCGGTGAGGGACCGGCGGGTGTCCGCATCGGTGATGCCGGGCAGGTTCACCTCGATGTTGACCCGGGCGGTGGTGGCGGCGGCACGGGCCGCCTCGGCGGCGGCCGCGACGTCGCTGACGACGGTGCGGTTCGCCACCGGCAGCAGCGTGTCGGCGAGTGTGACGACCTCGCCTGCCGCGACCACCACCTCGGCGGGAACGGCGGCGGCTCCGGCGAGCGCGGTTGCGATCGCCGCTGTGCGCGAAAGGGATTCGCCGTCCGTGCCGTGCGGCAGCCGGTAGGCGTCGATCACCGCCGTGAACGCCGCCATGTCGTCGTCCGCGAATTGCAGGGACTTCTCGCGGACCGCATCCGCGTCGGAGCAGATGCGTTCGACGAGCAGGCCGTGGTCGGCGTACTTCTTGCCGGTGGTGTACCGGGCGACCATCGAGACCAGTGCGGCGGCCTGGCCGAGGTGCAGCGCGCCGGTCGCGCCGCCGCCCGGCGCGGGGGTCCGGGCGGCGAGCGAGTCCAGGAAATCGGCGATCGTGTCGTCTCGGATGGTCATGACCGGATCTTCTTCATCTCGGGGTCGACGAGGGGTTCGGCCACGACGGTGGCGGGGATGCGGCGCCCGAAGTACTCGATCTCCACCGCGGTGTCCACGGTCGCCGTGGCGGGAAGCCAGGCGTAGGCGATCGGGGCGCCGACGGTGTGGCCGAATGCGGCGCTCGTGACGTAGCCGGCGGGCCGGCCGTCGACGAAGACGGGTTCGTGGCCGAGGACCACCGACTGCCGGTCGTCGATCATCAGGCACGCCAGCCGCCGCGCGACGGTCTCGTCGGAGACGCCGTCGAGGGCGTCACGCCCGCGGAAGTCGCCTTTCTGCAACCGGACGGCGAAGCCGAGGCCGGCCTCGTACGGGTTGTGTTCGGTGGTCATGTCACTGCCCCACGAGCGGTAGCCCTTCTCCATCCGCAGGCTGTTGAACGCGGCGCGGCCGGCCGCGATGACGTCGTACTTCTGCCCCTCCGCCCACAGCAGATCCCACAGCCGCAGACCGTTGTCGGCGGAGGTGTACAGTTCCCAGCCGAGTTCGCCGACGTACGACAGGCGCATCGCCGTGACGGGGACCCCGCCGATCCGGACCTCCTTGGAGCGGAAGTACTTGAAGTTCTCGTTCGAGAAGTCGTCGCTGCTGAGCGCCTCCACGACGTCGCGGGCGTGCGGACCCCACAGGCCGATGCAGCAGGTGCCGCCGGTGATGTCGCGGACCGTCACGGAGCCGTCGGCGGGGGACTGCCGGCGGAAGTAGTCGAGGTCGAGGTTGCCGTTGGCGCCGACCTGGAAGACGGTGTCGGACAGCCGGGTGACGGTGAGGTCGCTGCGGACGCCGCCCGCGTCGTCGAGGGCGAGGGTGTAGGTGACGGACCCGACGGACTTGTCCATCTTGCCGGTCGTCAACCGATCGAGCAGGGCCAGCGCGCCGGGACCGCTGATCTCCAGCCGCTTCAGCGGTGTCATGTCGTACATCGCCACCGAGGTGCGGGTACGCCAGGCCTCGGCCGCGGCGATGGGGGAGTGGAACATCGCCGCCCACGGCTCACGGGCCGGCGGCTGCCACTCGGCCGGAAGCTGCTGCACCAGATGCGCATTCGACTCGAACCAGTGCGGGCGTTCCCAGCCGGAGCTCTCCAGGAACATGGCGCCGAGTTCCTTCTGGCGGGCGTGGAACGGGCTCACCCGCAGGTCGCGAGGAGACTCCTTGGGCTGCAACGGGTGCAGCACGTCGTAGATCTCGACGAAGTTCTGCTGCGACGTCTCGCTGACGTAGTCGGGTGCGATCTGGATGTCCTCGAACCGGTGGACGTCGCAGCCGTGAAGTTCGATCTCGGAACGACCGTCGACGAGCAGTTGCGCGACGGCGCGCCCGACGCCGGCGGAGTGCGTGACCCACACGGCCTCGGCGATCCAGAATCCCGCGACGTCGGGGGATTCCCCGATCAGCGGGCCGCCGTCCGGGGTGAACGAGAAGACGCCGTTGAAACCGTGCTCCAGCTTGGCGGATTCGAGGCACGGCAGCAGCAGTTTGCTCTGCTCCCAGGACGGCGCGAAATCCTCGTCGGTGAAGGGGAGCATCGACGGCATGTCGGCGTCGGAGACGTCGCCGCTGCTCTCGGCCAGGTCGCGCAGGTTCACCGGCATCGGCCGGTGGGCGTACGAGCCGATGCCGAGACGGTCGACGTGCTCACGGAAGTACAGGTCCTGGTCCTGGTGCCGCAGGATCGGGAACCCGGCCTCGGCCAGTTCGGTATTGCGGCCGACGAGTTCGGGAATCTGCTCGGTCTTCGCGTACTGGTGCGCCAGCGGCAGCAGCGGGACGTCCATCCCGACCATCGCGCCGACGTCTGGACCCCAGAAACCGGCGCAGGAGACGACGATGTCGGCGGGGATCACCCCGTTCGGGGTGGCGACGCCGGTGACCTTGCCGCCGGCCTGCTCGATCCCGATCACCTTCGTCGAGCCCTGGAACACCGCACCGCGGGCCTCGGCGCGGCGGGCGAGCGCGACGACGACCCGGGAGGCCTTCGCGAGGCCGTCGGTCTCCACGTACAGGCCGCCGAGGACCCGCTTCTGATCGAGCAGCGGGTGCAGTTTGGCGCACTCCTGCGGGTCGAGGACGCTGCCCTCGATGCCCCAGGACGTCGCCCACCCCTGCTTGCGGTGCAGATCGGCGAGACGCTCTTCGGTGGTGGCCACCTCGAGTCCGCCGAGCTGGTTGAAGCACCACTGCCCGTCCACGTCGAGTCCGAGAAACTTTTCGACCGTGTACCGGGCGAACTCGGTCATCGTCTTGGACGCATTCGTCTGGAACACCAGGCCCGGTGCGTGTGAGGTGGAGCCTCCGGTGAGCGGCAACGGTCCCTGATCGAGAACCGTGATCCGATCCCAGCCGCGAGCGGTGAGCTCGTCGGCCAGATTCGCGCCGACGATGCCGGCTCCGATGATCACTACGCGCGGTGACCCCATGATGGTCCTCCTGATTGGGTGGGTGCCGGTATGCGGCGAAGAACGGGTGCTGTTTCGGAAAGAATTTGGAATCGCGAAATGTGCCGTAGCGGAGATCGATCGTTATCGACAACTGATATATCAACACTGTAAGTGTGTGTTCGATAACGGGTCAACCCCGAATTCCGGTCAATTCCAGTGTGGTTGGATGTGGAAAACGACGACGGTTCCGTGGATTTCGGCGGAATTGCGCGGCGGTGTGCTGTGCGATGGAACCGGAGTGGTTGTGGATGGAGGTAACCGTCGCACGGTGATGTCGCCTATCCTGAAGTCGCGATGACTGAATTGGACGATAACTCGAATGGAGATCGGAGCCGGCCGGCCGGCGCTGTGCAGTCAGTGGACCGTGCTCTGGCGGTACTCGAAATTCTCGCCAGGCTCGGCACCGCCGGCGTCACGGAAATCGCCGACGAGCTGGGCGTCCACAAGTCGACCGCGTCGCGCCTCGTCGCTGTCCTGGATTCGCGGGGTTACGTCTCCCAATTGAAGAACCGGGGGAAGTTCCAGCTCGGGAATTCGATCGTCCGTCTGGCCCGCACCGCGACGCCGGACGGCGATCTGGTGCGGCAGAGTCAGGAATTGTGTGCCGAACTGGCGGAAACTGTCGGCGAGAGCGTCAATGTGTCGATACTCGACGGCAATCGCTCGGTGAGCATCGTCAAAGCGGACGGCCCGGCCGGTGTCGGTACCAATACGTGGGTGGGGCAGAGTAGCCCGGCACACGCGACGGCGAGCGGAAAATTGTTGCTGACGGAATTGTCCGACAGCGAAATTGCGGAGCGGGTGGGAGAAAGCCCGATCGCTCTCACGTCCGAAACCCTCACCGATGTGACTGCCCTCGTGGAATCGCTGAATTCCATCCGCGAACGGGGCTGGGCGGAGTCCGAGGAGGAACTCGAACTCGGGTTGAACGCGGTGTCCGTCCCGATCCGCGACTACACGTCGAAAATGATTGCGGCCCTGAGTGTGTCCGGCCCCGCCTACCGACTGCTGCCGGAACGGTTCGAGGGCGTCGCACGCGCTGCGCTCGACACGTCCCAGCAGATCAGCAACCGCCTGGGCTACGCGGTCACGTAGCGCCGGCATCAGGCCCGCGACCTGGCGAGTTGCTTCTTGTACCGGGTGAACAGCCTGGGATTGTTCATCGCGAAGACGCCGACGGTGTCGCCGTCCCGGTCGTAGGTGGCCACGAATGTGCCGGTTCCGGGGTCGCCGTCGACGAAGCGGACCTCGTCGGTGCTGTGCCTCGTCCCGGCGAATTGCAGCATCTTGCCGTACTGGTGCGACCAGAAGTACGGGATCGCGGCGGGGCCGGACGGTGTGGCCATGATGGTGTCGGCCACGGTGGCCGCCTGGGTGACGGCGTTGCTCCAGTGCTCGCTCCGGTGATGGACCTGGTGGGCCTCGTCGAAAGTCCTTGCGCAATCGCCGATCGCGTACACGCCGGGGAGGTTCGTCCGGCACGAGGAGTCGGTGAGGAAGCCGTCGTCGATCATCAGTTCCGAACCGCCCGCCCACTCCACGTTGGGTACGGCCCCGATCCCGACCACCACGACGTCCGCGGGCAGGACCGTTCCGTCGCTGAGCCGAACGGCTTCGACGGCGTCGTCGCCGAGCAGGGCGTCGACGACCGCGCCCGTGAGAAGCCGGACGCCGTGCACGGCGTGCTGTCCTGCGCAGATCGCCCCGAGTTCGATGCCGAGCGGACCTGCCAGGGGTGTCGGCGAGGCCTCGACGACCGTGACCTGGAGGCTCATTCCGGCGGCACTGGACGCCACCTCCGCTCCGATGAAACCGGCTCCCACGATCACGAGGTTCTGGGCTCGTGACAGCGATTCCCGCAGAGCGCGTGCGTCGTCGACCGATCTGAGCGTGTGCACACCGGCGAGACCGAAGTGCCCGGGCAGTGTCCGGGCGCGCGCGCCCGTTGCCACGACCACCGCATCGGCGTCGAGGTGGGACCCGTCGTCGAAGGTGACGCGGTGGAGTCCGTCGGGGGAGCGGATGAGGCCGGTGGCCGTGCTGTTCATCCGCCATTCGACGTCGAGGGTGTCGTCGTCGCTGTTCATCAACAGCAGGTCCTCGTCCGTCACGTCTCCGGTGAGGAACTCCTTGGAGAGGGGTGGCCGGTCGTAGGGCAGGGACGTCTCGCTGCCTGCCACGACGAGGCGGCCGGTGTATCCCTTCTCGCGGAGCGCACGGACCGCGGACAGTCCGGCGAGTGAAGCGCCGAGTACCACAATGGAATTCGGGACAGTGTTCATCGGGTGTCGCCCTTCTGTTCGAAGTGGAGCAGCACGGTGCCGTCGACGATCGACACGTCGTGGGTGCGGACGGCGATCTTGGCCGGCGGACCCGACGGCACCCCGGTGCGGAGGTCGAAGCAAGCCTCGTGGAGCGGGCACTCGACGGTGCAGCCCTCGACCCAGCCGTCGGCGAGGGAGGCGTCCTGATGGGTGCAGGTGTCGTCGATGGCATACAGACCGTCGGAGGTGTGGAAGACGGAGATGGGAGCCATTCCCGGCGGTGTGACCGTGACAACTTCGCCCACGGGCAGGGTAATGAGTTCGCACACGGCGAACGGTGTGGTGCCGGGGTGGATCACAACTGGGGAATCGTTATCGAGAATCACTCGATACCTCCGGATGCGTCGGGAAGGAGGGGCAAGTTGTGGAGCGTTTGTTGCGCTATGCGCGACGACTTGCAAGCTGTGCAACACAATGCTCGCCGGTGCTGCCCCGCGGTGTCAAGCATTCGCGTGTAAAAACTGCGTACCGGAAGTTGGTGGGCATAACCTCGGGGCATGAGTGAATCCGAGGCGACGGCACCCGCGGCTCAGGGCGCGGACGGGAAGGCGAAGACCGTGCACGCGGTGGAACGCGCCATCGACGTGCTCGAGATCGTCGCGGCGGAGGGCCGAGTCGGCGCCACCGAGATCGCCATGCGTCTCGGCGTGCACAAATCGACCGTCTCACGCCTGATCGCCTCGCTGCAGCAACGCGGATTCGTGGAGGAGGCCGGCGTCCGCGGCAAGTACCAGCTCGGGTTCGCGGTCGTGCGATTGGCCGAGGCCACGGTCGCGAGGAGCGGGCTCGTCGAGGTTGCGCAGCCGGAGTGCGACCGCCTCGCCGATGCGTTCGGGGAGACGGTCAACCTCGCGGTGCTGGACGGCGCGGCGACCCTCAACGTGCTCGAGGCTCGCAGCGATCGCCACGTCGCGCTCCGCACTTGGGTGGGTCAGGTCACCCCGGCACACGCGACCGCGACCGGCAAGGTTCTGGTCTCGGAGATGACGTCGGGCCAGCTCCGAAGCAGGTTGGGCCCGCAATTGAGCGCACTCACGCCCAATACGATCACCGACTTCCGTGCCCTCGACGTCGAACTCGAGCACGTGCGGTCGCGGGGGTGGGCGTCCACGGCGGAGGAGCTGGAAGTAGGGCTCAATTCCATCGCCGTGCCGGTGCGAAGCCGGGTCACCAACCGGATCGTGGCGTCGATCTGCGTGTCCGGGCCGGAGTACCGGCTGGCACCCGATCAATTCGAGGCGGTGGCGCTCGAACTCGCCGATGCGGTGATGCGGATCGAAGCGCAGCAATCCGTCGGTGCGGGTGACTGACGGCCCGGAAGTGACTCTCCCTCAACGCTGGACGAGCCGATAGTCCCGTTTGCCCGGGTTTCGGCGTCCCGCGGTTAACGCGGTGTTTCTGCCGTGTCGCGTCCGCGAAAGAAGTGTCGAATGTGATGTTTGACACGTCCGGCGGCGACGGTCTAAGTTGTCTAAATCGCATAGCGTTGCCAATGACGCAACAATGCTGACGCCGCGATGACTCGGCGGGAACAGCTGTCCGCTGTTCGAACGATCGTCGCGGATCGGGCACCCATGTCGTCACACTCGGCAACGACGCCCCCTTGCGATCTGCGCCCCACTTCGCACACAGACATCAGGTCACGGCCCGACCGAACGCATCTTTCCCGTAACGAAAGAACGGTGACATCTATGTCCGCTCCGGACGTCCAAGCCCCCGCCCCCGCGCCCGCCCCGGCACTGATCCCCACTCTGGGGGGTCGCTATTACACCGACCCCGACATTTTCGTGAGCGAGCAGGAGAACGTCTTCGAGGCGATGTGGTTCTGCGCCGCCCGCGCCGCAGATCTCGCCGACGCCGGCGCCTTCAAGAAGGTCACCGTCGGCCGGGAGAGCGTCCTCCTCGTCCGCGGCAGGGACGGCGCCCTCCGGGCCTTCCTCAACATCTGCCGGCACCGCGGCGCCATGCTCTGCACCGAGGACGAAGGCCAGGTCCGGCGGAACCTCCAGTGCCCGTACCACGCGTGGACGTACGGACTCGACGGCAAACTGGTCGCCGCGCCGAACATGGCCGCGCTGCGCGACGAGACCGGAGCCGACATCGACCGGGTGCGGTACGGCCTGGTGCCGGTCGCGCTGCGCGAGTGGCTGGGTTACGCCTGGGTCTGCCTCGCGGACGAGCCGCCGTCGTTCGAGGACGAGGTCATCGGTTCCGTCACCGAACGGCTCGGCGATCCGGCCGCCATCGATCGGTACGAGATCGGAACCCTGGAACTCGGCCGCCGGATCACCTACGACGTCGCGGCCAACTGGAAGCTGATCATCGAGAACTTCATGGAGTGCTACCACTGCGCCACCATCCACCCGGAACTCACCGAGGTGCTTCCGGAGTTCGCGGATGGTCTTGCCGCACAGTACTTCGTGGGACACGGCGCCGCCTTCGGCGACGAAGTCGAGGGCTTCACCATCGACGGAAGCGGTGGATTCGAGGCCTTGTCCGGCATCAGCGACGATCAGGACCGCAAGTACTACGCCATCACCGTCCGGCCGCAGGTCTTCGTGAACCTCGTGCCCGACCACGTCATCTTCCACCGCATGTACCCCATGTCCGCGGACCGCACCATCGTGGAATGCGACTGGCTGTACGCGCCGGACGTCACGGTGTCGGGACGCGACGTCTCCCGCTCGGTCGAACTGTTCCACCGGGTCAACCAGCAGGATTTCGACGCGTGCGAGCGGACGCAGCCGACGATGTCGTCGAAGGCCTACCGCGACGGTGGTGTGCTGGTACCCGCGGAGCACCACATCGGCGAATTTCACGACTGGTTACTCACCCGGCTGGGTGGGGACGCGAAATGACGTACGCCGGCGAGCAACCGAGGGTGATCGACCCTCCCGAAGTGCAGGCGCCGGAACCGGAGGGCGCGGCGCCCGCCCAGGCCGAGGGGCGGGGCGGCGTCGACAAGGTGGTGTTCGGCGTAGCGGCGGGCGTCGGGGTGGGGATCATCCTGTGGGGCCTGCTGGCGCCGGAGAACCTCGCGCTCGTGTCGAACGCGGCCCTCGAGTGGCTCGTCGCCGACCTGGGGTGGTTGTTCATCACGTCGGCCACCGGGTTCGTCCTCTTCTCGCTGTTCCTGGCGTTTTCCCGGTACGGCCGGATTCCGCTCGGCAAGGACGGCGAGAAGCCGGAGTTCCGGACGGTCAGCTGGATCGCGATGATGTTCAGCGCCGGCATGGGAATCGGGCTGATGTTCTACGGTGTCGCCGAACCCCTCGCGCACTTGGTGAGCCCGCCGCCCGGGACCGACGGCAGCGCCGGGTCGGCGATGGCGACGACGATGTACCACTGGGGTCTGCACCCGTGGGCGATCTACGCGGTGGTCGGATTGTCGATCGCCTACGGCTCCTACCGGCGGGGCCGCAAACAGCTGATCAGCTGTGCGTTCGTCCCGCTCCTCGGCCGCCGCGCCGAGGGGGCGGCCGGCAAGGTCATCGACGTCCTCGCGATCATCGCGACGATGTTCGGCACCGCCGCGTCGCTCGGCCTAGGCGCACTGCAGATCGGGTCCGGGCTCGAGATCATCGGCTGGATGGGCGAGGTCGGCACGTTCGCGCTGGTGGCCCTCGTCGGATTGCTGACGTTCGCATTCGTCGGTTCGGCGGTGTCCGGGGTGGCGCGCGGCATCCACTGGTTGTCCAACATCAACATGGTGCTGGCCATCGTGCTGGCGGTGTTCGTGTTCGTCCTCGGACCTACGGTGCTTATCCTCAACCTGCTGCCCACCACCATCGCCGACTACAGCGCGCAACTCGCGACGATGTCGGGTCGCACTGCCGCGAGTGCGGGCGACGACACCGCATCGTGGCTGTCGTCGTGGACGATCTTCTACTGGGCGTGGTGGGTGTCGTGGACCCCGTTCGTCGGCATGTTCCTGGCCCGGATCAGCCGTGGCCGCACCATCCGGCAGTTCGTCGTCGGCGTGATCGTCATTCCCACCTCGGTCAGCCTCGTGTGGTTCGCGGTGTTCGGAGGCTCCGCGATCGGGGTGCAACGTGACGGCACCGATGTGGCGTCCCAGTCGTCGACCGAGGGACAGTTGTTCGGAATGCTCGACCACCTGCCGCTCGCCGGTGTCTCCACCGTGCTGGTGATGGTGCTGGTGGCCCTGTTCTTCGTCTCGGGTGCCGACGCCGCATCGCTCGTGATGGGCACCCTGTCGGAGCGGGGGACCCGGCACCCGAGCAAACGAATCGTCGTGTTCTGGGGCACGCTCACCGGCGGCACCGCCGCCCTCATCCTCTGGACCGGCGGCTCGGACGCCCTGCAGGGACTGCAGACGATGACGATCATCGCGGCCGCGCCGTTCCTCCTGGTGATGATCGGCCTGTGCCTCTCGCTGTACCGGGACGTCTCCCGTGATCCGCTCATCGTCGGCCCATCGAAGAAGTCTGCACACGAAAGGGTTTCGGACACACTATGAAGATGTCGGCGCTATCCGCTGATCTCGACGTCCAGAAATTGTTCGGCACGGTGAATTTCATCGCGGGGGAGTGGGTGGCTGCGACGTCGGGGCGCACCCGCGACTGCATCGACCCGGCAACCGGCAACGTGATCGCCACCGTCGACGAGGCGTCGCCCGACGACGCCGGGAGAGCAGTACGGGCGGCCCGGGCGGCCTTCGACGCCGGGGACTGGCCGGAGACACCGGTCGCCACGCGGTCGTCGCTGCTGTCGCGGATCGCCGACCTCCTCGAACGCGACAAGGAGGAATTGGCGCGCATCGAGACGGTCGACACCGGTAAGACTTTGGTGGAGAGCATGATCGACATCGACGACGTCGTCTCCGTGTTCCGGTACTACGCCCGCCTCGCCCTCGTCTCGAGCGACCGCGTCGTCGACGTGGGTAACCCCGCCGTCGTCTCCCGCGTCGTTCGCGAACCGATCGGGGTCTGCGTCCTGATCGCACCGTGGAACTACCCGCTGCTGCAGATCTCCTGGAAGGTGGCACCGGCGTTGGCGGCGGGGTGCACGATGGTGCTCAAGCCCAGTGAGGTCACGCCGCTGAGCACGATCGCGTTCACCCGGCTGATCGAGGAGGCCGGTGTGCCCGCCGGGGTGGTCAACCTCGTGCAGGGAAGCGGAGCCGACCTCGGCCCCGCCCTCACCGACACCGGCGACGTCGACTTCATCTCGTTCACCGGTGGACTCGCCACCGGCACCACGATCCTGGAGACGGCCGCGAAACACGTCACGAAGGTCGCCGTGGAACTCGGCGGCAAGAATCCGCACCTCGTCTTCGCGGATGCCGACTGGGAGTCGTCGATCGACCAGGTGCTCACCGGAGTCTTCCTGCATTCGGGTCAGGTGTGCTCGGCCGGGACGCGCCTGATCGTCGAGGAGTCGATCGCCGACGAGTTCGTCGCCGCCCTCGTCTCGCGCGCCGAGGCCATCCGTGTCGGCCCGGGGCTCGATCCGCGTAGCGAGACCGGACCTCTCGTGTCGACTGCGCAACGCGACAAGATCGAAGCCTATGTGGCGCTCGGTATCTCCGAGGGGGCGACCCTCCGGACGGGCGGCTCCCGGCCCGCCGATCCCGCGCTCGACGGCGGCAGCTTCTACCTGCCCACCATCTTCGACCACTGCGACCGCTCGATGCGGATCGTGCAGGAGGAAACGTTCGGGCCCATCCTCACGGTCGAGCGATTCACCACCGAGGAGGACGCGGTCCGACTCGGCAACGACACCGAATACGGCCTCGCCGCCGGGGTCCGGACGTCGGACGCCGCCCGCGGCGAACGGGTGGTGCGGCGCCTGCGCCACGGAACCGTGTGGCTCAACGACTTCGGCTACTACACGCCGGCGGCGGAGTGGGGCGGATTCAAGAAGTCCGGCAACGGACGCGAACTCGGACCCGCCGGACTCTCCGAATACCAGGAAGTCAAACACATCTGGAACAACACGGCCTCACCTCTCGCGGGGTGGTTCGCCGCGACCTGACGTGCACTCGGCAGGGGCGCGCGAGCACACCCATCGACTTCTCAGGAAGTGATCGAATGACCAGACCCGACAACACGACCGGCGATCAGGACAGTGGACTCGAAGATTTCGGATACAAGGAGTCCCTGGATCGCAGTATCGGCAAGTTCGCGAGTTTCGCCGCGGGCGTCAGCTACATTTCCATCCTGACCGGCACTTTCCAACTGTTCTACTTCGGTTTCGGCTCCGCAGGCCCCGCATACCTGTGGTCGTGGCCGGTGGTGTTCCTCGGCCAGCTCTCGGTGGCACTGTGCTTCATGGAGCTCGCCGCCAAGTATCCGATAGCCGGCTCCGTGTACAACTGGGCGAAAACACTCGGCAGCAGAGTGGTGGGGTGGTCCGCGGGCTGGCTGATGCTGACCGCATCGATCGTCACCCTGTCGGCCGTTGTACTGGCGCTGCAGCTGAATCTGCCGCGGCTGTGGAGCGGCTTCCAGATCGTCGGCGACGGCACCGGGGAACACGACTTCGCCACCAACGCCGTCATCCTCGGAACCGTGATGATCGGCTTCACCACCGTCGTCAACGCGCTCGGCGTCCGTCTGATGGCGATGATCAACAGCGCCGGTGTGTTCATCGAACTCATCGCCGCGGTGCTGATCGCGATCATCCTCGCCGCCAACATGACCCGCGGCCCTCAGGTGTTCTTCTCCACCCACGGCTACGGCGCCGGGGAAAGCGGGGGCTACCTCGTTGCCTTCCTGGTGGCCACCCTCGCGTCGGGCTACGTGATGTACGGCTTCGACACCGCGAGCTCGCTGGGCGAGGAGACGGTGGAACCCCGCCGCACCGCCCCCAAAGCGATCCTCCGCGCGATCCTCGCCTCGTTCGTGATCGGCGGCGCGATCCTCGTCTTCGCCGTGATGGCGGCACCCGACCTGGACGATCCGAAGATCGGTGCGTCCGACGGCAGCCTGCAGTACATCGTGGAGCAGGTGATGTGGGGCCCGCTGGGCACCATCTTCCTGATCTGCATCGTGATCGCGGTGACCGTGTGCTCGCTCGCGGTGCACACCGCCGCCATCCGGCTGACGTTCGCCATGGCACGCGACAACGCACTCCCGTTCGGGGAGCGGCTCGCCCGCGTCCACCCGAAGACACGGACACCCGTCGTGCCCGCCGTGACGATCGGAGTGGTGGCCGCGCTGATCCTGGTGGTCAACATCGGCCAACCGCACATCTTCACCGTGCTGACCTCGATCGCGATCATCATGATCTACCTGGCCTATCTCATGGTCACCGGCCCGATGCTGAAGCGGAGGCTGCGCGGCCAGTGGCCGCCGCAGGACCTGAAGGAGGGCGGCTACTTCACGATGGGAAGGTGGGGGTTGCCCGTCAACATCGTCGCCGTGGTGTGGGGCGCGGGCATGGCCGTCAACCTCGCCTGGCCCCGCGAGGCAGTCTACGGCGAACCCTGGTACAACACCTGGGGCGCTTTCGTCTACATCGGCGTCATCCTCGGGTTCGGGCTGCTCTGGTACCTCACCACCGGCCGGCACCACATCGGCACGTTGACGTCACACTCCGCGGCGGTGGCAACGCCCGCACCGGAATCCGAACCGAACGACAAGGAGCTCGCCCGATGACCGACGACGTATTGCGCACCTCCGCAGGAGAATTCGACTATGTGATCGCGGGCGGTGGCAGTGCGGGATGCGTTCTCGCGGCACGCCTGAGTGAAGACCCGTCGGTGACGGTGTGCCTGCTGGAGGCCGGGCCGTCCGACGTCGGTGACCGCAACGTCCTCGAGCTGTCGCAGTGGATGCACCTGCTGGACTCCGGGTACGACTGGGACTATCCGGTCGAGCCGCAGGAGCGGGGCAACAGCTTCATGCGGCACGCCCGCGCCAAGGTGCTCGGCGGCTGCTCGTCGCACAATTCGTGTATCGCGTTCTGGCCGCCGGCCGAGGCGCTCGACGACTGGGAGGCGATGGGCGCGTCGGGGTGGGGTGCGCGCGACATCCTGCCGTACGTCGGCCGCCTGGAGAACAACGACGCCCCCGGAGACGGTCATGGCCGCGGTGGTCCGGTGCGACTGCGCGACGTCCCACCGAACGATCCGTGTGGCCGCGCGGTACTCGACGCCGCCGCCGCGGTCGGGTTGCCCACCGTCGCGTTCAACCGTGGCGGAACGGTGCTCAACGGGGCCGGGTGGTTCCAGATCAACGCGTCCGAGGACGGCACCCGGATGTCGTCGTCGCATGCCTACCTGCACCCGATCCTCGGGACACGCCCCAACCTGGAGGTCCGGACCGGCTGCTGGGTCAGCGAGATCCTGTTCGACGAACGGCAGACGGCGATCGGTGTCCGGTATCAACGTCCCGACCTCACCGGGTACGACACGGTGTCGGCGCGACGCGAGGTAATCATCACCGCCGGGGCCATCGACACCCCGAAACTGTTGATGCTCTCGGGGATCGGGCCGGCGGAGCATCTCGCGGAGTTCGGCGTTCCCGTCCGCGTCGATTCGCCCGGGGTCGGGCAGAACCTCGACGACCACGTGGAGGGGCTGGTGTTCTGGGAGGCGTCCCGGCCGATGGTCGAGACGTCGACGCAGTGGTGGGAGATCGGCCTCTTCGCCACCACCGAGGATGGGCTGAATCACCCCGACCTGATGATGCACTACGGCAGCGTGCCGTTCGACATGAACACGCTCCGGTGGGGTTACCCCACCACCGACAACGGTTTCTGCCTGACACCCAACGTCACCCAGGGCCGTTCCCGCGGAACGGTGCGGCTGCGCTCGCGGGACTTCCGCGACCGCGCGAAGGTCGATCCGCGGTACTTCACCGACAGTGAGGGCCACGACGACCGGGTGATGCTGTCCGGGGTGAAGCTGGCCCGCACGATCGCCGAGCAGAAGGCGCTGCGCGGATGGATCGCCCGGGAACTGGCGCCGGGACCGGACGCGGTGACCGACGACGAGATCCTCGACTACATCCACAAGACCCACAACACGGTGTATCACCCGGCGGGCACGGCCCGCATGGGCGGCGTCGACGATCCGATGGCGGTGCTCGATCCGGAACTGCGGGTCAAGGGGGTGCGCGGACTGCGAGTGGTGGATGCGTCGGCGATGCCGAAACTGCCGCACGTCAACCCGAACATCACGGTCATGACGATGGCCGAGCGCTGCGCGGACCTGCTGCGCGGTCGCGCGGGGGCCGGGTTGCAGTCGGCGGTGTCTACGCTGTCCGAGGTCTGACCCGCGCGTCGATGGCCCCGGCGATCCTTCGCCAGATCTCGCTCGCGGGATCGATGACGGCGAAGTGGTCGCCGGGGCCCTCGATCAGGGTGACGTCGTCCGGGATCTCCGCGGCGGCCGCGTGGTATTCCCTGCTCATCTCCAGCAGGTCCGGTTCGTCGCCCTCGCCGCACGCCACCAGTTGCGGGACGCCGAGCGGCAGCCGATGGAGCGGTGACGACCGCTGGTACGTCGCCCGGTCGTCGGCCCAGTGGCCGCCGACGGCGTCGGCCACGGCGCCCGCGCCGAGACGGCGTTCGTCGGCGAGCCGCAGGTTCAGGACCCCGGCCAGGCTGACCGCCAGAGCCGGACGCACCGCCGCCCCGTCGGCGACGGCGGCGGCGTCGGCGGCGGCGCGCAGGGCGAGCTGACCGCCGGCCGAGTGGCCGAGGATCACGACGCGTCCCGGATCCGCCTGCGGGACGGACCCGGCGGCCTGCAGTGCGGCGGCGACATCGGACGTCATCGCTGCCCAACGGCCGTCGGCGGGGCGACGGTACTCGACGTTCCACGTCACGTACCCGCGGGCAGTCAGGTCCACCGCCAGACCGTCCATCAGGTCGAACTCCCAACGGGGACGCCAATATCCGCCGTGGATCAGCACGGCGACGGGGAACGGTCCGGTGTCGTTCGGGACCCGCAGTTCGGCGCGCTGATCGGGGTCGTCGCCGTAGTGGACGATCGTCCCGGGGTGAAAGCGGTGGTGGTACCAGCTGTCGACGGCGAATCGGAGTCCGTCGAGTCCCCGCCCGCGGATGTGGGCCCGGATGCCGTCGGAGCGGTCCGCCTCGCACTCTCCGAAATCGACGCGGATCGCCCCGCGGGCCGGGGCGGTGAACGATGCTCCGGCGCCGGGCACGACGACGAACTCACCCCGGCTCGCCGCCGTCCGTACGGCGCGCTGCAGATCCGAGGTGTCCGCGGCGAACGTCACCTCGCCGGTGAGGCCCCGCGCATCCAGCGCCCGGCCCACCACTTCCTCCGCGGTTCCGCGGTGCGCCACGGTGTCGGGGGCGAAGACCACGTCGAGTCGGCGAGCGGATTCGGTCACCGGGTCACCGTACGTATTCGTGACGGCATCTGGCGAGGGCACGTGTGGGTGGTACCGGCGATCCCTGGGTAGCCGGCGGCAACAGGTTTAGCGTGGAGAGCTATGGAACTGGGACTGCACATCGCCGACTTCACCTATCCGGCCGGCCCGTCGATCCTTTCGGACGACCTGCGCCGCATTGCCACCACCGCCGAGGACGTGGGTTTCTCCAAGCTCAGCGTCATGGATCATCTCTGGCAGATCGAACCGGTAGGACCGATCGACACCGAGATGCTCGAGGCGTACACCACCCTCGGATTCCTCGCTGCCGTCACCGAGAGGGTGGACTTGCTGGCCTGGGTGACCGCCACCGTCTATCGCGAGCCGGGCCTCCTCGCCAAGGCTGTGACCACGCTCGACGTCCTGTCCAAGGGGCGCGCGTACCTCGGAATCGGCGCCGCCTGGAATGAGGACGAGAGTGTCGGACTCGGCCTCGACTTTCCGCCCACCGCCGAACGCTTCGAACGGCTCGAGGAGACACTGCAGATCTGCCTGCAGATGTGGAGCGAGAACGACGGGCCGTTCGAGGGAAAGCACTATCAGCTCGGCCGCACGATGAACGTGCCGCAGCCGCTACGGCGCCCGCACCCGCCCATCCTCATCGGCGGCGGGGTTAGAAGAAGACTCTTCGGCTGGTCGCGCAGTACGCACAGGCCTGCAATGTGTTCGGTGGACCCGAGGTCTCCCACAAGCTGGAGGTGCTGAGGAATCATTGCACCGCGCTCGGGACCGACTACGACGCCATCGAGAAGACCGTGATGTTCCCGCTCGACCCGGGTGCGGGCGGACAGAACCTGGACACCTTGCTCGGTCAACTCGAGGACCTGGCGAAGCTGGGAGTCACCCACGTTCACGGATGGGTGCCGCAGGTCGCGTCGATCACGCCCCTCGAGATCCTGGGCGAACGCGTCGTTCCGGTGATCGCGGACTGGTGAATCCCGTTCGCCGCAACACACCGTGAGCGGGCGCGGCGTCCCCGATAGGGTGAGGAATCATGCACCTCGAGGTGGGGTCGGTAGTCCCTGTGTCGTCTGGTTGCCGGTGACGGTTGTGCCGAGGATTGCGGTATCAGCGAACATTCCCGGCGACGAGGTAAGCGAATGTACGACAACGGCGATGAGTACCAGCCCGATTCCGACGGGGAGGACCGCAGCGCCGGGCACCGCCGCGCGTCGGATGCGTCGAGGACGCGAGTTGCCGTTGCCGTACTCGTCGGTGTCTCGGCCTGCACAGGACTGCTGTTGCCTCTGGTGTGGGGTCCGACGTCGAATGCGCGTGGACTCGCCGCGATCGTCGGCGACTCGTTGGTGCTCGCCGCGGTTGCCGTGGGGATGTCGGTCGTCGCATGGGGCGCGGGTCTTCTGTGGTCGCGAAGTGCCCGCGAGGAGCTCCCCGAGGCGCCGGTGCGGTATGGACCCGTTCCCGGTCTCGGGCCCGCGCAGACCGAATACGTCCTGCGGAAGTGGATCGGCGACAGCACGCCGACGGCGACACTGCTCCACCTGGCCGAGCAGTCGGTGGTCCGGCTGACGCTGGTCGATGACGACCTGTGGCAGATCGAGGGGATCGGCACCCCACAGCAGTGGAGGCAGATCGATCCCATTTCCCGGGTGTTCGCCGAATGTCTCGGAATCTATTCGCCGGGTGGGGTATTCGTCGCCGACGGCTCGCCCGAATCCGGCTACGCGGTAAGGGAGGGCCTGGGCGCGATGTCCGAACGATGCCGGTCGTGGGCGGCGCAGGGCGATCTGCTCGTGTTCTCGGTGAGGACGTGGATCGGGCGGGCGATGGCGTGCCTGTGCACGGTACTCGCCGCGCTCGGGTTCCTCGGCATACTCGGTCCCACGATCATCGGCGTTCCCTTCGTCGCGTTCGTCATCGGCTCGCTCGGCGTGTTCGCCGCGGGAACGGGTCTTCGGCACACGCCGACGGGGCGGCAAGTGTGGTCGGGCGCCGCCGGGTTCGAACGCGTGCTGTCGGGTCGGTCGAAGACGATCGGCTCCGCCGCGGTCCGTGAGTGCTTCCTCGCCGCCGTCCCCTACGCCTTCGCCTTCGGTGTCGCCGACCGGTGGTCGGCGCAGTACCGCCGCGTAACCGGACATCCTGTCCCGCAACCCGACTGGTATCCGTCGACCGCGTTGTACGACGACGAGGTAGGCCTGTATGCGGAAGTCGGATTCAACAACCTCGACGCCATCTTGTGTTTCGCCCTCTACCGGCTCGAGGCCGCCGGGAGCCGTCCGGACATCGGTGGATGCGGCAACGTCGGAGCGGTGGGTGGCGAAGCCGCATAATTGAGGGTGCGAGGTGAGACCGATGCGACACACACCCTGGTTGGCGGCGACGGCATTCGTCGGGTCCGTCGCTCTGCTGCTCGCCGTCCACACCGGCGGCGGTGCGTCGAGCGAACCCGACCGGGAGGCGACGCGCATGCTCGATCCCGCTGGGCCGGTC
This sequence comes from Rhodococcus opacus B4, assembly GCF_000010805.1. NCBI lineage: Bacteria > Bacillati > Actinomycetota > Actinomycetes > Mycobacteriales > Nocardiaceae > Rhodococcus > Rhodococcus opacus. The sequence continues at coordinate 1,568,249 of NC_012522.1, read as the reverse complement.
CTCTTCGTCAGCCCGCCGCGCGGGGAGCCGGGCGACCGCATCCAGTATCACGCGACGAATCTTCCGACGTGCGGCGGACCGTGGGCGGTGGAGTTCGGCGATCGCATCCTGGGCGAGACCCGTCAGGTCGGCAGCGTCGCCGACTTCCGCGCGGCGGTGCCGAACCGCGGCAGTCGCGGTTTCCAGGTGGCCGGGCTGCGGTGCGTGCCGATCCCGTCGATGGTGGTGCAGACGACGTTCGAGGTGCTCCCCGTGACCCGCTCGTCGGAGCCGACCACGACCTGGCTGCTGCCGCCACCACCGGAGCTCCCGACGCGGACGAAGCGACCCACACCGACCACCATCACGACCACGCTCACAGCTCCTGCTGACGCGGAGCGGTAGCGGTGGCGGGGACGGACGGAGGTCGCGAAACCGCCACCCTTGGGTCGCCTCGGTGGCATCGTCAGGCGGTGTAGTGCAGCAGGGAGACACCGTTCCGGAAGCCGCGGGCCTCGGCCAGTTGCAGCCCCGGCTTCTCGTATCCGTCGGGGAACAGCCGTCGTCCCCGACCCTGGACGACGGGGTACACGAAGAGCCGGTATTCATCGACGAGGCCGGACTCGATCAGGGCATGGGTCAGCATGATGCTCCCGGTGACGACGATGTCGCGGCCCGCCTGCCCCTTCAAGGTCCGCACCTGGTCGATCCAGTCGCCCGTGAGCACGGTCGAGTTCCGCCACTGGGGGTCGGACATGGTCGAGGACACGACGTACTTCTGAATCTGGTTCAGCTCGTCGGTGATCCCGGTCCGGTCGTCGGTCTGCTGGGGCCAGTAGCTGCGGAAGTCCTCGAACGTCTGCCGGCCCAGCAACATCGCGTCCGCGCGCTCGGACTGCCGGTTGGTCGCCTCCAGCAACTGTTCGTCCTGGTCCGCTGGGTCGAACCAGTCGCCGAGCATCTCGATCGAGCCGTCGAGGGTGATGTTCTGAGTAATCGCGAGTGTTCTCATACGAATACTGACACCGGCAAGACCGCAAAATCATCGCGGCGGCCATAACTCGACCCTGCGAGTACGCTGGCGCGGTCGAGAAGGAGAGGTGTTGTGCCCATGAGTGAGCCGTATGCAGTCGTCGGAGCGACGGGTGGTCAGGGAGGCGCTGTCGTCGACGCGCTGCTCGAGCGAGGGCGTGAGGTCCGAGCGCTTGTTCGTCGAAGTTCCTCTCGCTCAGAGGCGTTGCGCCTGCGAGGCGTCGACATTGCCGTGGCCGACATCACCGATCGGGCGGCGATCGCGTCTGCGGTCGACGGGTGTGCGGGCGTGTTCGCCATGACGACCCCATTCGAGGCCGGCCCGGAGGCGGAGATTGCTCAGGGCGCCGCGCTCGTCGACGCGTTCGCTGATTCCGGTGTTCCCCACGTGGTGTTCTCTTCGGTGGCCGACGCGGACAAGAGCACCGGGGTGCCGCATTTCGAGACGAAGGCGGTGACCGAGGCGTTGCTGCGCGAGTCATCGGTCTCGTACACGATCGTCGGTCCGACCTACTTCTACGACAATCTGCTCGGTGGACTCGACGGCATCCGCCGGGGCCGACTCGAGCTGCCTCTGCCCGTCGATACCCCGCTGCAGCAGTTGTCGCGCCGGGACCTCGGCCGTTTCGTCGCCCTCGTGTTCGACGATCCGGACCGATTTGCCGGGACGAGAATCGACCTGGCATCGGACGATCCGACGCCGGCCCGAATGGCCGAGGTGCTCGGTGAGGTGCTGGGCACGCCGGTGCATGCCCATTCGTCCGACCCGGACGCCATCGCATCGCCGGACATGCGCGCGATGTTCCGCTTCCTCACCGACACGGGGTACGACGCGAACATCGGCGAACTGCGCCGGCTCTACCCCGAGGTGGGCTGGCAGAGCTTCGCCGATTGGGCGGCCGAGTTGGCGTGAGGTCCGCGGCGGCCAACTCGTATTAGACGATGCTAGCGGTCGCCACGATTATGTAATATGGAGGTCGGAGCCCGGTACTCGAACACCAGCAGTGAGGACGGCCATGGGCGTGCAGGCCAACACCAGAGCCATCGAGAAAGACATCGTCACCGATTTCAGTGAGCGGATGAGCTACGGCTCGTACCTCGACCTCGACACCCTGCTGAGCGCGCAGAAACCGGTGAGCAGGCCCGAGCATCACGACGAACTGCTGTTCATCATCCAGCACCAGACCACCGAACTCTGGCTGAAGCTCGTTCTGCACGAAACCCTCGCGGCCCGAGATGCTTTCGATGCGGACGACATCGGCAGGGCGCTCAAGTGCGTGGCACGCGTCAAACACATCCAGAAGACGCTGACCGAGCAGTGGTCGGTGCTGGCCACGCTGACGCCCACCGAGTATTCCGAGTTCCGGCAGTTCCTCGGGAATTCGTCCGGGTTCCAGTCCTATCAGTACCGCGCCGTCGAGTTCGTGCTCGGCAACAAGCACGCCGGGATGCTGGAGGTGTTCGAGGCCGATCCCGCCGCCCACGAACTGCTCGCCCGGCTCCTCGGCGAGCCGAGTCTGTACGACGCGTTCTGGCGGTGCCTGTCGCGGCTCGGATACGACGTGCCGGCGTCCGCGCTGAACCGCGACGTGACCGCCGCCTACAGCCTGAACGACGATCTGATGCCGCTGATCAAATTCGTGTACGAGAATTCCGAGGAGCACTGGGCCGTCTACGAGGCGTTCGAGGAGTTCGTCGACCTCGAGGAGAACTTTCAGCTGTGGCGTTTCCGCCACATGCGCACGGTGCTCCGGACTATCGGCATGAAGCCCGGGACGGGCGGATCCAGTGGTGTCGGATTCCTGCAGAAGGCACTCGAGCTGACGTTCTTTCCCGAACTTCTCGCCATCCGCACCGAGATCGGACGATGATGACCACGTCGACGGATGTGCTGGCGGCCCGCGCCGCGGAACTCGACGCCGCCGACCCGCTCCGCTCGTATCGCGACCTCTTCATCGGCGCCGACGACCTCGAGGTCGTGGCGTACCTCGACGGGAATTCACTGGGGAGGCCCACGAAAGCGAGCGCCGAGCGGATCAACGGTTTCGTCACGCAGTCGTGGGGTGGCCGGCTGATCCGTGGGTGGGACGAGGAGTGGTACGAACTGCCGATCACGATCGGCGACACCCTCGCGCGGGTGGCGCTGGGCGCGGCCGCCGGTCAGACCACGATCGGCGACTCGACGACGGTCCTGCTGTACAAACTCGCGCGGGGTGGGCTCGCGTTGCGGCCGGGTCGCACCGAGATCGTGGTGGACCGCGACAACTTTCCGACGGATCGGTACGTGCTCGAGGCCGTCGCCGGGGATCTCGGGCTCACCCTCCGGTGGATCGAATCGGATACCCGGGGCGGCGTCACCGTCGACGACCTGAAGTCGGTGGTCTCCGAACACACCGCGCTCGTCGTCCTCAGTCACGTCGCGTACCGCTCGGGTTACCTGGTGGACGCGGCCGGGGCCGCCCGGGTGGCGCACGAGGCGGGCGCGCTCCTGCTGCTCGACCTCTGCCATTCCGTCGGCTCGGTTCCCCTCGAACTCGACGCGTGGGGTGTCGACCTGGCGGTCGGGTGCACGTACAAGTACTTGAACGGCGGGCCCGGCTCACCGGCGTTCGCGTACGTCCGGGCCGGCCATCAGCAGGGCTTCGTGCAGCCGATCTGGGGGTGGATGGGGCGCGAGAACCCGTTCGCGATGGCGCAGGGTTACGAGCCGGCACAAGGCATCCGGCGCGTGATCAGCGGAACGCCGCCGGTCCTCGGCATGATCGCGTTGCAGGACACCCTGGCCCTCCTGGGCGAGGTCGGCATGGACGCCGTGCGGGCCAAGTCGATCGCCCTGACCGAGTACGCACTCGACCTCGTGCGCGAGGTGCTGGTTCCGCTGGGCGTGGAGATCGGATCGCCGGAGGATTCCGCCGAGCGGGGCGGCCACGTCATCATCGACCACCCGCGGTTCGAGGCCGTCGTCCAGCGGCTGTGGACGAAGGGCGTCATCCCCGATTTCCGTGCCCCACGGGGACTGCGCCTCGGCCTGAGCCCGCTGAGCACGAGCTTCGGCGAGGTGTGCGCCGGGATACTCGCGATCCGTGATGAACTCGCCGACTGAACCGGCGAGCGCGATTCTCGACGACTTCGATTCGCGGCCCGGCAGCGCCACGTCGCTGATCCGAACCGTGCTCGGTGCATACGTGCGTGACGTCGGCGGGTGGGTGGCGATCGCCGATTTCGTGGAAGTGATGCAGGCCGTCGGCATCCCGCCCGAATCGACGCGCATCGCGGTGACCCGCTTGAAGAAGAAGGGGGTGCTCCGGCCGCTGACCCGCGACGGCCGCAGCGGGTACGAGGTGACCGAGCAGGCCGAGTCGATGTTCACCCGCGGCGATCCGCGGATCTTCGGTTTCCGTCAGATGGCCGACACCGATCCCTGGCGGCTGATCTCGTTCACCATCCCCGAATCGCAGCGAGCGGCGCGGCACCAGTTGCGCAGGCGGCTCGGCTGGATCGGGTGCGGAACCGTGTCGCCGGGCCTGTGGATCGCCCCCGAACACCTCGCAACCGAGGTCGGGGACATCGTCGACGCGCTGGGCCTGTCCGAGTACGTGACCACGTTCGTGTCCACGTCGGTGTCCGTCCCCGATTCGATGGAGGACGCGGCCGCCCGGTGGTGGGATCTGGGCGGCATCGCCGCGCGGCACCGCGACTTCCTGGACCGCCACCGTGCCGCTCTCGCTGCCGCGGAGGAGGTGTCGCCGCGCGACGCGTTCGTCCGCTTCGTGCCGCTGCTCGACGAATGGCGCATCATCCCGTACATCGACCCGGGCCTGCCGGGCGCGATGCTGCCCGCGGACTGGCCCGGCGCCGACAGCGTTCGCCTGTTCGCGGCGGCGCGGGAACGCTACCTCGCCGGGAGCCGCGACTGGGTGCGGAGCGTGCAGTCGCGACTCCCGGCCTGAGGGCGTCAGCCCAGGAATTCCTCGCCGATGTTCTTGGCCCACTCCTCGGCCTGATCCTTGGGGCGGATCGAGCTGGAGCCGTCGTGCCTGCCGTGCTCGCCGACCTGCACCGCGCCGAGGGAGATCAGCTTCGCGGCCATGATCTCGCCGCCGCGGTTGTACGTCTCCTCGTACACCTTGTCGCCGAGGCCGAACAGTGCGAACTGCATGCCGGTGAGGTCGGGTTCGTCCTCCTCGAGTCCTTCGAAGAAGGGTTCCGCGCCGGTGGGCAGCTCGCCCTCACCGTACGTGGAGCACACGATGACGTGGAAGTTCGCGGGGTCGAGATCGCCCGCATCGAATTCCATCATGTCGTACAGGGACGTGTCGCCGTAGTCGCCGAGCACGTCGGCGATGTTGTCGGCCACCAGTTCGGAGGTCCCGCCCTCGCTGCCGTACAGAATCACCACTGCCATTGTTCTTGCTCCTCGTGAGTAGCTGCCGACGTGGTCAGTACACGTCGCGCAGGTAGCGCTTTTCCTTCTTGAGCTTGGTCACGTAGTCGGCGGCCTGCTCGGTGGAAAGGGTGCCATGGGTGGCGATCACCTCGTGCAGGGCCCGGTCGACGTCCTTCGCCATGCGGGTGGCGTCGCCGCAGACGTAGAAGTGGCCGCCGTCCTCGAGCCAGGAGAACAATTCGGCGCCGTTCTCGATCATCCGGTTCTGCACGTAGATCTTCTCCGCCTGGTCGCGGGAGAAGGCGAGGTCGAGGCGGGTGAGCAGACCGCTGTCGCTCATCGCGCCGATCTCCTCCTCGTAGATGTAGTCCGACGCGCGGTGCTGGTCGCCGAAGAACAGCCAGTTGCGTCCCGACGCGCCCCGCGCCTGACGCTCCTGCAGGAACGCGCGGAACGGTGCGATGCCGGTGCCCGGGCCGACCATGATCATCGGTGCGGCGTCGTCCGCGGGGACCCGGAACGACTTGTTCTTCGACACGAAGATCCCGCCGGTGCCGCCCTCGGCGATCCGATCGGCGAGGAAGGTGGAGCACACGCCGCCGCGGTCGCGGCCGGCCGAGCTGTGGCGGACGCTGGCGACGGTCAGGTGCACTCTGCCCGGGTTGGCCAGCGGGCTCGAGGAGATCGAGTAGGCCCGGTGCTGCAACGGCTTCAGCAGTCCGACGAACTCGTCCGCTGTCAGCGTCACCGACGGTTCGAGGCGCAGCAGGTCGAGCACGTCCTTGCCCCACAGCCAGGCGTCGAGGGCCTCCTTGTCGCCGTGCCGCAGCACGTGACTCAGCTCCTCGTCGCCCGCCCGCTTCTCGATCTCGTCGATGAATTCGTGGCTCGGCGTGGAGATCTCGTAACTGTGCAGCAGCAGGTCGGCGAAGGGCCGCTCCTTGCCGGTGACGGCGGCGTCTGCCGGGATGCCGAGCCGGGCGACGAGGGCGTCGACGAGGGCGGGATCGTTGATCGGCATCACGCCGAGCGCGTCACCGGCCTCGTATTCGAGGCCGCTGTCGGCGAGCGCGAACTCGTAGTGGCGGATCTCCTTCGCGGACTCCTCGCTCGACAGCAGGCGGTTCACGGACAGCGTGGAACCGTAGGGGTTCTTGCGGTTCCACTGCGACCGTGTGCGGGCGGGCTTCGCCACCGGCTCGGCGACGTCGGCGACCGCGGACTCGCCGCGAATACCCTCGACGGCCGCGAACAACGGCAGCGTCTCCGCGACCCAGGCGGCGGCGGCATCCTCGTAGTCGACGTCGCAGTCGACGCGCGGCGTCACGCGGTGCGCCCCGAGCTGCTCGAGCCGGGTGTCGATCATCTTGCCGGCCTGGCAGTACCCGTCGTACCCGGTGTCGCCGAGCGCGAGCACCGCGAAGTCGGTGGTCTCCAACCGTGGTGCGGTCTCCGCGGCCAGCGCCTGCCAGAACAGCTCGGCGTTGTCGGGCATCTCGCCTTCACCGTAGGTGGAGGTGACGACGAGGACGCGCTGCATGGCGGCGAGGGCGTCCATGTCGACGTCGTCGAGGGCGCTCACGACCGGCGCGAAGCCGTGCGAACGTGCCGCGGCCGCAGCGTCTTCCGCGACACCCTCGGCGTTCCCGGTCTGGCTGCCGTACAGCACGTGCATGGCGGGCAGCTGCCCACCGGCCGCCCCGGCGGGCGCGTCGGAGCCGCCGACGGCCAGACGCGAGCTCATCCCGGCGAGAAAGCCGGTGAGCCAGACGCGCTGGTCCTCGCTGAACGGGGCATCCTGGGGGATGTAGGGCAATTTCATGAGGGCACCACGTCTTTCGCGGGGATGTCTCGCGCGGGGATCAGATCGGGGAGGGCGTGCTGCGCGAACAGTTCCTCGAAACCGGGCAGCCGGCCGATCTTGTCGACGTTCTTCGCGTCCTGGTGCAGGATCCAGCCGTACGTGCCGGGGGCGTCGATGGACCGGACGTTGCGGCGGCGCAGCGCATCCTTGTAGTCGGCGAGCCGCTTGGCCGCCACCATCACGGCGAGGTCCTCGTCGCTGTAGTCCTTCAGCGCTTCCCGTGCGTACCGCTGCAACCGCTGCATGAGGAAGAAGTCCTCGGTGAGCAGCAGGTTGCGGACGGCCTTGTCGACGGCCGGGTCGGACGGATCCGTGACCCCGGGCAGCTTGGACAGCGCCATCTCCTGCGCAGCGTTCAGCACGGTGTAGTTGTTCAGCAGCGCGAACATCGCCTCGGTGTCGGCCTCGCCGTAGCCGGGCACGGCACCGTCCAGCACGGCGCGGCCGTCGCGGTAGTCCAGCTTGAACTTGCGCAGCTGGTGCGCGACCAGCGCTGCGGCCAGTTCGTCGGCGAGGTCCTTGCGGGACTTGGCCTTCAGGATCTCGTCGCTGTCCTGGTACTGCAGCAGCGCGCGCGGCATGCCGTACACGAAGTGGTGCTGCTCGGTCTCCCAGTTCTCCAGCAGCCACGCCGCCTTCGCGGAGCCGGTGGCCTCGAGGTGCCACCCGAGCAGCACGTGCACGGCCGAACGGTGCAGCGCGGCGTGCTCGCCGTCACCGGTGATCGAACCGAGCAGGATCGAGTCCGCGCTGGCCTTGCCGGGCAGCTTGTTCTCGGGGTCGTACTGGTAGACGAAGCCACCGCTCATGCCGTTGCCGACGCCCTTGCCGAAGCCACCGAGGTTGAGGACGGCGCCGTTCGTCATGTACTCGCAGGCGAAGTCGCCGACACCCTCGACGACCGCGGTGGCACCCGAATTGCGCACGGCGAAGCGGTCACCCGCCTGGCCCTCGACGAACGTGCGCCCACCGGTGGCGCCGAACAGTGCGAAGTTGCCGATCAGCACGTTGCCGCCGTGGCGGTCCGAACCGCCGCCGGGGGAGCGCACGACGATGCTGCCGCCGTTGGCGCCCTTGCCGACGCCGTCGTTGGCGGTGCCGGTGTGGACGAGGGTCATGCCGTCGTTGCAGAACGCGCCGTACGACAGGCCCGCGGACCCGGACGTCGCGATGCGGACGCTGCCGTCGCGTAGGTAACCGCGGCCGCGCTCGTCGCGGAGCACGGCGGGCAGCGCGACCTCGGTGAGCTCGTGGTTGAGCATCCGCTCGATGTCGACCGCCAGCTGGGCGCCGACGCTCTTGTTGCGGTTGCTCAGGTGCACGCCGTCACCGAGTTCGACCGTGGCCTCGCCCTGCTCGATCAGCGCGGCACGCAGCTGCACGAGCCAGCCGTCGTCGAGCGTGTAGTCCTTCTCCAGGTACACCGGATCGCCGATGGTGACCTCGTCGACCACGGCGAGCATCGCGCGCAGGTCGAGCTGGCCGACGCTGGACGGGTGGTCCAGGAGCTGCAGCAGATCCGAACGTCCCCGGGCCTCGCGCAGCGAGGACATGCCCAGCTCCGCCAGCACCTCGCGGGTCTCGTGCGCGATGTTCAGCAGGTACTGCGCCATCGCCCGCGGGTCGCCGTCGAACAGCTCGGGGTTGGTGGTCAGTCCGGCCGGGCACTTGATGTTGCAGTTCTTGGCCATGACGCACTTGAGCATCATCAGCGCGGTGGTGCCGAACTCGAAGCTGTCGGCGCCGAGCAGCGCCGACTTCACCACGTCGCTCGCCGTCTGGTGCGCACCGGAACAGCGGAGCAGCACCTTCTGCCGCAAACCGTTGGCGCACAACGCCTGATGGACTTCGGCGACGCCGATCTCCGCCGAACGTCCGGCGTACTTGAGGCTCGTCACCGCGGCGGCACCGGTGCCACCGGTGTTACCGGCCACGTTGATGACGTCGGCTCCGGCCTTCGCGACACCCACCGCGATGGTGCCGATGCCCTCCGAGGACACGAGCTTGACGATGACCCGGACCCGCGCCGCCTTGCAGTCGTGGATCAGCTGCGCGAGGTCCTCGATCGAGTACGTGTCGTGATGCGGTGGGGGAGAGACGAGTTCGACGCCGGGAGTGCCGCCGCGCGCGGCCGCGATCTCGACGGTCACCTTCGGCGCGGGCAGCTGCCCGCCCTCGCCGGGCTTGGCGCCCTGCGCGATCTTGATCTCGAGTTCCTCGAGCATCGGGTCGGCGAGGTAGCCGGCCCACACCCCGAAACGGCCCGACGCGAACTGTTTGATCCGCGAACCACGGATGGTGCCGTAACGGGAGATGTGCTCGCCGCCCTCACCGCTGTTCGACATGCCGCCGACCATGTTGGTTCCGTGCGCGACGGCCTCGTGCGCGTTGGAGTTCAGTGCGCCGTGGCTCATGGCGCCGGACGTGAGGAACGGGGTGATCTCGCTGGCCTTCTGCACCTGCCCGATCGGCAGGCTCGCCGGAGCGGTGCGCAGCAGCGACAGACATCGCAGTGCCTCACCGGTCGTGCGCACGAGGAGCGCGTCGCCGTCGACGCGGTGCTCGCAGAGGTCGTCGCCGAACCGCATCACCAGCGACTCGCCGAGGGCCGCGAGCACACCGGCCTCACCCGCGTGGGGGCCGGTGAGCCGGAGCCGGAACCCGTCGTCGCCGACGGCCTCGGACGCGAGTCCGCGCACCGCGAAGCTGTTGTTGCCCTTGCGGGAGAACCGGCCCATCTGCTTGCGGAACTCCGCCGCCGTGGTGAGGAACGTGACGTCGGCGGGCAGATCCAGCACGTCCCGCAGCGCTGCGGGACGGCGGGTGCGCTCGTCGGCCATGGTCCGCGCGAATGCGCGGTAGCCGGGAGTGATCTCGAAGCGGTCGATCGCCTCGGGCGTCAGCGTCTGGAAGCCGGCGTTGCGGTAGGCGTCGTCGTCGAGACCGAACGCGTCCTCGAGCCGGTTCAGCGGCAGCAGTCGCAGCGACTCCGTGTGGTCCTGGGTGCCGGCCGTGTCGAACGCGATGGGCTCCTCGGTGAGGTCGACGAAGCCGCGCACGGCCGCCGTGCCGTACGAGTGCCCGGCGCCCTCGGCGCGCTCCTTGAACAGGCCGAGCAGCGGGATGTCCTTCTCGCCCGACACGGTGACGGCACGGGCGTGCCAGTCGGCGACGGCCTGCGCGATCACCGCGAAGCCGACACCGCCGACCGGGGTCTGGACGTTCGGGAACCAGCGGCGCAGGATCGGGTCGTCGGTGTCGAGGTAGTTGGGTTCGAAGAACTCGCCGCCGATGTAGCTCTCGGCGGTGCACAGGCCGACGCGGCCCATGGTCTTCATCAGCGACTTCTCGGCTGCCTTCGCGAATCGCTTGAACGCGGCGTCGGCCTCGTCGGCGAACTTCTCCTCGGCGCGCAGCCGGACGGCGAGCGGGTACACCGCGGCGGCGCCGAACCCGAGGGCGGCGGCCACGTGGTGGGACGACGAGATCTGGCCGCTCTCCGCGACGACGGAGACCCGCAGGCGCAGACCCTCCTCGATGAGCCGCTGGTTGAGCGCCGAGATCGCCACGATCATCGGCAGCGCCGCCTTGTCGGTGGACACGTGCCGGTCGGTGACGACGGCGATGCCACCGCGCTCCCGCGCGAATGCCTCGACATCGTCACACAGTGCCGACACCGCGGCCTCGAGGGCGGCGGCGTTGGCGGCCGGGTCGCCCTGGACGGGGGTGTACAGCATCGAGAACCGCTCGACGGGGGTCTCGGTCTGCTTGCGGATCCGCAGCGCGTCGGCGTGGGTGAGGATCGGCGACGGCACCACGATCTGCGGGGCCGGGCGGGCACCGCTGTTCGGCTTGGCGCCGAGCGCCACCCGCAGCGTCATGCCGTCGGCCTCCCGGATGCTGTCCAGGGACGGGTTGGTGACCTGCGCGAACCGCTGCGAGAAGTACTTGGCGACGCCGCCTTCCTGATCGGAGAGCGCGTTGATGGCGTTGCCGTAGCCCATCGCGGAGATCTTCTCCTGACCCGATGCGAGCATCGGGTCCATCATGAACTTGAAGCTCTCCTGGTTGTGGGAGTACGCGACGAACCGCTGGTGGCGGTCGAGGTCGCCCTTGTAGCGCAGCGGGCCGGGCTCGGGCTGCACCTCGGGCAGGGCCTCGAGGGTGCGGCGCGCGTCGGCGACCAGCGCGACGTAGTCGGTGCGGGCGGCGAGCAGTTCGAGCGCCTCGTCGGTGGAGTACGCGCGGCCCTCGCGGTGATCGAAGTACAGCATGCCGCCGGCCTCGATGCGTCCCCGGTGCAGCACGGTGGCGGGATCGAAATCGATCTGCCCGGCCTCGGACGTCACGCACAGGTACTCGTCCGTCTCCACCGAACGCAGCGGACGCAGTCCGAGCCGGTCGAGGCGGGCGCCGACGACGGTGCCGTCGCCGAAGATCAGCGCGGCCGGGCCGTCGTTCTTCTCCTCGTACAGCGAGAAGTACTCGAGCATCGCGCGGACCTCGGGCGACAGGGTGGAATCGTTCTCCCACGCAGGCGGCATCATCGACACGACCGCGGTCACGAGGTCGAGGCCGTCCTCCACGACGCGGCTCTGCAGCGTCTGGTCGAGGCGGCAACTGTCGGACTGGCCGTGCGGGCGGACGATCTCCCGGTTGCGGGCACGCGCGAGCGCGGCCTCCGACAGCCGGTTCTTCTTGTCGGTGTTGAGCTCACCGTTGTGCGCCATCAGACGGAACGGCTGCGCCATCGTCGGGTGCGGGTCGGTGTTGGTGGAGAACCGGGTATGGAAGTAGAGGGTGTGGATTGCGTGCGCCGGATCGACGAGGTCCTGGAAGTAGGGCATCACCTCGTTCGAGTTGAGGCGGCCCTTGAGCACCTGGGTGCGCGCGCTGAGCGACAGGGGGTACAGCCCGGCCAGATCCGGCTGGGTGTACGCGACGGCCTCGATCGCGAGCAGGGCGTCGTGGATGCGGCGGTCGAACTCGGCCTCGTCGGCGCACGCCTCGGGCGCGGTGAACACCCACTGCCGGATCGGCAGCTGGTGCCGGATCGCGGCGGGCCGGAGCACGGTGGCGTCGACGGGCACGTCGCGCTCGAGCAGCACCTCGAACCCCTGCTCGGCGAGCGCCCGCTCGATGACGGCTTCCGCATCGGCGTGGAACGCGACGTCGGTGGGGAGGAAGAAGTTGCCGACCCCGAAGCGGCCCGCCTCGAGACCGTCGTCACCGGTCAGGGCCCGGAAGTACGGCACCGACAGGTCGACGCACACGCCGGCGCCGTCGCCGACACCCTCCGCGGACATGCCACCGCGGTGAGGAACGGCACACAGGGCCTCGTGGCCCCGGAGGAGGACGTCATGGGTCTGAATGCCGTCCTTGCGGGTAATGAAGCCCACGCCGCAGCTGCTCTTGTCGAGCGTCCTGTCGTACAGGCCGGACTCGGTGGCACTCGTAATCAACCGACTGTCTCCTCGCGATACTCGCCGAATAGGGGTCCGTGCTGGGCGCACGGGTGGCGTCGGCGAGAGGATCACGGCAGAGAACCGGCCCCGTACCGATGCGCCGGTGAGGCAGACGTCGTTGTCTGAAATGCGGACTTTGGCATGTCCACGCGAAACCGCAGATTAGCCGAGGCTAAGTCTTTACTGCAAGCTGCTCGGCCACAGCACGACGAGCGGTAGCAAATCCGCGCCCGGCGTGCGGACCGAACGTGCAGTTGCGAACATCACACCTGGCCAGGCCGCAAAACGTGCATGACCCGGCAGCCCGCGGTCTGGGCTCAGTCGGCGAGGTCGATCCGGACCGTCAGGAGGTCGGTACCGACCGCGCGGACGGCGGTGCTGTTCATCCGGGGCAGCTGCGCCAGCCGCGCCCGGGTGTCGTCGTCGGGTAGCGGCGTCGCCGTGCCCGTGTGCCACCGGCCGTGGATCCGCAGGCGAACGGCGTTGTTCGCACGGATGTTGCGGATGTAGTTCGACTTCTCCCCGAATTCGGACACCAGCCAGAACTCGGTGCCAGCGCGCCGGCCGCCGATGGGCGTGACGCGGGGCTGCCCGCTCACCCGGCCGGTGGTCTCGAGGAGGGTCTGGCTCGACAGTCGCGTGGAGAGCGGGTTGGCGACGTGCCGCTGGAATTGCGTGACGATCCGTCGCTTGATCTCGCTGAGGTCGGCCATGACGACAGCCTTCCACGTGCGGAAGGCTGTCGTCTTGCCTTTGCTATGCCGCGACGGCGGTGTCGTCGTCGGCGAAGGGGTCGCCGTTCCGCTCGGCGTTGTAGCGGGACTCGTCGAGGATGCCCTCCCGCTTGGCGACGATGGTCGGGACGAGGGCCTGACCGGTCACGTTCACCGCGGTGCGGCCCATGTCGACGATCGGTTCGACCGCGAGCAGCAGCCCCACGCCGGCGAGGGGAAGGCCCAGGGTCGACAGCGTGAGTGTCAGCATGACCGTCGCGCCGGTGGTGCCGGCGGTGGCCGCGGACCCGATGACCGAGACGACGATGATCAGCAGGTAGTCGGTGAACGACAAAGGCACACCGTAGAATTCGGCGACGAAGATCGCTGCGATCGCGGGGTAGATCGCGGCGCACCCGTCCATCTTGGTGGTCGACCCGAGCGGAACCGCGAACGACGCGTACTCGCGGGGGACACCGAGATTGCGTTCGGTGACCCGCTCGGTGAGGGGCAGGGTGCCGATCGACGACCGCGACACGAAGCCGAGTTGTGTGGCAGGCCACACGCCGGAATAGAAGGCGCGCACCGACAGACCGTGCGCGCGGATCAGGACGGGGTAGACGACGAAGAACACGATGGCCAGGCCGACGTACACGGCGGCGGTGAACCAGCCGAGCGAGCCGATGGCATCCCAGCCGTACGTGGCGACGGCGTTCGCGATCAGTGCCGCGGTCCCGATCGGTGCGAGACGGATGATCCACCACAGCACCTTCTGCACGATGGCGAGGAGTGACGCGTTGAACTGCAGGAACGGTTCGGCTTTGGCCCCGACCTTCAGGGCGGCGATGCCGATCGCGGCCGCGACGACGAGCAGTTGCAGCACGTTGAAGCTCAGCGACGTACTGGCCGCGCCCTCGGTGACGGTGGTCTTCGCGTTCAGGCCGAGGAAGTTGCTGGGGACCAGTCCGGTGATGAACGCCCACCACGAACCGGTGGTGCCGGGCGCCCTTTCGGTGGCCGCGCTGACGCCGGTGCGGGCTCCGGGCTGGGTGATCGACCCGACGACGATCCCGATGATCACGGCGATGAACGCGGTGATCGCGAACCACAGCAGCGTCTGCACGGCCAGGCGTGCGGCGTTGGCCACCTCGCGCAGGTTGGCGATCGAGCTGACGATGGCCGTGAACACCAGCGGAATCACCGCGACGGTAAGCAATTTCACATAGCTGGATCCGATGGTGTGGACGGTTCCGACGAGCCAGTTCTCGTTGCCGTCGGCGGCGACGGGCATGGCGCGGGCGACGAGACCGAGGACGACGCCGACGACGAGTCCGGTGACGATCTGGGGGCCGAACGACGTGGCCCACTGGGGGAGTCGGCGCCGAGAGGTGGTCTCGGCGCGCGTGGACAGCGCGGGGCTGGGCATGGGTGTGCCTTTCGCATGGGGCCGTGAGACTTCGCCCGGTGGGGCGGGTACGGCGAGAGAGAGAGTCCTGAAGTGAAGCGGTGCGTCAGCGCGAGCGCGGACAGATGGCACTCGCCTGCAGGCGGAGGTCGACGTAACGCCGAGAGGTCAGGAGCAACACTGCGGGAACATTACTCCCGGTGGTGGCGGGACTTTTACCCCGGTTCCGCCTCGTCCGGGTACCAGCGCGCGTAGACGTCCGGGTGGGCGCGGGTGCGGCTCTTCCATGCGTTCTCGCCGTACGTGTTGTAGAGCGGGTTCGATGGGTCCATCTCGATTCCGCGGGCTCGCGCGGCGAGGTGCGGCGGCAGGGTGATCACCGGGACCGTCGCGTCCAGAGCGGGATTGAGGAAGTACGGCACCGACAGCCGCTCGGGTGCACCGGCGGGTGTGAGCACCCGATGCCGGGTGGCCCGCAGGTAGCCACCGGTCGCGACCTCGAGCAGTTCTCCGATGTTCACGACGAACGACCCGGTCCGGGCGGGTGCGTCGATCCAGTCGCCGTCCTCCGTCTCCACCTGCAGTCCCGACGATCCCGGTTCGAGGAGCAGCATGGTCAGCACACCCGAGTCCTTGTGGGCGCCCACACCCTGTTCGCCGGTGTGGTCTGCGCTCGGCCGTGCCGGATAGCGGACGACCTTGATCAGCGTGGCGGGGGCGTGCGCGAACGCGTCGTCGAAGATCGCCGGGTCGGCGTCGAGTGACGCGGCCCAGTTCCGGAGCAGCCGCATCCCGACGTCGGCGAGGGCGGCGTCGAGGGCCTCGATCGTCTTCTCGAGATCGGGCAGGTCGGTAGGCCACTGATTGGGACCCTGGAGCCGCAGGTAGTCGGCGGCGCCGGGGATCGGCTGCCGTTCGGGACCGATGTCGATCTGTTCGCGCCAGTCGGTCTCGCCGTTGGTCAGCTCACCGCCCACGCGGTTGTAGCCGCGGAAGTGCGGGCTGTTCAGCATCGCGATGGACTGTTTGGAGTCCTCGGACAGCGCGAAGAACTCCCGTGCGACCGTGAACACGCGGTCGAGCACTTCCCGGTCCACGCCGTGCCCGTCGAGGTAGAAGAAACCCACGTGGTGGGTGATTTCCCGCAACCGTTCCCGCCCGGCCGGGGTGTCCAGTTCGGCGAGATCGACGATGGGGAGCATCCCTCCACGGTATGCCCGGTTCGTCGTGGTGTCAGGTGTCCCGGCGGCGCTCGAGCAGGACGCTGTCGTGCCAGACGCCGTCGATCTGCGCGAGCCGCTCCCGCATCCCGACCGTCCGGTAGCCGACCGCGTGGTGCAGGGCGATCGATCCCGCGTTGACGGCGAGCACCGAGGCCTGCAGCGTCCAGATGCCCGAGAAATCGGCCTCGTCGATGAGCCGCCGCATCAGCGCGGTCCCGACGCCCACGCCGCGGAACTCCCCGGCCGTGTACACGGAGTTCTCCGCCACCCCGCGGAAGCAGCGCCGCGACGACACGGGGGAGAGGGTCGCCCACCCGGCGACCGTCCCGTCCACCTCGGCCACCCACCGGTGTCCGTCCAGCCACCGCGCGTCCAGTTCGGACCGGGTGGGGGTCTGCGTGTCGAACGTCGCCCGTCGCGTCGCGATCCCCTCGGAGTAGATCCGGAGCACCGCATCCCAGTCGGTCGCGTCGAGCCGGCGGACCGCGACCGTCTCCATTGTGGAGGTGGTGCCTTGAAGTGCTGTGGCACAACGCAATCGAGGATCCGGTTCCGAAGGGGCGAGGGCAAACATGGCGCCAGCTTAGCGGCTCGACCCGGTGGCGTGGGGTGCCACGTTTCGGGGCGAATGTACCTCCCGGCGCCTCGGGTGCGCTGAAAGGTACGTCCGCCCGCTCACTACCGCAGCCGGATCCAGGTCGTCTTCAGCCCGGTGTACTTGTCCATCGCGTGCAGGGACAGGTCGCGGCCGAAACCGGACTGTTTGAACCCGCCGAACGGGGTCTGCGCGCTGATGGCGTCGACGGTGTTGACCGACACGGTTCCGGCCCTCAGTGCGGAGGAGACGCGGTGGGCCCGGTTCAGGTTCTCCGTCCACACCGAGGCCGCCAGCCCGTAGATGCTGTCGTTGGCCATGCGGACGGCGTCGGACTCGTCGGTGAACGTCTGGACGGTGAGGACGGGTCCGAACACCTCCTGGGTCACGACCTCGGCGGTCGGGGCGAGGTCGCCGAGGATCGTCGGTTCGATGAAGCAACCCCGCCCGTCGACGGTGGTGCGGTTGCCGCCGAGCAACACCCGGCTGTCGGGGCGGGCGCGCTCGATGAAACCGGCGACCGTCTCGGTGTGCTTCTCGTCGACGATCGCGCCCAGCGTCGACGCGGGGTCGAGCGGGTTTCCGGGCCGGATCGACGACGCCCGCCGGACGAGGGCCTCGGTCACCTGCTCGGCGACCGACTCCTGGACCAGCAGGCGGGAGTTGGCCGAGCACACCGCCCCCTGGTTGTAGAAGGCGCCGAACACGGCCTTCTCCACGGCCTCGTCGAGATCGGCGTCGGCGAACACGAGATTCGGGCTCTTGCCGCCGCATTCGAGCCAGACCTGCTTCAGATTCGAGTCCGCCGCGTACCGGAGGAACCGCTTCCCGGTCGCGGTCGAGCCGGTGAACGCGACGACGTCGACGTCGGGATGCAGGCCCAGCGACGCCCCTGCGGTGGCGCCGAGCCCGGGAAGAACACCCAGGACGCCGTCCGGAAGGCCCGCCTCGGCCGCGAGTTCGGCCAGCCGCAACACCGACAGCGGGGCCTGCTCGGCGGGCTTGACGATGACGCTGTTTCCGGCGGCGAGGGCGGGCGCCAGCTTCCACACCGCCAGATCGAGTGGAAAGTTCCACGGCACCACGGCGGCGACGACCCCGAGCGGCTCGCGGGAGACGAGCGCGAGACTTCCCGGATCGGTGGGCGCGATCTCCCCGCCGACCTTGTCGAGGGCCTCGGCGTAGAACGTGAAAAGTTCTGCGGCCGATGGAACATCGACGTTAAGCGCCTCCACCACGAGCTTGCCCATGTCGAGGGAGTCGAGCAGGGCGAGCTCGTGGCGGTGCTCGAGGATCAGCTCGGCGAGCCGGAGCAGGACCCGTTTGCGGTGCGACGCCGGGCTGCGCGACCAGATGCCCGAGTCGAACGCCTCCCGCGCCGACCGGACCGCCACGTCGACATCGGGGGCGTCCGCGGCGGACACCCGGGCGAGTAGTTCGCCGGTCGCCGGGTTGATCGAATCGAACGTCTCGTCCGACTTGGCGGGACGGAATGCGCCGTCGACGAACAGTTCGCGGCGCGGCGTGATCGTCGCGGCGCGAACTGTCCAGTCGTCGAGTGTGGTCGGATCAGGCATCGTCATCCTCGTGCTCGAAAGTGGTGGTCAGGGAACGTAGATGGCGAACTGCTTGAGCAGCGGTTCGTCGACGCGGTACTCCCCGCGCCACCCCCTGGTCAGCGTGAACGCGTCGCCGGGGCCGAACGTGTGCGCGACCCCGTCGTCCGACGTCAACGTCACGGAACCCTCCAGTACCCGGGTGTATTCGTCGCCCGGGTAGCACTCGATGAACTCGCGGTAGGGCTCGGCGCGCCACGAGCCGACGGTGAACTTCTCGTCGCCGCTGCTCAGGTGGACCATTTCGTGTTCCCGGGGATCGCCGGCCCGGAGCGTGTCCGCGGTGACGTAGGCGCTGGGGGTCATCGCCGCGACGTTCTCGGCGCCGGTGGGGATCGGGTGTACTGCGGTCATGGTGGGACTCCTCAGTTCTGTGCGTTGACGAGCGGGGGGACGGACAGGGTGCGGACGGGTTCGATGGACAGGCCGGTGACTTCCCGGCGGAACGCGACCGGTCCCGGTGCGGGTGGCTCCTCCAGTTCCTCGGCGTACCGATGCCCGGACCAGACGGCCGCCGCGATGGTGGACGGCGCCCACGCGTCGCCGATGCCGCGGACGCTGCGCAGGTCGGCGGCGGCCCATTCGGATTCGCGCGACTGCAGGTCGTGGAACAACCCGTCGTGCGGAAGTCGGGCCGTGACGAGGACGACGCCGTCCGCCTCGACGAACTGTTCGTCTCCGGTGAAGGCGCACACGGTGCGGACACCGTCCGGCGTGACCGCCGTGGCGGCGCGGTTCACCTGAACGTGCACCCCGGCCTTGATGATTCGCTTGCGGATGCGGACCACCTCCATGGTGTTCGTCGTCCACTGCGACACGTGCGCGGCCGGCGTGATCAGGGTGACGTCGAATCCCTCCTTCGCCAGGAGTTCGGCGACGACCGCCCCGAGGTAGTAGTGGTCGTCGTCGAAGAGCACCACCTTGTTGCCCGCGGGTCGTAGCCCCGCCATCACGTCGTCCGGTGTCAGGACGTCGGCGTGCTCGTCGACGGGAACGGCGTGGGTGTGCCACCGGCCGACACCGTCGCGGCGCCAACTGGAACCGGTGGCGACGACCACGTGGTGGAAGTCGTTGTCGATGACGTCGTCGGCGGTCATCTCGCTCTCCATGAACACGTCGACGTTCGACAGCGTGCGGAGCTGCTGCTGCCGGTAGTCCACCACCCGGATCCAGGCGGACAGCCCGGGCAGCTTCGACTCACGGGTCACCCGGCCACCGAGTTGCCGGCTCGCCTCGGCGAGGCTGACGTTGTAGCCGCGTTGCCCGAGGGCGCGTGCCGCCTCGAGTCCGGCCGGACCCGCGCCGACCACGAGCACGTTCGACTCACTCGAGCGGACCTTGATCCGCTCCGGGTGCCACCCGCGACGGAACTCCTCACCCATCGTCGGGTTCTGCGTGCAGCGGATCGGCGACATCGTGAAGTCACCGGACACGCAGATGTTGCAGCCGATGCATTCCCGGATGTCCTCGAGGTTCCCTTCCTCGATCTTGCGGGGCAGGAACGGGTCGGCGATCGACGGGCGGGCCGCCCCGATGAAGTCGAGGATGCCGCTCTTCACCTGGTGCAGCATCGTGTCGGGCGAGGTGAAGCGGCCGACGCCGACGACGGGTTTGGTGGTGAGCTGCTTCAGTCCCCGAACGTACGGTTCCTGCTCCGCCTCGGGTCCGAACCGCGAGGTGACGGAGTCGTCCTCCCAGCTGCCGAGCACGAAGTCCCACAGGTCCGGGGTCTCGCCGAGCAGGCCGATCACGTCCTCGATCTCGCTGCGGGTGATTCCCTCGTCGCCGAGGAGTTCGTCGACGGAGATGCGGCACGCGACCGCGGCCTTGCCGTCGGCGACCTCGCGTGAATCCTCGAGGATCTCGCGGAGCAGGCGCACCCGGTTGGTCAGGCTGCCGCCGTACTCGTCCGTCCGGTTGTTGTAGCGGCGGGACAGGAAGTGGTGCAGGCCGCCGATCGCGTGCCCGGCATACACGTAGACGATGTCGTATTCGGCCTTCAGTGACCGGCGCACCGCCTCCTTGTGCCAGTGCCGGAGGTCCGCGATGTCCGACTTGGTCATCTCCCGGGCCTGGACGGGGTCGTAGTTCCAGGAGACGACGGGCAGGTTCTGCGGGCCGAGCGGCGTCTCGCGGCTGATCAGGTTGGGGCTGTTCAGGCCGTTGTGGGCGAGTTCGATGCCTGCGAGGGAGCCGCCCTCGTGGATCTTCTCGGAGATCCTGGTGAGGGCGGGCAGGTCCTGATCGTCCCACAGGCGCAGTTCGATGAACGGGCCGATGTCCGAGGTGGGGTGGATCTCGACCTGCTCGGTGCAGACGACCGCCCAGCCGCCCTCGGCCTTGACTCGGCGCATGTAGGCCTCGCCGGACGGGTCCCGGTAGCCCATGCCGTTGCAGTGGGGGACCTGGAAGAACCGGTTGCGGGCGGTGACCGGTCCGATCTTGACCGGTTCGAACAGGATGTCGTATCGCGGATCACGCACGGTGGGTTCCTGACTGGAGGCGGGGAGTGGGTTCGCTGTGGCGGCCTGCGCACGCGGCTGGCTGGCCGTTCCACGGTCGCCGAGACGGGCGATTCTTTGCGATCTGTCTCAAATAATTACCGATCGAATGCGGAAAGTCCAGGCTTGGTCAGCGAAATACCGCTCCGATTGCCACTTGTTTATTGATGAAGTTCATCAATAATGGTGGTCATGGCACGTCCGAAGCGGCAGGGAATCCGGCGAAGTGAGATGGTCTCGGCGGCCACCACCGCGATCACCAAGCGGGGCATGACCGGGCTGCGCATCAAGGACGTCGCGGAGGAGGCGGGCCTGTCGGCGGGTCTGGTCAGCTACTACTACCCGTCGCTCGAGGATCTGCTCGTCGAGGTGCACGAGCACGCAGTCGACCGGTTCTACCGGCGCAGGCACGACGCGGTGCAGGACCTCGCCGATCCGGTCGAGCGGCTGCGCACCACGGTGCGCCTGGGCATTCCCGATGCCGCCGACGACCCTTTGTGCACGGTCCTGTACGAACTGCATCTCCACGCGAGCCGCAACGGGACGCACTCCGCACTGCTGTCGACGCTGTTCGACCTGGAGGTGTCGCTGTACAGCACCGTGCTCGAGATAGGCCGGTCCCAGGGCGTGTTCACGCCCTCGATGCCCACCGAGGAGATCGCCCGCACGGCGGTGAGCCTCGAGGACGCCTACGGCCTCCACATCATCGCGCGGAACCGGCGCATCGAGCCGTGGACCGCACGGAACAGCGTCCTTCGCTATCTCGAGACCGTGCTGTCGTGCTCCATCGCCGAGTTCGCCGCGGACTAGAGCTGCGGGGCGAGGATTTGCGGGAGACCTGGCATCTGCAGAACTGATGCACTACCCCGGATCTTTGTGCTGTACAGATTTGCCGGGTGCGGACGAGAGTAGTGACCGGCATCACTGCAGCGTTTACCGCCGAAGACTGATACCGCGCCGGTCGAAAAGCGGTAGTACGCAGACGCATTCCTATCGACTCCAGCAACGAGGTACATCGATGAGCGACAACACCCCCACCGCCCTGGCGGACGAACAGACGCAACATCTCAAGAAGTCCCTCGGTCGTTTCGACATCGTCTTCCTCATCGTCGCGGCGGTGGTGTCGGTCGAGGTCCTCGGCCAGGTCTCCACGTTCGGCGCGGAGACGTTCACCTGGGCGCTCGTGCTCGCCGTGTTCTTCCTCCTGCCGTACGGGCTGATCTTCGCCGAGATCGGCAGCACGTTCACCGGCGAGGGCGGCGTCTACGTGTGGGTCCGGCGAGCGTTCGGCCGTCCCCTCGCCGCGCTCGCGTCGCTGCTGACGTGGGTGACCCAGCCCGTGTGGGTCGGCGGGTCGATGGCGTTCATCGCCGCCGAGACGTGGAACCACTACGTCACCGACTTCGAGGAGGGCTCGGTGACGGACTATCTGTTCAAACTCGTCTTCATCTGGCTGACGGTGCTCGCGGCCGTGGTGAGTCTCGCACGGGGCAAATGGATTCCGACAGTCGGCGCGTTCCTGAAAATCGTGTTCCTGCTGTTCTTCCTCGTCACCACCGGGATCTACGCCGCGAAGAACGGTTTCGCCGGCATCTCCGCCGGAGACTTCAGCCCCACCCTCACCGGACTCCTCGGCGTCACGCCGTTGCTGCTGTTCTCCTACCTCGGTTTCGAATCCGGGAACAGTGCCGCCGGCGAGATGAAGAACCCCGCCCGCGACGTCCCGATCTCCATCGCCCGCGCCTGCGCCATCGCCGCCGCGTCCTACCTGCTGCCGATCTTCGCGATCCTCCTCGTCGTGCCCGCGGACGACATCACCGGTGTCGGCGGCCTCCTCGAGGCGGTCGCAACCGTGTACAGCGTCTACGGACCTGCCGCGCCCGCCATGCTGACGGTGACCGGGGTGATCTTCGCGGTGATCCTGATGACCCAGGGTGCGGCGTGGATGATCATCAGCGACCGCATGCAGGCGATGGCCGCGGCCGACGGCGCCTTCTTCGGCGGATTCTTCGGCCGGTTCCATCCCCGACTCGGAACGCCGGTGCGCGTCAACTTCCTGTCCGGGCTCGTCGCCACCGTCTTCATGATCGCGGCGATGCAGATCACCGGCTCCGGCGGTTCCGTCTTCGCGGTGGTGCTGACGATCTCGATCTCGACGTTCCTGCTCAGCTACCTGATCGTCATCCCGTCGGCCGTCCGGTTGCGCACGCGGTTCCCGGACGTCGCCCGGCCCTTCCGGGTGCCCACCGGAAACGTCGGCTTCCGCGTCCTCGGCTCCCTCTGCTTCGCCTGGGTGCTGCTCGGGTCGTGGGTGGCGGTGTTCCCCGGCACGCTGGAATCGGTGTTCGGCCTGGACTACGACTTCGACGAGATCTGGGGCGTGAGCCAGGCGACGTTCGAGGTTTTCACCCTCGGGACGCTGGCCGTGCTCGCGCTCCTCGGCGCCGTCGGCTACGTGCGGGGCAAGCCGGTGCGGTCCGCGAGCGTCCCGCGTTCGGTGCGCGACGACGAGCCGGACCCCGGCCTCGTGAAGGCCGACCTCCGCTGACGGGGCCACGGCCGCCGCGGGTGTCGGAGGTGGCTCCCCGGTCGGAGACCTGCGATCCTGGTGGCCTCAGATCCCGAGGAGAGCGCATGCAACGACGACCCGACGTGACGTTCACCCAGCTCAGGTATTTCGTCGAGGCCGCGAACTTCTCCAGCATGACCAAGGCCGCCGACGAACTGATGGTCGCGCAGTCGGCGGTGTCTTCGGCGATCTCCCAGCTCGAGCACCAGATCGGCACCCAGCTGTTCATCCGGCAACGGTCCCGCGGGCTCGTGCTGACGGCGGCGGGGGAGGAAATGCTCCGCGACACCCGCAGCGTCCTCGCCCATCTCGGGGAGGTCCTCGACGCGGCGCGCGGCCACGAGGACACCGTCCGCGGGACGGTGCGCCTGGCCTGCTTCGTCACGCTCACCCCGTTCATCCTCCCGACGCTCATCTCGGACCTGCGCGATCAGCACCCCGACCTCGAGGTGGAGGTCGTCGAGACCCAGGCGGAGGCGGTGCGGGCGGCACTGCGGAACGGCACCGCGGAATTGGCCCTCACCTACGACCTCGCACTGGGCGAAGACATGGAGACGGAGACGCTGGGCGTCGCCCGACCGCACGTCGTCCTGCCCCCGGACCACCGGCTGGCGGGCCACGACGCGATCGCGCTCGCGGACCTCGAGGGCGAACCCATGGTGCTGCTGGACCTGCCGAGCAGCCGCGACTATTTCCTCGCCATGCTGTCGGGGTCGGGGGTGACCCCGATGGTCCGCTACCGGTCGGCGAGTTACGAAACGGTGCGTGGTCTCGTCGCCCGTGGACACGGCTTCTCGATACTGAACCAGCGGCCCGCCGACGGCCGGACATACGACGGCGGAAGGGTCACGACACTGCCGATCACCGACGACGTTCCCGGACTCCCCGTCGTCCTGGCCCGGCTGAAGGGGGTCCGGAGCACGGCTCGGGCCCGCGCCGTCGCCGAACGGGCGCGGGCCGTGTTCGCGAAACAGGCACGGACGTCGGGCTAGAAACTGGGCGGAAAGCTAGAAGGCCCACCCCATCTGGGCGTCGCGGCCGGAGCCGAACGCGTGCTCGAACCGGTCGAGAACGTCGGCGTCGGCGGCCCACAGCCGGTTCGCCGCAGCGAACGTCCGCGCCCGGTGCGCCCCGAGGTACAGGCTGCCGAGCACGTCCAGGTCGAGGACCAGGTGCGGCGTGGCGTCGGTCCGCGTGCACACGGCCTTGCCGTCCCGGACGGACAGGGAGAATCTGCCACCGGCGTCCAGGAACCCGTCGTCGACCTGCACCACCACGTCGAGGTCGCCGCGGAACGTGCGGGCCTCCAGCGCGGCGGGGACGTCCATGATCCGCACCCACAACTCGTCGTGACGCGACGACGTGCGCACCAGCCGGCCGTCGGTGAGCAGATAGGGCAGCGGATCCTCCGGGGTGAGGTTCGCTTCGATGCGGCGCACGAGGTCGAGGCCGAGCATCGCCCGCCACAGCGCGGCGTGGGCGTCGGAGGTGACCGTGCGGATCTCCTCCACCCGGGCGAACGATCCGTTGTCGCCGGAGGCGCGGCGGTACAGCACGTAACCGTCGTCGTGGACGAGCCCGAACAATGCTGTGCCGCCACCCCGTTCGCTCTCGCGGTCGGCGAAGATCCGGTTCCACACGATCTCCGGCCGCACCTGCGCCCCCGGCGTCACCTGCTGCCAGCGGTGGTACACGTCCGTGAACGCGGGCCGGGCCTGCGCGGGATGGACCATCCGCACACCGCCCGGGTCCGGGGCCTTCGGGTGCGGGACGGCGAACCGGCGGTCGATGCTCACCGTGGACTCGACGGTGGCGGGTCCGTAACCGAATCGTCCGTAGATGCCGCCCTCGCTGGCGGTGAGAATCGACAGCGGCGCGCCCGACGCCCGGATCCGTGCGTGGTGTTCGGTGTACAGCGCGCGGAGAATGCCACGTCGGCGGTGAGTGGGCGCTACCGTGACCGCGGTGACGCCCGCCGCCGCGACGCTGCCACCGCCGGGAACGGTGACTTCCATCGGAATGTCCATCGTCGCGCCGACGACCTCGTCGCCGTCCAGCGCGATGATCGGCGGTTCACCGCTGACGAGTTGCTTCCAGTGCGCGGTGAATTCCTCCGTCTGCGGTGTCACGAAGCAGATCTCGTTGAGCACGACGATCTTCGGCCAGTCCTGCTCGGTCGCAGTTCTGATCGTGATTCCGCCGGTGCTCGTCATGGTTCGACCCTGGCACACCCCGCGTGGACTCGCAGCCGAATTTCGGCGCCCGGCCTTGACCGGGACCGAGTCTTCGGAGAGTCTGAGAAATCCGGGCCGACGGATGAGGGGGACGTCACGATGGCGAAGGACCGTGCCTCCTCCGCACCGCGCCGGGTGTTGCGCCTACGACGGGAGTCCTGGGGATTCGTCGTCGGCTCCTTCCTGTTCGGGATGGCGGCCACCCGGGTGTACGGGCACGCGGTCGGCCCCGAGATCGACAACATCACGTACTTCGTCGGGTCGCTGTTCTTCACCGCCGCCGGGTTCATCCAGTTGCGGCTCAGTGGCAGACCGGTCCCCGGGGACGACTCCGAGACGGTCGAACGCTACGACTGGTGGGCCGCACTGATCCAGTTCGTCGGCACCCTGCTGTTCAACATCAGTACCGGGGTGGCGCTCATCAACGGGCTCACCGTCGAGCAGGACCGGGTGTGGGGATGGCGGCCCGACATCTTCGGGTCGACGGCCTTCCTCGTCGCCAGCGCTCTGGCGGTGGTGGCCACCACCGAAACCGACAAGCTGTGGGACCCGCACGCCCGGAACTGGCGCAGTACCTGGCTGAACATGATCGGGTCGGTGGCGTTCGGGGTGTCCGCGGTCGCCGCGTTCATCGTGCCCGGCACCGACGTGCTGAAGAACGCGACGGTCGCGGACCTGGGGACGTTCGTGGGCGCGGTCTGCTTCCTCGTCGCCGCGCTGCTGATGCGACCGCCTCACCCCACGTATTCGCCGAACCAGGCGAGGACGCGTTCGTAGGCCTCCGCCGCCGCGGCCGCGTTGTACCGAGGCCCGGTGTCGTTGAAGAATGCGTGATCGGCACCCGGGACCGTGACGATCTCGTGCGGTAACCCCGCCTTCGTGAGTGCCGCCGCGGCGGCGTCGCGGGATGCGTTCACCCGCGCGTCCAACTCCGCGTAGATGGCGAGGACCGCGGCTTTCGACCCGGAGAAGTCCGCGCCCTCGGGTAGGGGGCCGTAGAACGGGACCGCCGCGGCCAGGCGCGGTTCGCCGGACGCGAGGAGTTGCCACACCATCCCACCGCCGAAGCAGAACCCGACCGCCGCCGTCTTCTCGTCCGGTACCCGGCGGCCGAGTTCGTCGACCCCGGCCTTCATGTCGGCGACGAATCGTTCCGGCGGCACGGTGGCCAGCGCGGCGGTGGCCTGGGCCTGGTCGGTGAACGTCGCGGTCCCGCCTTCCTCCGACAGTAGGTCGACGGCCAGCGCCGAGTAGCCGGCACCGGCGAATCGGCCCGCCACCGAGCGGATGTGGTCGGTCAGGCCCTTGTTCTCGTGTATCACGAGCACCGTCCCTCGAGGTTCGGCCGCTTCGGCCCAGGCGCCCTGCAGTTCCCGTCCGTCGGGACCGGGGAAAGTCACAGCCTCGGTGCCGACTGCGTCAGCCACACCCGGTGGCGGGGGCGTCGCCCCGCCGGGCGTCACCGGCGCCGAGGTGGACGACTGCTCGTCGCCGCCGGTGGAACAGGCGGCCAGGAGGGAGGTGGCCGCTGCCACGCCGAGGCCGATGAGTCCGAGTCTGCGCAGCGCCTCCCGGCGCGTCAGCAACCCGTCCGCATGATCGATCGCGATCTCTTCGGCGATGTAGCGCTGCAGTGGCGTCATGATCGTCCCCGTCCGCATCGGCTGATGTAGGAATTATCGCTGGTCGAGGACCTCTGAGGCACCCGTTCCCGCTGCATCGATTTTCGTTATGCAGTGCTCCACTTATCTGTGTTGTACAGATTTCGCCACGGACTCCAAGATTGGTTCCACGCCACGAACTCCTCGCTCACCGCATACAGAAAGGAGCCCGTCATGCCGATCGCCGATCCTCACTCCGCCGTCGAAACAACGGCCCGAACATCGGTGGCCTCACCGACGCCGGACAGCTCGACCGCGAACTTCATCACGGCCATGAGTGCCGTCGCGACCGGAGTCACCGTCGTTGCGACCGACGGTCCCGGCGGGCGCGCCGCGCAGACCGTGAGCGCGATGTGCTCCGTCTCGGCCGACCCGGCGCTGGTGCTGGTCTGCCTCCACGGACGCAGCCCCGTCAACGACGCGATCTCCGAGAACGGCGTCTTCTGCGTCAATGTTCTTGCCACCCAGCATGATCACGTCGCCGACACGTTCGCCGGACGGCCGTGGCCCGGTAAGCAGCGGTGGGATTTCACGTGCGGGCACTGGACCGTGGCCGAATCCGGCTCACCGCGTGTCCACGACGCGATCGCGTCGTTCGACTGCAGCGTCCACGAGGTCATCGAGGCCGGCACCCACCGCATCTACATCGGACGCGTCGCCGCCGTGGAGGCACACCCCGGGGAACCGCTCGTGTACGCCTCCCACACCTACAGCAAGCCCGCAGCATTCGAACCTTCCATCTTTCCCGACTACCCGGACGCACACCCCGCGCCGAGGACCAGGAGCACGAAATGATCCGCACCGGAGACGAATACAGGGAGTCCATCAGGGACGGCCGTGAGGTCTGGGTCGACGGGGAACGTGTCAAGGACGTCGCCGACCATCCCATGTTCAAGCCGATCGTCGACGTTCGGGCCCGCATCTACGACCTCGCGCACGAGGAGGCCACGCAGGACGCGATGACCTACGTCGATCCCGAGTCCGGCGAACGCAACGCCATCGCGAACAAGCTGCCCCGCACGCAGCAGGACTGGCTCGACAAGCGTGCCGCCGTCGACCTCGTTCTGGACGACACCCGGGGAGTGGTCACCCGCGTCGGCGACGAGACCATCGGCGAGATGTGGTCGCTGTTCGACGGGCAGGACGTCCTCAACGAGGTGGACCCGCGCTTCTCGGAGAACATCCGCCGCCATCTCGAGCGGTCGGTGCGGGAGGATCCGTTCCACGTGTCGGCGAACACCGATCCCAAGGGCGACCGGTCCAAGGCTCCGCAGGACCAGGACCCCGACATGCTGCTGCACGTCGTGAAGGAGACCGACAACGGCATCGTCGTCCGCGGCGCGAAGTACGAGACCGCCGCCGCGTACTCCAACCAGGCGTTCACCAAGCCGACCATCGCTAACTGGGGCAACAGCGAACTGTCCGACTACGCCGTCGGATTCGTGCTCGACATGGGTGCTCCGGGGCTGAAGTACATCTCCCGCAACGGGTTCGCCGGCCGCGCACCGGCCGCCGACTATCCGCTCGCCAACCGCGTCGACGAGGTCGAGTCCCTCGTCGTGTTCGACAACGTCGAGATCCCCTGGGAAGACGTGCTGTTCTACCGGCACACCCGCGCCGCCACGTTCATCCGATCCACGCTGCACCGCTACAGTGCGTTCCCGTTCGTGCAGCGCACCCTGCACCTCGCCGACCTGATGATCGGCTCCGCACTGTGGAACGTCAAGCAGAGCGGGCTCGAGAAGCAACAGGCCGTGCAGGAGAAGCTCGCCCAGCTCGCCTGCTACCGGGAGACGATCAACGCCCACCTGACCGCCGCGATCTCGCTGGCCGAGCCCAGCCCCGGCGGACTGCTCATGCCCAACCAGTCCCTGCTCTACACCGGCCGGGTGATGGCGCTCAGCCAGCTGCCCGCGATGATGCACGTCGCCCGCGAACTGTGCGGCGGCCAGATCTGCATCACCCCGGACGCCGCCACGTTCGCCGACCCGGACGTCGCGCCGTGGCTGGAGAAGTTCTACTCCATCAACGACAACTGGGTGGCCGACGACCGTCGCAAGCTTCTCGCATTCGCCCGCGACCTGCTCAACAGCGACTACGCGGGACACCGACTGACGTTCCAGCTGTTCGCCCAGTCGCCGCCGTTCGCGCAGCTCGCGGCCGTGTACCGCAACTTCGACTTCGACGGGCCGCTGGGCCTGGTCAAGGCCGCGGCGGGACTGTCCGACAACGTCGACGGAGGTGCGGCATGACCACCCACACCCGCATCCGCCCGTTCAACACCCGCGAGACGTACCCGGAACAGAACCTCGACAACGATCTCGCGCAGGCCGTCGTCGCAGGCGGTGTCGTGTACCTCCGCGGGCAGATCGGGCAGGATCTCGACACTCGTGAGTCGGTGGGAATCGGCGACGTCGAGGCCCAGGCCGAGAAGGCGATGGCGAATATCGCGATGCTGCTGAAGGAATCGGGCAGCCGCCTCGAGGACGTCGTCAAGGTCACCATCTACCTGGTCGACGTCCGGTACCGGGAGGCGGTCTACCGGGTGGTCGGGCGCTGGCTGAAGGGTGTGCACCCGGTGTCCACCGGCCTCGTCGTCGACGCCCTCGCCCGGCCCGAATGGCTCGTCGAGATCGACGCGACGGCCGTGATCAGCTCATGACGTTCTCGCTCGTCGCCCGCGATCCGGGCGGCGCGTTCGGGATGGTCGTCTGCTCCTCCAGCCCCGCCGTGGCGTCGCGCTGCCTGCACGTGCGGCCCGGCGTCGGCGTCGTCGCCTCCCAGAACGTCACCAATCCGCAACTGGGACCGATCGGCCTCGACGCCCTCGCGTCCGGTGCGAACGCGGAGACCGCGCTGAAATCCGCGCTCGCGCAGGAGAAGTTCCCGGAGTACCGGCAGCTCGTCGTCGTGGATTCAGGCGGCGGCACCGCGGTGCACTCGGGTGCGCAGACGCTGGGCATCTCCAGCAGCGCGCAGGGTAGCGGCGCTGCCGTCGCCGGCAACATGCTCCGCGACGAAGGCGTCATCCGGTCGCTGCTGTTCGGCTACGTGTCGAGCACGGCCCCGACGTTCGAGGGCCGACTGCTCGACGGTCTCACCGCCGCCGTCACCGCAGGCGGTGAGGCCGGGCCCGTGCACTCCGCGGGACTGCAGGTGGTCGAGGACGTGCCCTGGCCCGTCACCGACCTGCGCGTCGACTGGCACGACGACCCGGCCGGCGAACTACGCCGGCTGTGGACGGTGTGGGAACCGCAGAAGCGGGACTACCGGATGCGGGGTGTCGACCCGACGGCCGCACCGTCCTACGGCGTGCCGGGGGACCTGTGACCGCCGATGCCGCAATCCGGGAGGGCGCCAGGCGCGCGGAAGACCGGATCCTGGCCCTGTCGCACGACCTTCACGCACACCCGGAGGTCGCGTGGGAGGAGGAACGCTCGTGCGTCCGGGTCGCCGGGGTGCTCTCGGACGCTGGTTTCACGGTGGAGCAGCAGTACGTCGGGCTGCCCACCGCGTTCCGCGCGCAGGTCGGCTCCGGGCCGCTGCATCTCGCGGTGTGCGCGGAGTACGACGCGCTCCCGGGGCTCGGGCACGCCTGCGGGCACAACGTCATCTCCGCGATCTCGGTGGGGACGGCGCTGGCCCTCGCGCCGCTCGTCGACGACCTCGGCATCACCCTGTCGGTGCTCGGCACCCCCGCCGAGGAAGGCGGGGGCGGCAAGATCGACATGCTCAAACGCGGGGCGTTCGAGGGCGTCCACGCCGCCGTCATGGCCCACCCGGGCCCGGTCGACGTCGCCCGCGCCGAGCCGTACGCGGTGTCCCACAGCCACATCCGGTATGACGGCAAGGCCGCGCACGCCGCGGCCTACCCGGAGCGGGGTGTCAACGCGGCCGACGCGTTCACCGTCGCGCAGGTCGCCATCGGTCTGCTCCGGCAACAGCTTCCGTCGACCACCCGCGTGCACGGCATGATGACGCGCGGGGGAGAAGCACCCAACGCCATACCCCAGCGCACCGAGGGTCGCTGGTACGTGCGCGCCGAGACGCTCGACGAACTCGCCCGCGTCGAACCGCGGGTCGCCCGCTGCTTCGAGGCCGGCGCCGTCGCCACCGGCTGCGAACTGACGATCGCCCCCGAGAGCGAACCGTACTCGGAGTTCCGCACCGACGAAGCGCTGCTCGCGTCGTACGTCCGGAACGCGGAGGGACTGGGCCGGGTGTTCCGCACCGGCGCCGACTCGCTGATGAACCGGGCGTCCACCGACATGGGCAACGTCTCGCAGGTGCTTCCCGCGATCCATCCCTACATCGGCATCGATTCCGCGCCCGCCGTCAACCATCAGGCCGAGTTCGCCGCGGCCAGTGCCGCACCCGCGGCCGACCGCGCGGCCGTCGACGGCGCGCTCGCCCTCGCCCTGACCCTGCTCGACGCGGCGACCGACCCCGGTCTCCGCACCCACCTGCTCGTTTAACCACCCCGAAGGAAACCCGATGTCCCGCATCGCCCAGCCCGTCCGCACACGCGTCGAACACGACCTGCTGGGGGAGCGGAACGTCCCGCTCGACGCCCACTACGGCATCCACACCCTCCGGGCGCTGGAGAACTTCACCATCACCGGCACCCCGATCGGCCGCTACCCGGAGCTGGTCGCGGCCCTGGCGTGCGTCAAACAGTCGGCGGCGATTGCGAATCGGCGGCTCGGGTTGCTCGACGAGCGCCGCGCCGACGCCGTCGTCGCCGCCTGCGAGCAGATCCGCGGCGGCGCGCTGCACGACCAGTTCGTCGTCGACGTGATCCAGGGCGGGGCGGGCACGTCGACCAACATGAACGCGAACGAGGTGATCGCCAACCGCGGTCTCGAACTGCTCGGTCACCGGCCCGGCGAGTACATGTTCCTGCATCCCCTCGAACACGTGAACCTGAGCCAGAGCACCAACGATGTCTACCCCACCGCACTGAAGGTGGCGCTGCAGTTCGCGATTCGCCGACTACGCGCCGCCATGGATGGACTCGCGGAAGCCTTCTCCGCGAAGGCCGCCGAGTTCGCGGATCACCTGAAGATGGGACGCACCCAGCTGCAGGACGCCGTTCCGATGACGCTGGGGCAGGAGTTCGGGGCGTTCGCGGTGATGGTCCGGGAGGACGCCGAACGGCTCGAGGAAGCTGCGCTGCTCGTCGCCGAGATCAACCTCGGTGGCACTGCCATCGGCACGGGAATCAACGCCCACCCCGACTACGCCCGGCTGGTGTGCGAGGAACTGCGCGCCGTCAGCGGTCTGCCGCTGGCGACCGCGACAGACCTCGTCGAGGCCACCCAGGACGTCGGCTCCTTCGTCCAGCTGTCGGGGGTGCTCAAGCGCACCGCGGTGAAGCTGTCGAAGATGTGCAACGATCTGCGGCTGCTGTCGTCGGGGCCGCGTGTCGGGCTGGGTGAGATCAATCTTCCTGCGGTGCAGGCCGGGTCGTCCATCATGCCGGGCAAGGTGAATCCTGTTATCCCGGAGGTCGTCAACCAGGTGGCATTCGAGGTGATCGGTAACGACGTCACCATCACCCTCGCCGCGGAGGGCGGCCAGCTGCAGCTGAACGCGTTCGAGCCGATCATCGCGCACAGCCTGTTCGCGTCGCTCAGCCACCTGGCCGCGGCCTGCGAGGCCCTGACCTCCCGCTGCGTCGTGGGGATCACCGCCAACGTCGCGCACATGCGCGCCGGGGTGGAGCGGTCGATCGGGCTGGTCACGGCCCTCAGCCCCTACCTCGGCTACGAGGCCGCGACCCGGCTGGCGGCGGACGCTCTCGACACGGACCGCAGCGTCACCGAACTGGTCCTCGAGCGCGGACTCCTCAGCGCCGAGCAGCTCGACGCCATCCTCCTGCGGCTCCGCCGCCCGTGAGTACTTATTAACCGCCGGACGTTGACAAGTACTCACGGCGCCGGAGGCGCAAAAACTTCGAGCGCAATGTTGTCGGGGTCGCGGAACGAGATGCCGGACCCGTAGTGCGCGTTCTTGATGCCGCCGTGCTCGATTCCGAGTGCGTCGAGCCGCTCCACCCACCCGGGCAGTGCGTCGGGGGAACACTGGAACGCGATGTGGTCGAGCCCGACCCGCCGTTCGTCGAATTTCGCAGGGGCGCCGCTGTCGGGGTGGGTGTGCAGGCCGAAGAGCATGCCCCCGTCCAGCGCGAACACCGTGTGGTGGAACGTCCCCGATTCCTCGTCCTCGTCGAGGACGGGTGCCGAACCGAACAATGTTGTGTACCAGGCGGTGCTGGCCGCCAAGTCGGACACGGTGATCGCGACGTGGGTGAGGCCCGGGAAACTGGACATCTGCGACAACTCTCTGCTCCGGTGAACGCGGGTGTGCTTCGACCCTAACGAGCCGCCGCGGTCCCGTGGTGGACAACGGCCGAACCCCGTCCGATCGGCCGGCACACGAAGACCGCCCGAGCCGGTATCAGGCTCGGGCGGTCAGCGTTCGGGGCCTAGAGCCGCGCGGGCTCCCGCGTGGCGCCGGACGGGGGCTTCGCTCCGGTCGAGCCCCGCCGCGCCAGCAGCAGGTAGACGGGCCCGGTCACCACCAGCCCGGCCACCCAGGACAGGTCGGCGCCGCCGAGGAACGCCGACACCGGCCCCGTGTACAGGGACGTGGCCATGAACGGAATCTGGACGATGATGCCGAGCAGGTACGCGGTGATGGCCGTCCAGTTGAACCGGCCGTAGATGCCGCCGTCGAAACGGAAGATCGAATCGAGGTCGTAGACGCCCTTGTGGACGATGTAGAAGTCGATGAGGTTGATCGCCGTCCACGGCACCAGCACCACCAGGAGCACGACCACCAGATCGACGAAGTGCGAGACGAAGTCGGCCGACAGCGCGATGGCGACGACGGACGCCGCGACGAGGATGAGCGTCGAGAGGATCACCCGGGCGCGGGCGGTCGGAATCCAGCGCGCGCGGAACGTCTGGATCGACGTGATGATGGCGAGGACGGCGCCGTAGAGGTTCAGCGCGTTGTGGCTGATCACGCTGAGCAGGAACAGCACCAGCATGACGCTGCCGAGGCTCCCGGTCGTGGCCTTGACGCCGTCCATCGTGCCCATGCCGACGGGTGCGGCGAGCGTGACGACCGCGCCGAACGCGAACGCGAGGAACGAGCCGAGGGTGCAGCCGAGGTACGTCGCCCAGAATGTCGACGGAACGCCCACGGTCTTGGGGAGGTACCGCGAGTAGTCGGAGACGTAGGGCGCGAACGCGATCTGCCAGAGTGCGCCGAGCGACACGGTGGCCAGCCAGCCGGCGAAGTTGAAGCCACCGCGCGTGAGGAAGTCCGACGGCAGGTCGCCGGTGAGGATGGCGAAAAAGCCCACGAGGATTCCGATTCCGAGAACCCAGGTGCCGATGCGGTTGAGGATGTGGATCAGCCGGTAGCCGATGATGCAGATGACGGCGGAGCCGAGGGCGCCGGCCACGATCCCGACGTCGACGGGGATGCCGCCGACGATCCCGTGCATCGACTGGCCGGCCAGGACGATGTTCGACGAGAAGAAACCGAGATACATGACGGCGGCGATCACCACGATGATGAGCGCGCCGAAGGTGCCGAACTGTCCGCGGCTCTGGATCATCTGGGGGATCCCCATCTGGGGTCCCTGCGCCGAATGCAGCGCCATCAGCGCCCCGCCGGCGAGGTGTCCGACGACGAACGCGACGAGACTCCACCACAGCGAGAGTCCGAACAGGCTGGGCCCGAGGGCGCCGGTCACGATCGGGAGCGGGGCGAGGTTGCCGCCGAACCACAGCGTGAACAGATCACGGACCTTGCCGTGGCGATCGGATTCCGGGACGAACCCGATGGTGTGCTTCTCCAGCATCGGGGCGACGTGGTTGTCGGGCATCAATCCTCCGAACGGTGCGCGAGTGCGCCACTTCTTGGTCGAGTAGTGCAGACCACAATGGCCGGAGGCCTTGAATCTGTACAGAACAACTAACCGATGCGTTGCATCACTTCTGCTGATTCAGCAGGTCGAACTACTCTGGTTCGGTGCGCACCGTGGGAGTCGACCTGGCGGCCGAACCGAAGAAGACGGCCCTGGCCGTCGTCGACTGGTCCGACGGGGTGGCCCGCGTCGAGTCGATCAGGCTGGGAGTCGGCAACGATGCGATCACCGAGGCCGTCCTGGCGTGCGACAGGGCAGGCATCGACGCACCGTTCGGCTGGCCCGACGCGTTCGTCCGGATGGTGTCCGAGCATCACGCCGGCCGACTGCCCGCGACCGACGGTCTCGCGAACCGCGAGGGACGTCGTCCGCTGACCAAGCGGCGCACCGACCTCGTGGTGCAGGCCTCGACGGGGATTGCACCGCTCAGCGTGTCGGCGGACCTCATCGCGCACGTCGCCTTGCGTTGCGCCGGGATCCTCGCCGAACTGGGCGACCTCGGCGTCGACGTCGGCCGCGTCGACGGCCGGGTGGTGGAGGCGTATCCGGCGGCAGCGCTGCGCACGTGGGGGCTGGTGTCACGCGGATACAAGAGTGTCCAGAACCGGGTGAGGCTGGGGGAGTTGGTCGACGCGTTCCTCGCGGCCGCGGACTGGATGGATCTCGGTGCATTCCAGACGCTCTGCCGTGAATCGGACGACGCCCTCGACGCCGTGCTGGCCGCCGTCATCGCGCGGGCCGCCGCTGTCGGCTGCACGGCACCACCCGAAGGCGGCGACCGCGACGTCGCCGAGCGGGAGGGGTGGATTCACCTTCCGACGGCAGGGCTGCAGTCGCTGCGGCCCTGAAAGACCCTGGTCGACGTAAGCTGGGCGCGTTGAGTTGGCGGAGACGTAGAGGAGATCGTTGTGGTGACTCGTGCGGTACCCCAGGCCACGGTCGGCGCCGTGATGGCGGAACTGGCGGCCCTGGAAGATCCGAAGATCCGCGCCGTGAACGAACGCCACGGCGACGATCACGGAGTCAACCTCACCAAGCTGCGCGCCGTCGCCAAGAGTCTCGAGACCCAGCACGACCTCGCCGGCGAACTGTGGGGGACCGGCGACACCGCGGCCCGGCTGGTCGCGATCCTGATCTGCCGCCCCAAGGCGTACACCGCGTCCGAGTTGGATGCCATGCTCCGCGACGCCCGCGTCCCCAAGGTGCACGGCTGGCTCGTCAGCTACGTCGTCAAGAAGAGTCCGCACGTCGAAGAACTGCGCGTCGCGTGGTTCGCCGACCCCGACCCCGTCGTCGCGAGCGCGGGGTGGGCGCTGACCAGCGACCGCGTGGCGAAGGACTCCGGCGACCTCGATCTGCCCGAACTCCTCGACCTCATCGAGGCGCACATGAAGGACGCGCCGGACCGCCTGCAGTGGGCCATGAACGAATGCCTCGCCAACATCGGCATCCATCACCCCGAGCTTCGTGATCGCGCGATCGGCATCGGCGAACGCCTCGAAGTCCTGAAGGACTATCCCACCCCGCCCAATTGCACGTCCCCGTACGCGCCGATCTGGATCAACGAGATCGTCCGCCGCCAGACACAGAGCTAGTCGCGCGGGACCGCGCTGGTAGACCGACCGCGGCGACGTCCGCGCGCGAAACCTGGCAAATTGGACACCACACGCACCGTGCGTGGGCAACGACGAAGGAGTCCAATGGCTTTCTGGGATCAGCTGAAGGCAAAGGCGTTCGAGATGAACGGCCAGCTCAAGACCAAGACGGCACAGTTCCAGAACAAGGAGTTCGCCAACGCCGCCATGGCCATGTGCGCCCTCATCGCCGCGGCGGACGGCACCATCGACCCGTCCGAGCGGCAGAAGACCGCGGGGCTGATCACCAGCAACGAGGCGCTGAAGGTGTTCCCGTCGGACGAGCTGAGCCAGAAATTCGACTGGTACTGCAGCAAGCTGCAGTCCGATTTCGAGTTCGGCAAGATCGAGGCCACCGCGACCATCGCGAAGCTGAAGACCAAGCAGGATCAGGCGCGGGCCGTCATCCAGATCGGCATCGTCATCGGCGGCGCCGACGGCAACTTCGACCAGCACGAGCGAAACGTGGTGCGGGACGCCTGTTTCGCCGTCGGCATCGCGCCGGCCGAATTCGAACTCTGAGGTGAGGGGTGACGCGGCCGGTGCGGGCGCGTCACCGACCTCAGTAGGCGGTGATGATCGGCGCCGGATTCCACAGTCCCGAACGCTGCGTCCGGGTGGCGTCGATCTCCGCGGCCGTCGCGCCGGCGTCGAGGGGAGAGTACTGCTCCACTCCGCCCCAGTCGCGGTCCCAGTCGTCCTTCAGGTACGACGGTATGGTCCGGCTCGCCCGCGTCATCTCGATCCAGCCGAGCGGCCCGCCGCCGTATCGGTCCTGCCACAGGCTGGTCATGATCGCACCGGGACGGTCCGGGAGGATCCGGTACTCGGGCGCCTCCGCGACACCGACGCGGTGATCGAACGGTCGCTGGCACGGAAACGCAAGGCCCACAGCCCAGTCGATCATGACGGGCGCGTCGGAGCCGATCACGTCGTTCAGCGTCTGCGTCCGCGGCACTCGGGGCGGTGTCACCGCGAGCCACTGCTGCGGATCACTGTCCGTGTCCGACGCCACCAGCCGGATGACGTCCGTACCGCCCGGCAGGGAATCGAGCGGAACGCGCAGGTTGCGCCAGGACGGCGCCGGGCCGATGTCGATCGGCGTCACCCGTCCTTCCACCGCGACCGTGCCGTCCTGCTGCGCGGTGCCGTACTCCACCTCGAGGCTCTGGCCGTAGGTGACGACGCCGTCCGCGTCGACGGAGCGGATGCGACCCGCCGCGGCGACGGAGATGATGTCACCCGCACCGGTGTCCGAGTCGGCAGCGGGCAGCCGGTACCAGCCGGTGGTCAGCGACGCGTCGCCGTCGCTGCCGTCGCTGCCGAGGACCGGGGTGCTCGCGGGGTCGAGTCCGAACGGCAGGGCTACGGCACTGCCGTTGACACCCACCGCACCGGCGCCGCCGCCGGTGCCCGCGGCGTTGCTCGACGCCGTCTGCTCGGTGTTGTCGGTCTTGACGGAGTTGGCGACACCGGCATCCGACGATTCCTCGTCCGCGCTGAGGTCTCCGGCGACGCCGTTCGGGCTGAATCCGACGCTGCCGGCGCCCGCCAGTGTCGTCGCCGCGTCACCGGACAGCGGTTGCAGCAGTGACGCATTGGGATCGGTTTCGAGTAGCACGTCGTTGGCCAGGCCGCACGGCGCGCCGGTGACGGCGTCGACGTTCGAGCGGGCGAGGGAGAACGCCGGGTACTGCGCGACCGCGCCCTTCGCCATCGACAGCACCTCGAACAGGACCATCGCGGCGGCCGCCACCGTCAACGGCGGGAGCGCCCACGCGCGGCGCGGCCGCGCGGATCGATTGCGCGTGTAGGGCTCGCGGAAATAGCACCACGCCGCGATCAACAGCATCACCAGGGTGGCGCCGAGCAGGATCGTGCCCGCACCGAGGCCGGCGATCGACACCGGCTTGTCCCACCACGGGACGCTGTAACTCGACACGTACCACCACCCGTTGGTGCTGGTGAAACACATCGCCAGCAGGAACAGCACGGCGGCCGCGAACAGGGCGCGATTGCGTGGCGAGCGCACGACGGCGGTGCCCACCGCCACGGACGCCAGGACGGCGAGCGACCCCGCGAGGCCCGCGTAGATGCCGAAGTGGTGCGTCCACTTGGTGGGTGTGAACATCATCAGGCCCATCGCCGCGAGCGTGATGCCGATGAGCCGCCGCGACGGTCCCGTCGCGGTCCCGGGAATCCGGCCGCCCTTGCGCAGCATCACCAGCACCGTCACGGCCAGGCACAGCACCATCACGAACACACCGAACCGGCGCGACAGCGAACCGTCGACGGAGATGTTCAGCAGGTACTGGTAGCGGAGGTACTCGTCGAACCAGGGGACGTTGGGCCCGATGGCGTGCACGTGCTGCATCTCCATCACGGCGGCGAGAGTCTGATCGGCGAACACCGCCACCAGGATCACGGTCCCCGACGCGACGAGCGGCGCGAGCAGCGCCGAATGGCCCACGGTCTTGGCCCGAGTGATCACGATCTGCAGGATCGGCCGGGCGCCGGCGACGAGGGCGCCGAAGCAGATCAACCCGGACGGTCCCGCGGTGAGCGTGGCCGCACCGACCAGGATCGCCACCGCGGCGGGCAGCAGCCGGCGGGTCGCGACGGCGCGTTCCACCGAGCACCACGTGAGCAGCACACCCAC
Source organism: Rhodococcus opacus B4 (assembly GCF_000010805.1). NCBI lineage: Bacteria > Bacillati > Actinomycetota > Actinomycetes > Mycobacteriales > Nocardiaceae > Rhodococcus > Rhodococcus opacus. The sequence goes on along the minus strand of NC_012522.1, from coordinate 1,528,770 downwards.
CGCGACGATCGGTTCGGGACGCAGACCGTTGTTGTAGGGGAGCCAGAACGCGAGGAACACCAGGCCACCCGTCCACAGTGCGAGCCGGTTGCCGCGGACGGCGGCGCCGAGTCGCGGTGCGACCTCACGGCTGATCACCAGCCACGCGACGATGCCGGCGAGCAGCGCGGGCAGGCGCACGAACGGGCTGGCCGGTGTGATGTTCGCGAGCACCGCGAGGACGTCGTAATAGGGCGACCCGAACGGCGCCTCGGGGACGCCGTACCAGCGGAAGTAGTTGGCCATGTAGCCCGCGGCCTCGGAGGTGCGGGCCATGTTGAACTGATAGCCGTCGTCGGAGGTGGAGGCGCCGATGAAATGCCACAGCACCAGGGTGCCGAGGACGACGGCGTCGACGGCCCCGAACGACCACCAGCGGGTGGGCAGGAATCGCCGGGCCCGGCGGCCGTCCGCGTTGTCGAGGCGGTGCAGCGCGACGAGCGCGAGAATCGTCGCGAATGCGCCCACCACCATGGCCACGAGTTTGATAGTCGACGGCGTCGACGAGAAGCGGCTGTCGATCTGCGCGGTCACCTGCAGTCCGTCGGGCGCGGGTCCGTCGAGGTCGCTGAAGATGCCCACCATCTGCGGGCGCAAATCGCCGTCGACGACGGTCGGGGCGTCCTGGCCTGCCGTCACGAATCCGGCGGTGGTCCGCGTCGAATCCGAGGACACCACGAGTGTGCAGTCGGCGGGTAGCTGGTTCAGCGGGGACGACAGGAGCACCTGGTTCCGCAGCAGCACCTCGACGCTCGCGGTCGCCGGATTCACCTTGGCGACCAGTCCGTACCTCGCGGCGTCGGCGGCACCGGCCGGCGCGGTGGAGGCCAGGATCCCGCCGCGGTCGGCGAGTTCACCGGCCGTCGAACAGGGGACTCGCACGTCGAGGCTCAGCGGCGCGTAGGAGACGAGCGGCGCCTCGACGCTGCCGGTACTGCCGTTCTGTGGCCAGGAGAGGGTCGCGCTGTCCTGCTCGACCGGAAGGAACGGGAGCGACAACGTGAGCAGCACGCCGATGAGGGAGGCGACGACGGCGAGGAGGCGAGCGGAGCGGACCGACGGGCCGAGAGGAGACGACTGGGGCGGGGTCCCGATCGGCGACTCGTCCGAGTCGTCCCTGGACACATTCGCCGATTCCAGCCTGCTGTCAGTCACGACGTCGGATAGTACCCATCCGCGACGATGGTTAGCGAAGGCAAGGAACGGCCCTGGTGGGAGGGTTTCCGGCCCCGGTTGATCACATGAGGAGGTGCCTCAGGATCCTCGACCGGCGCTCCGGCCGAGTGAGCAGATGATGGTGATGCCGCGGGCCGCGGCGGTGCCGAACCTCGGAATGCACTTCGCGGATGATCTCGAACATGCCCCCGCCCTCCTCCTGTACGACCACCTGTATGCCGACCGTAGGTCGGGCCCGGGGTGAGCCGATTCACCCGGTGCGGGTGAACAAGGTCACCCCGTGACCGGCTGCACCGACAGTTGCTTCACGCCGCTCTGCGAACAGCCGGTGGAGGGGTAGGGGACGAACACCGAACCGGTGTCGTTCGGTGGATACACCCGGAACCCCGCGACCGGTGTGGGACCACACGTGTCGGCGGGATAGTTCTGCACCACCGTCGCACGCACCGCGGCGGTGGCCCGCGCGCCCGGAGCCACCGTCACGGGAGTCTCCGTTCCGCCGTCCCGAGCGGCCGCCGCACCCACCTGCGGACCGTCCGGGGCCGCGACGTACGACACCCCGGGGTATCCGTGGAGGATGCAGTCGCGGGTGCCGGTGTTGGTGAAGACGAGCGGAATCTCCTGCGACCCGGCGGCCCCGCTGGGCTCTCCCAGCGTCACCTCCAGCTCGCCGATCAGGCAGCGGTCGGGGTGCGGAGTGGTCGCCCCGGACGGCGACGGCGCGGTGGCGGACGACGTCGGGACGGTGACGCCGCCGGGCGAGGACTCGGCCGTCCCCGACCCGTCCGTCGACCCGCACGCCGAGGCGGTGAGCACGGCGGCGATACCGAACAGCCCGAGAAGGGTGCGTGCCGGTGACGGTGTGCGCATCTGATCGCTCCTCCTGCTGACGGTGCGGCTCCGCCGCCCGTGCCTGGTTGAGGAGTCTCTGGACTCGCTAACCACGCACGGGTGCAGAGCGCAATTGACCTCACGCTGAATCGAATCCGTGACACCGAGTTGGTCTGAACCTACTCTCGGAGCGGGGAACGGGCAGCAGGAAGAGGAGAAGGACATGGATCTCGGTCTGGGCGGCAAGCGGGCGATCGTCACCGGCGGCAGCCGGGGAATCGGTCTCGCGATCGCGCGCAGCCTCGCGTCGGAGGGGGTCGACGTGGTGCTCGCGGCCAGGGGCGCCGAGGCGCTGGAACTGGCGGCGAAGACGCTGTCGCAGGAGACCGGGCGCCGGGTCATCGGGGTACCCACCGACACCGGCGACGGCGAGTCGGTGCGCGCACTCGTGCAGCGAACGGTCGACGAACTCGGTGGCGTCGACATTCTCGTGAACGCCGCCGCCACCCCGTGGAGTGCGGGCAAGCCGAGCGACTTCGCGTCCACCACCGACGACGTGGTGCGCGAGGAACTCGAGATCAAGGTGCTCGGCTATCTGCGGACCGCCCGCGCGGTGGCGCCGCACCTCGTCGAGCAGGGGTGGGGACGGATCGTCAACATCAGCGGGCTCGGTGCACGCCAGGCCAACTCCATCGCGCAGACCGTGCGGAACGTCGGTGTGTCGGCGCTGACGAAAAACCTCGCCGACGAACTCGGACCGCACGGCGTCAACGTCACCGTGGTGCATCCGGGACTGACGCGGACGGAACGACTCGTCGACCGGCTGACGGAGCAGTCCGAGAAGGAAGGGGTGACCGTTGCCGAACTGGAGTCGCGGCTGGCCACCAACTCGATCCACCGGTTGATCGACGCCGGCGAGGTCGCGGACGTCGTCACGTTCCTCGCGTCGCCGCGCAGCGTCGGGATCACCGGCGACGCGGTGGCCGTCGGCGGGGGTGTGCCGGGCGCCGTCTACTACTGAGCGCGGGCGGGGGACAGCACGCCGTCGCGCTGGGTGACTTCCCGGGCCGCGCGTTCGCCGGAGCGGACGGCGCCGTCGACCCAGCCGCACATCACGGACGAACTTTCCGTGCCCGCCCAGTGGATGCGACCGCAGGGTTCGCGGAGGGCGTGGCCGAACTGGGTGAGTACTCCCGTCGGCGCGTGACTGAGCATGCCGCCGCCGGAGTACCGCTCGGCGCCCCAGTTCTGCTCGACATAGTCGACGGGCGACGCCGCTGCGGTTCCGAACCTCGCGGTCAACTCCCCGAGCACCGCCTTCTTCCGCTCCGCTTCCGACAGCGTCCCCAGCTTGCGTGCGATCGGGCCCTCGACGATCACGCACAGGACTCCGGGACGTCCGGTGTCGGTGCAGGCGTCGATAGTGATCGTCGCGGGGGAGTCGGGTGCCGCCGACTGCCCCGACAATCCGTCGGCGCGCCAGAACGGTTGGTCGTAGACGACGGCGATCTTCATGACGGCGCCGCTCGGCATCCTCTGGTGCAGGAAGGACCGATCCATTGGGAGCAGGGGCTCGTAGAGGATCTGGCTCGCGATCGCGAGGGGGACCGCAACGATTGCTCTGCGGGCCCGCACGGCCAGGTCAGCGGAGCGGACGGTCACGCCGTCGTCGTCCTGCGCGATATCCCGGACGGGCTGCGACAGATGGAGTGCGTCGCCGATCTCGGCTGCCATCGGGCGGTAGACGGCACCCATCCCGCCGACCGGCCGCGCATCCTCGGCGGCGTCCTTCACACCGAGAACGAAACCGGGACCGCCGCCGGAGGCCATCTGATACAGCACGAACAGCATCGACACCTCGGACGCGGCGGACGTGTAGCAGCCGGCGACTGCGGTCTCGAGAAGGTCGTGGGCGGGCTTGGACAACGTGTTGTCGCCGAGCCATTTCGCGAGACTGATCGCGTCCCACTTCGCGGCCTTCTTCGCCTCCCACGGTGCGTCCACGGGGATCGTCTTGCACATCTGGCCGAGTTCGAAGAACACGGCGCCGAGATTCGCCGTGGCCCAGGGGCTCATCGTCAGGGGAATCGTGCCCTTGTACCGGTACTGCTTGCCGTCGACGACCATCATGGCTTCGCCGTCGGTGTACTGCTTGTAACTGTCGACGCCGAATTCGTCCATCAGGGCGTAGATCCGGTCCTGCCCCGGCCCGATCCACGCGCCGCCCCGATCGATCCACGAACCGTCGCCGCGGGTCTCGGTGAACGTGCGCCCGCCGATACGGTCACGCGCCTCCATCACCGCGACCGTGTGCCCGGCCTGTGTCAATCGCAGTGCCGCCGCCAGTCCGGCGAATCCGGCTCCGACGACGCAATAGTCGACTTCGATGTCTGCCATGACGAATCCCCTCGCGCTCTTCGATCCTTACTCGCGACGAGTAGTGCCGTCAAGCTCGCCCCGTGAGTACTTGTTAACCGCCGGCGGTTAACAAGTACTCACGGGTGGGGACGAGCGGGAACACCTGCTCGGCGATGCGTTCGAGTTCCTCGTGCGCGGGGGAGCACTGGATGAGCAGGAGGGTGAGGCCGGCGTCCTGGTAGGCGCGGATCTTCTCCGCGACCTGTTCGGGTGTGCCGACGAGATCGGGGCGCAGTCCGCGGGTGCCGACGGAGTATTCGCGCCTGGACAGTTCGACGTCGAGTTCGGAGTTCTTCACGAACTCCTCGAACGACGCGTATCCGGGCGAGTGGGGGTCGACGGTGGTGATGCGTTCGAGTTCGGCGCGGGCCTCGGCTTCGGTGTCGCGCACGATGATGTACGTGGACATGCCGAATTCGGCCATGTCCCGCTGGTGGATTCGCTGCGACCGTGCGTTCATGTCGGCGATCTTCGCGCGCACCTCGTCGACGGTGCCGCCGTGCAGCACGTACGAGTCGGCGAACGTCGCGATGGATTCGCGGCCGCTCTCGCTCTCGCCGCCCGCGAAGACCGGGGGGTGGATTCCGGGTTTCGGCGACAGGACCGAGTCGCGCACGCTGAAGTGCTCGCCCTGGTAGGTGAACGGGGTGTGCTCCCAGAGTCCGCGGAGTACGTCGACGAATTCGGTGGCCTGCCGGTACCGCTCGTCGTGCCGGGTGAACGCGCCGCCGTACTGGCGGGCTTCTTCCTCCCACCACGCGGCGACGACGTTGAGCGCGAACCGCGCCGCCCCGGCGTCGGTGGTGCCGGCGATGTCGGTGATCGTCGCCGATTCCTTCGCGGTGACCGCGGGCAGGTGGAATCCGGGGCGCACCGCCGTCATCACCCGCAGCTGTTGGGTGACCGCGAGGATCGCCGACGACAGCGACCACGCCTCGAGGCTGGGCGCGTCGACGCCCTTGCGGTCGTTGAGGTAGAGCTCGGGCACGAGGGTGGTGTGGTAGCCGAGCCGGTCGGCCAGCTGCGAGAGCTGTTTGACGTAGTCCCAGGTGGCGGGCATCCCTTCGTCGCCGAGGTTGCGCAGGAAGCCGCCGTAGATGGGCGTCCAGTAACCGAAATGCATGTCATTCCTCCGTGATGGCGTCGAGCGACGTGCGCAGATCGTCGACGAGGTCTTCCAGGTTCTCCAGTCCGATGGACAATCGGACGGTGCGGTAGCCGAATCCGGCGTCGCGGAGTTGCGTCTCGTCGAGGTGGCTGTGCGTGGTGGTCGCGGGATGCACCACCAGGGAACGGGCGTCGCCGATGTTGGCGACGATGGCGAACAGTTGCAGCGAGTCGACGAACTTCGCGACCTTCGCGTCGTCGACGGCGAGATCGAAGGAGAACACCGAGCCGGCGCCCCGCGGCAGGTACCGGCGGGCGGCGTCGTGCCACCGGTTGTGCGGCAGGCCGGGGTAGTTGACCTTCGCGACCGCGGGATGACCGTCCAGGAACCGGGCGATGGCCAGCGCCGAACCGACCTGCCGCTCCAGCCTCAGGTCCAGCGTCTCCAGCCCCTGCAGCAGCTGGAACGAATTGAACGGGGACAGTGCGGGTCCGAGGTCGTGGACGACCTTCGTCTTCGCGTACACCAGATAGGCGCTCCGGTCGCGACCGAACTCGTCCCACAGCACGAGGTCGCCGATCCGCGGGTACGGCTCGGTGAACTGGGTCCACCGCCGCGGCTCCGCGCCGAAGTCGAACGTGCCGAGGTCCACGATCACACCGCCCAGCGACGTTCCGTGCCCGCCGATGAACTTGGTAGCCGAGTACACGGCGATGTCGGCGCCGAAGTCCTTGGGGCGGAGCAGATACGGGGTGGCGACCGTGTTGTCGACGATCAGCGGAACCCCGGCCTGATGCGCGATGTCGGCGACGGCCCGAACGTCGAGGACGGAGGCGACGGGGTTGCCGATCGTCTCGGCGAAGAAGGCCCGGGTCTCGGGGCGGGCGGCCGCACGCCAGGCGTCGAGGTCGTCCTGGTCGACGAGGGTGACGTCGATTCCGAAGTCCGCAAATGTATCGGTCAGGAGGTCGACGGTTCCGCCGTACAGCTGCCGCGCCGCGACGATGTGCTGCCCCGACCTGGCGAGGGTGAGGAGTGCGACCGCGACGGCGGACTGCCCGGAACCCGTGGCCAGTGCGGCGACACCGCCGTCGAGGTCGGCGAGACGCTGCTCGAGCACGGCCTGGGTGGGGTTCCCGGTGCGGCTGTACAGGTTTCCCTTCCGGCGCAGGGAAAAGATGTCCCGCGCCTGGTCGAAGCTGCCGAAGTCGTAGGCAACCGATTGGTAGATCGGGGGGATCGCGGTGTTCTGCGGCGTGCCGGGTTGATAGCCGGTGCGGACCTGCCGGGTCGCGAACCCTGTGGTCTCGGGCATCGGTGTGCCTGTCCCTTCGTCGATGCGCTTGTGTGAATCACAAAACGAATATGTTCGGAACAAAACACGAAGCGCGACGAGAAGACACGCGTTTTGTTCTGCTCGAGCATTACTCTTGTTTCACCGCGCGCGGGTGAGTCAGGGTGACGCAGTCAATCCTGCGAACAACCACCCCGAGTGAGGTAATCAGTGGACATCGACTGGCTGGAACCCGAAGCGACCGCGCGTGGCTCGGTGATCGTCGTCGCCGGCCGAGGTGAGCATGCTCACGTGTACCGCAGGTTCGCCCGGCGGATCGCCTTCGACGGCTACCGTGTCGCGGTGGTGGAGAACGACCCCGCCGCGGCCGCCCGGGTGATCGCCGGCGCGGAGCCCGGTCTCCCGCTCACCGTCGTCGGGTCGGACAGTGGCGCCCTCACCGCGCTCGACCTCGCCGCCACCCACCCGGCGGTGTCCGGGGTCGTGGCCGCCGGTCTTCTCGTCGCGGGCACCGACGCCTTCACCGGAGCGTGGGACGGCGAACTCGAGATCCGCTCCGCATGTCCGGTGCATCGGGGTGTCCTGTCCGCGGACGGCGCCCTCGACCGCGGGACGCTCGGCGCGGAGGCGCCGGTCGCCACGGCGGATTCGCTGACCCACGTGCAGGTTCCCGTCCTCGTCGTCCACGGCGGCGCCGACGCCCTGAGCCCGGTGGCGGACGTCCTGGCCGTCACGTCCGCGTTGCCGGGCGCGCGGGTGGTCCTCGTCGACGACGGGCGGCACGACATTCTCAACGACGTGTCCCACCGGTCCGTCGCCGCCGAGATCGTGCAGTTCCTCGAGCGTCTGCGACTGCCCGGTACGCCCGACATCCTCCTCCGCGAACGGGCGGGCGCACTCGCGCCGTGACCCGGGTAGTGGTTGTCGATCGAAGGGGTGGAGATGTCGGCGGTGCTGGAGTCGGAGACGATTGCTCCGGAGTGGTTGCTCGAACGGATCGACGGCCGCACCGCGGAACTGGCGGACGCCGTCGCCGACCTCATCAGGTCGGGTGAGCTGAGTCCCGGCGACCGGCTGCCGACCGTCCGCGCACTCGCGAAAGCGACCGATCTCAGTGTCGGTGCGATCGTCAGCGCGTGGGGCCGGTTGCAGGAACGGGGATTCGTACAGACTCGTCGGCGCGGCGGCACCGTCGTGCTGCCGCCGCTCGACAGTGTGCCCGAACGGGGCATCCCCGACTGGCGCGGCGTCGACCTGGCACAGAATGCGCCCGACCTGGCGCTGCAGCCGTCGCTGTCCGACGCGCTGCTGTCCAGCCTGGACGCCGAGACGTTGAATGTATTCGGACGGGAACTGATGACCGAGCGGCTGCGCGATGCCGTCGCTCCGGGGTGGCCGTTCGAACCGGAGGCGTGGGCGACGGCGGGCGGTGGCACCGAGGCGCTGCTGCTCGCGGTGGAGGCGGCGGCGCCGCCCGGGTCCAGGGTGGCGGTCGACGAACCCCTCGGCCCGGGGGTGCTCGACACCCTCCGCGATCTGGGTCTGGACGCGGTCGGCGTCGGAGCCGACTGCGACGGTCCCCGGCCGGACGTGCTCGACGAGGCCCTGACCGCCGGTGCGGTCGCGTTCGTGTTCCAGCCCGGTGCCCCGTTCGCCGTCGACCACGCGGTCAGCGCGCGGCGCACCCGCGAACTCGCCGACGTGCTGCGACGGCATCCGGCGGTGTGGGTGGTCGAGGACGACTCGATCGGGCCGCTCGAACCGGAACAACCACCTTCTCTCGGATGTGAACTGCCGCAGCGTGTCGTCCGGATCCGCAGCTACTGCAAGGCGTACGGAATCGACGTGCGGACGTCCGTCCTCGGCGGCTCCCGCGAATTGATCGAGAAGGCCATGAAGGTGCGCAGCCACGGCGTCGGCTCGAACAGCCGGATCCTGCAGAACACCCTCGCGCATCTCATCGGCAGCGCGGACGCCGAACACGCGGTCACGGCGGCGCACGAACGCTACGCAAGCAGGCGCACGACGCTGCTCGAGGCCCTGATCGACCGGGGCATCGAGGCTTTCGCGGGCCCGCACAGTCTGGTCGTGTGGGTGACGGTGTCGGACGAGACCGCGGCACTGGTCGCGCTGGCGAGGCAGGGCATCTCCGTGGGCGCGGGATCGCGCTCGTTCGTGCGGTCACCCGCCCGCCAACTCCTGCGCCTGTCGGCCACCCAGTTGCCCGACGACACCGAGCTGATCGGGCAGCTCGCCGACGTCGTCGCGACGGCTGTCGCGGAGTCGTCCCGCGAGTTCTTCGACTGATCGGACTTTGTTCGGCAGCCCTGCGGGACATACGAAATATGTTTTGAAACATCGAGAATTTAATACTCTGCACGCGTTTGTTTGCTCCATACACTTCAACGCGGCGTGCCGAGGCAGGTGCCTGACGGCGAACGACGAAGGAGCGAGAACATGACGAGACGGCAACTGAAACTGGGAGCTGTCCTCACCCCCACGGGTGGACCCGGGCACCCGTACACCTGGCTGGATCCGGAGATCCCCGGCGACGCCAGCGTCGACATCGACTGGTACATCGAATACGCACGTCTGGCCGAGCAGGCACGGTTCGACCTCGTGTTCATCGTCGACAGCCAGTTCATCACGCCCGACTCGCCGCCGCACTACCTGAACCGGCTCGAGCCGCTGACGCTGCTGTCGGCGCTCGCCGTGGCCACGAAGCACATCGGGCTCGTCGGCACCCTGACCACGTCGTTCAACCAGCCGTTCAACCTCGCGCGACGGTTCGCGTCCCTCGACCTGATCAGCCGCGGCCGCGCCGGCTGGAACGTGGTCACCAGTGGCGACTCGGGCACCGCCGGAAACTACGGCCTCGAGGAGCATTACGACTACGCCACCCGCTACGGCCGGGCCCTCGAACACGTCGAGGTCGTCAAGGCGCTGTGGGACTCCTACGAGGACGACGCGTTTCCGCGCGACCGCGAGGCCCGCCGCTTCCTCGACGCGGACAAGCTGCACACCCTGGGCCACCGGGGCGAGCACTTCTCGGTGGTGGGCCCGCTCAATATCGAACGCTCACGGCAGGGGCAGCCGGTGATCTTCCAGGCCGGCGACTCCGACCAGGGCCGCGACCTCGGGGCGCGCATCGCCGACGGGATCTTCACGCACGCACCCAGTTTCGAGGCGGGAGCTGCGTTCTACGCCGACATCAAGACCCGCGCCGCGGCGTACGGGCGCGCCCCCGAAGACATCGTGGTCCTGCCCGGCGTCACCGTCACCGTGGGCGACACCGACGCCGACGCCCGCGAGATCGAACGCGCAACCCAGCTGGCGGACAACGACTTCGGCAAGTCCCTGCGGGAACTGGGCCGTCCCTTCGGCTGGCACGACTTCCGGCAGTACGACCTCGACGCACCGTTCCCCACGGAGGCACTGAAGGACGCCGAGCGGAGTTTTTACACGCAGGCGAAGAAGATCACCGACCTCGCTGTCGGCCGCGGGCTGACGCTGCGCCAGACCATCGAGGCGCTCAGCGCGCCGAAGACGTCGCCGTTCACCGGCAGCGCCGAAACCGTCGCGAACGAACTGCAGCGCTGGCTGGACGGCCGCGCCCTCGACGGCATCAACATCCACATCGGTCACCCGGCCCAGTTCCGCCGCTTCGTCGACGAGGTGCTGCCGATCCTGCGTGAGCGCGGGGTGGTCCGGGAGGACTACGAGCAGGACACGTTGCGCGGCAACCTCGGCCTGCCGTTCGCGGAGAACCGCTACACCCGGGCGCGGCGTGAGGGTACCGACCCGGCCCCGCTGCCCGGCACCACCGCGCCGCTGTCCGCGAGCGTCTGAAATCACCACCCCCCTTTGCATGGTCAGGAGCACCCAGTGAGCAGAAAGAGCCGGCGGATCGCCGGCGCCGTCATCCTCGGAGTGATCGTCGGTCTCGTTGCCACCGCATGCGGCGCTGGCAGCAGTTCGGACGGCGCCGAGGTCAAGTGGGCGTTCAACCTCCCCACGTCCTGGGATCCGGTGACGAGCCGGACCGGAAACGACATCAACACGATCAGCCTCGCGTATGCGTCGCTGACCCGGCTCGACGCCGAAGGCAACGTCGAACCGTCGCTCGCCGAGACCTGGAAGTACAACGCCGACGGCACCGCGGTGACGTTCAGCCTGCGTGACGGTCTGACCTTCTCCGACGGGACCACCCTCGATTCGCAGGCGGTGAAGGCATTCTTCGACCGCGGCAAGACCCAGGGCGATTCGTTCCTGCGCGATCAGCTCGCCGGCGTCACCGAGGTCACGGCCGACAGCGCCACCGACGTCACGCTGCACCTGGCCGACGCCGACTACCAGATCCCGTATCTGGTCGCCGGGCGCACCGGTGCGATCGCCAGCCCGACCGCGGCGGCCGACCCACAGAAGCTCAGCGTGTGGCCCGTCGGGGCCGGACCTTTCCGGATCACCGATTTCGTCGCCGAGGATCACGCGTACTTCGAGAAGAACCCGGACTACTGGGACGCCGAGAACATCCACATCGACCACTTCGAACTCAGCGTCGCCCCGGACCCGGCCACCCTCGTCGCGGGTGTCCAGTCCGGCTCCATCGATTTCGCGACGCTGCCGGCCCTACAGTCCAAGGAAGCGGAGGCCGCCGGTCTCGACGTGACCGTGAAGCCGTCGCTGGCCGCGAACGACGTGTCCATCAACCTCAACAAGGCCCCGTTCGACAACCCGAAGGTCGTCGAGGCGTTCCGCTACGCATTCGACCGCCAGGCGTTCGTCGACGTCATCACGAACGGTCTGGGGAGCACTACCAGCCAGCCGTTCCCCGACGGGTACCTCGCGTTCAACCCGGAGATCGAGAAGCTCTGGAACTACGACCCCGACAAGGCATCTCGTCTCCTCACCGAGGCGGGCTACGCACCCGGGCAGTTGTCGATCGAGATCACGGCGCAGTCGGCGGCCACCAACCGCGCGGAACTCGTGCAGTCGCAGCTGAAGAAGGTCGGCGTGGAGTCCACGATCAAGGTGGTCCCGCCCGGCTCGTCGACCTGGCAGAGCGAGGTCTACATCGCGAAGAACCCGCAGCTGGCCACGGACGGCACCATCGGGCGTGAATCCCCGGTGCAGAACCTGCTCGCCGTCTACGGCCCGGAAGGGATCATGAACCTCAGCGGCCCGCACGCGTCGCCGGAGTTCACCGCCGCACTCGACGCCGTGCGCCGCACCCCGCTCGAGGACCCGCAGTACAAGCCGCGGTTGTGGCAGGCCGTGAAGGTCGGTGTCGAGCAGTCGCCGACCAACTACCTCTTCAGCAATCCGTGGATCATCGTGTCCAACCCGGATCTGAAGAATCTGAACATCCTGCCATCTCAGGTTCGCTGGGAAGGCGTCACGGTCTCGTGACCACCGCAGACATCGAGGCCGCAGGCACCGGGAGAACCTTCGCTCTCCCGGTGCCTGCGGGCGCGCTCGGCACGGCGGCGCGGGTCGTGTTCGGCACCGTGCTGATCGTGGTCCCGGTCGTCCTGTTCTCCACCCTGATCACGTTCCTGCTCGGTGCGGCCAGCGGGCTGAATCCGGCCGCCGGCATCGCCGGTGACGCCGCCACCCCGGAGACGATCGCCCGCATCAATGCCGAATTCGGGCTGGACAAGCCGGTCTGGCAGCAGTACGTCGACTGGATGTCGAGCATGCTGAGCGGCGACCTCGGTGTCTCGTGGTTCAGCAAGATCCCGGTCAGCGAGCTGATCGGGGAGCGGCTCGCCGTCAGCGCCTCCATCGCGGGGGTCGCGCTGGTGATCGGACTCGTCCTCGGTGTCGGACTCGGGGTGCTCGCCGCCGTCTACAAGGGCAGCCTGCTCGACCGGGCGATCACCGCCTACACGTCGGTGGCCTCGACGCTACCGCCGTTCGTCATCTCGATCGGACTGATCCTCGTCTTCAGCGTCGGGCTGCACTGGCTGCCGTCGGCCGGGTACGTCCCGCCCGACGAGAACTTCGGCCGCTGGCTGTCGTTGATCATCATGCCCGCGATCGCGCTGAGCATGGACGTCGTCGCCGACATCGCGCGGCAACTGCGCACCGGACTGGTCGCGGAACTGGATCAGAACTACGTCACCGGTGCGGTGGTGCGGGGCATCGGTCCGGCGCGGATCCTGTTCGTGCACACCCTGCGCAACGGCAGCGGCCCCGCGCTGTCGATCCTGGGCATGAAGATCCCCAGCCTCATCGGCGGCGCCGTCGTGATGGAGACCATGTTCTCCATGCCCGGCTTCGGTCGTCTCGCCGCCGACTCCGCGCTGCGCGGGGACGTCCCCATCGTCCAGGGAACGCTCGTGGTGGCGATCGTGTTCGTGCTGTTCTGCAACATCGTCGTCAACATCGCCCAGAGCGTTCTGCAGCCGGCCACCAAGCGGAGGGACTGACACCCGTGCTCACAGCAATTCTGCGCTATCACTCCGCCCGCGCCGCGCTGATCGTCCTCGGGCTGATCGTGGTGCTCGCGGTCCTCGGGCCCGCGCTCGCCCCGTTCGACCCGCTCGAGCAGGACACGGCGGCAATCCTGCAGGGCCCGAGCGGAACTCATTGGCTCGGCACCGACAACGTCGGGCGGGACGTGTTCAGCCGGCTGCTGGCGGGTTCGACCGTGTCGGTGCTGTCGGCGCTGCAGTGCGTCGTCGTCGGATTTCTCCTCGGCGTGATCCCCGGCTTCCTGTCGGTGTATCTCGGGCGCAGCGTGGAATGGTTCACGCTCCGCCTGATGGATGCGCTGATCACGCTGCCGTTCCTCGTGTTCGCCGTCGCGATGACCGCGCTGCTCGGAAACGGGCTCGCGCAGGCGATGTTCGCCGTCGGCATCCTCATCGCACCCGCCTTCTACCGGGTCACGCGTGCCGCGGCGCTGACCGTCGCCAACTCCCAGTACGTCGAGGCCGCCGAACTGATGGGCGCCGACACGTCCTGGATCATCCGCCGTCACGCGGTGCGCAAGGTGCTGCCCGCGGTCGGGGTGACGTTCGCCGCGATGACCGGTGCCAGTCTCGTCATCGTGTCTTCGCTGACGTTCCTCGGGATCGGCGTCGTCCCGCCGGACCCGACCTGGGGCGGACTCCTCGCCAGCGGACTGCAGTACCTCTACCAGGTTCCGTTCGGTCCCGTCGTCCCCGCGCTGCTGATCGTGGCGACCGTGTGGGCGCTCAATGCCATCGCCGACGCACTGCGCGATGCGACCGGCCGATCCTCACGACGCGCCCCCAGGAAACAGGAGGTCACCTCGGATGTCCACTGACACACTCGTTGCCGCCTCGGCACCGGAAACCATTCGTCCCGGCAGGCCGGTGCTCACCGTCAGCGATCTGCGCATCGCCCTCGACGACGGCACCGAACTGGTCCACGGCGTCGACTTCTCGCTCGCACGCGGCGAAGCCCTCGGGATCGTCGGTGAATCGGGAAGCGGTAAGTCGCTGACCTGCCGTGCCATCCTCGGAATCCTGCCCGGCGGACTCGACGTCACCGCCGGCTCGATTGATTTCGACGGCATCGAACTCACCGGCCTCGGTCGCAAACAGTGGCGACCGCTGCGGGGAACCCGCATTTCCGCGGTGTTCCAGGACCCGGCGTCCTACCTGAACCCGTCCATCCGCGTGGGCGAACAACTCGCCGAGGCACTCCGGTCCACGCTCGGGCTGTCCCGCGCGGACGCGAAACGTCGCGGGCTCGAACTGTTCCGGAACATGGGGCTGAACGACGCTGACACCGTGTACCGCCAGTACCCGCACGAACTGTCCGGGGGCATGCTCCAGCGGGTGCTCATCGCGATCGCGGTCTCCGCGGAACCCGAACTTCTCATCGCGGACGAGGCGACCACCGCCCTGGACGTCACCGTCCAGGCCGAGGTCCTCGACCTCCTGGAGGACCTGCGCGAAGAACTGGGCCTCGCCCTCGTCCTGGTCTCGCACGACCTCGCGGTGGTGGCCCAGGTCTGCGACAGCCTGATCGTCATGCGGGACGGCGCCGTCGTCGAGTCCGGGCGCGCGCAAGACCTGCTCACCGCGCCGCGGCACGAGTACACCCGCCAACTCGTCGAGAACCACCGCGAATACGGCCTCGAGGCGTTCACCGGGAAGGAGGCCGCTCGTGCCTGAGTCGTTGCTGCGCATGAACGACGTCCGGGTGGAGCGCGGGCTGCGCGGCGCCCGCAAGCAGATTCTGCACGGCGTCGACCTGACCATCGATGCCGGCGAGAAGGTGGGGCTGATCGGTGAAAGCGGCTCCGGGAAAACGACACTGGCCCGGACGATTCTCGGTCTGATCACGCCGACGGCCGGGTCGGTCGAGATCCGCGGGCAGCGCGTCGACGACCTGCCCGCAGCGCAACGCAGGGCACACCGGCGCACGGGGACCCTCCAGTACGTGTTCCAGGATCCGCTGCTGAGCCTCGACCCGGACGTTCCGGTGGGCGAGTCGATCGCCGAGGGGCTGCTCGTGCGCGGCGGACTGGATCGAGGCGTCGTGCGGTCGAAGGTCGCGGCTGTGCTGGGCAGCGTCGGGCTGGACGCGGACATCGCGGTGCGGCTTCCCGCGGAACTGTCGGGTGGGCAGCGTCAGCGGATCGCGATCGCGAGGGCACTCGTGCTGGATCCGGCGCTGCTGCTGCTCGACGAACCGGTGAGCGCCCTCGACTCGGTCAACCGCATTCAGATCCTGAAACTGCTCACCGAACTCGGGCACTCGCGGCAACTCGCTCAGCTGTTCATCTCGCACGACCTGGGGGCCGTCGCGGCGCTGGTCGACCGGATCGTCGTGCTGTACCGCGGCCACATCGTCGAGGACGGGCCCACGCATCAGGTGATCTCCGATCCCCGGCATCCCTACACCGCGCTCCTGGTCGGCTCGGCTCCCACGTTGAGAGGTGGCGCCGTGACCCGCGAGCGTCGCCGGGAGTTGAGGCTCCGCCTCCCGTGAGTACTTATCAACCGCCGGCGGTTGACAAGTACTCACGGGGGCCGGAGGCGCAATGGTTCGGATCGCCGTGATTTCAAAGGTGATTCGCGACTTTCGTTCCAGCCCTGAGCTATTCGACCGCGACCGCGGAGTGCTCTAGGGTGGCATAGTAGATACGCGAGAGGTGATGAAGCGATGAAGGTAACGGTAGTGGCCGGCAATCCCAAGCCCGGTTCGCGGACGCTGGACGCGGCCGGTCTGCTGGCGGCCGCGGTGACGGGCGCCACCGTGGATTCCACGGTCGACGTGATCGAGCTCGGTGCGGGACTGCTCGGGTGGGGTGACGAGAAGGTCGCGGCGGCGGTGGAGACGGTCGCGTCGTCGGATCTCGTGGTGTTCGCCAGCCCCACGTTCAAGGCGTCGTACACGGGCGTGCTGAAACTGTTTCTCGACCAGTTCGCGACCGGCGACGGCCTGAAGAACGTCGTGGTGGTGCCGCTGATGCTCGGGGCGGGGCCTGCGCACGCCATGGCCCCGGACCTGCTGCTCAAGCCCGTGCTCGTCGAACTCGGCGCGACGGCCCCGGCCCCGGGCCTCTACCTCATCGACACCACATACACGACCGACACACGCATCGCCGATTACGCCGAGCGGTGGGGTTCGATCCTCACCGCGGCGGCCCGGACACGGACGGAACTCTCATGACACAGGCTGACGGCACGGTGGACAAGGCTTCGCTGCGGGAGGCGTTCGGACATTTCCCGAGCGGAGTCGTCGCCGTCTGCGCGGAAGTCGACGGTGAGCGCATCGGGATGGCGGCGAGCACGTTCGTGCCCGTGTCGCTCGAGCCGCCGCTGGTCGCGTTCTGCGTGCAGAACACGTCCACCACGTGGCCGAAGCTCGCGGACCTCGACCATGTCGGGATCAGCGTGCTCGGGGAGGCGCACGACGCGGCCGCCCGGGTGCTCGCCGCGAAGACCGGTGACCGGTTCGCCGGCCTCGACACCGAGACCACCGACGGCGGTGCGCTGTTCATCGACGGCGCGTCGGTGTGGCTGGACACCACCGTCACCCAGCAGGTGCCCGCGGGCGATCACGCGATCGTGGTCCTGCAGATCAACGAGCTGCGGGTGCAGTCGGAGATCGAACCGATCGTGTTCCACCGCAGCCGGTTCCGCTGGCTCCGCACCGTCGCCTCGTGACCGAGGCGACTCCGCCGCCCGTGCGTGGTCAGCGAGTCCCTGCACTCGCCGGCCACTCACGGGCTGTGGAGTGCCCGGCGGACGGCGTCGGCGAAGGAGGCGTGGTCGTGGATCAGCCAGCCGTGGCCGCCGGTGACGATGTGGACCGGTGGATTGCGCAGCGCGTGCCGCAGCGACTCGAAACTGGCGAGCGGAATCATCCGGTCGCCGCGGCCCCAGACGAGGGACACGGGTAGACCGCGGTCGGCGAGGACGCCGAGTTCCCGGCGCAGGTCCGCCCGCCTGGCCAGGTGCGCGATGCGCCAGACCGCACCCGGATCCCGCAGCGTGTTGGGCAGGAAGCCGTTGAGGAACGACGCCGTCGTGTGGGCGATCGACCGGATCGAGAGCGCCTCACCCAGGATCGACGCGCCCCAGTCCCACAGCGGTCGCTCGCCGATGGGCCGGGTGTGCCAGCCGTCGGAGGACCAGGCTCCGCCGCCGACGGAGTTGACCAGGACCAGGCGCGAGACCCGGTCCGGAAGGTCGTGGGCGGTCTGAATGGCGACGCCGCCGCCGAACGAGTGCCCGACCAGGGTGACCGGTTCGCTGATGCCCGCGTCGTCGAGGAATCGTCCGAGCCAGGCCGCGTAACCGGCGAAGGTCCGGTCCTCGGGCGCATGGTCGGGGGTGCCGCCGAAGCCGGGGAGCGTCGGCGTGACGACGCGATGCCCCTGCTGAGTGAGCATCGCGAGGCTGCGGCCGTACACCCGCGGGGTGAGCCCCCATCCGTGCAGGAAGACGACGGGCGAGCCGCTACCCACGACGGTGAGGGTCGTGGCGTCCGCACCTGCGGGTTCCCCGAAGATCTCGGGTTCTGAGTTCTGGGTCAGTGACACGCTCACAGCGTGGACGACGGGTATGGCGTCGGTAACGGGCCGAATTGCCCGAACGCATACCTGTTTCTGGTGTTTCGTGCCGGACCGGTCGGTTCGATATCGAATCGTTATATACCTGTATTGCGAAAACAGGTATGTGTATGGGCCATTCGGCCGTTGTCCGCCGAGTCCGTGACCGGGATGTTATCTAACGTCTCGTCCGAACGGCACGGATGCCGCCGGAACCGTATGAATTGAAGGACTCAGCTCAATGGCCAAGCATAGATTGCGTCGGGGCAATCGTCTGCAGTTTTCGACCGGCGGTCTTCTGATCGCCGTCGGTGTGACAGCGGGAGCGCTTCTGCTTCCCGCTGCTCCCGCTGCAGCGGAGCCGATCACCATCCCAGGAATTGGGACGTTCGAGGTACCGGGTGTACCGCCCGTGCCTCCGGTTCCATCTGCTCCGGCTCCGAACCCCGGGCCACTCCCGGGACCGCTTCCGACTCCGCCCGCGATGCCGTCCACCCACGGCGCGCAGGCTCTCGCCGCCGCCGAGTCGAAGATCGGCTCGCCGTACGTCTGGGGCGCCACCGGGCCGAACTCCTTCGACTGCTCCGGTCTCGTGCAGTGGGCGTACAAGCAGGCGGGCATCTCGGTGCCCCGTACCACCTACGACCAGGTGAACGGGGGATCGCCCGTCGACAAGGGCAGCCTGCAGCCGGGTGATCTGGTCCTGTTCAACGGGGCGCAGCACGTCGGGCTCTACGCCGGGAACGGCACGGTCGTCCACGCGCCCACCGCGGGACAGCCCGTGAAGCAGTCGCCGCTCGATTCGATGCCGTTCTACGCGGCGCGCCGCTACTGAGGCGGCTCCGCCGCCCGTGCGCCTTTCTGGTTGCTCCAGCTACCAAAAAGGCGCACGAGCCCGGAGGGCCTACGAGTTCCGGATCAGATCCGACGCCCGCTCACCGATGAGGACCGACGGTGCGTGGGTGTGCCCGCGGATGACGGCGGGCATGATCGACGCGTCTGCGACGCGTAGTTTGTCGACCCCGCGAACCCGCAGGTCGGGTGTGACGACGCTCGCGTCGTCGCTGCCCATGCGGCACGTCCCGACCGGGTGGTAGAGCGTGTGCGCGTTCTCCTGGAGCGCCCGCCCGAGGATCTCGTCGAGCGGGGTGCTCGGCTCCACGGCCGGGCGAATCAGATCGCCGAGGCGCGACTTCAGTGCCGGTGCGGACGCGAGGGCGTCGCACAGGCGCAGTCCCTCGAGCATCGCCCGCCGGTCGACTCCGCCGCTGTCGCTGAGATAGCGGGGATCGATGGTCGGCTTGGCGAGGGGATCCGCCGACTGCAGCGAGATCTCGCCGCGGCTCTCGGGTCTGAGGAGGATGGTGCCGATCACCGCGGCGTGCCCGGTCGCCGGGATGAGGCCCTCGTCGAAGAACGGCGCCGGCCCGAAGATCATCTCCAGATCGGGCAGTGCCAGATCGTCCCGGCTGCGCATGAAACCGTACGCCTCACCGACATTCGACGTCAGCATGCCCCGGCGTCGGGTCAGGTAGTTGAGCAGCTCCGGGATCTTCTCCGCGGCGAACAGCGAGTCCGAGTCGACGCTGTAGCCGAGGAACGACACCAGGTGGTCGAGCAGGTTCTTCCCGACCGCCGGAAGGTGCTGCTGCACCGCGATGCCGTGCGCCCGCGACTGCGCCTCGTCGCCGATGCCCGACAGCATGAGGAGTTGCGGGGAGTTGATCGCCCCGCCGGCGAGGATCACTTCCTTCGCGGCGCGGACGGTGCGCCGCACCCCGTCCTTCTCGTATTCGACGCCGACGGCCGCCGAGCCCTCGAACAGCACCCGGGTGGCCTGGGCGCCGGTGAGGACGGTCAGATTCTTCCGCTTCAACGCCGGCCTGAGGTAGGCGTCGGCCGTGCTCCACCGCGCGCCCCGCTTCTGCGTGACCATTGTCTCCGAGAAACCCTCGGGTCGAGCGGTGTTTGCCCGTTCGACGGGGTAGCCGGTCTCCTCGGCGGCCGCGAGGAACGACCCGGTGAGGGCGCGGGGGCTCCGTTGGCGCGAGACGACGATCGGTCCGCCCGTGCCGCTGTCGGCGTCCGACGCGTCCTGCACGTTCTCGATGCGGCGGAAGTACTTGACCACTTCCCTGAACGACCAGGTGTCGTCGGAGAGTTCGGCCCACTCGTCGTAGTCGGCGGCGAATCCGCGCACCCACATCATCGCGTTCATCGACGACGAGCCGCCGAGCATCTTGCCGCGCGGCCAGTAGATCGTGCGTCCGCCGAGCCCGGGTTGCGGCTCCGTCAGGTAGTCCCAATCCAGGTCACTGCGAAACAGTTTCGAGAAGGCGGCGGGGATGTGCGCGAACTTGTCCTTGTCCTCACCGCCGGCCTCGAGGACCACGACCTCGCTGCCGGAGTCGGCGCTGAGCCGGTCGGCGAGCACCGCACCTGCCGAACCCGACCCCACGATCACGTAGTCGGCCACAGACAGTTCCTGATTCATCGTTCATCTCCACTTCGACGGGGTGACGGGACGAGGTCGTACAGCCCTCACCCGCGCAGCGCGGACGCGAAGATCGCCGGCAGCCGGGTCCATGAGGGTGCACCGGCAAATCCTGTCAGCAATCGGCCCGTCGTGGCGGCGGTTCGGTTGGTGACGAACCACGGGGGCTTGGGCGAGATGGACATCTCGCGGTTCAGGATGGACCGCGGCGAGGGCCGGAACGGGCCGCGGACGACGGTGCGTTCCGGTCGGTCGATGAGGAGCGCGTTGTGCACCACGCCGATGCCGCTCTGCACGTCGTTCAGGGTGTGGCCGGGGAAGGCTCCCCAGGTGGCGGTGGCGGTGAGGTAGCCGACGCCGGTCCATGCGTTGACGGCGATGGTCCCGTACCGGAGGCCCTCGAGCAGCGAGTCGAACTCCGCACCCATCTCGCGGATGGTCTGCGGCGCCGCGACGATGTTGATCCCGAGGGTGCCGGCGAAGTCCGCGTTGACGAGGTCGGCGGCGTGGGCCGCGAATTCGGTGCCGCCGTGGGGAAGGTCGATCACGCCGAGCACCGGCGCGAAATACTCGGTCTGCAGCAGCGGGGCGTAGGCGCCGGGCTCGAGATCGGTGACCAGGATGCGTCCGCCGTTCTCGCCCAGCCGGGCCGCGGTCGGGAACGACGCGACGGCGCCGGCGACCCGGGAGTCGCTGCCGGGGTAGTACGCGGTACGTTCCGGTGCCTTGTCGAGCGCCTCCTTCAGGGCGGCCACGAACTCGTCGCGCTGCTTCCACTCGGACGACACGACCACGGCCTGAGCCGCGACGCAGTTGTAACCGCCATTGTGCAGTCGTTGCGTCGCAATGTGTTCGGCCTGGAACTTGATGTCGGCGCGGCTCCATTCGCCGGGCAGCACGATGGTGGGTGACACGCCGCCGAGTTCACTGGAGATGGCCTTGCCGAGAAGGGGTTCGTTCGCCGCCTTCCGCCGCGCCCCGTCCTCGCCGGTCCCGAACACGATCGCGTCGTGGGTGAGCGCGCTGCCTGTCATGTGCACGTGGTCGACGAGGTCGTGGTGCACCAGGTACGTTCCAACGTCCGCGCCGCCGGTCAGCAACCGGACCGCGCCGATCGAGGTGAGCGGTTCGAGGACCCGCGTCAGCACGGGCAGGAGGCGGTCGGTGACGGGGTTGAGCTTGAGTGCGACGACGCGGTTGTGCGCGATCAGTTCGTACAGGGTGTCGAGCGGGGCGATCGAGGTGATGTTGCCGGCGCCCAGGACCACGCCGATGCCCTGCGTCCGCGACGGGTCCCGTTGGGCGAGGCCGGCGTCGCGCTGTGCCGTCGCACGATCGATTCCCGGCTGCAGCCACACGTCCGCACTGAATCCGCTGAGCAGCAGCTTGTCGAAGATGTTCAGTGGTAACGCCTTGACGGTGGTGCGGCCGCCCGGCGCGGTGCCGAATTCGGCACCGTCCAGCGGGCTGGTGCCGGCGTCGAGTTTCGCCAGGCTCGCGGACAGTGCCGCGGTGCCGGTGGCCAGCGGGT
Organism: Rhodococcus opacus B4; assembly: GCF_000010805.1. Lineage (NCBI taxonomy): Bacteria > Bacillati > Actinomycetota > Actinomycetes > Mycobacteriales > Nocardiaceae > Rhodococcus > Rhodococcus opacus. Next base: position 1,506,841 of record NC_012522.1, on the reverse strand, counting down.
ACGGCCCGGACATCCATTCCTCGCCGACCAGCGGCGACTGCGGGTCCAGCCCCTTGATCGCGACGGCGGCGTCCACCCAGTCGGCGGCATGCTGCACGGTGAGGTCGTGCACCTTGTCGAGGAGTGTCCTGCGGTCGGTGAGGGTGAGGTCGGCCCAGGTCTTCTCGCCTTCGGCGAGGTCGGCGAGTGCCGCGTCGACCTCCGGGTGCGGGGAGGTGGCCTCGGGTTCTGAAGTGCTCACGGTGAACAGCTCCGCTCGGGTCGAGTACATGGTGGACCGCGCCACGGAAACGGGAAGATTCTTGTGGCGTAGAACACCGATTCTCGTCCCCGATCCGGGCGCCGCGCCATAGGCAGCGGCCGTGAATGTGGGCCACGACGGCTATGCCGTCGCACAATTTGGGGGATGGCGCCGTTTACGTCCGGTGGATAGTCTTGCCGGATGACTGTCAGCCCGGATGTCGCGCCGTCGCCCACTGATCTTCTGGGCTCGATGCTGGAGTCGGTGGACCAGCTGTCCGAGGAACTCGTGTCCCGCATCCTGTCGGCCGAGCACGGCTACGTCGAGGCGACCCTCCTCACCCCCGAGCAGTTGTACGCGGCGTGCGTCGACAACCTCACGGCGATGCTCGGCAACCTCGCGGGCAGTGCGCCGATCCGGCTGGAGGCGGCGCGTGCGGCCGGACAGTTGAAGGCCGAACAGGGGGTGCCGCTCGCGGCGCTGCTCCACGCATTCCGGCTCGGTGGCCGTCTGATCTGGGACGAACTGATGAACCGCTCGGAGGGCCGCGCCACCAACGCGCTGCTCGACATGGCCGCCCAGGTGTGGGCACTGGTGGACGTTTACTCGGACAGCGCCGCGGAGGCCTACCGGGAGACCGCCGACCTGCGCGCCCGCGAGGACGCCGAGTCGCGGGGCCGGCTGATCCGAACCCTCTTCGGTGACCATGCCGCCAATCCGGCCGGCGCCGCCGACGCCCTCCGCACGTTCCGGATCCCGGAGAACAGCACGTTCCTCGTCGTGTCCGTCGAGGCGGCGGCGTCCCCGTCCGCCGCGGACGTCGTCAAGTCGGACCTTCGCGGCGCGGGGGTCGATTCGGTGTGGGACACCGAGGTCGACGGCCGGGTCGGGCTGTTGTGGGCCGCCACGACCGAGGTCCTCGATTCCGCGCTGGACGTCCTGGGCCGCACCGGGCACGGGCGGATCGGAGTCAGTTCGGCGTTCGGACGGCCGGGTGGGACGAGCCGGGCCGTCGAGCAGGCGCGGATCGCCCGCCGCTGCTCGGGTCACGGCGGAAGCACCGTCACCCGCTACGAGTCGGTGCCGGTGTCGCTGCTGCTCGTCAGTGTTCCCGACGCCGGGAAGCTCGCGTCGAACCAGATCCTCGGACCGGTGCTGGCCCTGCCCGCGGAGGAACGGGAAAGCCTGCTCGCCACCCTCGACGCCTGGTTCTCCTGCCGCGGCTCCACGACCGCGGCGGCCACGCAGCTGCACTACCACCGCAACACGGTCCTGTACCGGCTGCGCCGAATCCACACCCTCACGGGACGCGATTTCTCCGATCCCATCGACGCCGCCGAACTGTACGTCGGACTGCGGGCGCACCAGCTGCTCGGTTCGTAGAAGCCGTCGGGCTGCGGCGCCCGGACATCAGAATCGTCGGTTGGCGAGGACCGGCAGTGTCTCGCGGACCCGCGTCACCAGGGTGGTGTCGATATCGACCGTCAGTAGTCCGGGTCCGGAATCAAGTTGTCCGAGAACGGCTCCCGTTGGGGAGGTGACGATGCTGTGACCGACGCCGAGTGGCGTAGTTCCCTGGATATTTTCGCCGGAAGCTGCAGGGTCTGCCTGGTCGCAGGCGGCGACGAAGGTGGTCGAGTCCAGTGCCCGCGCGCGGGCGAGGAGTGTCCACTGGTCGATCTTGCCTTGCCCGGCACCCCAGGACGCGGCGACCACAGTCAGCACCGCGCCGCGGTCGGCGAGCGTCTGGAACAGGCCGGGGAATCGGATGTCATAGCAGGTGGCGAAGCCGATGCCGACTCCGTCCACGGAGACCACCAGTGGATCGGCGCCCGGTGCCACGGTGTCGGATTCGGCAAAGCCGAACGCGTCGAACAGGTGAATCTTGTCGTAGTGGGTGTCGACGCCACCTCCGGTGACGAGGAGTGTGTTCCGCACTCGCCCGTCGCCGGATGGTGTGAACATCCCGGCGACGACGGTGATTCCGGCTCGGTCTGCGCACCCGCGGACGGCCTCTGCCCACGGGCCGTCGAGGGGTTGCGCGACGCTCGCGAGCGGTCCGCCGAACCGCTGCATGGTTGCCTCCGGGAACACGACGAGCCGGGCGCCCGCGTCGACGGCCGCTGACACCTGCTTCTCCACGGATTCGAGGTTGGCCTCGGGGTCCATGGAACTGGTGATCTGGGCAAGGCTGAGACGTAGCATCGTAATATTTCTCCTAGCTGCGAAGACATTGGTGTATACATATTGTATGCAACAAATGGATGGGGTGGGCGGCCCAACTGCCGAGCTGTCGGGTCGGGAGAAGGCGTACCTGTACGTCCGGGATCAGGTGCTGACGTCACCGGCGGCCACGGGTTCGTTCCTCAGCGAACAGGATCTCGCGACACGGGTCGGGGTTTCCCGCACTCCGGTCCGCGAAGCGCTGCTGATGCTGCAGGCCGAGGGTCTCGTCGAGATGGTGCCCAAGCGGGGCGCGCACGTGCCCGCGATGTCGGGCCGTCAGATCGCGGAATTGATGGAGCTGCGCGGCGTTCTCGAACGACATGCCGCGAGTCGGGCACTGACCTCCGGGCGTGTACCGATCGAATCGATGCGCGCCGCGCTCGCCGAGCAGGAGACCTTCGCGACCGACGCGAGCGTCGAGGCTGCTCGCGCGTTCATCGACTGGGACGGCCGCTTTCATCAGCTCCTCATCGATTCGGCAGGCAGCGAGCTGCTGTCCACTACCTATGCCGGACTGCGTGCGCGTCAGCTCCGTGTCGGGTTGACGGCCCTGTTCAGCGCCTCGGACCGTCAGCACAATGTGTGCGCCGAGCACCAGGCGATCATCGACGCACTCGATGTCGGCGACGAAGGCCTGGTGCACGAGAAGATCAACAGTCATCTGGAGGCTACTTTGCAGATCCTGTTGCGCGCGTAGCATTCTCGGCCGACATCAACGCGTAGTGCTCGTCCTCGGTGGGGTCGGGGTCGCGTCCGAGTGCGAGACCGAGCAGAGTCAGCGCTCCGACGATCAGCACGTAGATCGCGATCGGCACCCAGCTGTCGGTCTTGCTCAACAGGTAGGTGAAGATCAGCGGTGCCATGGCGCCGCCGAACACGCCGGCGATGGTGTAGGCGAGCGAGCTGCCGGTCGAGCGCAACGGGACCGTGAACTGTTCGGTCACGAATGCCGCCTGGGGGCCGTACATGAACGAGTGGAATCCGAGTCCGACGACGACCCCGAGAATGAGCAGCGGAAACGAGCTGCCGCCGATGACGACGAAGAACAAAGCGCTCCAGGCGACGCCGCCGACGGCGGCGATTGCGTAGACCAGGCGCCGGTTGATGCGATCGGAGATCGCGCCGGCGAGGGGGATCAGGCCGAGTTGGACTGCCGAGCCGATCAGGATGGCTGCGAGTACTTCGCCGCGGTCGAAGCCGAGTTTCCTCGTGCCGTATGTGATCGCGAAGACGGTGAACAGGGCGTAGATCACGTCCGGGGCGATACGGGACAGGATCGCGGCGATCAACGGCCGGGTCTGCGTCTTGAACACGTCGCTGATGGGAGCCTCGGCGCGCTCGCCGGATTCCTGCAGAGCCTTGAAGACGGGGGTGTCTTCGAGCTTCAGCCGGATCCACAGGCCGAAGCCGACGAGTAGAGCCGACATCAGGAACGCAAGACGCCATCCCCAGGATTCGAACTGGGCCTCGGTCATCGAGACCGTGAGTAGGGCGAGCACGCCGTTGGCCATCAAGTTGCCTGCAGGAGGGCCGATCTGGGCCGCTGAGGACCAGAAGCCGCGTTGGCGTGGGTTGCCGTACTCGCTTGACAGCAGTACCGCACCGCCCCACTCGCCGCCGACAGCCACGCCCTGCGCGAATCGGAGTACGACGAGGATGGCGGGCGCCGCGATGCCGATGCGGTCGTAGCCGGGAAGCAACCCGATGGCGAATGTGGTCACGCCGATCAGGAGCAAGGTGATGACGAGCAGTTGCTTGCGTCCGATGACGTCGCCGAGTCGCCCGAAGACGAAGCCGCCGATGGGCCTCGCCACGTAGCCGACCGCGTAGGTGGAGAACGCGAGCAGGGTTCCCGTCAGGGGATCACTGTCCGGGAAGAAGATCTGCGGGAAGATCAGTGCGGCCGCGGCCGAGTAGACCGCGAAGTCGTACCACTCCAGCGCGGTGCCGGTGAGGCTGGCGGCAAAGGCCTTCGCCAGTCCCTTCTTGTCGACGGGTGCGGATCTGTCGGCATCGACGGAGGTGGACTCTCCGATCATGGCAACTCCTTGTGGGTTGAATTCTTGTCCCGCACGGCGCGGATGTCCCGTGTTTCAGGTCACCGTTGCCGTTGTACCGAATCCATACTTGCTGTATACAAGACGTATGCGCAACCCCCCAGGCGCAGAAAAGACGAGAAAGTAACAATCTGCCCTGATCGTCAGACGGAATCAGGGCCCGGATTACAGGAGTTTCCTCCCATGTCGCAGCTCACGTTCACACTGCCGGACGGCACCGTCGAAAACGTCGAGGTCACCACCCTCCTCAACGCCGGTTATGCCGGACGGAACCAGGAAGAGGTCGCGTCCCACATCGCCGAGCTCGCTGAACTGGGCGTACCGGCACCAACGACGATCCCGGCGCTGTACCCCATCTCGCCCTACCTGGCACAGCAGGCGACGACGGTGTCCGTTCAACACGGACGAACCTCGGGCGAAGCCGAGTGGGCGCTGGTCATCATCGACGACGACGTGCTGCTGACCGTTGCGTGCGACCACACCGACCGCGACCTCGAGGTGCACAGCGTGGCGTGGAGCAAGAATGCCGCACCCGACGTTCTCGGGTCGCGTGCGTGGCGGCTCTCCGAGATCGCGGACCGCCTCGACGACATCACTCTGTCGGCATGGGTCGGTGAGGGCGAGGGCGAACCATCCACCCTCATCCAGAGCGGAACGCTGGCCGACCTGCTCGCTCCGAAGTACTGGCTCGACGTCCTTCGCGAGCGGGGACTGCACACGCCGGGGACCGTCCTCGTGTCGGGGACGATCTCCATGCGGCACGGTGTGAATCAGTTCGCCGACGCATGGAAGGTCGAAATGCGAGACCCGTCCACCGGGGACGCGCTGACCTGCAGTTACCGCACAGTGCGCATGCCTGCGCCGATCGGCTGATCCGCGCCGCGGGGGCGGGGCCGATTCCCGTTTCGGCGGGGTTCGCGCCGGACGGCCGCCCACCCGTGCCGGAGGTCCAGCCGACCTTCGGGGAATCAGCACGCCGTTCCGCCCGAGGACCGACAATATGGTGAGTCGAGCAGTGGGGCAGTGCAGATGGGATTGATCATCGGATACGCACCGAGGACCGTCTTCTGGATCCGGGTGGGCAAAAGCGGATTCGTCGCTGCGATCGCGATCGCGTTCGTCCTCGCGCGGACCACCGCGGTGGCGAGAGCCTGATGCGCGGGGCAGGGAACGACTTCGGCCCGACCGACCGCATCGTCGGCTCGATCGTCGACATGGCCGGGGTCTCCCGGGCGAAGATGCTGCCCGCCTCGAGGCTGTCCACGTTCGTCGACGCCGGTGCGGGCGCGTCGCCGAGCTGGAGTGTGTTCTGCGTCGACGACCACCTCGCGTTCACCCCGTCCTTCTCCGTGGTGGGCGACCTTCGGCTGCGGATCGACAGCGGCGACGTGAGGAATCTGGGCGACGGCACGTACTGGGCGCCCGCGTGCCTGACCGAGCAGGACGGGACGCCGTCGCTGGCCTGCACCCGGACCGCGCTGCGGCGCGTGACGACGCGGCTGGCCGAGTCCGGGCTGAGCGCGCGGATCGGCCACGAGATCGAGTTCACCCTCTTCGACGGCGCGACGGACGAGGAATGGTCCGCGTACGGCCTGAATGCCGTTCTCTCGCACGATGAATTTTTCGAACGACTGCTCGCCGCGGCGGCAACGGCCGGGCTGCCGATCGAACAGGTCCACGCCGAGGCCGGGCTCAACCAGTTGGAGGTGTCGCTCGCCCCAGCCGACCCCGTCACGGCGGCCGACGACGCGGTGCTGGCCAGAGCGCTGATCAGCCGGACCGCGCGTAGCCAGGGGTTGCGGGCGTCGTTCTCGCCGATGCCCGTCGCGGGCGGTGCGGGAAACGGCGCCCACCACCACATGTCGTTCGCCGAGGGCGACCGGCCGATCCTGTCCGGAGGCTCTGGCCCACACGGGCTGACTGCTGCCGGTGGCGCCGCGGTTGCCGGGATCCTGCGGGCGCTACCCGAGTTCACGGCGGTCCTCGCCGGTTCGGCCCTGTCGCATCTGCGGTTGCGCCCGGGAATGTGGTCGGGGGTGTCGCGCTGCTGGGGGCTGGAGAACCGCGAGGCAGCCGTCCGCCTCTGCACAGACACCTCCGGCAACCCGCACGGCGCGAACCTGGAGATCAAACCTGTCGACCCGTCCGCGAACCCGTACCTGAGCAGCGCCGCCATTCTCGGCGCCGCCCACGACGGCATCGCCGGTGCGTGCGCGCTCCCGGACGAGGTGTCGGTCGACCCGGCGGACCTGGCCGGAGCCCACGCCGTCGACCTGCTCCCGACCCTGCCGTCCGACGTGCTCGGGGCATTCGAATCCTCGGCGCTCGCGCGGGACCTGTTCGGTCCCTTGATCGTGGAAGCGCTGACGGCGGTCAAGAGTTACGAGCACGACGAGTACCGGGACAAACCGGTCGACGAGGTCGCGCAACGCTTCCGGTACGCGTGGACGTCGTAATCAGTTTCGGATCATTGCCAGCGCCGTGCGGAGCCCGCGCCGCCTGCCGGTGGCGGGGTCGACCCCGAACACCTCCTTCATTCCGCCCCGGATGCGGAATCGGAGTTCGGACGCCGTCTCCGGGGCGTCGTCCGCGGACGCCGACAGGAAGCGGTTGGGCAGGGCGAGCTTGAAGATGGTGCGGAGGGTGAGCCCGTACTGGTGGGGGAGCGACCCCGTCGTATACGGGAGGTCGTACTTGTCGCACAGTTCCCGCATCTTCACCCCGATCTCGGCGTAACGGTTGCTGGGGAGATCCGGGAACGCGTGGTGCTCGATCTGGTAGCAGAGGTTGCCGCTCATGAACGCCAGCACCGGGCCGGCGTGGAAGTTGGCGGAACCCAGCATCTGCCGCAGGTACCACTCGGCCTTGGTCTCCTTCTCGAATTCTTCCTTGGTGAACTTTTCGGCACCGTCCGGGAAGTGGCCGCAGAAGATGACACCGTAGGCCCACAGGTTGCGGATCACGTTGGCGGTCACGTTCGCCGTCAGCGTGCTCTTCCACGCCGGGCCGGTGAGCGCCGGGAACACCACGTAGTCCTTGCCGACCTGCCGCGCGATCTTCCGGCCGACCTCCTTCGCGTTGCGGAGGGTTTCCGCGCGGTCGTAGTCGCCGCGCCGGATACTCTCCACGTCCAGGTGGTGCAGCGCGACACCCCACTCGAACAGCAACGCCAGCAGCACGTTGTAGAACGGCTGCGCCAGGTACACCGGTGACCACTTCTGGTCCCGGGTCATCCGCAGAATCCCGTAGCCGACGTCGCTGTCGAGCCCCACGATGTTGGTGAACTTGTGGTGGACGTAGTTGTGCGAGTGCTTCCACCCCGAGGACGGGCACGTGTTGTCCCACTCCCAGTTCGACGAGTGGATCTCGGGATCGTTCATCCAATCCCATTGGCCGTGAATGACATTGTGGCCGAGTTCCATGTTCTCGATGATCTTCGCCGCGGCCAGCAGAGCGGTACCCAGGAGCCACGCCGGTCTCTTCCGGCTGCCGAACAGGACGATCCGGCCCGCAATCGCCAGCGACCGCTGCAGCTTGATCGTCCGGTCGATGTACCGCGCGTCGCGGGCGCCGCGGGACTCCTCGATGTCGGCCCGGATCGCATCGAGTTCTGCGCCCAGCGCCTCCACATCCGCCTCGGTGAGGTGGCTGTACTCCTTGATATCGGTAATCGCCATCTCGTCTCGATACCCGGTTCGAGCCATTCCCAATCTGTGCTGTGGTCACACGTCCATGCGGGGGTGGTCCGCTATTGTCTCTACGGTCGCCGCGCAGTCGGTGGCCCGGGTCCAGGGGCGGACCCGTCGCAGATATCAGGGGGAGATGTCGATGTCAGAGGGGGCGCTATGACGTGGCCGCAAAGTGTCATTGCTTCGATGGACGGCACCGGTGTGCCGCAGCCGCCGCTGGCGAGTATCCCCGGCTTGCCGCCGGTGCTCGGCGGCCCGGAGGTCGCGGTCGTCAAGGTCGACCCCGACATGCTCCGCGCGATGTCCGGTTCGCTCGCCGCCATCGCCCGTGAGGTCGAGGCGCTCGGCGGCCGGCGGAGCCTCGACGACGCGGGCCGGGCCGTTGAGGGGTCCGACACCGCCGCCGCGTGCCGGGACGCCGGCGACATTCTCGCGTCCGCGCTCGGAGTCGCGGCCAGTCGCATCGACGAGATGGCGTTCATCGCCGGTGACGGGGCCGAGAACTACGACGTCACCGACACGACGTTCGCCTCCCAGCTGTCGGCGATGGGGGAGCTGTGATTCCGCGTAGGTCGCAACTGCACGTCTGGAATCCACGGGACCTGACGTCGGCGGGCGAGGAAATCGGCCGGACCGCCGAAGACACGCGAAGACGGGCGGAGGACATCCATCGGGTCGTCGCGGATCTGGGCAGACAGGACGACTGGCGCGGTCCGTCCCAGGCGGCCGCCGAGCAGCGGGCGAGCGCCGAGCGAACGGAAATCCGTCGGCTCGCAGACGATCTGGAGGATCTGTCGACCGCCCTCGTGGGTGGCGCCGACCGGCTCGGTCACGCGCGGGACTACGTCGCCACCGTGATCGACAAGGCGGCGACCGACGGATTCACCGTCTCCGACGACTGGCAGATCGTCAGTCAGCCGAAGACGATGAGTGACGCCGAAGCCGCCGAGCACGCCGACCTGATGGAGTACTGGCGCAGCCAGCTCGATGGTGCACTGACGGAACTCGACAATGCCGACCGGGACATGGCGACGGCGATTCGAGACGCACTCGGGGCCGTCGCGGCGAGCGCCCCCGCGTCGGCGGGCCTGTCGGGGCACGAGGGCACCGCGCTGGGCGAGCAGGTCGCGCGGAGCGGTTCCGACATTTCGCCGGACGTTCGCGACCGCGTCGCCCGGGAGATCGCGGCCGCCGGGCTCACCCCCGAACAAGTGAAGACGCTGGCCGACGGTGGCAAGGTCACCGATCTTCCGCAGGGAACGATCGACTTCCTCCAGCAGTTCTACACCGCGGCCGGCAAGGACGGCTTCCTCGCACTGTCCGAGCAGTACACCGAAAACGGACGCACGGAGGCCGCGAGCGCGCTGTCCAACGGCCTCGCCGTGGTGTCGAACTACAACGTCGGCAGTGCCGCAGGTGACGTCGGCGGCCAGACCCACATCCCGGACAGTCTTCGTGGGCTGTTCGAGGGGCCGGTGACGTCGACCGGCAACCTCACGAAGGGCGCACACGACGCCCCGCAGCCGTCTCTGGTCGTCAACAACGGCCACGACCTGGCACGATTCACCAAGGCGTTCGGACTCGCCGACCCGGCCGTCCAGCAGGGCAGCGAGCTGAGCGAGAGTCTCCTCTCCCGTGCCGGCGAAATAGCGTCGGCGACCAACGACAAGAGTCTGCTGATCGGAGACTCCTTCGACCACAACATGCTGGGCCGCGACGGCGTCGACGCACTCCTGCAGGACATGGTCGGGGTCGGGGGCCGCGATCACGTCGCCGTCCACAACATCCTGTCCGGTGAAGGCATGCCGACCGGTTACAACCGCGACGACGTCATCATGCCTCTGCTCCAACGCGATTGGGCCGACGGCGGCGAACAGAACGTCGCCGGGATGTTCGACTGGATCGCCGACGACGCCAGACCCTCCGATCCGTCCGAACCCGGAGAGCTGTTCCGGTCGCAACAGGCCGGCGAATCGGCCTTCGGGCTCGCGCAAATCCTCGCCGCCAAAGACGCCGAACTGCTCGACATCCCCGGGATGAAAGGCCAGGCCATCGGCGAGGTGAACCCCGCAATCACACAGGCATTGGGCACATCACTCGCGCCCTACATCGGCAATATGGTGGGCGTGCCCGAGTCCTTTACCGGAACCAATGCCTTCAGCGGCGATTCGGGACATGCGCACCTGCGGCTGGAAGAAGTCCCGCGAATATTCTCCGTGATCGATTCCAATGCCGACGGCGCCGCGTATTTCAATGCCCAGGCCTTGGGAGTGTCGGCGCAACTGGAACAGGCATGGGCTGTCGACGGCCAGACACATCAGAATCCCCACTACCAATACGGGGCATGGGCGGGCAATCTTCAGGGCGTGGTGGACAAGGGATTCGATCTCGAGTTCGCCGACCGACTCGGCGACGAAACCTCCCAGAACGCCGCCGGTTTCGAGAGCAAAGGCATCGCTTACGACACCATCAGGACAGTGATCAGCAAGGGCGTCGAATTCATTCCCGTAGCAGGCCCTCTGATTTCGAGTGGAATCGATCTCGCCGACCCGACATTCAAAAGCGCGGTCATGGGGTCCATACCGGACAGCACACTTCAGACGAACACTGACTTCGCCGACAACGCCCTGCTGGCAAACCAGTACTACCAAATCGCACTGGGTTTGCAGGCGGCGAACGGTGGGGTCCTGGAACCGTACGCAGGGCTCGAGGACTTCCGCGACGGGGAGAATGGTCCGTTGTTGCCGTATGACGAGATCGTCTTGGATCGTCCCAGTTTTTCAACTCCGATGCTGTCATCGAACTTGGTGGGATACATCACCGAAGCAGGCCTCACGGGAGTTGGTGAGTTCGTCGATGCGATTAATGCGGGTCGTGAGCAGGTACAAGACATGGAGCTTGGGCGATGAGGGCTCGGATGGCGACCGTCCTTGCCGCAGTACTCTTATCGGTTAGTGCCTGTGGGCCCGATGAAGCGACAACGCCGACCGGCACCACGAAAACCGTCGTCAAGGGATACAGCGTTCCCGAGAACGTCAACTACAATTTTCGGTGGTCGGCAGAAGCCGGTATCGACTTATTCAGCAGACCTGCCGTAGTGGTCCGAGCGTATATGGAGTCGTATTATCTCGCGATTCATGGTCATGCGTTGGCGGCAAGCTATCCAGGTTTCGCTGACGCGACGTCACAGCAGCTCGACCGTGTCGACTTCGACTATTGGAACGATCTGGAACTGGAACGACTAGTCGGAACCCAGTTCGAGCACCTTCTGGCGCTGGCACCGACCGAGGACGGGTGGGCCGCCACCGTGTGTTCGGGCAACTACACCGTCATGGCGGAGAAGGACGGGCGATTCTTCAATCTGACAGGTCCGTCCCCTCAGGCCGAAACTCTGAGGATAGTAGCGCCTGAGCAGACCTTGCCCACCACTTCTGAGCCGCTTGCTGTGGAGGGCGCAGAGCGCGCTCCATCAGCGGATGTATTTGCTGGTTGGAAGATTGCTGAGCACGAGCAGGCGGCGCGCGATCAGAGCGCGTACGCGGAGTGCGACTCGCGCATGCCCGATGCGAGGGATGCGCGACCGCAGAAGGCCAACCTCCCACACGACACCCCCTACCCGACGCTGGCGCCGTATCCCGGCTGGCCGAGGTACGACGAGAACTGACGACCGCCGTCCTGCCGCCGGCGGAAGGGCGCTGTCGCCGCTGGCGTCGTGCGGTCATATCCTCGAATGCAGTCTCCGTGCCGGGGGCTCGAGCGAATGATCGGACGGTTGGTAGTGGGCAGCAAATGTGACGTCGTCTATGCGGACGACCTCGGGGTCGGCGAGAAGTTCGAGCTGGGCTCCTACACGGTGACCGAGGAGGAGGTGCTCGAGTTCGCGGGGCAGTGGGATCCGCAGTCGTTCCATATCGATCGTGAATCCGCAGATGAGGGCTATTTCGGTGGGCTCATCGCGAGCGGTGTGCATACGATCGCGGTGTGCCAGCGACTGTCTGCGACCACGCTCTATGCCCGCTGGAGCGTCATCGCCGGGAGCCGGATGCGTGACGTCAACTTCCTCCGGCCGGTGCGGCCGGGTGACGTGCTGACCGGAAACCTGGTGATCGATGACGTGAATCGGGACGGTCGTGGACGGGCGTTGGTGACGGTCGCGACGGAGATTCTCAACGCGTCGGGCAAGCAGGTGCTGACGTCGGTGACCGAGATGTACGTGCGCTGTCGCCCCGAAACCGACTGATCGTCGAATTTTCTCAGGCGAAACACCTCGTCGAGGATTGTTTTCCGGGTTTCTGGGTACCGCACCCGGGGAGGCCATGAAACCAACGGAGGCAATCATGAGAATGGGTAGGAGGGTGGCCGCGGTGGCAGTGTTCGCGGCTTCGATCGGATTGGGAGCATCCGGTGTCGCCTGGGGCGGCAGTCTCGACTCGGCGGTGCCGGTGCGTCGGCCGGATGTCATTCAACCGATGCCACCCGGGTTCCCGCAGAACGGGCCGATCGGATGCGACGATTGGGCGGAACCGTACGAGAACAACGTCCCGGCGTGGGGCACCGATCCGTACAACCAGTTCGACAACTGGTGCGACGGTCCCGAGGACGGGCTTTCCGCGCAGCAGCCGCCGGTCAACGACGAGCAAGGCCGGACGGTCAATCCTTGATTCGACGGTGATCGTGCGCACGAGGCGCTGTGCCGTCGTGTAGCTCGGTCGTGACCTGAAACCGACCGCCCGTCAAATTTCAACCACGAAATTCGCCCTTCGAGGATTGTTTACGTTGTCTTTGGGTACAGCCCTTAGGCAGCGTCATTCACCTATGGGAGGCAACGATGAAGGTCGGCATGAGATTGGCTGCGGTCGCTGTGTTCGCGGCCTCGATCGGTTTGGGAGCATCCGGCGTCGCCTGGGGTGACGCGCTCGACTCGGCAGCCGTACCCGTGCGGGCGCCCAACAATGTTGCGCCTCTGCCTCCCGGCGTTCCGCCGTACGGCCCGGCTGGTTGCGACGACTGGGCGGAACCGTACGAGAACAACGTCCCGGCGTGGGGTGCGGAACCGTATAACCAGTACGACAATTGGTGCGACGGCCCGGATGACGGACTGCCGCAACCGGCTACGTACAGCGGCGACGAGGGCGGCGGCGACTCGCCGAACGAGCCGTAACCGATCGATCCGAATCAGCGCGCCCGGGAATCACCGTTCCGGGCGCGCTGATTCAGCTGCCGGAGGGTGGTTCGTGCAGACCGAAGGCGGACCCTTGGTCGTCGTGGCACAACTTGAACCGCCCAAATTTCGCCACCGAGTCGGGATCGTCGCCCAGATCCACGGCGTCGACTGTGCCGCCGAGTGCCAGCACGTGCTCGGCCGCGGCGTCGAGGTCCGGCACCCGGAAGAAGACGTAGGGGCTGGCGCCTTCTTCGCCGCCGTGGATCCCGCCCGGCACGTTCGGGGTTGTGATCGAGTAACCCGATCCGCCGGGTCCCGGTTCGAATTCCCAGCCGAACAACGCCGAGTAGAATTTTCGGCCCTGCTCAGTGTTGGCCACGCCCAGTTCGAAGAACGACAGTTCGCCCGCCATGAGCACTCCTCCGTCGACAGTGTTCCCGTGACGCTACGCCGACATGCCGACACGCAGAAGGCTTGCCAGTTAGAGCGATAATGATCTAATCTTGGAGCGAATTCGATTCAAGGGGGATCTGTGGAGTTGACCGAACGTCAGACCGACCGGGCCGCAGGCGTATTGATTGCCACCGCTGCGGGTGACGCTCTCGGGGCGGGATACGAGTTCACCACCCCGGCTGCCGATGCGGTGATCGACATGGTCGGGGGCGGCATGTTCGACTGGGCGCCGGGGGAGTGGACAGACGACACGTCGATGGCCGTCGCCATCGCGGAGGTGGCAGCGTCGGGAGTCGACATCGGCCGGGGTGACGGACTGGATGCCGTTGCTGCGCAGTTCATTCGGTGGATCGATTCGAACCCGCCCGACGTCGGCAATCAGACGCGCGCCGTGCTGTCGGCCCGCGACGGCTCGGCCGCGGCCATGCAGGAGCGGGCACGCGGCGTCAGGGGGAGGAAGGGCGGCAACGGTTCGCTGATGCGGACGGCCCCGGTCGCGCTGGCGTATCTCGACGACGCCGACGCGTGCGCCGAGGCCGCGTACCAGATCGGCGCCCTCACCCACGACGATCAGCGTGCCGGCGAGGCGTGCCGGCTGTGGTCCCACGCGATCCGGCACGCGGTGCTGTTCGGGACGTTCGACGGGGTGCGGGGGTACCTGCGGGACGCGCCGGCCGAGGTCCGCGAGTACTGGGGACCGCTGCTCGACCAGGCGGAACGCGGCACACCCGCCGACTTCCCGAAGAACGGCTGGGTGGTTCATGCCCTCCAGACGGCGTGGTGGGCGATCAGCGGCGCCGACGATTCGGGGCCGGATCACCTTCGGCTGGCCCTCGAGCGGGCCGTCCGGGCGGGCAACGATACCGACACCACTGCGGCGATCGCGGGTGGGTTGCTCGGTGCCCGGTGGGGTGCGTCGGCGGTACCGGACGGGTGGCGCCGGATCCTGCACGGCTGGCCGGGATATTCAGCGGACGACCTCGAGCGGCTGGCGATGGGTGCCGTGTGGAAGGGGAAACCGGCCGATCGGCCCTGAGCGTGACCGCGATTCGTACGTGAGCGGCGAAGTGTGCCGGGGTGCGTGGCGCCACTCACGTGCGGGGGAACGTGCGTCAGGCCGCCAGCTCGTCGGCGATCTCGATGTCGATTTCCTGTTCGGTCATTCCGCCGAAGAGGTGGTTGGTAAACATGTCGGCTCGGTTCTGTGGAGGTGTCGTCGGTCCCGGCGCGGCCGGGCTTACCTGTCCGACCTATGGGGTGTACCGGCGCCCGCCCCTCCGCCGTTTCACCCCCCCCACAGGTGAGTGGCAAAGTGTCCTCGGACGCGCATTCCCGCTCACGTAGCGCTTAGGCTCGACTCGACCGTTCGTGTTCCGGAACAGGAGATGAGTCGAGATGCCCGCAACCTTCGTTCTGCTGCCCGGCGCAGGCTCCGACTCGTGGTACTGGCACCGCGTCGCACCGATCCTGGAGGGCAGCGGGCACTCGGTGATCGCCGTCGACCTCCCATACGGGGACGACGACGCGGGTCAGTACGAGTTCGCCGACGTCGTCGTCGATGCGGTCGAGGACGTCGAGGGGGCGATCGTGCTGGTCGCGCAGTCCATGTCGGCGTTCACCGCGGCGATCGTCTGTCAACGCGGCGAGGTGGACGTCGACCTGCTGGTTCTGGTGGCGCCGATGGTGCCCGCGCCCGGGGAGGCGCCGGGGCGGTGGTGGGAGAACACCGGCCAGCCGGAGGCGAAGCGGGCGTTCGACGTGCTGGAGGGTCGCGACCCGGACGCACCCAACGACCTGAAGTCTCTGTTCTTCCACGACGTGCCCGACGACGTTACCGAGGAGGCGTTCGGTCAGGGGGCACCGGTCATGTCGGACACGCCGTTCGCGACGGTGTGGCAGGCGGAGGCGTGGCCGTTCGTGAAGACGCGGGTCGTGGCCGGCAGCCGTGATCGGATGTTGCCGCTCGACTTCATGCAGCGGATCGTCCGGGAACGGCTGGGCATCGTTCCGGACGTCATCGACACGGGCCATCTCGCCGCACTCGCGCGCCCCGGCGAGCTTGCTGCCATGCTGGAGCGCTACGCGTCCGAACTGTAGGCCAGGTGAGTGGCAAAGCGTGCTGGAGGACGCAATGCCACTCACGTGGGGGAGACACATCCGTCGAGAGGAAGAGCACCAGATGGCGTTGTCGGTGTCAGGCGAGTTCGAGATCGAGGCAACCCCGGAGCAGGTGATGGCCGCTCTGGTGGAGGTCGAACGCATTCCCGAATGGTCGGCGGTGCACAAGAAGGTCGTGGTGGAGTCCCGGTTCGACGACGGACGTCCCCGCACCGTGCGGATGACGCTCGCCGTCCTCGGCGTCTCCGACGTGCAGCTGGCCGAACACAAGTGGATCGGGGACGAGCTGATGTCGTGGACGCTGCTCGAGAGTGACAAGCAGAAGTGTCAGGAGGGCGAGTACCGACTGACCCCCACCGCGCGCGGGACGTCGGTTCACCTCACCATGTCGGTCGAGCCCAAGGTGTGGGTGCCCAAGTCCGTGCTGCGGCAGGGGCAGAAGCAGGCCGTGCGCCTGATCCGCAAGGGATTCACCCAGTTCGTACTCGACAACCACGTCTGAGCGGGCGTCCGCGGACGCCCGCCCGCGCTACCCGAACAACGCCTCGAAGGCGGAATTGACCCGGTCTCGATCGAACGACGTCGGATCGAGTTGCTGCCCGGGGCGCAGACCCAGCCATTCCCGGATCTCCACGTGCTCCTCGTGATGCGGGTCGGCGCTGGCCTCGATCTTGTCCGCCCAGCCCCACGGGCCGCCGGAATCTTCGCAGGGCGCCATGTTTCCTCCGTCGAGGCATAGCGCGGCAGGGGAGTCGGGGTCGGGGGCGTCGACCGCTTCGACGACGATGTGGTGGATCCAGTCGTCACCGAAGTCGTACAGGTAGGTGAGCTGGTCGCCGACCGAGCCGAGCAACGAACCGACGAGGACAGCCTCCTCCGCGACGGCCCGGCCTTCCACGTCGCGGTGCGGGATGTCGTCAGCGGGGATGAATACTCCGCCACCCGAGTGCGCGGGGCCTACCGAGAATTCGTGGAGATGAGAATTCTCCCACCCGAACGCCGACTGGATGATGTGATGGGAAGCGTCGAGCGGTAGCGTGGCATCGAGCCGAATGCGGCGCCAGACAGGAATATGGGTGCCTTCCAGTGAGATCCGCAATGTGATGTGCGCATCCATCGCAACGGGCAGTGCGTCCGCGGCTTCCGCACTCGCGAGGTGGACGGCACGAAGGACGGCAGGTTGCAGCGCAGACGGAACGCGGTAGGCGTCATCTTTGGTCAGCCACTTCTGATCCACCAGCGCGTCCAGTCGATCATGGATGAAGTCATCCATGATCGATTGCTCGTCGTCGAGGGGCGCGTCCTCCGTCGGGGCAGGGGACGGCGTCGACGTCATTCCCGCCAGGATCACCTGCATCACGACGAGATCGGTCAGTTGCATGAGGTCGAAATGGTCAGGTTGCGAAACGAATTGGCGGCGAACGAATTCGGTGACGGCTGCACGGATCAACGGCAGGGCAGGCGTCGTGTCGTCGGCAATCAGCTCCGCGTTCGGACCGCGGACCGCGCGCGTGGAGTTGACGGTAATGAGACCGACCTCTTCCGCGGTGTCCCAATACGTCATCATCGCGGGCACATCGCGCATCGAGCGGATTTTCCTGACCCGCGGATATCCATCCGAGTCGACCTGGAGATCGATACCCAGCGCGTCGGCGAGACCGGGAAGAGAGGCGGGTTTGGGTACCTTCGTGGAGGTGACGGGCATGCTTGTGCCGACCCAGTCGACAAGTGCGGCGAGGGCCGTGATCGCGGGAAGGGCGAGGAGGGCGCGAAGTTCGTCCTCTTCGTCCACGGCGGGAAGCGCGATGTCGTCCGGAAAAATGATGGGTGGTTCCGGCTCGACGAATTCGAGGAGGTCTTCGATGCAGTGCGTGAAGTTCTCCTCGCTGCCGGTCCACAGCCGATTTTCGTCGAGAAAGTTCAGGAACGTCAGCGTGGAGGCGATGATCGTCATGGCGACGTCGTCCATGTCGTCGGAATCTTGCGCGACGAATTCGTCGGCGGCCTCGAGCAGGGTATGCGCGTCCGCGGGGAGCCAGCCGGTGGCGTGGAAACCGGGGCGGGCGTGCGCGAGGTTCGTGAGTGTCGACTCGACGAGGTGTCCGTAGACCTCCGCATCGTCGGTGAGGTCGCCGCCGCGCAGCCACTGAACGAAGCTGTCGATGAGCGCCGGGTCGACGGCGGGAGTGGGAAACATCGGTGACACCGTGGAGCGGTTCCGTCGTTGGCGCGCCTTCTGCTTTGCCGCGCGTTTCTGGCCCGGATTGCTCGTCTGCTTCGATCCCATGGCGAGATGGAATCGCGGGCGAGTTCGGGTAGTCGGGGCCGCCAGATCGGACATCGGAACGGCTAATGGGCAGCGGCGTTAGGCTGACCAGCGGCGGAACTGGAAGCGAGGGGACACATGACGGTCGACCAGAGCAGCCCCACCACACTTCGGCGACTGTCGATGCGGTTGGCCGAGATCCGCGACGACACCGACGACGACAAGCTGTCGGCCGGCTTCCTCCTCGTCGCGACAGTGCTCGCGCTGGTGTGGGCCAACATCGGTCATTCGTACGAGTCGTTCTGGCACACGCCGGTGACGATCCAGATCGGCGACTACAGCGTCGGCCTCGACCTGAAGCACTGGGTCAACGACGGGCTGATGACGCTGTTCTTCTTCGTCGTCGGGTTGGAGGTGAAACGGGAGCTGACGATCGGCGAACTCACCGACCGCTCCCGCGCCGCCGTCCCGATCCTCGCCGCCATTGCCGGTCTGGCGCTGCCCGCGGCCCTGTTCCTGGTACTCAATCCGACCGGGGAGGAGGCGGCCGCGTGGGGCGTCGTGGTCTCCACCGACACCGCGTTCGTGCTGGGGGCGCTCGCGCTGGTCGGGCCCCGATGCCCCGCCCGGTTGCGCCTGTTCATCCTGACCCTCGCCGTCGCCGACGACATCGGCGCCCTCGCGATCATCGCGTTCTTCTACACCGACGACCTGCGGCTCGGACCCCTGCTTCTCGGGTGCGTGGGACTGCTGCTGATCATGCAGTTGCGCAAGCTCGAGGTGTGGCGGGGTGTCGCCTATTTCGTGGTCGCGGCGGCCACCTGGGTGGCGTTCTATGAGTCGGGCGTCCATCCCACCCTCGTCGGGGTGCTGATCGCGCTGATCCTGCCGGTGTATCCGCCGCGGCGAAGCGAGGTGGAGCGGGCGGGGGAACTCACGCGCGCGTTCCGGCAGTCACCCAACTCCGACTACGCCCGCGCCGCGCAACTCGGGGTGCTGCGTGCGGTGTCCGTCAACGAGCGACTCCTGCGCTTCTACCAGCCGTACACCGCGTTCCTCGTCGTCCCGATCTTCGCGCTCGCCAACGCGGGAGTGGTCATCACCGGGCAGACCCTCGCGGACGCGGCCCGGTCGCCGTTGGCGTGGGGCATCGTGCTCGGGCTGGTGGTCGGCAAGCTCGTCGGCATCACCGCGGCCACCGCCGTCTTCTCGAAGCTGCGGCCGGGAAGCCTGCCACCCGGGCTGACGCTCTCGCAGATCACCGGCGGCAGCGCGCTGGCCGGCATCGGTTTCACCATCTCTCTGTTCATCGTCGACCTCGCCATCGACTCTCCCGAGCTGGCCAACGAGGCCGGGGTCGGTGTCCTGACGGCGGCCGTCATCGCGACGGTGCTCGGCTGGGCGCTGTTCCGGCTGTCGGACTGGCGGTACCCGCCGACGAAGGCGCCCGGGCTCACCCTCCTTCGGCCCGTCGCCCTTACCCGCGATCACGTGCGCGGCCCGGCCGATGCGCCGCTCACCCTTGTCGAGTACGGCGATTTCGAATGCCCGTTCTGCAGCAAGGCCACCGGCAGCATCCGGGACGTGCGCGCGCATTTCGGTGACGAACTGCGTTACGTGTTCCGGCACCTGCCTCTCGACGAGGTGCACCCGCACGCCCGATTCGCCGCACAGGCCAGCGAGGCGGCGGCCGCGCAGGGACGGTTCTGGGAGATGCACGACCACCTGTTCGCCAACAGCGACGCCCTAGCCGAGGACGAGATCTTCGGGTACGCGGCCGAGCTGGGACTCGACACGGACCGGTTCGAGGAGGACATCCGCAAGGGCGAATACCTCCATCGCGTCGACGACGACGAACTGGACGCCGAGTCGAGCGACTTCCACGGGACCCCGACGTTCTACCTCGGCGCGACGGGCACCGACCTCACCCGGCACACCGGTCCCTACGACGCCGCGACCCTCATCGGTCGGCTCGAGGAGGCCCGCGGCGCCGGCGGCGCACTCTGATCAGCGCCGGCGGCGCACTCTGATCAGCGCTGCCGGTGCCGCACCGCCTCGATCGCGGCCGGGGTGACGGCGTCGACGTCGTCGGCGAAGTCGTCGTGCTTCTCGAGGTAGCGGGCGACGAACGGGCAGATCGGCACGATCCGCTTGCCGCCCCCGACCGTTTCCGTCAGCGCGCTGCGGATCAGGGCGCTGGCCAGGCCGCGGCCCGCGAACTGTTCGCCGATCTCGGTGTGGAAGAAGATCCGTTGATTCTCGTGGTCGAGGTACTCGGTGAACCCGGCCAGCTCACCGTCGACACGGACTTCGAAGCGGTGGTGTTCGGGCGCGTCCCGGACGTCGGGTGCGGAGCCGGCGGTCGTGTCTTCGGATGTCATGAACCCACTATGCCGGGCCACGAACCGGGTGTTCCCGGCGGGCGAGGTGGTGGATGATCGAAGGAGTCCGGGAACCGAGAGGGGCGCGACCGCGATGACCGATTATGGCAGAACCCTCCAGTTCGGCGTGTTCGTCACCCCTACGGTGGAGTTGCTGGAAAACACGTTCGAACTCGCCGCGCTCGCCGACGAGACCGGGCTCGATTTCGTCGCCGTTCAGGATCACCCGTATCAGGCGAAGTTCCTCGACTCCTTCTCGCTGATGGGCACCCTGCTCGCCCGGACCGAGCGGGTGCGCGTGTTTCCCGACGTCGCGTGCCTGCCGCTGCGTCCGCCCGCGGTGATGGCGAAGGCCGCGGCCAGTCTCGACGTGATGTCGGGCGGCCGGTTCGAACTGGCGTTGGGTGCGGGCGCCTTCTGGGATGCGATCGGGGCGATGGGTGGCGACGTTCGCACGCCCGGCCAGGCGGCGACGGCGGTCGAGGAGGCGGTCGAGGTGATTCGCCTCATGTGGTCCGGTGAGCGTGCCGTGTATTCCGAAGGTGAGCACTACCGCCTCGCCGGCGTGCATCCCGGGCCTGTCCCGGCGCATCCGATCGGGATCTGGCTCGGTGTCGGCGGGCCGCGCTTGCTGCGTGCGCTGGGCCGTTCCGCCGACGGATGGGTTCCGTCGAGCTCCTACTTCCCGCCGGACGTCCTGCCCGGCATGCACGCGAAGATCGACGCGGGCGCCGCGGACGCGGGCCGCGATCCGAGTTCGATCGTCCGCGCCTACAACATCTTCGGGCGGGTGGGCGACACTCCGTCGGACACGCTGTTCCACGGGACCACCGAGCAATGGGTGAGCCAACTGACGGATCTCGTGGTGGAGACGGGCATGGACACGTTCGTCTTCGGCACCGACGGCGACGACCCCGCGCAGGTCAGCAAGTTCGCGACCGACGTCGCGCCGGCCGTGCGTGCCGCCGTCGACGCGCGCCGCGGAGTGAGCGCCCCTGCGTGAGTGAAAGGGCATCGCGCGGTCCGGGTCAGTTGCCGTCCTTCTCCTTGTCCTTGGTCTTGTTGTTCCCATTCCCGTTGTTGCCGTTGCCGTTTCCCGGACCTGGCTTCGGGGCGTTCACCGGCGGGACGGGTGCGACCGGGTTGACCTCGACGGTGCTGGGCGGGCCAGACACGGGTGCCGGCGGCGGACTGACGGCCGTGGTGGTGGCCGGGCTTACGGTGCCGTCCCGGTTCTGCGACGCGATGGCCAGCGCTCCGACGACGACCGCGATCAGAAGTGCGGCGACGGCGGCGATGATCAGCCCGGTCCGCCGGCGGGGTCGCGGCGGCTCGGGCGGTAGTTCGTGGACGGTTGTGCTGGGCGTGAATGCTCTCGTCTGGGGGACGGGCGTTCCGAGGACGGCGGCCCGCATCGACTGGGCGTCGGCGTACCGCTGCCGCGAATCGCGGGCCATCGCCCGTTCGATCGTGTGCACGAGGGCCGGGTCGGCGTCCGGACGCATCTCGCGAAGGGGCCGGGCCGCGCCGTCGGTGATCGCACGGGCGAGCGAGAGGATGTTGTCGCCGGCGAACGGCCGGTGCCCGGCGAGGGCTTCGTAGCCGACGACCCCGACTGCGTAGAGGTCGTCGGCGGGATTTGCCGGGTTCCCCGTGATCCGATTGGGGCTGAGGTAGGCGACGGTGCCCAGCACCTGTCCGGTCGCCGTGTGGTCGGACGCCGCGCTCTTCGCGATGCCGAAGTCGGCGACCTTCACCGCGCCGGTCGCGGTGAACAGCACGTTTCCCGGTTTGATGTCGCGGTGCAGGATCCCGGCTAAGTGAGCGGCGCCGATGGCGGCGAGCACGTCGGCGAGGATCGACCGCACCCGCGCCTCGGGCAAGGGTCCGGCGGCGATCTCGTCGGCCAGGGTCCGTCCGGGCAGGCGTTCCATCACGATGTACGCCACTCCGGCGTCCTCACCGCAGTCGTGGACGGCGACCACGTTCGGGTGGTTCAGCGTGGCGGCCAGCCGCGCCTCGGCCTCGAACCGCCGGCGGGTGTCGGGGACGGACGTGAGTTCCGGGCGCAGCACCTTCACCGCGACCGGCCGCTCGAGGCGCAGGTCCCAGCCGTCGTGGACGTCGGCCATCCCGCCGCGGCCCAGCACTCCCCGCAACTGGTACCGACCTGCGAGAACTGCGGACACGGGCATGCGTTCACGCTATCGTCACCACTTGTGCCGGACACCGCTGCCTCCCGCCTACCATGACGCCATGACCGCTTCGGGTAAACGCCGACACCTGTCCGTCGTCCCCGACGTGCCGATGATCGTCCGGCCGTCGGAGAGGCGGGGTCGCCGCGCCGTCGCGAGCTACCACCTGCGCGTCGAACTCGACGACGTGTCTCCGCCGATCTGGCGTCAGTTCGTGGTGCCGTCGAACCTGTTCCTGAACGAGTTGCACCCGATCGTGCAGACGGTGATGGGCTGGCAGGACAGTCACCTGCATTCGTGGGTCGGCGGTGAGCCGCCCGCCTCGGAGCGGTACGAGATGCGCGACAGCGCCGACGAGGATTACGTCAACGAGGACGACGAGGTGCGCGAGGACAGGGTGCGGCTCGATCAGGTTCTGGCCGAACCCGGCGAGTTGCTGTCGTATCTGTACGACTTCGGGGACGGTTGGGAGCACACGATCGTGCTCGAGCGGGTCGAGACCGGCGGTCCGGCGCCGACCGTCACGTGCCTCGCCGGTGCCCGCGCCTGCCCGCCCGAGGATTGTGGCGGACCGAGCGGATACGACGACCTGTTGAAGGTCCTTGCGACGCCGTCACACCCCGGTCATCATGATGCCGGAGCGTGGGTGGGGCCGGGCTTCGCGCCCGAATCGTTCGCCGCCGACGTGGTGAACCGCAACCTCCGGTTGGAGGCCGTGATCCGCGACCACGGCCCGGTGACGGATTCGAAGTTCGCGGAACTGCTGCGCCGAATCCCGCATCAGTCTGCCCCGCATCTCTTTTCGCTTCTGGAGCACGCCCACCTCACCGACCGGCTAGGCGACATCAAGGAGACCCAGGACAAGGCGACCCTGCATCTGCGATGGTTCCTGCAGCGCATCGGGTCCGACGGCATCACCCTGACCCAGGCAGGCTATCTGCCACCCGCCGTGGTGGCGGAGATGCGGCAGACGCTGCCGGGATTCGATGATTGGCCCGCCACAAGCAACCGTGAGTCGGACCAGCGGCCCGTCCACCTGCTCCGCGAGTACGCCAAGACGCTCGGACTGGTCCGCAAGTACAAGGGAAAGCTGGTTCGGACGAATCTCGGGACTTCGATGGCGAACGACCGCTTCCGGTTGTGGTGTCATCTGATCGACCGCCTGCCGCTGGGGTCCGAGCAGATCGAGCGGGAGGCCGGATACCTCGTGCTCTTCACCCTCGCCGCCGGCACCTCGTCAGACGAACGCCGGGACGTGGTCGCCGAGGGACTCGCCGCCCTCGGCTGGCAGACGAGCGACGGCACCATCGTCGGCCGGGAAGAACTCTTCTGGATCGCCCGCCCCACGATCACCTTCCTCGAACTCACCGGCGCCATGGTCGAGGGCTGGGTCCAGCGCGACCAGCCGATGGACCCCGAGTGGGGTCGCCTCTTCGCACAGATGGTGCTGTCGATGTAGATCCGCAACGCGGAAGTCGGTGCCGGCAAGTCGAACAAGTTGCGGAGACAGCATATTCGGCCTGTCCGACCCCCGGGCGCTGCTCCCGATCACGTCATTCGCGCGGTCGACACAGTGCGCTCGAGAACGATTTCGGCCCACATGTGTCGGAACCTTCTGCTTTGATACGACTCAGGGGGAGGCGCCCGACGCTCCCTGCGTGGTCGCGAGTACGGGAAGGTGATGACGATGGTCGATTCCACCGAGTTGCCCGAGGTTTCGTGGGCGGGAATGTTCGAGTGGTTGACGGGTTCGCTGGTCGATCAACCGGTCGCGCTCATCGTCGAGATCGGCCCGAACAGCTACATCAGTGAGGACGACGACCAGGAAGTCGTCTGCGCGCAGATTCAGGTACTGGCCGACGGTGTGCTGATGCTTCGTCGATCACGTGTTGAGCTCGGGCATTTGCTGCTCGCCGATTATTCTTCCGAAAACCTGCCACTCGACAGGTGGCAATTCGACGGCCACTTCGAAGATTGCACGGACGGCTACCTCTTCAGCCGCGACGTGAACCTCATCGCGAACACGTGCGTGGCCTGGTTCCGGGACAACTGGGGCACCCGGTCCACCAGCGAACTCGGATGTTCGTACCGCTTTCCCGACGAGTTGCTGCCACCGTCGGCCTCCACCGATGTATTCTGAAGTCTTCGCCTTTCGCGGAGTCACCATCGGAGGCGCTATGCCTACCCATCACCCGTCACGGACGTACCGCGGCTGCGCGCTCTGTTCCCCGCGCAAGCGCCGTGGCATCGGCGTCGCTGCACGCGAGACCATCCCGACGCTGCGCAAGCTCGGCAAGGTTCGCAGGCTGGTGCGCGGCGATCTCGGCGACTACGCCGACGAACTGTGGGAACGCGGGGAGTGGTAAAGACGCGGGCTTGAACGGCGCGGCCGAACTGGCGGATTCGCCGGTGGTCTGCCTGCGGATTCCGGCACACTGGCTTCATGAGCACACCGCCGCGTCGCCGGTGGGTGCTGCATGTCGATCTCGACCAGTTCATCGCCGCGGTCGAGGTGCTACGGCACCCTGAACTGCGGGGACTTCCGGTCGTCGTGGGCGGTCGCGGGGATCCCACCGAGCGTGCGGTGGTGTCGACGGCGTCGTACGAGGCGCGTGAATTCGGCGTCGGTTCGGGAATGCCGATGCGGATCGCAGCTCGGAAGATTCCCGACGCCGTGTTCCTGCCCGTCGACGCCGAGGCCTACACCGAGGTGTCGGGCGTCGTGATGGACACCTTGCGGAAGCTGGATGTCGTAGTGGAGGTGATGGGCTGGGACGAGGCGTTTCTCGGTGTCGAGACCGACGACCCGGAGGCCTTCGCGCGAGGTGTCCACGACGCCGTCCTCGACGCGACCGGGCTGCATTGCTCAGTCGGTATCGGCGACAACAAGTTACGCGCCAAGATCGCGACGGACTTCGGCAAACCGCAGGGCGTCTACCGGCTGACGGAGGAGAACTGGTTCGACGTCATGGGGGAGCGTCCCACCGACGCGTTGTGGGGGATCGGCAAGAAGACGGCGAAGAAGCTTGCCGCGCTGGGCATCGGCACCGTGCGGGAGTTGGCGGACGCGTCGGATCAGGAGTTGGCCGCGACCCTCGGTCCGACCATGGGTCCGTGGTACGCGCGGATCGGTCGCGGCATCGATCACTCCCCGGTTTCGGCCGAGCCGTGGGTGGCGCGGTCGCACAGCCGGGAGACGACGTTCCAGCAGAACCTCGCCGGGCGGGAGGCCGTCACCGAGGAGATCCGACGCCTCGCCGCCCGGGTCAGGGAGGACATCCTCGCGGAGAACCGGAAGGCGGTGCGGGTGGCGTTGAAGGTGCGCTATGCCCCGTTCGACACCCACACGACGAGCAAGCCGCTGCCCGAGCCGACATTCGATCCGGACGTGATCGCCGACGCGGCAGCAGCATTGGTCGACAGGCTCGACCTCGACCGGGAAGTACGACTCCTCGGCGTGCGGTTGGAGATGACCCCACCCACGTGAGCGGCAAAGTGTCCTCGGGGACGCTTTGCCGCTCACGTGTCAGCGGCGAGCGAAGACGGCGGGCTCGCTGTCGGGGACCTGGGCGACGAGGTCGCGGGCGACGAGGTGCCGAAGGTGGGCCGCTGCTTCGGACAGCGCCATGCCCTTGCCCATGGGGGAGATGTCGGCCCACGGCTTGTACCACTTCATGCGCTCGGCGACCTGCCACACGGTGATCTTGTCGTCGCCGAAAGCCTTGTACAGGTGGTCGAGTCGCTCTTCGTGGTGCTCGATCAGTTCGCCGGCGCGGCCCGCGACATCGTCGATGGGGATGCCGTGGGCGCCGAGGCCGCGGGTGATGTCCATGGTCTGCACGCGGCGCAGCGAGTCCATGAATTCGGCCAGACCGTCGCGCTCCTCGAGCGGGTAGACGAAGTTGCCGACGTGCGGTGTCGTCTTCTGCAGGACGTGGTCGCCGGTGAACATCACGTCGGCGTCTTCGAGGTAGAAGCAGACGTGTCCGGGGGTGTGACCCGGGGTGTAGACGGCGCGCAGGTTGCGGCCGACGAGAGCGATGAGTTCGTCGTCGACGAGAACACGGTCGGGGGCCGACTCGGGACCCGCCGGCGGCTTGCCGCTCGCGGCTTTCTCGAAGGCCTCGAGGTCTGCGGGGCCGGCGCCGGCGCGCGTCATGTTGGCCTTCTGGAAGTCCAGCCACTCGGGACCGTGACCGGTCGACATGTGCTCGAACATCTCGTGATCGGATTCGTGCATGGCGATCCACGCACCCGACGCCTCCCGGACCCGCCCGCACAGGCCCGTGTGGTCGGGGTGGAAGTGAGTGAGGACGACGCCTTCTACGTCCTTCACCGAGTGCCCGATCGCCTCGAGCCCGGAGGTGAGGCCCTTCCAGGCGTTGTCGTCGTCCCAGCCTGCGTCGACGAGAATCAGGCCGCCGGGGGATTCCATCGCGTACACGAGTGTGTGACCGAGGGGATTGTCCGTGATCGGGACCGGAATCTGGAAGATCCCGTCTCCGATCGGTGCCGCGTCGTTCATCTGCATACCTCGTTGCCTAGAGGAACAAATTAGTTCTACTTACCTTCATAGTGACCTCCTGCCGCGGAATGCGATACCGCGGGTCCCGATTAGCGGTACGGCACGGGCTGTGAGCTGCGGTCTTCAAATGGGATCGGCTACCGAGAGATCGGAAGACCCGCTCGAAGCCGGACGCTGTGGAATGCTCCCACTCGGACCAGCTATCACGTGCTCGCTTTGCGACAGGAGACTGCTTTGACCGCAAATCTCGTTCGATCACGCCGCCGGTGGTACACGACCGGAATGTGTGGCCTCGCCGTAGTCGGTGCCTCGGGGCTGCTCGCCCCCAGCGTCGCGGTTGCCGCGCCGGCGGTGTTGCCTGCCGGCTGCGTCCAGGGCGCCGGAACCCAGGTGACCTGCACGTTCACGTTCACCGGCAGCGCG
Organism: Rhodococcus opacus B4; assembly: GCF_000010805.1. Classification (NCBI taxonomy): domain Bacteria; kingdom Bacillati; phylum Actinomycetota; class Actinomycetes; order Mycobacteriales; family Nocardiaceae; genus Rhodococcus; species Rhodococcus opacus. Next base: position 1,479,103 of record NC_012522.1, on the reverse strand, counting down.
CAGTCGTTCACGGTTCCCGAGGGGATCACCAGTCTGACGGTGACGGCGACGGGCGGACGGGGTGGCAACGGCGACGGACCCCTGGCGGGCGGCGCCGCAGCCGTCGCCACCGGACAGCTGACGGTTGCCGCGGGTGACGCGCTGTACATCCAGGTCGGCGGCAACGGCGGCGACGGAACGGGAGCGGCCGGATACAACGGCGGCGGAGCAGGCGGTGAGGGAGCGAGCGGCGGAGGCGGCGCGTCCGATGTGCGCACCGGGTCGGGCGAGCTGGCGGATCGGCAGATCGTCGCCTCGGGCGGCGGCGGTGCGGGCGACACCTACATCGGTGGCGGCGGCAACCTCATGGGAGCTGCAGGTCAGGCCGGTGGCGGGGGAGGCGGTGGCGGCGGCGCCACGGACGCGGCCGGCGGCGTGGGAGGTAACGGTGGCAGCGACCCGCATGGCTCCCCGGGTGAGGCCGGCGTCGGCGGCGCGGCCGCAGGTCCCAGCGGCGGTGGCGGCGGTGGATGGTTCGGCGGCGGAGGCGGTACCGACAACTACGGCGGTGGCGGAGGCGGCGGCGGATCGTCGTACGCGCCCGGCGGGACCTTCGCGGCCGCTGCGGCGGACGCGGCACCGACCGTAATCATCACGTACGGGGCCGGATCGGGAACAGGATCGCTCGGAAACCTGTTCGGCAGTAGCTGATCTCGAACACGGCAGCGGCCCCGGACCTTTCGTCCGGGGCCGCTGCCGATCGTGTTGTCAGACTGTGGCGGCGGCCGCGGTAGAGGCGGGTTCGTAGATCTCTTCGATGCGGCGCCGAGTGTCGTCCGGGTCGGACTTCATCGCGAGGACGAGTTCCGAGATGACGAGCTGCATCGCGTGCTCGAGCTGCCGCTTCTCGCCGGCCGACAGCGGCTTCTCCTGTGCACGGGTCATCAGATCGCGAATGACTTCACTGACCGTGAAGATTCCACCCACTGTCAGCTTTTCCTGGTTGGCCTTGTACCGCCGGGACCAGTTGGACGGGTCGTCGACGGTCGGTCCGCGCAGGATGTCGAAGACTCGCTCGACTTCGTCGTTGCTGATCGCGTTCCGCACGCCGAGCGCTTCGGCCTTCGCTACCGGGATCTCGATGGACAGCCCGGTCTGAGCGACTTCGAACTGTACGTATTCGGTGGGCAAATCTTTGAACATCCGGGTTGTGAGCTTTGTGACGGTCACGGACCCGTGGTGCGGGTACAGGAAGATGTCACCGATATTGAGATTCATTGATTACCTACCCTTCGCATCCATTATGGCACACGCTGCCATATTGACAACGGATGACCGGATGGGAACTATCGACGGGTGGGTGCTCGCCTACCGATAACGAAGGCCGTAGATGACCAGATCCGAAGTGTTCCCCGTGCCGCCTGACCTGCCCGTTGGCCCGCCTGGGCTGCGGGAGCGGCGACGCGAGCAGACGAACGTGGAGATCAGCGAGACTTCGCTCACACTGTTCGAGCGCAAGGGTGTCGAGGCCACCACCGTCGGGGAGATCGCGCAAGCGGCGGGAGTGTCGCAGCGCACGTTCTTTCGATACTTCGCCACCAAGGAAGAGGCGGCCCTCCGGGATCACTGGGCCTTCGAGTCGGTCGTGGCGTCACGGCTCGACCAACTCGACGCGGACATCTCTCCGAGGCTCGCGTTGGAAACGTCGTTCGCGGCCGCACTGGTGACGTACTCGGACAGCTCGTCGTTACCGTGCCGGCGACTGTTGCGGGTGAACAGGCTCATCAAGAAGGAACCGGCGCTGCGTGCCGTCCTGGCGCGCGAAAGTGTACGGCGGACAGCGGCTCTGGTCGACGTCGTGTCGACGAAATTCGACTGCTCCGACTTGCAGGTGCGGCTCGCGGTCGACGTCTCGGTCGCCGTGCTCCGGGTGGCACTCGAAACGTGGGTGGATAATTCGTCCACCGACGAGGCGGCGAGTCTCCCGGAAATCTATTCCTCGGCAAGGGAATTCGCGCGCGCGTAACGGGGAACGCTCGGCGCGAGCCGGCTCAGCCTGCGAGGAAACTGAAGCGCACCTTACGTACCGGGTTGTCGACATTCGTGTCGACGAGGCACACGGACTGCCACGTCCCCGTCGAGAGTGCTCCGTCGAAGACGGGCACGGACGCATACGGCGGCAGGAACGCGGGCAGCACGTGGTCGCGGCCGTGCCCGTGGCTGCCGTGCCGGTGCGTCCACCGGTCGTCGCGGGGAAGGACGTCGTCAATTGCTCGCAGGAGGTCGTCGTCGCTCCCGGCGCCGGTCTCGATGACGGCGATTCCCGCAGTGGCGTGCGGCACCCAGACGTGCAGCAGGCCGTCCCTGGCGCCCGTCGAGGCGAGGAACTTCTCGATCTCACGCGTCAGGTCGTACACCACCGGTTCGGCTCCGGTGCGGACCTCGATCTCGGTACTGAACATGGATCCGACGGTAGCGCGATTGCCCTGGGTCGGCAGTGTCGAGTTGTCCTGGAGTCGCGATCGTCTCGGTAGCCTGCTCCCATGTCTGAGCTGCCGCCCTTCAGTCCCACGGTCACGTTGCTCACGGTGGGCCGGGTGTGGGAGGCCGCGTTCGCCGAGGCACTGAAGCCGCTCGGGTTGACCACCCGCAAGTACGGATTGTTGGGGCACGTCCGCGGAACGCCGGGTATCTCGTTCAGTGAGCTCGCCCGGCGGTCGCGGATCACGGTGCAGAGCGCCCACACGGCGGTCGCGGCGTTCGTCGAGGCCGGGTTCGTCGACGACGCGACGGCGCACGCAGGGTCGGCATCCACGCTGCGCATTACGGCGGAGGGTGAGTCGCTGCTGGCCCGGGCCGCGGAGGTGGTGACCCGCCTCGACGCGGAGTTCGCCGTCCAGCATCCCGAGCTGACCGAGGCGTTGCGGGCGCACATGCTGCGGGTGATGTCGGCCACCGACTGACCCCGATCACCTACCTTCAGTTAGGCTGAAGGTTATGGAATCGCTGTTGCTCTCCGCCCATGTCGTGGCGGGCATTCTCTTCGTGGGTCCTGTCGCGGTGGCCACGAGTCTGTTTCCCCGGTACGCGCCGGTGACCGTCGCGCTCGGCGGTCCGCAACGGGAAGAACGGAGCCCTGACACCGCCCGCGTGCTGCACCGCATCACCCGCGTCTACGGACTCCTGGCGATCGCAGTCCCCGTCGTCGGCCTCGTGCTCGCCTCTGTCCAAGGCCGCACGAGCGAGGTCTGGGTGGTGGTCGCGATGGTGCTCACGGCCGTCGCCGGCGGACTGCTCGCTCTGCAGATCGCCCCGCTGCAAGGGGAAGCGCTCACTGCACCCGACGACGGTTCCCGGCTGCGCCGCCTCGGCATGTTGACCGGCCTGTTCAACGTGCTGTGGGTGGTCGTCGTCGTGCTCATGATCGTGCGGCCCGGATCGAGCTACGCATGACGGGGATGCTGCGCACGCTGGCTGCGCTCTCGGTTCTCGAGACCGTCAGCGTCTTCGCGCTGTTGGTCAACCTCGCCACCGTGCACGACGGCACCGTCGCCGCTGTCCTCGGCCCGGTCCACGGTGCGCTCTACCTGGCCGTCGCCGTCACGGCGCTGCTCGGTCGCGGACTCACGACGCGGACCCGTGTCGGCGCCCTCGTGCCGGTGCTCAGCGGTCCGCTCACGATGGTCAACCTGCGACAGGTGGCGCGCAGCGCATGAGTTTCCGACACTACCTACGCCGACCCCCATCCGTGTCCGCGGCCGACGCGGTCCGCCTCGTCGAGGACGGCGCGCTCGTCGTGGATGTCCGCCGCCAGTTCGAGTGGAACCGCGTGCACATCCCGGGTGCCGTGCACGCGCCACTCGAAGTGTTGCTCGACCGCTGTCTGGAGTTCCCCGACGACCGCCTGCTCATCACCTTCTGTACCGGTGGCATCCGGTCGGCCGGTGCGGCGAACCTTCTGGTGGAGAACGGCTTCGACGCGGTCAATATGAGCGGCGGGCTCATCCATTGGCGCGCTGCGGGCGGGCCCGTCACCGACCGGTGAGCTCCCCTCGACGTGCAACGGCCGCCCGGTGGCCGATCACCCTCGGGGATTACACCCTGTGCGCGCGCAGGACCACGTCGTGGGTGTGGTGCGCACCCGCGCCGCCACTGATCGAACGCTCCCGCACCTCGTTCACGTCGATGTGCCAGCCGTCGTCCAGGAGCGCTGCCACATCACGGGGTGCGACCCAATCATCGGGATCGAAGCCGTGCTCGCGCGCCACACTGCCATCGCGCATGTCGTGGTGCACAACGAGCAAGGTGCCGCCCGGCGCGACCGCGGCGAGCAGTGCACGTTCGGCGACGCGGTCGGCGGTACTGCGCAGGGCGGGGTACTGAGCCGAGACCAGGTCGAAGCCGCCTGCGGGCAGATCGGCATCGAGCAGTCCGCTCAACATCCACGTGATGTTCGAGCCGTTCCCGTCGGCGTGGGCCGCGGCCCGGTCGAGAGCGACCCGGGAAACGTCCAGCGCGGTCACGGCCCATCCCCGGCCGGCGAGCCAGAGCGCGTCGGCGCCTTCACCGCACCCGACGTCGAGCGCCCGCCCCGGCCGTGCGCCGGTCATCTCGTCGACGAGTGCTCCGTTGGGTTCTCCGCTCCACACGCGATCCCGCTCGCTGTAGCGCGCGTCCCACTCGTCCGCCTCGCTTGATTCTGCCGTGAACCCGGTGGCCTCTCCCACATGTTCCATGCCGACACTGTGCACCAGCAGCGCGGCTTTCGGCGAGAGTTCTTGCCGTATCGGCAACAAGGCCGGCGCTCCGGTAGGCCGCTACTTGCGGCCGGCCGCCCACTTCATGCCCCAGTCGTAGGTCTTGTCGAGATCGGCCTGGCTGCCCTCGACGTACTTCACTTCGCGGGTCACGGTGATGCCCTGCCCGGTGTTCTGCAGCATCGCGATGGCACAGATGCGAGCGGAGCTGTTCGCCGAGTCGAGTCGAACTTCCACTTCGGGACCGCTGGTGGGGTAGAGGGTGACGACGCCGTCCACGGCCGCCCAGTTGGGTGCGCCGTCGTAGATCATCGCGAAGATGAGGATGCGCTTGAACATCTCCGGTCGGTCGAGGCCGATGTGCATGTTCTCGCCGCCGGTCACGGTGCCCGTGCGGTCGTCGGCGTCGAGCTTGATGAACGGCGCGGCCTGCAGCGATCCGAACGTGTTACCGAGTGCCTGGACCACACCCTTCGACCCGTCGGCCAGTTCGTACAAGCAGCCGAGGTCCAGGTCGATGCCGTTGTTGCCGCCCGCTGCCGCCGCGAGTTTCGCGAAGAAGCCGGCCTTCTTGGGCTGTGGCGTCGCGCCCGTCGACCAGTTGAGGTTGACGCGCATCGCACCCTGCCGCTCACCCGACTTCGTGAGGTTGACCGACGGCGCGGCCTTCGACAAGGTCACCTTGCTCAAACTGACTCCACCTTGCGGTGCGGCGGGCGTGGACGGGCGGCGTGTGTAGTCGATTGCCACAGTTGGGAACCTTCCGATCGGCTGAGCGGCTCGTATCGGACCGGGTGTCCGATTTGCACGATTTCGGTCCAGGGTAGCCGTAGTCGCGAGCGGCGCACGCCGGCCCAACTACGTCACGCCGATTCCCGTGCACTCCACTCGATTGCCGGGCAGGTGTCCATGACCATGGCGACGCCCTTCGCGGTCGTTCGCTGGAAAGCGGCCTCGTCAATGACGCCGAGCTGGAACCAGACGCCTTTCGCTCCCACCTCGACGGCCTGGTCCGCGAACTCCCCGGCAGCGTCGGATTTGCGGAAGACGTCGACGACATCGACGGCGAACGGGACATCCGCGAGCGCGGCGTACCCCTGCTCGCCGAGGACGGTCGGTGCGGTGGGATGGATGGGGACGATTCGTTTCCCCCGTCGCTGCAGCAACTCCGCAATGCGGAACACAGTCCGGTCGGGGTTGCCGGAGAGTCCGACGATCGCCCACGTCTCCCAGTCGTCGAGCATCGACGAGACGGCGCTGGGGTCCTGCCACGAAGTGTCCACACCGCAAACTACTACTCGCCGTGGATGTCGTCCGGTGATCTCCGCGCTCGAACGAAGCCGCCATGCGACAGTATCCGCATGGTGATCCGCATTCCCGAGAATCCGCGTCTGGTCAATGGTTCCGAGGAATCGGTGTGGAATGCGCTGTCGAGTCAGCTCGGTGATGGTGACCTGGTCGTGGCAAACCAGCGAGTCACCGACCGGCTCAAAGACCACGAGATCGACTTCGTCGTGGCGCTCGCGGGATACGGAATCGTCTGCTTGGAGGTGAAGGGCGGGCAGATCTGGCACGACGGCACCGATTGGTACCAACAGCAGCGTAAAGGGGCGACAGTCATCAACCCGGTCCGGCAAGCACGTGACGCGTCGTATGCCTTGCGGAGCTATGTGGAGGCCGACCCTCGGTGGAGCCACGGTCGGTTGCGGTGGGATCACGTGGTGGTCTTCCCCAATACGGAGATCACCGAGGACTTCGCCCTGCCGGAGTGCCCGCGCTGGAAGGTGATTGATCGCAGTGACCTCGATGACGTGGTGCCGCTGCTGCAGAAGGTGCTGTCCGGTCAACAGCTGGACCGCCCGGCGCTGCCCGTGAACGGGGTCGATCAGCTCACGACGGTTCTCTCCGGACGGGGACTGCCGCAACGCGACGTGGTCGCGAGGGCGATCGCGAATGAAGACGCGGCCGATGCACTGACCGCCCAGCAGTCCGTGATTCTCGACGCGATTCGTCTGTTGAACCGGGTCGAGGTGCGGGGCGGCGCAGGGAGCGGCAAGACGTTCCTGGCGGTCGAGAAGGCGCGGCGGCTGGCGAAGCAGGGGCAGCGGGTGGCACTCATCTGCTACTCGCACGGGTTGGCGTCGTATCTCGAGCGATTGACCGCCACCTGGTCGTATAAGGAGCGTCCGGCGTACGTCGGCGAGTTTCACGCGCTCGGTCAATTGTGGGGAGCGCCCGAGGGGCCGGACGAGAGCATCCGCAACACCGACACCGTGCAGTTCTGGGAACACGACCTCCCGCGGCACATGGCGGAGCTGGCGTCGAAACTGCCCCTGCGGGAACGGTTCGACGCGGTGGTGGTGGACGAGGCGCAGGACTTCGCCGACGACTGGTGGGGTCCGTTGCTGGCAGCGCTGCGTGACGAAGAAAGCGGCGGCATCTATGTGTTCAGCGATGAGGGGCAGCGGGTGTTCGACCGGCAGGGCGTTCCGCCGATTCAATTGGTCCCGTTGGTGCTCGATCACAATCTGAGAAACACCCGTCAGATCGCGGACTCGTTCACTCCGCTGGTGGGGCAGCGGATGCGCCTGATGGGTGGCGACGGCCCGGAGGTGATCTTCGTACCCTGCCCGGCGGAGGACGCCCTGACGGTGGCGGACGACCAGATCGACTCACTGATGGACGAGGGGTGGCGTCCCGAGGACCTGGCGTTGCTCGCCACGGGCAGCCGCCATCCCGAGCAGGTCGGCCGGCAGGCGGAGGGCAACGCCGCGTATTGGGACAGCTTCTGGGACACCGAGCAGGTCTTCTACGGGCACGTCCTGGGATTCAAGGGTCTGGAACGGCGGGCCGTCGTACTGGCGCTCAACGAGAAGGTGGTGCAGGAGCGTTCGCGGGAGCGGCTGTACGTCGGGCTGTCGCGTGCCCGGGATCAACTCGTGGTGTGCGGCGACCCGGACTTCATCCGGGAGGTCGGGGGAGCGGAATTGGCCAAACGGATGGGGATCTGATCGTCGAACATCGTGAGGTTCGATGCTGGCACGGAACGCGACACCGGTCCGCTAGGGTGCCCCCATTCCGTAGGTGAATTCGCCGGAGGTCCAATTCATCGTCGCGTGGTACTTGAAGCCACTCATAGTGCCGTCGCCGTTGTCCTTGGTTGCGGTGAAACACTCGAAGACTGTAGTCGTTTCTGTCAGGTCATCAGTGGAGCCACCACTGACCGGCGAACATGACACCGAGATGACGGAGCCGTCGATGAGGCCCTTTGCCACGTGGCCTTCTGCCATCGTCTTCACGCTGGTCTCAATCTCCGTTACCGCCGCTTCGCGGGAGGCCCGCTCAGCATTGTCTCGCTTCTGCTGTGCTGCTTGTGCCTCTGCCCGGCGGGCGTTCTCGGCAGCGACGCGATCGGCTTCTTCCTGGGCGGCCAATTTGATTGCCGCGTCTTCCGCCGCAGCGACTCGCGCGTCGTGCATCAGTTTCCAAGTGGCGCCTCCCGCGCAGATGAGGACCAGGGCCACCAGAGCACCGATCGCCCACTTCTTGGGCAGGCGTTTCGTCTTTCCTGCCGCTTCAAGCTTGGGGGAAGGGTCTGGCAGGTCGAGCCATTTGGCGCCGTCCCAGTAGCGCTGACCGCCCGAGGGGTCGGGATACCAACCCGCGGGGGTCACGTGAGCATCATCTGTCATTGTGTTCGCCGTTCGTTGCTATCCGAATTGCATTGTTGCAAGACGGATTTTGGAATAGATCTCGATTGGCAGGTTCGCCATCAGTAAGACGTCCCACTGACGCGCGAGGCCGTCGTCGCTCTCGGATTTACATAACCACACGCTCGCTATGTTTGAGCGGTAGTCGAGCAAAGCGGAAAATACCAGGCGGGTCGGACACTACCTGTTCACGGATACAGGATCCGACGAACGCTGTCATCTGTTCAGAGTATTGACTTGTGCGAATGGATCGAATTGGCGCCGAGCTCCGTCGGTACGGCGGCCCCGGCTCCAACCGAATTATGCGTGAGTTCATGCCGTCTGGTAATAGTTTCAACCATCGCGCCGTCGGGGATGGGTTACAACCGGTGCGGTCGTAGTTCACATTTTTCGCCTGCGAACACCCACGGGCGAGAGTTCCGGGCAGGTCGCCCGCATTTCTGAAAGGGCACTGCAGTGTCGATCGATGTTCAGTCCACCATTGCCAACTCGACAACGGGACGCCGACGCTCGCTGTTCGCCTCGATCGTCGGGTGCGCGGGCGTGGTCCTCGCGGCCGCCGGCCTTGTCGGCTGCGGTTCGGGTGAGTCCTCGTCGACAGCTGCGGCGACCACCACGACAGTCGTCCCCACGACCACCACGACCACCACGACGACCGCGCGGCCGACGACGCTGCCCGTGACCACCCCTGCTGCGGTTGTACCCGCGGCTCCCGCACAGCCCGCGCCCGTGGCGCCGACGTCGAGTGCCCCCGTGCTGGTGCCGATGCCGGCCGTGGTCTGTATGAACCTGCAGACGGCGCAGAACACGATCCAGGCGGCGGGGGTGTTCTTCTCGCGCAGTGCCGATGCGACGGGTGCGGGACGGATGCAGGTGCTCGACTCGAACTGGGTCGTCGTGGGTCAGCAGCCGTCGCCCGGTGAACTGGTCGGCGAGGGCGACGCGGTGCTGTCGGTCGTGAAGATCGGCGAGCCCAACCCCTGCTAGTTCACTGACGCCGACACCGCTAGGGTCGAAAGTCCCTATTCGTCCCTCGCGGTGTCGGTTGAACGGTGTACAGACTCGGATTTGTTGGGGCGCAGTCTATTAAGTTGCTCACGTGCTGGGAGCTGTTATGTGTTACGTCAGGTTTGTCTGGTATTAGTTTCAACTAACTCGCTGTGAGCGAGTGGCTGGCAGAAGAGCGCGTGGTGTTGTCATTCGCCTGAATGAATCTCGGCCCCTACGACGCGTCGGGCGGTAAACGTGTCGGTGGGGCGGTGTAATTTCAGCGGCATAGTTCGACGTTCAAGGAAATAAGGGGGACGGGTGCGCGTGGTCGACGCCGCCGATTCGGGTGGGGCCGACATGCCGCCCGTTGGGCGACGCGCGCTGCCGCATTGTCTGTAAATTGCTGTGCCGCTTATTCGCTCGTGTAACGCTCGTCGCAATGTCGCGATGGAATGTTCGATCACCACACCTAATTCCCTGTGCGTCTGCGCCCTACCGCAAGAGAAATCCGTGCCTCGATGACCAACCCCTTCGACTTCAGTGACTACGAGACCTCTCGTGATCGCGTGACTACCGACACGAGTTCGTCGTGGCCGGCTGCAGACCAGTTCGGTTCGGCGGCTGCCGACCCCTTCGCATCTCAGCCCTCCGCGTTCGCGTCTACGACCGCGGCGGAGCCCTTCGCGGCAGCGCAGAGCGCGCGACCGAGCGGTGCGATCGCGCAGGGTGAACCTCCCATCCCCTGGCTCGTACTGGCCGCGTTGGCGGCTGCGGCAGGACTGGTCCTCGCAGTCACCTTGGGTTCGATCACAGGCTTGGCCGTCGTCGCATGGGTCCTGGCCGGCGGGTGCGCTTTCGGGCTCCTTGCCCGGTTCACCGTGCTCGACACTGCGCAGCGCGCGTTGCCCGTCTACGCGCGGTCGAAGGTCGCCCAGCGGGGCTATTGGGTGGTCGTCGTGCTCGCGTTAGCGGGAATCGTGGCGAGCGCGTGGCACATTGCGGAATGGGCGGGTCGACTGTGAAGAAGGTAGCCGCCCTCGCGGCCATGATGCTCGTGCCCCTGATGTTGGTGATCCCGTCCGCGTCGGCTGCCCCGACGACCGCGGCGGTCGGCGATTTCGGTGGCTGCCTCGCTGCGCAGCGGCAGGGCGATCTGATGCTGATGGTCGATCAGTCCGGCAGCCTCCAGGGTTCCGACCCCGACGCCGCGCGCGTGTCCGCGGCCAACTACCTGCTCGAGCAGCTCAACACGTTCGGCGGGTCCGCCGGTGTGGAGCTCAACGTCGCGATCGCCGGATTCGCGGACGACTTCACCGTCCACGCACCCTGGACCCGACTCGACAACGGCTCGCTGCCCGCCCTGCAGGGTGAGGTCGAGAAGTTCCGGACGCGCACCGACGGCATCGACACCGACTACTGGAACGCGCTGGACGGTGCCCGCCGCACGCTGGCCGAACATGACAGTCAGTCGGAGGCCAACCGCTGCCAGGCGGTGGCGTGGTTCTCCGATGGGAAGCTCGACTTCACCGTCCGCGACGCCGAGAAGCCCTACGCGCAGGGCATTTCCCTGCGGAGCGATCAGGGCGTCCAGCAGGTGGTTGCGGCCGCCCGGGAATCGATCTGCCGTCCCGCCGGCATTGCCGATCAGCTGCGCTCATCGGGGATCGTCACATTCGCGGTGGGCCTCGCCGCGGGGACCGCGCAGCCCAGCGACTTCGACCTGATGCGATCGATCGCGACCGGCGGCGACGGGGCGTGCGGAAAGACCACGTCACCCTCACCCGGCGACTTCTACCTCGCGCAGAACATCGACGACCTCCTGTTCGCATTCGATGCGTTCAGCACACCCGGTCAGGCGCCGATCGAGGGCGAGACGGGCGTGTGCGTCGTGAGTGTGTGCGAGGAGGCGCAGCACCGCTTCGTGCTCGACGACTCGATCAGCTCGGTCACCGTGCTCGGCTCGGCCGACGCGGAGGGTCTGATCCCGACGCTGGTCGCTCCGAGCGGGGCGCAACTCGCGCTCGACCGTTCCGGCGCACCCACGACCGCGGCACTGGATGGCGCCGAGGTGGCGTACCGGTGGATGTCGCCGCGCTCGGTCAGCTTCACGATGACCAAGTCGAACGACCCTGCGCAGTGGCAGGGCATGTGGGCGCTCGTGTTCGTCGACCCCGACGGCTCCAGCCCGCTGGCCCGCTCCAAGACGAACATCCACATCTCGGGCAACCTGTTTCCCGCCTGGCTCGGCATGGATACGACGGCCGTGCACAGCGGCGAGAAGACGTCCGCCATCCGCCTGGGGATCGTCGACTCCGACCGGAACGAGATCGACCCGGAGGACCTGTTGGGCAGCGCCGCCCTGTCGGTATCGCTGACGGATGCGGGGAACGTCGATCATCCGTTGGTCGATCGGATTGCCAAGGAGCGCATCGGCGAACCCGTCGAACTCAATTTCACCCAGGTTCCGCCGGGAGCAGCGACGCTGCGCCTCACGCTCGATGTGACGACGGCCGACGCCCGATCCGCGGACAGTGAGGTCATCGCCCCGGGCACGGCGTTGACGCCGCAGTTCGTCGACGTCCCGCTCACCGTCTCGCCGCCGATCGGCTACCCCGTCGTGCCGTCGACGGTCGACTTCGGCACCGTCGAGGGCGCCGGGCAGTTCGCCGCGAGTATCCCGATCACCGGACCCGGCTGCGTGTGGTTCGACCAGGCCGCACCGGTCGCGCTCGACGCCGTGCCCGACGGAGTCGGTGACGTGGGTGTCTCCGCGGGCACCGCGCCGTCCGCCGCAGAATGCCTCCAGATCGGTGAGGGGCAGCAGGCGAATCTTCCCGTCGACCTGGCTGTTCCGGCAGCGGGCAACGGCTCCCTCAACGGGTCGATTCCGCTGATGATGTCGCCTCCCGGTGAGCCCGACCGCGCCCTGCCGATCAACGTCGCATTCACCGCCGAACTGCAGAAGCCGCTCAACAGTGAGCGATTCTGGTTGGTCTTCGCCCTGGTGCTACTGCTCAGCATCGCCCTGCCGCCGCTCCTCCTCTACGGCATCAAGTGGTGGACCGCGCGCATTCCGGCGAAGACGCTCAAGGCCATGCGCGTCGGCGTCACCGTCGAGGGTGGGCAGGTGCTGCGGGACGGCGTCGACTTCGCCATCCGGGACAGCGACCTGAGCCAGCTCGTGCGGGGGCTCAACAAACCCGCGCGCAGCCTGGACGTCGAGGGTGTCGAATTGCGGACGCGGATCGGTCTGTCGCCGTTCGGCCCTGGGTATGTAGTCGCGCAGCAACCCGGCCTCGTCGCGGCGACCGGAGCCGAACCTGGGGTCGACCGACGCACAGGCGGCGCGCGCCTTCCGCTGGCCATCCACAACAACTGGGTGGTGCTGCACGATCCGGATGGTCCGGCGAACCTGGCGACCGTGCTGCTTCTCGTCGGCGGTGACGCGACGGACGACAGCAACCGCCGTCTGGTCGCCGATCTGGTGCGCAAGCTGCCGGGCCGGGTGGCCGAGCTGAGGGCCGATCATCCCGGCTCGACTCCGACCGCGGCGACGCCGAGCGCGCCATCGTCGTCCGACCCCTTCGGTGCTCCGTCCGCCCCGACGTTCGGTGCCGCACCCTCCTGGGACGCGACCCCGGCCCGCTCGTCGGCCGGTGATCCCTTCGATCCGTTCCGGCCGCCCGGCTCCTGACCCGGATCGTCCTCGACGTCAAGCTCTCTCTTCTGTGAAAGGACCGTAATGAGGCGGTTTCTCGTAGTCGGTTGCGGTGGTTCCGGCGCTGTCACCCTCGCGTACATGATGGATCAGCTCCGCTCGGACCTCGCCGCGGCTGGCATCGACCGGATCCCCGGCGGGTGGCAGTTCGTCAGCATCGACGTGCCGACGGCGCCCGAGGCGGGACCGGACGGCCTCGACAACGTCCGCGACCAGGGCGGGTTCTACTTCGGTAGCGGCCCGCAGGGTGACTCGTACGCGGTGCTGGACAATGCGCTGACCAACCAGCTCACCGCGAAGCAGAGCCTCGACGAGATCGCCACGTGGGCGCCTCGTGACCCGTCGTCGGTGACGGTGCCCATCGGATCCGGTGCGGGCCAGTACCGCTCACTCGGCCGCATGATCACCCTGAGCAAGGCCGGCGGAATCCGCGACACCCTGCAGCGGGCGTGGGATCAGCTGTCGACGGTCGAGACGGCCAGCCAGATGTCTTCGCTCACCGTGCCCGGCGGCGGTTCCTTCGAGCAGGGTGAGTCGCCGATCGTGCTCGTCGTGTCGTCGATGGCTGGCGGCGCCGGTGCGTCCATGGCCCTCGACGTGTGCCGCCTGCTCACACTCATCCCGGGGCTCGACCCGCGGCTGATGGGCGTGTTCATGGTGGCCCCGGACATCTTCGACGGTCTCGGCAAGAGTGCCACCACCGGTGTCCGGGCCAACGCGCTGGCGATGCTCGGTGAGATCGTCGCCAGCCAGCTCGGTTCGGCGCGTGAGCACGACGTGGAGATCCTGCGCGCGCTCGGGCAGCAGCACGGGGCGGGCGAGAAGGTTCCGTTCGCGCGGGTGTTCCCGGTGGGCCGCAAGGTCGGTGTGGAGGGCGCACCGTTCGGAGACGGCTCGCAGAAGGCGATCTACCGCGGCCTGGCCCGCGGTCTCGCCGGAATGATGATGAGCGGCGCGGCCACCCGCCAGTTCGTGCAGTACGACCTCACCAACGATGCGGGACTGCCGGGCCAGCGGGAGAACATCGGGTGGGGCGGTCAGTGGGACAACCTGCCGTGGGGCACCTACGGTTTCTCCAGCCTGAGCATGGGCCGCGACCGGTACGCCGAGTACTCCGCGCAGCGGCTGGCCCGCAGCGCCGTCGATCGGTTGCTCGACGGTCACCGTTCACCGGGTAGTCCGGTGTCGGACGAGGACCAGGTCAACTCGATCCTCGACGGTCAGTGGAACAGCCTGCTCGCAGCGATGGGACTCCCAGTCGCGCACGCCGACGCGCGGGGCGCGCAGATGGGGGTGGGCGCCTGGCTCACGTCCGTGGTGCTGCCGTCCACCGATGCCACCCGGATGGCCGGCCAGACGGTGGAACTCGAACTGCGCGGGCATCTCCCGTCGGGTTCCGGCCTGGTGGCGGGACAGTGGGTCCCGGAGATCCGGCAGGCGCTGGGACGCCGTCGTCAGGCGCTGACGAGTTCGGCCGAGCAGCACGCGGTCGCGCACGCGTATGTGTGGCACAAGGGTCTGGTGGACCGTATCGAGGAGACGGTCGGCCGGTCGATCGCCCAGCTGGGTCTCCCGTACGCCACCGCGCTGGTCAGTCGTCTGCTCACGTACTGCAAGGACTCGGTGCGGACCGGCGCCGAGGATCTGTCCCGGCGCGGACCGGAGGACATCACGGCGCAGACCGCCGACGCGTCGCAGGTGCTCACCAACCTCAAGGGCAGCATCGAGAGTGACGCGGAGATCCTCGATCGGATCGTTGCCGACTGCCGCGACAACGTCTACCGCCAGCTGTATGCATCGCTGTCCGGCAAGGTCGCCGAGGTGGTCGCGGCGCTGGTGCCGGAGGTCCTGCAGCCGCTGCTCGACGCGTTGAACGAGGAGCAGACCGCGCTGCGCCGCGCGCGCAACAAGCCGGCCAGCGACGTCGGGCTCGCCCGGCTGGCGACGGATCAGTACGGCGCCTGGCCCGCCGACAAGGCCGATCGGGTGCCGAAGCGGTTCGCGGAAGCCAACAACGAGGTGATGCTCACCCCGTCGGTGGACTTCATGGATCAGTACCGGGGAGACCTGCCGCTCGCCGTTACGGCCTCCGAGACCGGGACGCCGCCGTTCGCGGCGGCGGTCGAACAGGCGGTGGCGAGCGTGGTGACGGGACTGTGGACCACGGTCGACGGCACCCGGGCGCCGGGGGAGGATCACTCCCTCGTCGAGCGCACGGCGGCCTGGCGGTCGCGGGCGTTCCCGATCGACCCGAACACCCGTGAGGCGCTGGTGCCGTCGTCGGCGCGCTACGACGTGCACGTCCGTCCCGTCGAGTTGCTCGATCGGGCACGGAAGTTCGTCGGACGCACCGGCGAATCGTTCGACCGGTTCTGCCGGGTGTCGCTCCGCGAGTACATCGAGGATCACACGGTGCCCGCGTATGCGATCGAGGAGCGGCGGGAACGGCTGCAGCGCAAGTTCACCGAGGCGCTCTCGCTCGCCCGGCCGCTGGCCAGCGTCAACCAGCAGGCGCTCGAGGCGCTGCACCCGGGACAGCAGGTGGAGTACCGCTACAAGTTCACGTCGGTGCCGTTCCTCAACCTGCCGGTGGCAGAAACGCTGTCGCAGGTGCTGCAGAAGGACCCGATGATCGATCACGAGACGGAGGGGGAGTTCGCGCGGCTGCTGTCCGACGAGGACCGGCTCACCCGCATCGACATCTTCGGCTCGTACCCCAACTACTCCCCGCTGGCGTACGACTCCGTGCTCGGGCCCGCCGCCAAGCAGTGGACGGATTCGACCCCGGCGCAGCAGGAGTCGTTCTGGAGGTGGCGCCGGTCGCGTCCGCTCGCTGCGTCGTTGCCGATGCACCGCGACGAACGTCGCGCGCTGACCGCCGGATGGTTCCTCGGCTTGGCGATCGGTCAGGTGCGGTTGCCCGCGGCCCCGTACGACGAACCGGTCCGGGTCTGGGACGCCGGCATCGGCGACTGGGTGGATTTCCCGAACCCGCTGCTCACCCCGCCGTCGCGGTTCACGGTCAGCAACGACTGGCTGCCGGCAGTGCTCGAATCGGTGTTGCTGGCGATGGCGCTGTCGCACGAGCCGCCGGTCATGCATTCGATGCTGCCCTACCGGGCGTTGAGGGCCGTCTACGACTCGTCCGCGGAAGACCCGGTCAGCGGCATCCACGAGGTGTCGGCGAAGGCACGGCTCACCGCGTGGCTGCGCACGGGTGTGCCGGTCACGGGATGGCAGTCGCAGGTGGAGAACACCGGACCGGACGTCTCCATCGCCGAGCGCGCCGCCAACGCCGCCGCATGGCTGACGAAGATCCGTGACCTCGTCGGCGAGCACTACATGGAACCCGGTCAGGACGGGGCGCCCGGTGGCGGCGCGCTGTCGGTGGTCGGGTTGCGCGAGCACGCGTCGCAGACGCCGATCTTCCGCGACATCGCACCGGACGTGTATTGGGCGACAGGAGAATTGATCGCCCTGATCGACGAGTGCAAGGCCCGCGCGGAGCGACCGGAGCAGCCGAACCAGGCTCCGGTGCACGCCGCGGCGCCGACTGCGATGGCACACGCCCTCGTCCTCCCCGACGCCGGTCAGTTCTGACATGAGCGTGTTGACGGTGTTCCTCGCCGCGGACGGTCCGGCGCAGGGTGTGCGGGACGTGCTCCGGGATCTGCCGCCGCCGGATTGGTGTCGCCGTTCCTGTGGATCGACGACACCGCGGTGGTCGCCAACGGCACCCGACTGCGCGCGGTGGAAACCACGGCGGGCACCGACACGGCGGTGATCCTGCAGGACGTGCTCGCCTCGCGGCATCTCGACCGGGTGCGGATCTGCGTTCTGGTCGCCGGCACCACCCAGGTCGATCCGGAGTCGGTGCGGTTCGTCTCAGAGCTGCTCACGTCCAACTCCGGGGGCGCGCGGTCGAGCCGGTTGCGACTGCTGGTGCGCCGCCCCGGGGCCGAGGACGGGGGCGCGACGACGCTCGCCGGCTGGCATAACCTGCTCATCGCGCCCGAGGATTCGCGTGGACCGGGCATGGGGCACGAGTCCCTCGCGCCGACCGCGGATCCGCTCGCCGTCGGGCGGCACGCGGCCCCGGTGATCGCCGGGGTGACCGGGCTGTGGAACGACGCGCAGCACTCCCCGTTCGACGACGAACCCGTGCTCCCCGGAAACGCGCTGCGGGTGGTCCGGTCCTACTACCGGCGCCTCGACACCGCGCGCGCCGAGCACGACCTCCGGTCGGAGCTCCTCGATTTCGGCGGCCTGATGCCGTTGCCGCACGACGCCGGCACCAACGTGCTGTATGCCGACGATGTCGCGTCGGCGACGTCGACGATGGCCCGGGCGTTGTGGCGCAAGCACAGTGCGCTGCTCAGCGGGGAACGCGCGGAGTCGCCGGGCGCGGTCGAGCCGCGGACAATCCGGTTCGTGCAGGCCCTGCGGATGTTCTTCTCGTTCCTGTTCGCGGTGCTGCGGAACGCGCCGGCCCAGTGGGTCGCGAGGGTGGCCAACCGGGCGTCGGCGTCGGTGGCGTCGGCAACGCAGGCCACTCTGTTCGGATCCTCGACGCGGGGTGCCTATCGCGTCGTCGTGGGCGGTGTCGACGCGGACGGGCACAAGGTCGCGTGGACCGACTACGAGGCGGCGTCCAAGCAGATCGGTGCGATGCTCGACGCGGCTGGTGCCACCCCGCAACCGGTGACCCCGGACCTGTCGGCGCTGTGGCGCGACTACGCGCGCGCCGCCCTCACGCTGTCGGATGCCAGTGAGCGTTCCGCGGGACTTCCGCCGGTGCAGGTCGGTGCCCATCGGGCCATCCTGCGGACCGCGGCGGACGTGATTCCCGGCCCGGGCGATCGGTTCACCGACATCCCGGGCATGGTGTCGGCGACGCTGAGCCTGCACGCCGTCGAGCCCGCAGACATTCTCGGGGTCACCGAGACCCGGGACCGCCTGCGGGAACTGGAGCAGGACCCGACGATCGGTCTCGACGCCCGGCGGACGAGCTCCGCGCTGGCCGCGTGGTGGAGCCGGAAGCAGCGCAGTTTCGCGGTGTCGTTCGGGTCGATCCTGACGAGCCGCCTCGACGCCACCGTCATCGAGTCCCGGGTGCTGCTCGAGCGTCTCGACAAGTCGGAACAGCGCCAGGACCTCGCCGAGGCGTGCGCCGAACAGCAGGCGCACATGTTCCGTCGCGTGCGCATCGCGACCGTGCTCTTCCTCCTGCTCGCCGTCGCCGCCGGAGTGTTCGCGTGGCGTCAGATCATCTCCTGGTGGTGGGGCGGCCCGGCGATCGCCGTGTGCGTGCTGGCGTGGGCCGCGGTGGTGGCCATCGTGTGCCAGCGCACCCAGCAATTCCTCGAACGGCTGCTGGTCGAGCGGGACGCCGCCGCGCGGGCCGACGCCGCGGATCGGGCCAATCTGCGTGTCGCACTGCGGGAGATCGAGCACCTCACCGGGGCCTACCGGCAGTTCCTGTCCTGGAGCCGCGCCCTCGGCGCGTTCCTCGCCGAGCCGCTCGGTGCCAGTGAACAGAGCCGGACGACGGCGCGCACCGTCGGCTGGGGGTTGCCCCGGCACACCGCGGTCGGGTCCGGGACGCCCGGCCCGGAGCAGGTGGAACGGGTGGCCGAGGCCCTGCGCCGCGACCTGTTCACCGTCGGCTGGCTGACCGATCCCTGGGACACCGTGCTGGGCTCGGCGGGCGCCGCACTCGGGTCTGCCGGTCACGACATCGACCGCGACCCGGGACTGCTGGCCGCGAAGCCCGGCGCCGGTTCCGGTTCGGCGCTCGACGAGTGGTCGCTGCGCTTCGACCAGGGCACGATCCGCGCGACCGGCGCCGCCGTGCTGTGGCAGCGGGCCCTCGCCGAACTGACCGGAACCCGAGAAGAACTCGCCCACGGCCTGCTCGAGACCGTCGAATACTTCGACGGCGGAGTGCCGCGGCGGGTGGGGGTCGACGAGTTCGTCACCGGGATCGGCACGGAATCGGAGGGGGTCGCGTTCTTCGACCGGACGATCTTCAGTGACACGGCGTCGACCAAGGGCCTGTCCGCGGTGTCGGGTGAGACGGTGACCCGCGTGCGCGTCGGCTGCGGGCTCGTCGCCGTCACCACCCAATACACCGACGGACTGTCGGACGAGGACCTGCGCTCGGCCCACGGGCGTCGCACCGACGTGGTGGAGATGCAGCACATTCCCGAGTTCGAGTTGCGTCCGGCCCGGCAGACCACGACCGGCCACGACAGCGTCGCGCGAACCCCGTTCGTCGTCCCGGTCGTCGACGGCCTCAACTTCTGAAAGCGAGTGGAACCGTGACCGAGGTTGCCTCCCCCGCAGTGTCCGATGGCGGTCTCGCCGCGTTGCAGCAGTGGCGACAGCGGCTGATCGACGACGACCGGCTGCGCCCCGGCGTGGTCAAGGACACGCATCTGCAGCAGATCCTCCGCTCGAACCGGCGCACCGCCGAGGAGATCGAGCCGATGCTGCCCCGGCAGGCGAAGGTGTTCGTCGACGACGTCGTCGCCGTGCTGTCGGCGGCACCGTCGACGGCGACCCCCGGCCGGGCGTCCACACCCACCACGCCCGTCGCGTCACCACCGCCGGTGACCGAACCCGCGCCGGGCAGCGAGCACGTGGTGTCGCTGCGCACCGAGGACTTCTGCGAATTCCTGCACGCCGACGCGGATCACCCCGTTGGCGTGGTGACGATCAGCACCGAACCCACCGGCGGGCACCTGCTCGAATGGGAGCCTCTCCCGGTGCAGGCCGGGCAGACGGTGCTCTACCGGGTGGTGTCCGGCGAGAACCATCGCGCCTACAAGCCGGAGGCGGGCCGTCTGGTCGGCGTCACCCGGGGCACGCTGCTCGTCGACACCGAGCCTCCGGCGGCCGCGGTGCGGCACCTGCAGGTCTGGTGCCACGTCGGACGCGACGAGCGGGACGCCGTCCGCCGGCAGCCCGTCCTGATCGCGGAAGGCGAGATCCTCAGCCCGGTCACCGATGTCGTCGTGATGGAGGACGAGGGCGCCGTCATCGGCCAGTGGAGTGCCTGGCCCACCGTCAATACCGTGCGCGTGCTGCGCATCCCGCTCGACGGCAGCGTCCGCGTCGACAACGACCAGCGGCACCGCATCCTCGCAGACCAGGCCAACCTCGGCGGATTCGTCGACCGCGACGCCCGCCGCGGGCAGCGCTACCTCTACCGCGCGATCTGCGAAGTGGAGGTGGACGGGCACACCCGCCTGTCGGCCGTCGCGCAGGCCGAGATCGCGGTGTCGGCGGTGCTCGAAGAGGTCGAGGATCTACACGTCACCACCCACGGCGACAGCGACAACCTGCGGTTCGATCTGCAGTGGACCCCACCCGGCATCGGCGCTGTGGTGCTGTATCGGACGGAGTCGGCGCCGCGGGCCGGTCTCGACGGCGCGGTGCTGGCCGCGGACGCCCTGGAGCTGTCGGGGGGACTTCCCGGTTCCGCGCGGCTGGTGCATCCGGCCGTCGCGGGTGAGAACGGCACCCACCGGATGACGGATGTGTCGTGGCCGCGGGGGTGGGTGCGCGCGTACTTCACGCCGGTGACGGCGCTCGACGGGCAGGTTCAGGTGGGTCGCACGTTCATCGCGACGCGTCCGCTGCCCCCGCTGCGGGATGTCCGGATCGTCGAACGCTGCTCCGAGCAGGTGCTCACGTTCCCGTGGCCGGAGGGTGCGGCGTCGGTGTCCGTATACCTCAGTGCGCCGGAGATTTCCGCGGAGCACGCCATCGAGCAGCGGCCGATGGCCGAGATCTCCCGCTCGACCTACGACCGGGACGGCGGACTGCATCTGCCCGAACCGCTGCCGCCGCGGGGATGTTCCGTCCACGTCGTCCCCGTCGCGTACACGGCGGGCGAACGGATCGTCGGGATCCCGGCCACCGTGGAGTACCCGGGACTGCTGCGCATCGAATACCGGCTGGAGACCAAGCGGTCGCCGACCGGCAACGCCGCGACCGCCGTCATCCGGCTCGCGTCCGAACTCGAGCTGCCGACGGCGCCGCCGTTCGTCGTCGTGTTCAACGCCGGGCGATTGCCGCTCAGCGCCCGCGACGGCGAACCCCTCGAGGTCCGCGGCGAGGGCCAGACCACGGCCGGGGCCCGGAGCTTCCACCCGCGCGGCCTGCGCAAGGACTTCGGGCAGCCCTGGACGGCCGACGTGTCCGGCAGGGTGGGATTCCTGCGCGTGTTCGCCGATGTGCGGCCGGAGACCAACCGGACTCTCGCGCTGATCGATCCGCCGGTCGATCAGCTTCGCCTGCTCGACCTTCCGCCCGGACCGGTGGAATGAGCGCACCGCAGCACACACCCGGGCCGCCGCGGTTCGGTCAACTCACCTACACGTCGTTCGACGCCCCCGACCGAGGCCGGGCGGGCGGCGGCTGGCAGGTCAAGGACGTCACCGACGGCGTGAGCGCGGCCGAGCAGGAGTTCATGCGCGCCGGGGTCGCGACCCGGTTCGACTCCGTGCAGCCGATGCCGCAGTTCCCCACACCGGCCGACATCGCGGCGCGACCACGGCGCCTGGTCTACGCCCCGACGGACACCGGCGGCTGCTACTGGCACACGGCGCCCGCGGGTGCCGATGCGTCGGGGCGGCCCGGCAACGTCTTCGCGCACGTTGTCGTCGACCGGGAGCCGGGCGACGCCGTCCGTCCCATCGAACGGTGGGGTTCGCCCGACTGGCTGGCGCCGTTCGGCGCGGACGCCGTCGCGGCCGCCGAACTCCCCGACCGTGCGCCCGCACCCGGCGGAAGCATCGATCGCGCAGCCATTCTCGACTTCCTGCTCGATCCCGGAACGTGGCGCGTCGGTGTGCTGGGTGTTCTCCTCGACGCGGTCGATCAGGCGATGCACGGTGGTCCCGGTGTCGTGCTGGGCTGCGTCGACACGGAGAGTGCGGCCCGGTGGATTGGTGCGGTCTCGCATTTCATGTCCCCGGGTGCCGCGCAGCGATTCGGCTGGTCGACCGCGGACCGGAGTACGACCGTCGTCGACACCCTCTCCCGGGGTGTGCATCTGGTGTGCGTACCGACCGGCGACGCCGTGGACGGTATCGCCGGCTGCGTCGTTCTCGGCGAGACCGACACCCCCGACCTCGGCGAGTGGGGCGGGGAACCGCACCGGACCGCGACGGGGCAGCTCGTGCCGGTCACGTCGTGGTCGGTGCTCGCGCAGACCGTGCTCGTCGATCCCGGCAGCGCCCGGCGCGCGCTCGACCACCAGGACGCACTGGCCGCGGCCGTGGGCGACCGCGACCTCGCCGGCACCTGGCCGCTCGCCATGGCCGTGCTCGCGAATCCCGAACTGCACGACGCCCTGCCCGAGGCCGCGGCCGTGGTGCTCGCGCAGTCGCCGGACGCGCTGGCCTCGTTCCCGGACGAACTGGCGATCGTCGGTCACGTCGTGGACGAACACCTGCCCGGCAGCATGGACGAGGCCTGCCGGGTGGTCGCGGAGTGGCGACGCGGCGGTGGACCCGCCCCAGTGGTGTGGGACGTGGCCGGACGGGTTCTCACGTATCGCGCTCTCGCCGACCGCGAGTGGATCCGCGCCGCCGGTCCGGCCGAGTTCGCCCTGTTCGCGACGTGGCCGCATTCGGAGGATGTGGAGCGGGAGGCGCAGAAGGTCCTCTCGACGCTCGTGCAGAGTCAGGGAACCGACCCCGCCGCCGCGGCGCACGACGCGGTGAAGATGCTCGATCTGCTTCTGCACGCCCGCCTCGTCGGCGACTCCGGTCGCGACCTCGCCGCCTCGTTGCTCGACCGCGTCGTCGTCCCGGTCCTGTGTGATCGCGAGGCGGGCCCCGCCCTGGTCACCGGGCTCGGCGCCGTCGGAGCCGACACGTATCGGCTGCTGCAGTCGGCCGTCGCCGGTCACCCCGATTTCGCCGGCCGCCCACTCGGCGCCCGGCTGGCACCCGAGGTGTTGCGCTGGCTCGTCGACGAGGTCCGGGTACCGACGTCCGACGAACTGATCGCTGCACCGTGCCGCAGCGCCGAACCGCTGTGCGCCATCGTCGCCGATGCGGTGTTCTCGGTGGTGAAGAGCGGCACCGACGACCACAAGCGGGCGTGGGAAGGCTATGCACCGCTTGCCCTCTGGCGGGCGCTCTACGAAGCGAGTGCGGGCGGCTGGGCGTCGAGCGACGTCGATGCGCTCGTCGACGCCTACCCCTGCACTGTCGCGCAGTGGTGCGAACTCGTCGGCGCCTTCCCCGATCATGTCCCACCCCGCTTGCTGTTGCCTGTTCTCCTGCTCGAGCCGTGGGGACCGGAGGTGGAGATGCTCGTCAAGCACATCGACGCGAATCGAGGCGGCACGTTGGTCTTCGGCGTCGCGCACCCGGTCGACGAGCTGGCGGTGTCGTGGGCGCTGATCCGGGCGCAGGATCAGTGGGACCGGATCGACGACCCGCGGCTCCGACGCGCACTCGAACGGCACGGCTGGCCGGTGCTCAAGGACTACGGAGATGCCTGCCCCGCGCAGCTTCCGCCGGATCTGCTCGTCCGACTCGCCGTGGTCGCGGTCGCCGGGTTCCTTCCAGTTCTTCCCGCCGCACAACGGCACCTACATGCCCACCATGCCCGCCGATCATGTCGACGCGCTGGCGCGCGCGGTGGATCAGGACTCGGATTTCGCGATCACCGCCCTGGTCGATCTGGTGAGAAGTGGTGCCCTGAACGAGCACTGGGTGGTCCGGTCGGCGGTCCTCAGTTCGCCGGCCGCGCCGCACATCGAATCGGTGCTGAGTCGCGACGACCTGCTGTGCCGACTGCAGGTCGGGCCGGCGCAGGCGCGGCGGTCGCTTCTCGAGCAGGTCGCGTCGATCATCATGGGTGACGGTGACTACCGCGGTCCCGTCGGCACCTTCGAGGTGTCGGCCTCGCTGCGCGCCGAGATGCGGGAGCGGCACGACGTCGGCGACCGATTCCGGGCCGGGGACGCGTATGCGCGGTTCGCGTCGACGTGGCTCGAGGACGTCGAATCAGGGTTCGTGCTTCTCGCTCACGAACGGTCGGGCCGGCGATGAGCGGGACGACAGGACGCATGCGCACCGCATGCAGGGGAAAGGGATCGAACTGATGTCGGGATATGTGCTGAACGGTGCGGGCCGCGTCGAACTGCCCAATCGGCCGCTCGCGGTCACCGTGGCCGCGGTGACGACGGCCGTGCCGGTGCGTGCCACGCTGCCCGACGGCAGGCCGGCGGAACCGGCGCTGTATCCGCGGGTAGGGCTGCTGATCCTGCCGCGGGTCGATTCCGAGATCGTCGTCGTGGCCCGGCCGGACGGCGAGGGCGCCGCGTTTCCGGACGGGACGGTGCTGCAGGTGACGATCGGCGTCGACAGCAGTCGCGACCTCGACTCCGAGCGCGCCGAGCTGACCCCCGTCGACGTGTCGGGGCTGCACCAGGTGGAGTTGGCGACGATTGCCCCAGCGGGGCCGCGGGTCGCGATCACCGCCCGCCGCACTGCCGTCGACGTGTCGCTCAGTGATGTGGGTTCCCGGGCCCGGTCGGCCGCGCGCAGTGCCCTCGCGCTCGACCGGTTGCCCGAACCGCGCCGCTTCGACGTGGAGGTCGACATCGACACCACCATGTCGATGCTGGCCCGGATCGACGACGGCAGCGTCCGTACGGTGATCGACGTGGTTGCCGGGGTCGCGGCCGTGGTGGGCACCCGGGAAGAACTGGTGGTCCGGCTGATCGGCCACACGGTGACCACCCTGCCCGTAGCCGAGCTGCGGGACGTCGCGAATCAGGTTCAGGCCGAACTCGACTCGGCCGCGCTCGGGATGGGGTTCCGATCGGCGGCCGTCGACCGGAGTGAGCGCGACACCCGCACCCTGGCCTTCACGGTGACCGATTCGGTGCCCGCCGATTGGGACGGTACGTGCACCGACACGGTGATCCGCCACCTCGTGCTCGTGAGTGACACGGCCGTAAGTGCGCCCGGTATCACCGCGGTGCCGTCGTCTGCCGCGCCCGAGCTGTCGAGTCTGTCTGTAGTGGTGACCTCGCTGCTGGCCGATGTGTCGGCGAGCTTGTTTTCGGAAGGCGTACGACGATGACGAAGTGCCCCCGGTGTTTCACGACCCTGACCGGTGACTGGTATGCGTGGACGGCGGTCGCCCCGACGGACGTCGAGGTCGACGACGTCGCCACCAAATACCACGGCAGCCAGGTGCGGTCGGGGAAGGTCTTCGAACTGCAGCGCCCCGCCGACGCGGCCGACGACTGGGCCCCGGCCGACGACTACGCGACGGGCAAGGCCGGCGGCCCCGTCGTGGAGGTGTGCCCGCAGTGCCACTACAAGCTCCCCGTCGGCTGGCGCGATGGCCGGGCGGCGTGCATCGCGATGGCCGGCGCCCGCGCCACCGGAAAGACCGTCTACATTGCGGCTTTGGTGAAAACCCTGCAGCTGCTGGGGGAGCGGCTGAATCGGGTGGTCGAACCTGCCACCGGTGAGACCGAGGTGAACTTCCGAGAGCACTACGAGCGACCGCTGTTCGAGGAGCGGGGAATTCTCGAGTCGACACCCGCGTCGCACACGGGCAATCCGTATCAGCGTGAGCCGCTGATCTTCAGCCTCGGCCCCGGCCTGCGGGACGACACCCGGCAGTATCTCGTGATCCGGGATGTGGCGGGGGAGGACCTCGAGAACCCCGGCAACGTGGATGCGACGCACATGCAGTTCTTCGCGCAGGCCGACGGCGTGGTGTTCATGTTCGATCCGCTGAAGGTCGAATCGGTGCGGCAGCAGCTGCACGACCTGGTGCCGGCGCAGGAGCGGGTGGGCGGCGACCCGCGGTCGGTGCTGCGGACGGTGCTGTCGATCATCGGTGCCGGGACCCCGAACCTGGCCGTGGTGCTGTCGAAGTTCGATGCGCTGCAAGCGCTCGAGCGAGTGGAAGGCAGCGACTGGAGCGAGATCATGTCGCAGCGGGGCGCCGCCTTCCTGCGTGACCCCAGCCTCCAGCGCGCGCCGTACCACGAGGTGGACGGGCAGCTGCTGCACGAAGAGGTGCGCAGCCTCCTCGACAAACTCGAGGCGCGGTCAATGGTGATGTCGGTGGATCAGCCGCCCACCGGCAATGCACTCTCGAGCCGTTTCTTCGCCGTCTCGGCACTCGGCGAATCACCGGTCGGAGATCGACTCCACAACAGCGGGATCTCACCCTTCCGATGCCTCGACCCCGTGCGCTGGATCCTCGCGCAGCGGGGGGTGTGGGTGTAGGCGATGAGAGATGTGACATCAAATTCAGACGAGTCAATGGCAGGAATTCGCATGATCAAGACCGTTAGACCTGTTGAATCGGCCGTGTGCTGGTTTGTCGGCGCAAGTTACGGCGGCAAAGTCGATCAGCTCTCGAGGTTCCTATCCCAGGGGATCTGGGAGAACGGATATACCGACAAGCACTTGGAGAAAGTGCGGTCGATTCAACCTGGTAAGCGGATCGCGATCAAGTCGTCCTGCAAAAGTTGATGACGCCAGGAGGCGACCTCGATATGAGCGATAAAACGGGCCGAGATGCCAGGTCCGCGCAGGTTGAGTGCGAGTTCGAGAAGCTGGACCGGTTCGTGCAGAAGGCGGAGGCTATCGCGCGCCGCCGCCCACTTACTGCGGGAGAGCTCGAGTTGGTCACGCGCGCCCGCGCACGTAGGGCCGAGCTGAGCCGTGCACGATCTGGTCAATTCACCTTCTCGGGGACCGAATACCGGGAGTCTCGATACCGCTACGGGAAGAATGGGAAGGGTCGTAGCGCGAAGCCCACCACCGTGGAAGCGATGTATCGAGGGGGGTTGCCGCGGTAATCGCCGAGGCCGTTGACCACGGGCAATTGTCGGGATCGTCCGTTCACATTGTCGGCTGGTCGATCTCTCGCGACGTCGTTCAATCACCCGCGTGCAACCTCGGCGAGGTGTCGTCGCTCGAGTGCTGCGGTCGGTGCGCGCGCACCGGGATGCGCGCCGACCTATCGAGTTTGCATTGACTGTCGGCTGGTTGGCTCCGACGAAAATAAGGATCGGTGGCTTCCAGATAATCTGTCGACCAACAGACAACTTAGAGAGTGTCGGTCAGTCGCACGCGGGTAAGCCTGTGCCCGAGCCGGTCGCGCTTGGTGGCGAGGTAGTGGGTGTTGTGGTCGTTCGGCGTGATCTCGAGGGGCGCAATGTGGGCGACGGTGATGCCGGCTGCGGTGAGGCCGGCGGCCTTGGCGGGGTTGTTGGTGAGTAGGTCGATGGAGTCGATGCCGAGGTCGTGGAGGATGGCTGCGGCGTCGGCGTAGTCGCGGGCGTCGACGGGTAGCCCGAGGTGCAGGTTGGCGTCGACGGTGTCGAGGCCCAGGCGGTCCTGGAGTTGGTAGGCGATTTTCGCGGCGAGTCCGATGCCGCGGCCTTCGTGTCCGCGCAGGTATAGCAGGACCCCTGCGCCGGTGTGGGCGATGCGCTCGAGTGCTGCGGGGCGTTGGGGGCCGCAGTCGCAGCGCCGGGACGCGAGGACGTCGCCGGTGAGGCATTCGCTGTGGACGCGGGTGAGGGCGGTGGTGCCGGCGGGGTCGCCGAAGACCATGGCGAGGTGTTCTGTTCCGGTGGCGGAGCGGTAGGCGGTGGCGGTGAAGGGGCCGTGGTCGGTGGGGATTTCGGCGTCGGCGCAGCGGACGACGGATCGGGCCGGTTGGGCGGTGGTCATGCGGGGCTCGTGGGGGTGAGTTGGTGGAAGGTGGAGGTGTAGAACAGCAGGGGGTCGGGGGTGTTGGTGGCGCCGAGTTCGACGATGCGGCCGACGACGAGGTGGTGGTCGCCGACGGGTTGGACGAGGTCGATGTGACAGTCGATCCAGGCGTGGGCGCCGGTGAGGCGGGGTGATCCGGTGGTGGCGGGGGTCCAGTCGATGCCGGCGAATTTGTCGGTGCCGCTGCGGGCGAAGGTGCGGCCGAGTTCGTGTTGGTCGGCGGCGAGGATGTTGGCGCAGAAGCGGCCGGAGGCGGCGATGGTGGGGAACGTGGTGGAAGTGTGGGCGACGAAGAAGGCGACGAGGGCGGGGTCGAGGGAGACGGAGCTGAAGGAGCCGACGGTCAGTCCGACGGGACCCCCGGTGTCGTCGAGTGCGGTGACGGCGACGACGCCGGTGCAGAACTTTCCGAGGACGGTGCGGTAGGCGTCCGCGATGTCTTCGGGGGTGGTGGCGGTGAGGTGCGGTGAGGCGGTGGTGCGCATCGGTACCTTCTTCAGTCTCGGGTGGAGGGAGAGCTGCCGGCCGCCGCGCTGCCGCGGCGGCCGGTCAGCGGCTAGACCGACAGCCCGGTCTTGGCCCAGAACTCCTCGAACGTCGCCGAGCACATGTCGGTGCCGCGGGTGACCTTGCCGTCCTCGAAGCGGTGCGTCATCACGATCGTGGTGTCGAGTTCGAGTTCCGCGAGGCGGCGGTACGCCCGGACGTTGGCGGTCACCAGGTCGTCACCGACGACGTCGACGGAGACCACCTCGTTGCGGGACTCGTCGAGCTTCGCCAAGACGCCGAACGCCTCGAGGAACTCAACCTTGGTGTAGAGGCGCAGGGTTCCCTCGAGGGTGAAACCGGCCCACGTCATCTCGTCCGAGTACAGCTCCACGAGCGGAACCGGGTTCCCCTCGTCGGCGGCGGCGAAAGCTGCCTTCAGGGCGGCGGCATTGCTGTTGGTCATGCGGACTCCATCGTCGCTTCGGGTAAGTCATCACCACGGATCGTTCTGTGGTCCGCATCACCCTGCCCCGTGCGGGAGTGCGGCGGAACCGTCCAGTTACGTGGTTCGCTACGGTCACGCGCGAGCGGGCGTCGTGTTCGGCATTACTGCAGATAAAAAGCATCTTCCGGTGTGTCGGCGGCGCTCGGCCGCGTAGAGCGCGCGGCCGTGGTGACACATCTTGACCCCCGATAGTTGACAGGGGGCACGGCCAGCGACCAAGGTGATCCAGATCTCAATTACCGGGAGGGTGGCCGACCGGGTTCGAGTCCAGAAGGGACCTTGTGAACGCTGACGAGTGGGACGAGATTCGCCGACTCCACCGGCAAGGATCACCCATCAAGCACATCGCGGTGCAGCTCGGAATGTCGCGCAACACGGTGCGCCGGGCGCTCACTTTCGACCAGCCTCCCACCGACCACCGCAGCCGACGCGGCTCCGTCGTGGACCCCGTCGACTCGACGATACGGGAGCTGATCGCCGACGACCCCGACATCACGATCGTGGAGATCGCGCGACGGATCCAGTGGGACAAGTCGAGGACCACGCTGGCCCGTCGGGTCACCAGCATCCGCGAGGAACTGTCGACCGGCGAGTCCCACGACGGCCCCGTCGAGACGATGCCCGCGGTCCCGTCGGTGCCGGTCTACGGAACGAGCTTCGTGGGGCGACGAACAGAACTGCTCGAACTGCGGAGACTGCTCGGCGACCACCGGCTCGTGACGATCACCGGCCCGGGCGGAATGGGCAAGACCCGCTTGGCGATCCACGCCGCCGTCGAGTACCGCCGTGCATTCCCGGACGGGGTGCGCGTGATCGAACTCGCCGCGCTGCGCAGCCCCGAACTCCTGACCCAGACCGTCGTGGACGGGCTCGCCCTCG
Source organism: Rhodococcus opacus B4 (assembly GCF_000010805.1). Classification (NCBI taxonomy): domain Bacteria; kingdom Bacillati; phylum Actinomycetota; class Actinomycetes; order Mycobacteriales; family Nocardiaceae; genus Rhodococcus; species Rhodococcus opacus. The sequence goes on along the minus strand of NC_012522.1, from coordinate 1,449,296 downwards.
CCAACCGCGACATGCATGCCAGCCCGACGGAGAACACCATCATCGAGTACCTCCGGACGCGGCGGATGCTGCTGATCCTCGACAACTGCGAGCACCTCCTCGACGAATGCGCGCAACTCGTGTCGGTGCTGCTGCGCTCCACGACGGAACTGCGTATCGTCACCACCAGCCGCGAGATTCTTTCGGTTCCGGACGAATTCGTCTTCCCGCTCTTCCCGTTGCCCACGGTGAACGGGACGGAGTCGCCGACCCCGGCGCGCGGAACGGGCAGCGCGGTGGAACTGTTCGTGAACCGGGCCGCCTCCGTGCTCTCAAAGTTCGAGCTGACCGAGGAGAACCGCGACGCCGTGATGCGCGTCTGCGATCGCCTCGACGGTCTGCCCCTCGCCATCGAATTGGCCTGCGCGCGACTGCCCGTGCTGACGGTGTATGAACTGGCGGATCGGCTCGATCACCGCCTCAATCTCCTCACAACCGGCAACCGCACCGGCCCGCAGCGGCATCGCAGCCTCCAGGCGACGATGGACTGGAGCTACGAACTCTGCACTCGCGAACAGCAACTCCTCTGGTCACGCGCCTCGGTGTTCGCCGGCGGATTCGACCTCGGCATGGCCGAGGAGGTGTGCAGCGACGACGACGTCCCGGCGGACACCGTGCTCGACGGCATCTCGGCTCTGGTCGGCAAATCGATCCTGCACCGCGAAGAGGGCGGCACGCACGTGCGGTTCCGGATGCTCGAGTCCATCCGCGAATACGGGAACAGCAAGCTGACCGCGTCCGAGATGGACGCCCTGACGCTGCGGCACCTGCGCTGGTGTGCGCGGCTGGTGACGACGACGGCGGACAACTGGTTCAGCGCCGATCAACGCACTGGCAGCGAGAAGCTGCGTCGCAACCACGCCAACATCCGGTCGGCACTGCACGCGGCACTGCTGGATACGTCCGACGACGACGAAGTGCGGATGGCGGCAGACATGGTCTCGCGCGCCTGGTTTCTCTGGTCGTGCGGGTTCTCGGTGCGCGAGCATCGGATGTGGCTGAACCGCATCCTCGAACGGGAGACGGCGCCGACCGCCACCCGGGGGCGGATGCTCGTCAACCTGGGCCTCGTCCAGACCCTGCAGGGCGACCGCGAGTCCGCCGCCAGATCGCTGACCGAGGCCGACGCCGTCAACCTGACCGCGGACGACGCGACCACCGGCGCGTTCACGGCGGACGTCATGGGGTTGAAGGCGTTCTTCGCCGGCGACTTCGAGGAGGCGGAGACCCGGCTGACGGCCGCCCTGGAGATGTATGAGGGAATCCCGGAACGGGAGGATCTCGCCCACACGCTCCGCGTCCACCTGGGGATGCTCTACTGCTTCACCGACGAGACGGCGCGGGCCGCAGAACTCTTCGAGACGGTGAACCAGCGTGCCATTGCGGCGGGGGAGTCGTGGCTGCGCTCTTACGCCGTCTACGGACTCGGGTTGGTGGCGCTGATGAACGAGGATTTCGACGACGCCCTTCGGCTGGGCTCCGAAAGCCTGCAGCTCAGACGTGACTTCGACGACGTAGTCGGAACCACCCTGGTCACCGACCTCCTGGGGTGGGCCGAAGCAGAGGCGGGTTCGGCGGAACGATCGGCCGTGCTCCTCGGGGCTGCCTCGTCGATGTGGGAGTCGTTCGGCATGCAGCTGTACGGCTCGAGTCACTGGGTGGAGCAGCGAGCCCGCTTCGAGAAGCAGGCACGAAAGGCTTTGGGCGACGATCGGTTCGAGAAGTGCCACACCAGCGGAGCCGCGATGTCGGTCTCGGAGATCACCGGATTCGTCTTCGGGGAGTCGGTGCCGTCCGGTGATGAGGTTCCGGCGGGTCGCACACGCCCGGAAGACACACTTTCCCCGCGGGAACAGGAGGTGGCGGCGCACGTGGCCGCCGGCATGACCAACAAGGAGATCGCCGCCAAGCTGGTGCTGTCGCCGCGCACGGTGGAAGGGCACGTCGAACACATTTTGGAGAAGCTGGGAATGAGCAGGCGTCACGAGATCGCCGCAGCGTTCGCGCACGCGGGGCGGGGCACCCCGGCCTAGTTCCGGGTGCCCCGCACTCGCGTGACTCGGCGGGTCAGACCTTGTTGAGGGCTCCGGCGTCGACGGGCATGGCGATGCCGGTGACGTAACGAGCCGCGTCCGACGCCAGCCACACCACGGCATTGCTGACGTCGACCGGCTCGATCCACGGCGTCGGCAGCACGTTCATCGCCGTCTCGCACGCCTCACGGAAGTCCTCGTGCGTGGGCGTCTCCAGGTCGGGACGGAACAGACGGTACATGTCCTCGTTGTCGATCATGTCCGTCAGCACCGACGTGGGATGGATGGAGTTGCACCGAATGCTATGGGCGCCCAGCTCATTGGCGGCGGTTCGGGCGAGCCCGGTGACCCCGTGCTTCGCGGCGACGTAGTGCGCGAAGTTCGGGAAGCCCTGCAGGCCGCCGGTCGAGCTGATCAGCACGATCGATCCGCCCTCGCCCTGCTCGATCAGGACGGGGACGGTCGCGCGCATGGTCTTCCATACGCCCGACAGGTTGATGTCGACCATTTCGTCCCACTGCTCCTCGGTGAGCTCGTGCAGGGGAGCGGACGAGAAGATGCCGGCGTTGGCGACCACGGTGTCGAGGCGCCCGAGCTTCGCGACACCCTCGGCGACCACGTCCTGGAGCTGAGTCAGCGACCGCACGTCGGCGACCGCGACATGAGCACGCTGCCCGAACTTCTCGATGTGCCGGGCGGTTTCCTGGAGGTCGTCCTCCGTCGCCCCGCGGTACTTCGTCGTTGCCGGCTTGGCGCAGAGGTCGACGATGATGACGTCGGCGCCCTCTTCCGCGAGCCGGATGGCATGCGAGCGCCCCTGCCCTCGTGCGGCTCCCGTCACCAGCGCGACCATGCCTTCAAGCTGTCCCATCAGGGGTCCTTCCGTTGTAAATGAATTGGGGGTGTTCAGACGGTGTATGCGCGCATGATCGGGGTGGCGGCGTCGACGAGCGTGATCTGATCGACCAGCATGTGCTGCGTCGCGACTGCGGCGTCACGGACGCACCGGCCGAGCGCGCTGGGGTTGCGGATCGACTGGCTGCCGGCCCAGCGGTGCGCGAAGCCGACGATCTCGCCGGCCACCTCCTGCGACCAGGTGATCACCTGACGCAACCGGGCGCGCTGCTCGTCGGTGATCTCCACACCGGCCCGCGCGCTGGCCTCGGCGTCCTCGTGGGCGGCGTACACGTACAGGCGCGTTGCCTGGTACAGCGCTTCGTATTTGCTGAACTCGCGGCGGAACAGTTCCGATTCTCCGACGACGGTGGCGTAGCCGGGGCGCGCCTTGTTCGCGACGATCCGGACGATCTCCTCGAGCGCCCGCTTCGCCAGACCCAGTGCCACGGGCGCGTGCCCGCCGACGCCGATGCCGAGCAAGCCCAGCCGGTACACGGCCTCGGAGCGGACCGGGGTGGTGGAGAACGTCTCCATCGTGAACTTGTCCGGGATGAAGCGGTCGTGGACGGCGTAGTCGTAGCTGCCCGTGCAGACCAGTCCCATCACGTTCCAGTTGCCGAGGAACTCGACGTCGGCCCGCGGCAGGAAGCCGACCCGGCAGTCGGGGGTGCCGGCCTCGTCCACAATGGGGTTGCCGTTGTCGTCGTGGACGACGAAACCCGCGCCGATCCAGGTGGCGTGCGCCGATCCGCTCGCGAACTGGTAGCGGCCGGTGACGCGGTAACCGCCCTCGACGCGGACGGCCTTGCCGGTGGGCATGATCATGCCGGCGGTGATACCCCGGTCCGGGCCGCCGAACATCTCGCGGGCGCCTTCGTCGTTCATGAACCCGGCGGCGATGCCGGTGCTGAAGGAGTTGGCCATCAGCGCCCAGCCCGTCGACGCGTCGGCCCGCGAGATCTCCTCGATCACTTCGAGTGCCTGCACGATGCCCAGCCCGCCGCCGCCGAACTCGGTCGGGACGAGGGTCCAGAACAGCTCTGCCTCCGCGAGCGCCTCGTAGACGGGCCGGGTGATCGTCGCGTCACGCTCGATCGCATCCGCCTCCTGCTCGACGACGCGAGCGACCGCCTTCGCCCGGGCGAGATAGTCGACAGGCTCCGAATCGGCGAGAACGGACACGGATCGATCAACGGTTTGCGTCATGGAAATGACCTTCCTGGTATGCAACTCGGCTCTGCGTCACCCCACCTTCCGGCGGGGACGAGATCGCGGTATGACCTGAATCACAATGGTCGGTTCGCGCGTTGCACACAGGCGGGTGACCACGTGGTCCACTACGTGGTCACCCAGTCGGGTAATGCGGCGAGCGTGAAGCTCAGCCGTCGTCTGCAGCCGTTGCCAGCGTTCTGTTTCTGGCCAGTTCGAAAAAGCTGCGGCAGGCTGTGTCGTACCGGGGGCAACCCGAGAGTGGTGGTAACGGCCCACTACCGGCTTCGGATGTAGAGGGCAGGTCCATTCATACGCCGACGGAGTCAGGAGTTCGCAATGAGAGCCTTGCCGCGAGTCATGCGTGGTGGCCCGTCGATCGTGATGGTCGCGGTTTCTTCCGTGGTCGGAATCTACGCCTTCGGTGCTGCATCGGTATCCGCGGCGCCGGTTGATACGACTTTGCCCATTCCCGTGGCGGGAATTCACATCAGCGCACTGGCCTACTGGCCCACCAGCAGGATGGACGTTGTCGCATCGACCGACACGATGTCGCCGGGAATTACCACCTTCTCCGGCAGCAACTCTGCGATTTCCAACACGGGGTGTGCGTGCTTCGTGCATTGGCGGAACGTCAGTACCGGTGCTGGCGGAACCACAGACGTTGCGGGCAACAATCCGGTCAGCGTAGTGACCGGATCCGGTCTCGTGGTCGCTGGTGCGACGTTCCACTCCGCGGGCTTCCCTGGCATCGACGTCACCGTCATCCCCGGCGCGGGAACTTGGACCGTGCCGTGATCGGAGAAGTATCTGCACTCGGCGATGGGTGCGTCGTGGTCGACATGTGAATCTCCTTGTTGAGAGGGGTTTTGCTGACAACAAGAATTTTGCCGGGCGCGCCGACGGCGGTATCAACCCCGGGAGGGAACCTGATCACACCTTGGGAGGATCCCGCGGCAACCGGCGGTTCAGCCCAGTCGCCGCGGGTGTGGGTTCACAGCCCGGTCAGTGCCCGGGCTTGATTGGTCAAAGCGACTGTCGCCGCACGTAACTGGTCGACCGAGTCGAGTGGCTCTGCGTAGCCGACCCGGGTCACGGCCACGCCACGTGGGGTGGTGACGCGCAGGTCCAGTCCGTGTGCCGTTCGATGTGTGTCGCCCTGACGTTCATCCATCCGTCGGTCGCGCGGCATTCGCTCGGGGAATACGCGATGTCGTACCGAAGAACTTGTACCCAGAAAGCTCGCGAGCGTGTCACCTGTCCCCGAAGCGCGGCGCCCAGAACTGCAGGTTGCGGAAGTAGTCGATGTCCTGGTCTTGATCGTCGAACGCGAAAGCGATGAGGTCGTCCCACTCAGGGCGCATGTTGCGGCCGACCGGCCACACCGTGTCCTGGCTGGTGTACAGGTAGTACCGCCTCGGCGTGGGGGCGGCCTTCTCCCACTCCACCTTGACCGAGCACCCGTCGCCCGGGTTGTCGGTGATGACACCGCGCAGATGGAAGTCCATGACCGACATCGAGTTGTCACGGCGGTCGAACGGCACGTCGTCCGTCACGTTCTTCCGTGTCCGGACGGTGATGCGTTCGCCCACCCGCATGTCGATGACCTTGGGCTCGTAACGGGGATCGGGATCCATTCGCCACTCACCGGACGCCTGGAAGTCCTCCACCTGGTTGCGGCCCGATCGCTTGCTGCCGCTCCCGACGATCCAGTAGCAGTCGCCGTCGTCGAGCTGATCAACGTCGACCGCTGCCGGATCCGTGTCACTCATTCCGAATACATTAGAGCCAGTGGCGGGCGTGCTCTGTCGGTCGCCTGATGCAATTCTCCGGTAGTCGGATGGGCTCAGGTCGGACCGAGGCTTAGAACGCGACCGCGGCCGAACCCTTCAGGCCCAGGTGCGCACGTGCCTCGTCCGGTGTGGCGGGGGTCCGGTCGAACATGGCGGCGAGGTCCACCACCTTCCGCACGAGCTGCGCGTTGGACGTGGCCTGTTCGCGCTTGCTGATGCGGAGGTTGTCCTCGAGTCCGACGCGCACGTTGCCGCCGAGCATCAATGACAGTGCGGCGAGGTTGAACTCGCCGCGGTATCCCACACCGGCAGCCGACCAGGTGAACGAGTCCTTGCCGAGCACACGCTCGGCGGTGCGCAGCATGTGGATGAGCTGGTCGGGCTCGGCAGCGTTCGCGCCGAGTACCCCGAGCACGAACTGCAGGTTGAACGGAGCCTCCAGCACCCCGTCCTTGACCAGCTGTTCGAGGTTGAAGATCTGCCCGACGTCGTAGACCTCGATCTCGGGCCGGGTATCCGACTCGCGCATCTGCTGCGCCATGTACGTCATGTCCTCGAAGGTGTTCTTGAAGATGTAGTCGGTGGTGCCCTCGAGGTAGTCGCGTTCCCAGTCCGCGAACGGCAGGTCGCGGGAGGCGACGGGGAAGAGGCCGAAGTTGAAGCTGCCGGCGTTGAAGGTGGCCATCTCGGGACGGAACTTCAGAACCGAGGCGCGCTCTTCGACGGTCATGCCTCGCCCGCCCCCGGTAGTGGGCTGGAGGACGGCGTCGGTGTTCTTCCTCAGCTCGGACAGTGCGCGCTCGAACAGGTCGAGGTCTGCGACTGGTCGCCCGGTCTCCTCCTCGCGCACGTGCACGTGCAGGACGGAGGCACCGGCCTCGGCCGCCTTCACCCCTTCCTCGACGATCTGGTCGACGGTGATCGGGATGGCCTTGCTCTGGGCGGGGACGGTCATTCCGCCGGTGAGCGCGCAGGTGATGATGACGGTGTCGTTCATGGTCTCGATTCCTTGGTTGGGGGAGGGGTTCTCAGCGGTGTGCCGTCAGGCGGGGACGGTGGCCAGAGCGGCCAGGGTGTCGCGGCCCGGCTCGCGGAGTCCGCGTTCGCAGTCGTGGACGAGTTCGACGATGCGGGAGTTCAGCGGGCTCGGGACGCCGACTGCCGCGGCGGTCGAGGAGACGCCGCCGTTGATGACGTCGACCTCGGTGACGGCGCCGCGTTCGAGGTCCTGCAGCATCGAGGCCTTCGTGGCGCCGAGCCGGGTCATCAGGACGCTCAGTGCGGCGTCCGCGCGGTCGAGGTCGTCAGCGGAACGGACGACGAGGTGATCCGGCTGCACGCCGACGATCTCGTCGAGGACGACACCGGCCGCGCGGGCGACGTCGTACGCCTCGGTCCACAACCGGTACGCGACCTCCCGGCCCAGCGGATCGGCGGCGACGTCCCGGTACAGCAGTCCGCTGATCGCGCCGAGCCCGGAGAAGGTGCTGTTGAGGAGTAACTTCGACCAGATCTGGCCGACGATCTTCTCGGAGACGTGCACGTCGGCCGCCGCCGTCAGGACGCGCGCCAGTCGCTCGATGCGGTCGGTCCGTGTGCCGTCGATCTCGCCGATGACGAACGGTGCCACGGTGGTCTGGGCGAGGTGTCCGGGACCGAGGTTCGTGGCGCCCCATTCGGTGATTCCGATGACCAACCGATCGGCGCCGACGAGCTCCTGAACGGTGTTCTGCACCAGCCCGTTTCCGAGGGACACATACGTGTCCACCAGGTTTCCGTCGACCAGCGGTGTGAGTGCCACGCCGAGGAAGGGTGCCTTGAGCGTGACGAGCGCGAAGTCGAAGCGACCGTCGAGGTGAGCGGCAGTGTCGACGGCGGTGATCTTGATGTGAGAGGTGCTGCCGAGTTCGTCGAACCGCAGTCCCGGTGAGTTCATCAACCGGACGTGCTCGGTGTTGGCGTCGAGGACGACGACGTCGTGGCCGGCGCGGGCGAGGTGGGCGGCGGTGACTCCGCCGATGGCTCCCGCGCCCACGACGAGGATCCGTTCGGTCATGCCTGTACCTGACTTTCGTTCTTGGTGGCTGTTGTCTTCTGTGGGTCGCGAATATCGAGCGTGAGACTGACCACCGCCCCGACGGAAACGAGCGCGATCACGAACCACAGCCCGGCGGAGGGGTTGTCGGTCGCCGTCTCGATCAGCCCCATCGCGAAGGGCCCGACGAATCCGCCGAGGATTCCGAGGGTGTTGACCAGGGCCAGTCCGCCGGCCAGGGCGGCGCCGGCCAGTCGGGCCGCCGGAACGGCGAACAGGATGGACTGGACGACGAAGAAGGTGGAGGCCGCGATGCAGAACCCGACCAGTGCCAGCGCCGGACTCGACACCGCGCCGATCGTGAAGCCGACGATCATCGAGGACATTCCGCCGAACAGCATCTTGCGCGAGCGTCGGCCGTTGGTGGCGTACCGCGGCAGGACCAGCGTGCCGATCGCCGCCGCCACCCACGGCAGGGCGGTGAGCAACCCGATCGTCAGGTCCGACATCTCGCCCCACTCGCCGATGATGCTCGGCAGGAAGTAGGTGAGGCTGTACACCGCGATCTGATGGGTGAAGTACACGGCGATCACCAGCAGGATCTGCTTGTCCTTGAACACACCGGCGAACGAATGGGTGCCGGACGCGTCGGCGCCGTCCTGTTGCTCCTTGGCCAGCCGCGCGGTGAGGTCCCGGGCCTGCTTCGGGTCGAGCCACTTGGCGTCGAGCGGGCCGTTGGGCAGATACTTGAACACCACGACGGCGAGGACCACGGCGGGCAGCCCCTCAAGGACGAACATCCACTGCCACCCGTGCCAGCCGAGCAGACCGTCCAGACCCAGGAGCGCGCCGCCGATGGGGGCGCCCATGATGTTCGCCAGGCACACCGCGACGAGGAACGATCCGTTGGCGCGGGCTCGCTGCTCGCGGCCGAACCAGTAGGTGAGGTAGAGCATCACGCCGGGGAACAGGCCGGCCTCCGCCACCCCGAGGAGCACCCGCAGGATGTAGAACGACACCGGCCCTTCGACGAACGCCATCGCGGCCGAGAGCAGACCCCAGGTGACCATGATCCGGGTGATCCACAGTCGGGCGCCGACTCGGTACATGATGAGGTTGCTGGGAACCTCGCACAGTGAGTAGGCGAGGAAGAACAGCCCCGCGCCCAAACCGTATGCGGCCGCCGAGATTCCCAGATCGGCTTCCAGATGGTGCTTCGCCAGCCCGATGTTGGTGCGGTCGATGAACGCGATGATGTACGCGGCGATCAGCAGCGGCATCAGCTTGCGGAAGATGAGGCGGTTCAGGTCCTCGCCGGGCGGCACGGACGCCGTGCGGGAGTGGTTGTCAGACATGGGAGTGCCCTTCTCAGGGTGTCGAGAGGTGGTCCCCGGACGCGGAGCGCGTCGGAGAAATGGTGATGAAGTTGTGTGCGCGGCGCGCTCACGGAGTGGGTCCGGCCGTCACCGGGACGGTCGTGGGCTCCTTCCGTGGGCACCCGCAGGTCGTTCCGATGCGGAGTTGGTGGGCGCGCAGTACCGATTGATACGAGCCGCCGGCTCCGTCGATACGGCGGGTGAGGAGTTCGAGGGCCTGTTCGGCCATCTCTCGGCGGGGTTGGTTGACGGTCGTCAGTTCGACCAGGGGCGAGGCGCCGGGGAAGAGGCCGTCGAAGCCGGTGACGGCAACGTCTTCGGGGACGGAGATCGAGTGCGCGCGCAGCGCACTGATCGCCCCGAGCGCAATGGCATCGCTTCCGCAGACGATCACCCGCGGAAGAGTTTTGCGCGCGAGGAGCCCCTCGACGGCCGCGTAGCCACCCTGTTCGCTGAGGTAGGTGCTGATGTGGTGTGAGGCGAGGCTGCGGATACCGTGGGATTCGGCGATGCGAGTGAATCCCTCTTCCCGAGCGGCGGAGGCGCTGGACACACGAGGACCGACGATGGTGACGATGTCTCGATACCCATGCTCCAGAACATGTTCCATCATCTCCGATGCGGCGGCCCGGTCGTCGATACCGACGAAATCGGCCTCGATCCGCTCGATCCGCCGAGACAGCTGGATCAGCGGTATGCGGGCGCTTCGCAGCGAGCGAATCACGTCGCCGTCGTCCGGGTGCAGGACCGTGACCACGACCCCGTCGACGTGCCGGGCGATCATCGCGTCCACCACCGACCGCAGCGTCGCCGGATCTTCCTGGGTGTGCGCGAGGAATACCTCGTACCCCCGGGTCCGGGCCGCGTCGATCGTCCCCGCCGCGATCTCGGTGTAGAAGGGATTGGCGATGTCGGTCAGGACGAGGCCGATGACGCGGGTCTGGTGCGATCGGAGGCGATCCGCCCGGGCGCTCGACGTGTGCCCGAGTTCCTCGGCTACCTCGAGGACGCGTGCGCGGGTCTCCTCCGACACCCCGGACCGCCCGTTCATCACATAGGAGACGGTGGCCGGCGAGACGCCGACTGCTCGCGCGACATCGGCGGCAGACACACGCTGCGGTCGATGTGCGTCAGTTCGTGCAGGCGACGTTCGCATGGGCTTCACCTCCTCGGGCCTGATCGGATGCACCGAGGTTAAGTGTGACCCAAATCATTAAGCAACGTTAAGTTGTCGGCGGGCACCAGACGGGCGAAGGGCCTGCGTGGCCGAGTGTGCCGCGGGTCTGAGAATGACGCCGACCGGCAAAGCAGTCGGCGAATGGCTCGCATCACACCTTAACGTTGCTGAACACATTCGAACCGTTCCGGCGTTCCAAGATGGCAGCCCCAATTGCCGCGCCTCGCCACCCCCACGAATGGAGCCCGTCGTCGCTCAGGGTGTGGGCTGTCCCGGCAGAGCGTAGCCGAGTTTCAGCAGGGCTTTGCGGAATTTTGGTTCCCGGTCGAGGGGGACCGCGAGGTGACGGTCGCCGATCGGACGGCACAGACTTCGGAGTGCGCGGTCGCGGGTGATGAGCGCGGTGAGTGCGGGATCGGTGCATTCGATCACGAGGGCGTGGCCGTGATCGGTCAGCTGGGTGGCTCGGCGAGTGACGTCGTCGATGACGGTCCTCAACGAGCCGGGCAGCTCATGGTCGGTCCGCTGGGCGAGGAAGGCCGTGAGGTCTTCGAGTGGGCGACCTGCATCGATCGCTGCCAACAGGCTCGCCGCGGTGAGGGTCCAGACCCGGTCCGCGGTGTGCTCGGCGTAGGCGGACAGCAGCAGCTGATCACCGGGGAGCAGGGTTCCGGTGGCGACGACGTCGAGGTTGGGCAGCACCTTCAGCGCCGGGGCTATCTCGTCGTCGGTGGGCGGTTGGTAGGTGTCGGTCAGGCCCAGGGCGTAGCAGCCCAGGGCGTTGAGCCGGATCTCCTTCAGCCCGTCGTACCTGCTCAGCGCATCCAGATCGTCGCCACCCCAGTTGTCGTGGAAGTCCGTTCGGGCCCCGGTGGGGTGGAGGTAGCCGAGGTCGAGCAGTCCCAGCGTGCCGGCGTACTCGAACAGCACCGCAAGCGTGTAGCGGCCCTCGAGGATCTCCCACCGGTGGTAGCCGTCGTAGCCGAGACTGCCGTACTGCGGGTCGACGAGATAGAGCTTCCACAGCGCCATCTCGCTGCGGGCGATGTTGGGGTTCAAGCGTTTCCGTCGCATGGACATGAAGAGGGAATCCACGCCGATCCACTCCCCGGGTGGGCAGCCGGCCAGTGCCCGTGCGACGGTCTCTCGGCGATTCTTTGCCGAGGTGAGGACGTTGTGTGCGCGTTGGCCTTTGATCTGCTCGATTCGGCTGAACTCGTCGATCACCGCATGGGTGAGCCAGCGCTGCCACAGTTGGGAGATGACCTCGGCCGGCAGCCTGCGCAGGGCAGTACGGCCCTTTGGGGTCAGCCGCAGTCGCCCGCCATCGATCTTGGCGAGCCCACCGGCCTGGATGATCAGCGGCCACGCGAACGACGAGATCGGGTCGTGCAGGTAGAAATCGCCGTGCGCGAGCTGTGAGCCCACGGCGCGGACCGTCGCCGCGGAGGGGCGAGCGGTCTTCTCGCTGCACCGCAGCTCGCCGGCCGCGCACAGCTGCAGCACCGTGTGCAGATTAGACAGGGCCTCGTGCTCGGTCAGTCGTATCCGGTGCTCCCCGATCGCGCCCAGGGCTCCGGTGTCGCCGGTGTTCACGCTCAGTTCCTCTCTATCGCAGCCAGTGGCGGTATGCGTCGATCCACTGCGCACCGTCGGGCGGAGGTGTCGGCAACGGCAGATCGAGGATTCGGATGCGCTGGCGCGACCGGCCACGGGTGCAGATCGCCACGATGTTCTCGTCGGTCAGGTCGACGCCGGCCACGGTGACCTGGGCACCGAGCACCTCGGTCTGGAACGGCATGTCGAGATGCTCGTCGAGCATGGTGTAGAACCCGGTGACGCATTCGCTCTCGTTGTAGCAGTCGACTGTGGCCTCCGCGACCAGGGCCTCGAGCGCCGCACGATTCGGTGATCTCACGGCGCCGAGGATACGTGCGCCTCCGGCGCCTGTGAGTACTTATTAACCTCCCGACGTTAATAAGTACTCACATGTGGCGGAATCGGCGCATCCGCCCACCCTCCACCGGTCGGCGGCACTCACGGAACGTCGCCGTGCCCGCAGCACGGCGCCGGTAGGGTCCGGCCGGCGTCGATGCGGGCGATGCTCTCGACGCGTCGACATTCATCGCCCACCGACCCAGATGTCGGGCGACACGATCAGACTCGACGCGACGTTCATCGGCGAACCTCCGGTGCTGGCAGTGCAGCGCGAAGGGAATGCCGGTGGACGCGGTCAAGCGAGCGATTCGTAGTCCCGAACGCCGCGCCAGAGAAGTGACCCGGAGGGCAAGGACCCGAACACGCCGGCTGCCGCAGACGACGTTCGACGGTGCAACAGCGGAACTCGTGTTGTGCGCGCGACCTCTGCGAGGTGCGATCGTTCGAGTGCGCGGTCGACGTGCGCGCGGACGGGGATGCTCGCCGACTTGTCGAGGTTGCAGCGGCTGTCGGCCGCGACCAGGTTGGCGACACCGTCGATCGGGATCACGGACCACGCCATGACGTGATCGATATGGACGACGGCCGCCATGCGCCCGCCGCAGTAGAAACAGAGATCGTCCTGGAGGTCACGCAATGGTTCCACTAGGGACCGCAACGCAGATCGATCTGCGCCGAACAAGAAGCCGTCCAGGTCTTCCGCGTCGAGTTCGGCGCGGTTGAAGGTGACGACGTCCTGGGTCCATGCGGTCCGGATGAAGGTGCGAAGAAGTGCGGATGTGCGCCGCAGGCCCTCCGGTATGCCGGGCCGCAGAGTGATCGTGCCGATCTGGTCGACCTCGTCCAACGTCATCTTCTTGTGGAAACCGGATGCGTCGAAGAGGAAGTCGTCCCGCGTGCCACCGTTGCGCACGTGCGGGACCGTTTGAAGGTGCGTGAGCGGTTGCTGCGCGATGGTGAGTCGCAGGGAACGGATGAGTCGCCTATAGGCGGGATGGTCGGCTTCCCGTGCGGCCTCGGCAGTTCTCAAATTCACCGCAGCCAGCTGGACGCGGACGTCGGCGATTCGGTCCGGTACGGATCGGCCGCTCTTGTTCTGGGACAGTCGCCCACGTTCGTTGAAGACGCGAACCTGAGGCCAGTAGTACGCGACGATCCGATGCGTAATCTCGTTGATCGGCACCGTCAGGCTGCCGTCCGGTGCGGCCGTGTTCTCCACGCAAATGTCGACGAGCGCGAGCAAAGTCGCCAGTTTGTACGTCGACTCACGCCGCCCGGACTCGAGCAGCTGCACCACGCGACCGGCCACGTCGACGGGGTCGAGTCTTGTCACCGAGGGAACACTACGCCCGGGGGTCGGAGTGCTTGGGCGCCGGTCAGAATCCTGGAGGTTGATGCGTGTGCCCGAGAGATACGGTCAGGCAACCGATACCGCGGCCGTGCGCTCGGTGTTAACAAGTGAGCGGTGAACGAACTGCGATGTGTTCAGTCGTAGGGGATGGTGTCGATTCGGTCGACAGAGCCTGTTCACCCAGCCCTTAGGTCCAGCTCCACACTCACATCGTCGAAGGACGGCACTCCATGACCCAGCCCCAGTACCCCTACGGCGACCAACCGCAGCAGCCCTTCGCGCATCCCGCCCAGAATTTCGGCCAAAGATCAGGCCTGCAACAGCCGGCAGCGTACGGGTACCACCCCGTGACGGGATTGCCGTACTCGCACAAGACGAAGCTCGCCGCCGGCCTGCTGAGCATCTTCTTCGGTTACTTCGGCGCGGGTCGCTTCTACGCCGGCCACACCGGGCTGGGATTCGCCATGCTGATCGTGAACATCGTGCTGACGGTGGTCAGCCTCGGAATGTGGCTCTTCGTCGCGTGGATCTGGCCCGTCATCGATGGCATCATGCTCCTCGCAGGCGAGCCGAAGGACAAGAGCGGACTCCCGCTGAGGTAACCCGGCGATGCACGAGAGCGGCGAGCACGAAGCTCGCCGCTCTCAGCGAGGCAACTCGGCCGGGGAGGGTTGCCCCGTCAGCGACCGGTCAGTGCCCTGGCCTTCTCGGTCAAAGCGACTGTCGCCGCACGCAACTGGTCGGCGGAGTCGAGTGGCTCCGCGTATCCGACCCGGGTCACGGCCACGCCGCGCGGGGTGGTGACGCGCAGGTCCAGTCCGTAGCGGTCGGCTCCCTCGCAGGTGACCGTCTTCGCGTCGGGGAAGCCGCCGAGCGCCTGGGCCATCGCGCGCAGGGCGTCCACGTGGTCGGCGTTGAGGTGCTCGATCGCCCGGCCGGCATGCGGGGTGACGGGGTCTGCTGTCGCCGCGGCGTAGTCCTCTTCGCTCGCCGAGTCCATTCGCCCGTAGCCGCCGACCCACCGCACACGCTGCACCCGCAGCACCCAGAGCGAGAAGTCGCTGAAGTCGATGTAGACGTGCGCCGCCGGGACGGCCGCCAGGTGTGCCTCCCGGGCGGCGGCGAGTTCGTCGCCTTCCGGGCGGTAGACGTACCCGGCGAGGGTGATGCGGGTGCTGGCCAGCGGATCGGACGGCGGATTCGGCGCGACGATCGCGATGCTGGCGCGCGGATCGTGCGCGAGGTTGCGGCCGTGCTCGGCCATCTGCGACACACACAGCACGGGGGAGCCGTCGAGCAGGCCGTAGGTGATGAACGACGCCCACGGGTCACCCTCCCTGGTCAGGCTCGCGAGGGTGCCTACGTTCGTCGTGGCCGCGACCGTCCGGGCCTCCTCGGCGGCGGACGGGCGGGCCGGGTTCGCGACCTCCGACAGCGGCGGCGGGACGGTCGGGGCGTCGCCGGGATCTCCATGATCAGTGTTGGTCATTCGTTGAACGGTACGCCGTCGGGAATTGCCGGTGGCATTGCCGCCCACCTGCGCTTACCGTTGAACTGAGGGCTCGATCGCCGAGTGGCTATGCGAGTGCGACCGGGTCCTCGCGAAGCGTGATCGTGGGTGATGCGAGATGACCGCGTTGGGCGTACTGGCGCTGGTGCTGGGTGTGCTGTTGATCGTCGTCGAGGCACACGCACCGACCGCGGGTGTGCTCGGCGGGCTCGGGGCACTTTTCGTCGGCGCCGGGGTGTGGCTGCTGTTCACGTCCAGCGACACCGCACAGATGATCGCCATCCCGGCGGCCGCGGGAGTCGCAGTGGTCGGTGTCGGCCTCGCCGTGGTGGGCGGCCGAAAGGCACTCGCCGCCGGGCACTCACCGGTGCGCACCGGAATGCAATCCCTCATCGGATCCGACGCCACCGTCCGCAACTGGAAGGGCCGGCAGGGTCAGGTCGAGGCCGCCGGAAGCCTGTGGAGGGCGCAAACCCTGTTCGGGGACGACGAGACGCCGACCGCGGGCGATTCCGTCATCGTCGAGCAGATCCGCGGACTCACCCTCACCGTGCGCCGACGCGAACCTTGGGAGCTCGAGCTATGACCACCATCATCGTCATCCTGTGCGTCGTCATCACCCTCCTTGCCGTCGTCGCGAGCAGCTCGATCCGGGTGCTCCGGGAGTACGAGCGGGCCGTCGTGTTCCGGCTGGGCCGGCTCGTCGACCTGAAGGGCCCGGGGCTGGTGCTGCTGATCCCGGCGATCGACCGGATGGAACGGGTCAGCCTGCGGACGGTGACGCTAAAGATCCCCGTCCAGGAAGTGATCACCCATGACAACGTGCCGGCCAAGGTCACCGCCGTCGCCTACTTCCGGGTGGTCGACGCAGACAAGGCCATCGTCGAGGTCGAGGACTTCTTCGCCGCCACCCTGCAGATCGCCCAGACCACCCTGCGCTCGATCCTCGGCAAGGCCGACCTCGACGCCCTCCTCGGCGAGCGGGAACGCCTCAACGAAGACCTGCAGAAGGTCATCGACCAGCAGACCGAGCCGTGGGGCGTGAAGGTCACCACCGTCGAGATCAAGGACGTCGAGATCCCCACCAACATGCAGCGGGCCATCGCCCGGCAGGCCGAGGCCGAACGCGAGCGCCGTGCCAAGATCATCAACGCCGAGGCCGAGTTCCAGGCGTCCGCGAAACTCGTCGAGGCCGCCGACGTCATCAGCCGCAACCCCACCACCCTGCAGCTGCGCTACCTGCAGACCCTCAGCGCCATGGGCAACGAGAACAGCTCCACGGTCGTCTTCCCGATGCCGCTCGACCTGGTCCGCCCGTTCCTCGCGGCGGCCAAGGACGCGGCGGCGTCGGACGACGGCGACGAGCGCGCCCGCTTCGAGGCCCAAGCCAACCTCGCCGCGATGATCCCGCCCGCCGGCCCGGAGACGCGCACACCGCACCACGCACGAAACTGATGCCCCACCGTTCACCGTCCGGCCACCGCGCGTGCCCCGGGCAGTGACCCGAGTGCGCTTGGCTAGGGTGAACGAACAGTGGCGTCCACCCGGGCACCTGCCCCCGTCGGGGCGAGCGGAAGCGAGAGACCGATGAGCGGCACCGAGGCAGCCGACATACGGACGGCCGAGTATCCGCGACCGTCGCACGTGGTGCTGCACCTCAGCGACACCCATCTGGTCGACGACGACCTGCTGTACGGGGCCGTCGACAGCGAGGCCACCCTGCGGCAGATCGTCACCGAGATCGAGGCGTCGCACGCCCGCCCGGACGCACTTGTGTTCACTGGCGACCTCACAGACCGCGGTCAGCCGGGCGCATACGAGAAACTGCGGGAGATCGTCGAACCGGTGGCCGCGACGCTCGGTGCGCAGGTGATCTGGGCGATGGGCAACCACGACGACCGCGGCCACTTCCGGGCCGAACTGCTCGGGCAGGAACCGACGTATGAGCCGGTCGACCACGTCCACGACGTCGACGGGCTGCGCATCATCACCCTCGACACGACCGTCCCCGGGCACCACCACGGGGAGATCTCCGAGAGCCAATTGATCTGGCTGGCACAGCAGCTCGCGATCCCGGCACCCCACGGATCCATCCTCGCGCTGCACCACCCGCCGGTGCCGTGCGTCCTCGACCTCGCGGTGCTGGTGGAACTGCGCGACCAGCCGCGCCTCGCCGACGTGCTCCGCGGCAGCGACGTCCGGTCGATCCTCGCCGGACACCTGCACTACTCGACGACGGCGACATTCGCGGGGATCCCCGTTTCCGTCGCGTCCGCCACCTGCTACACCCAGGACCTCAACGTCCCGGCCGGGGCGCTGCGCGGACGCGACGGCGCCCAGGGCTACAACCTCGTGCACGTGTACCCGGAGACGGTGGTGCATTCGGTGGTCCCGATCGGCAGCTACGACACCGTCGGCGAATACGTCACCGCCGAGGAAACCGCGCGGCGGCTCGTGGCCGAGGGCGTGCGGATTCCGGACGGCGAGGCCGCGGTCGCACCGGCCGACCGTGATCAGCTCGTGCGCGGAAACTTCTCCCGGTAGGCCATGACGTCGGAGAGCCGGAACCGGCGGTGGGTGCCCCGCATCTCGATCGGCAGCGCGTTCGAGTCGGCGAGCCGGCGCACATAGGTGTCGGAGACGCCGAGGATCTCCGCGGCCTGCGACGTGGTCAGCAGATCCGCGACCGCCCCGAGCGCCACGCTCTGACCGTCCGCGAGGAGCGTGAGCAGTTCGAGCACGGCGTCGCGCGCGGGATCGGGCAGCACCGTTCCGTCGAGGGTGACCAGCGGTGACCCGTCGAGGGCGGCCGCGAGTTCGGCCGCAACCTTCGAGTCGAGCGCGGAAACGATGTGGTCGATGCTCATGCAGTCCACGATCTCATGAGACCGGACGGCGCAGCGTCGGGGCGGTAACCTTTGGGAATGGACGAGTTGCACGATCCCACTGCCTTCGAACTCGCGCGTGCCGACCAGATCGACGTGACACCGGAGATCGACGAGATCGGTGAATTGCTGCGCAAGTCCGGCCGCAAACACGCCATCGACGACACCGACCAGCCGTGGCGGCACGGGTACCCGTACGACGCGAAGATGACGCGGCGGCAGTACGAGAACCGCAAGCGGAAACTGCAGATCGAGTTGCTCAAGTTCCAGGCGTGGGTGAAGGAGAACGGCGAGAAGGTCGTCATCATCTTCGAGGGCCGGGACGCGGCCGGCAAGGGTGGCGCGATCAAGCGGTTCACCGAACACCTCAACCCTCGTGGCGCGCGGGTGGTGGCGCTGGAGAAGCCCACCGAACGCGAACGCACCCAGTGGTACTTCCAGCGGTACGTCCAGCACCTGCCCGCGGGCGGGGAGATCGTGATGATGGACCGCTCCTGGTACAACAGGGCCGGTGTCGAACGCGTCATGGGCTACTGCACCCCAAACGAGTACCTGGAGTTCACCCGGTCGGCGCCGGAGTTCGAGCGGATGCTCGTGCAGTCGGGCATCCACATCATCAAGTTCTGGTTCTCGGTGGGCCGGGAGGAACAGCACGCCCGGTTCGTCTCCCGCAGCACCGACCCCGTCAAACAGTGGAAGCTGTCGCCCACCGACCTCGCGAGCCTCGACAAGTGGGACGCCTACACCGAGGCCAAAGAGGCGATGCTCTTCTACACCGACACCCCGCAGGCGCCGTGGACGGTCGTGAAATCGAACGACAAGAAGCGCGCCCGGATCGAGGCGATCCGCTGGGTGCTCCACAAATTCGACTACACCGGCAAGGACCCGCGGGTGGTCGGCACCCCCGACCCGCTCCTCATCGGTTCTCCCGCAACGGTCTACGACGAGGGCGAGCGCCCGGAAGACGCGTTTCCCGCCGTCTGATCAGATCCCGGTCTCCCACGGTGCCGGGATCGGGAAGTAGTTCTCCAGGAACTGCGTCACCTTCCGGGTCCGCAACTCCAGGTCGATCTCGGGTGCGCTGCCGTCGTTGAGACAGAAGAAGTCCATCGACCGCTTCGCGAGCAGCGAATCCATGTCGCGTAGCCCCGACCTCATGGTGGTGTCGACGTACTTCACCCGCGCCGCCGTCTGCACCACCGCGCGGCCACTCATCAACGCGTAGTAGTGATACAGCGAGTTGGTCACCGAGATGTTGGAGCTGGCACGGAAAGTGCTTGCGGCCGTGGCGGCGAACTCGTCGGGGAACTCCTTCTCCATCTCCTCCATCACGCTCTTGCGGAGCGGGGTGGCGGCGTGTTCGAGGTGGCGGGTGGTCATCAGACCGAACCGGTCCTGCAGCAGCCGGCGGTTGACGCGGGCCGCGTTCTCGAAGCCGCTGCGCTCGTCGTCGTTGTGGCCCAGCCCGATTCGCGTGGTCGCCTCGATGAACATCGTGATGCCGCCGGGGGAGAAGAACATCTGCGGGCCCACCGCGCGGCCGAAGAACATGTCGTCGTTGGAGTACAGGAAATGCTCCGCCAGACCGGGGATGTGGTGCAGCTGGCATTCCACGGCCTGCGAGTTGTGGGTTGGCAGCACCGACGGGTCGGCGAAGAACTCCTCGCTCTGCACGAACGTGACCCGCGGGTCGTCGGCGAGCCATGCCGGACGGTCGGAATCGGTGGCCACGAAGATGCGCCGGATCCACGGCGCATACATGTGCACCGACCGCAGCGCGTACTTCAGTTCGTCGATCTGCCGGTACCGGGCGGCGGAATCGTCACCCTCCCCGACGACGTAGTTCTGCATCCGCTTCGCGCGCTGCGCCTGGAATTCCGCGGACGACCCATCGACCCAGGAGAACACCAGGTCGACGTCGAAATTGATGTCCGACGCGTGGTCGGCGAACATGTTCTCGATGGTGGGCCACACCCGCCCGAACCGCTCGACGGTGCCGCGGACCGCCTCCTCCGACCGCACCACACGCCGGGTCAGCGAGTTCTCCATCGGCAGCACGATCTCGTCGTCGCTGATCGACCACAGCTCGATCTGCACGCCCGTCGACGCCCCGTAACTCAGACCACTCGCCAGGTGCACCCGCGGCCGGAACAGGCGGAAGATGCGGGCCTTCGACGTCGCCGACAGGGTGCCGTCGGAGATCAGGACCGCCGGACCCTTGGCGTCGACGGTCTTGGAGTAGAACGGGCGGTCCTCGCACGCGGCGACGAGAGCGGCCCGCAACGCCTTGCGCTGCGCCCAGTTGATCGCGATCACCGGGCGTTCGTCGTTGCCCCGCACCAGCAGGTACTCGATGCCCGCCGCGTCGAGGACGTCGCGGACGAACAGCAGGTCCTCGACCATCGCCTCGTGCGGCGTCGTATGTGTGATCGAAAGGGCGAACCGGCCCTTGAACCGGACGACGTCGGGGCGGTCCCGCAACCGCGACGACGCGGCGGCGGAGGCGTGCGCGACAGCGTCGGCGGTCTCCTGCTCCGGGGGTACGAAGTAGACGTCATGCGGAGCGGAGGATTGAGTGATGTCGGGCCTTTCCGGTGATGGTCGCGAGTGCGAACAGTGCCAGTGTAGGCCCCGTTTCCGGTGAGCTCAGTCCAGGACCGTGAAGAACGAGTCGCCATCCTCCGCCGACCCGTCGATCTGGCCGCGGTCGGTGCGCGAGTCCTCCACGATGACACCCTCGACCACGTGCGCATGCTTGGTGCCGAACACCGGAATGTCGATCTCCTCGTCGTCGATGACCCGGTCGACGTCCTCGGTCAACTCGTCGTCGGGCAGATCCGCCAACGACACCTCAGCCTGCTCCTCCAGCGGGGTGTCGGGCTCCTCCTCCGACAGCTTCTCGTCCAGCGACTCGCCCTCGCGCTCCTCGCGCAACGTGGTACCGAACTTGTCGGCCTCACTCCACCCGTCGGGCGGATCGACGACGTCATCGCCGTCGTTGTTCCGCACGTCGTCGGAGTCCAGGCTCTCGCTGGGACTCAGCGTGTCACCGGGCCCGTCTTCGATACTCATAACCATCAAATGCCCAGATCAGGCGTCGTTGAAACTTCGATCGATCGAGGTCAGGCGACGGCCGGAGTGCTCCGCAACGCCTCGAGCGCCGCGATCTGCGCCGGCGACCACGGCGCCGAGTTCACCCGGCTCGAATCGAGGTGCACGAGTACGACGGTCAGCTCCGCGGCCTGCACACCGTCCTGGTGGATGGTGATCAGGAAGGTCAGCGAGGTGCTGCCGATCCGGTCCAGGGTGACGACGATGTCCGCGTCGCCGGTGAACAGTTCGCGCCCGAAGTTGCTGACGACGTTCACCACGGCGGTCTGCGTGACCGGGTCGAGCAGGTCGCCGCACGCCTCGACGAGCGCCCGCTTCCACGCCGCACCCGCCGCCTCGTGCGCGCAGTAGAACGGCACATGGCGGCTCACGGACGCCGGCGCGTCCGGCGTGGCGTTGTTCCGCAGGGCAATCGTGTAACGAGGCATGGATCGGACATTACCCAGACGCCGACACACCGGCTTGCTCGGGACTACTCGAACAACCCGCGGAGGTCGTCGGCGTCGAGGCTGGAGCTGAGCAGGGTGTCGGCGTCCATCACACTGGAGAACAGCGCCGACTTCTTCGCCTTCAGCGCCATCACCTTGTCTTCGATCGTGTCTTTCGCGATCAGCCGGTACACCATCACGTTGCGGGTCTGCCCGATCCGATGCGCGCGGTCGACGGCCTGCGCCTCGGTGGCCGGGTTCCACCACGGGTCGAGGATGAAGCAGTAATCGGCCTCCGTGAGGTTCAGCCCGAAGCCGCCGGCCTTGAGGCTGATCAGGAAGACCGGGGCGTCGCCCTCCTTGAAATCGCGGAGCACATCGCCGCGGCGCCGGGTGGCGCCGTCGAGGTAGGCGTGCGCGATTCCCGCGTCGTCCAGCCGGTCGCGGACCTTCCCGAGGAATCCGGTGAACTGGCTGAACACCAGCGCCCGGTGACCGCCGGCGACGACGTCGGCGAGCTGCTCGAGCAGGGCGTCGACCTTGGCGGACGGGACGTCGTGGTACTCGTCGTCGACGAGTCCGGCGTCGAGGCTCAGCTGCCGCAGCAGGGTGAGCGACTGCAGGATGGTGAAGCGGTTCTTGTCGACGTCGGCGAGCAGGCCGAGGATTTTCTGCCGCTCACGCTGCAGGTGAGTGTCGTAGACCTTGCGGTGCTTCGGGTGCAGCTCGACGTCGAGTACCTGCTCCTGCTTGGCCGGAAGGTCCTTCACCACTTGCTCTTTGGTGCGGCGCAGCATCAGCGGTTTGACGCGGCGGCGCAGCTGCGCGAGAAGTTCGGCGTCGCCTTGCTTCTCGATCGGCTTGCGGTAGTAGTCGGTGAACCGGGCCGGATTCGGGAACAGTCCCGGGGCGGTGATCGACAGCAGCGACCACAGCTCCATGAGATTGTTCTCCATCGGCGTGCCGGTGATCGCCAGCTTGAACGGCGTCTCGAGCCGGCGGACGCACTGGTAGATCTTGGACTGATGGTTCTTGGTGAACTGCGCCTCGTCGAGGATCAACCCCGACCACGTGCACTCCGCGTACGCCTCGAACTCGAGGCGGAACAGGGTGTAAGAGGTGACGACGATGTCGGTGCCCTGCACCAGGTCGCCGAGCGGAACCTTGCGGCGTTTCAGGGTGTCCGCGATCGCGACGACAGTCGCGCCCGGAGCGAAGCGGGCCGATTCGGACTCCCAGTTCGACACCACACTGGTGGGGGCGACGATGAGGAACGGCGGCGCGGCCGGGTTCGACTGCCGCGCATGGCAGATCAGGGCGAGCGCCTGCAGCGTCTTGCCGAGTCCCATGTCGTCGGCGAGGATGCCGCCGAGCCCGTGCCCCCACAGGAACGCCAGCCAGCGGAACCCCTCCAGCTGGTAGGGGCGCAGCTGGGCGTCGAGCGTGCCCGGGGCGTCCACGGGTTCGACGGTGCTCGGTGTCAGCAGGCCGTCGACCTGCTGCCGCCACGCCGTTGCCTGACGTTCGACGGTGCCGAGCGCCGCGAACTCGTCCCACAGGCTCGCCTGGAACCGGCTGAGCCGCAGCGTCCCGTCGGAGCGGTCGCGCAGGGCCCGCGCCTCGTCGATCAGTTTCCGCAGCGTGTGGAGTTCGGGCTTGTCGAGGGAGAAGTAGGCGCCGTCGGGAAGCAGCAGTTCGGTCTTTCCCGCGGCCAGTGCGGAGAAGATCTGGTCGAACGGAACGTCCCGGCCCTCCACGGTGAGGGTGACGCCGAGGTCGAACCAGTCGGTGCCGCCCTCGGACGCGGTGGTGGAGACTGCGATGGCCAGGGAATCACCGGCCTCCCGGTAGTCGGCCGGTTCGCCCACGACATCGACCGACACGTCGGACTTGCCGCCCAGCAGGGGCAGGACTTCGGTGGTGAACCGCATCGTGTCGAGTCCGCGCAGCGCCGTCGACTCCGGCCCGCTCGAACCCAAACCGTATCTGTCCCAGGTGATGTCGAGCTCGTCGAGCAGTGCCTGTTCGCGGGCGGCGTCCCGGTACTCGTCGTCGGGTGTGCGGGCCGAGAGCGGCGCGCGGTGCTCGTCGTCCCCGACGGTGTAGAGCCATTCCCAGTCGACGGTGACCTGGTGGTCGGGCAGATACGACGCCCGCATCACGAGCGTCGGCTCGGAGATCGCGGGTGGGACGAACGAGCCGTCCGAGGAGATGATCGTGGCCAGGTTACGCAGCTTCGGCAGGAAGTCCGTCAGGAACCGGGACTCCTCGGCGGCGGGCACCTCAATGGGCGTGCGGCGGCGCACCAGATCCTGCAACGGGGCGGGCACGGGGGAGTCGAGCCGCGCGAGGTGAATGCGCTCGCCGGCGTCGACGTAGAACAGGCCGTGAGCCCGGAGGCCGATGAAGCCGACGGTCGCTGCGTGGACGGGTTCGCCGTCGACGCGGAGCACCGGTCGCACGACAAGCGCGTCGGTGGCGCCGTCGCGGGTGGCGTCGAGGCAGACGTCCGCCGAGCGGAACGGGGCGAGTGCGCCGAGGCGCTTGGAGGAGTGGAGAAGCTCGATACCCACCCGGGCGGCCTCGTCGAGCAGCGACCACAGCTGGCGGCTGGGAAAAACCCCGAGGTCGAGATCGGTGTGGTTCTGGCGGCGATAGTTCAGACCCCCGCCGGACAGCAAATGGATCTCGTGCAGCACGCGGATCTGCTCGGCGGGATGCTGATAGTGGCTGCCCAACTTGTTCCACGCCAGCCCGCCGGCGATCCAGCCCTTCGAACCCGGCTGCACGGGTCGTACCAGCAGTTGCGGTGCCGAGTTTCCGGCCGACGCCGAGACCCGGAACTGGATGGCGAGCGGCGAACACCGTCCGGAATCACCGAATGGATCGGTCGGCTCGAGCAGGGAGCCGAGTGAGCGTTCCCAGGTGGGGGCGACCGCCGCCTCGGCCTCGGACTTCGCCAGTCTCATGGCCGTGATCAGCAGGGCGGCGACGTGCTTGCAGTTCATCCCGACCGGGCACGTGCAGAGCCCGTACCGATATACGATGCGGCCCGGGACCGACGCGAGGAACGCCGACGTGGAATACGGCTCCGGCGCGGTGCCCGCCACTGCGCCCCACAACTCCTTGGTGCCCGGATCCCACGCCATGTCCACGACCGCATGGTCCAGGGCGTACCCCTCGCCGCGGTTGTACGTGGTGGTGCCGAGGACCGACTTGATCGACGCCACGTCGATGTCACGGAACTCCCCAGGCAGCATGCCCACAGGGTAGTGGGCCGCCCCGACACGATTCGCGGGGCGATCGGGGTGCGGACAATCGCACCCCAGGGTTACTGGTCGCGCCCCTCGCCCGGTCGGAGACTTCGGTGGGTCGGGGGACGAACACTGCGATCGGAGAGAACACCATGGCCGAGATGGTCGAAGCACAGCAGGCGCACCGCCCCCACGCGGTCGCCCGCAGCCTGATGACGGCGTACGGAACGGTCGTCTACCTCGCGTTCCTGGTCGTGTTCGTGTACGCGATCGGATGGGTCGAGGGGCTCGTGGTGCCCCACACGATCAACGACGGACCCGATGCCCCCGTTGCGGTCGCCGTGGTCGTCGACGTGGTGCTGCTGACGATCTTCGCCATGCAGCATTCGGTGATGGCCAGGCCCTGGTTCAAGAAACGCTGGACCAGGATCGTCCCGGAGCCGATGGAGCGGTCCACCTACGTCTTGTTCGCGACGGCCGCGCTGGCGTTGCTGATGTGGCAATGGCGTACGCTGCCCGACCAGATCTGGGACGTGGAGACGAACTGGGTCCGCGTCGCCCTGTATGTCGTCTCGCTCGGCGGATACGCCCTCGTGCTGGCCGCGACGTTCGCGATCGACCACTTCGATCTGTTCGGCCTGCGCCAGGTTCTCCGCAACCAGAGCGGGAAGTCGGCTCTGCCCAGCCACTTTCGGACACCCATGCTGTACCGGGTGATCCGGCACCCGCTGTATGCCGGTTTCATCATCGCGTTCTGGGTGGCACCGACGATGACCTGGGGGAGGCTGCTGTTCGCCGTCGGGACCACCGGCTTCATCCTGGTCGCGGTGCGCTTCGAGGAGCACGACCTGGTCGACACGTTCGGCGACGACTACCGCACCTACCGCACGCGGGTGCCGATGCTCGTCCCGCGGGTCGGCTCGCGGGCGCGGTAGCTCACAGACCGCCGGCGACGGCGATGGTCGTGGCCGTGACATAGGACGCCTGGTGGGACAGTGCCCACAGCACCGCCTCGGCGATCTCCTCCGGCTGCGCGACCCGGCCGAGTGGCACCCTGCCTGCCACTCGGTCGGGCCGTCCCGGGTCGCCTGCCGCGGCGTGAATGTCGGTGGCCGTCGTACCCGGAGCGACGCCGACCACCCGGATGTTCGCGCTCGCCAGTTCCCGCCCGAGTCCCGTCGTGACACTGTCGACGGCGGCCTTCGACGCCGCATATCCGACGTACTCGCCCGGTGCGCCGGTTCCTGCCGCGACCGAACTGAGGTTGACGATGACGCCGGGACGCCCCTCCCGGACCCATTGCTCGGCCGCGGCGCGGGCGTAGTTCAGGACACCGAAGACGTTGACGTCGAACACCTCCCGCAGCGCCGCGTCCGGAGTGGTGAGGAACGTGCCGAGCGGGCCGGTGGTCCCCGCGTTGTTGACCACCGCGGTCAGTTGCCCGCGCTCGTCGGCCGCGCCCACCACGGCGGCGGCCAGTGCGGCATCGCGCACATCGGCCCGCACCGCGGTGGCGCGGATACCGCAGTGGTGCACCAGGTGCTCGGCGGCCTCCTCGTCGTGCTGGAACGTGAACGTCACCTGGTAGCCGCGCTGGACCGCGAGACGCACCACCGCGGCGCCGATGCCGCGCGATCCACCGGTGACGAGGATGTGTTCGGACACCATACGAGCGTAGCCCCGCTCAGCGGTTCGGCCGCCCGAACGTGATGCTCGGCGCCGTCACGGTGATCGACGCGATGCGGATCGCCAGCCCGGGAGGCGCCGGCGGTTCGGCATCGATGATCGTGGGGTGACGGTCGACCTCGTCGGGTGACGGCCGGGCCGGTGCGAACACACTCCGCGCGACGTTGATCGGGGTCCGGGCGATCGCGTCGGCCGACTGCTGGATCTGTTCGAGCGTGCGGACCATCGTGTCGACATTCTCGGACTGCCGGGTGGTGCTCACCGCCTCGACCACCGGCCGCATCGTCCGCAGCAGGTACACGACCTCCTCCAGAAGTTCCTCGGTGAGCCGGAGGATGTGGAACGACGTCTTCGCCACCTCGATCGGCACGGTGACGGTACACACGGCGATGCGGACGGGCCGCTCGGCGGCGGCGGTGGCCTTCTCGACGGTGCGTGTGACCAGGGACGGCACCAAGCGGGACACGAATGTCACTGGTCGACCCCCTCGCGGCACGGCGACTTGTTCTGCCGGGGAGGCTACCGCCCCGGCGCGCGCCACGCAGGACGAGCACTCACCCCGGCAGCAGGGACCTGACGGCGTCGATGGTGTCGGCGTCGGCGGCCGTCTTGTCGGGACGGTAGCGCAGGACCCGCGCGAATCGCAGCGCGAGCCCGCCGGGGTAACGCGTGCTCACCTGGACGCCGTCGAGTTCGATCTCCACGACGAGGTCGGGGTGCAGGTACACGGTGTGGTCGTCGCGGGCGCGTTCGTGGCGCGGGAATTCGTCCGTCTGCCACTGCAGCAGCGCGTCGGTGAGCCCCTTGAACGTCTTGCCCACCATGATCGGTGCGCCGCCGTCGGGGTCGCGCGCGCCGAGGTGCAGGTTGGACAGGTAGCCGGTGCGACGCCCGTACCCCCATTCGGCGCCGAGCACCACCAGGTCGAGGGTGTGCTCGGGTTTCACCTTCTGCCAGGCGCGGCCGCGCCGTCCCGCCGCGTACGGCGCGGTGAGCGACTTGACCATCACGCCCTCGTGCCCGGCGGCGAGTGCGTCGTCGAAATGGGTCGCGGCCCCCTCGCTGTCGGGACGGATCAGCCCGGGGATGCGGTGTTGCGGGGCAACGCGTTCCAGCGCCTTCAGCCGCTCCTCCAGCGGTGAGTCGAGAAGGTCGACGCCGTCGAGGTGCAGGCAGTCGAAGAAGTAGGGGTGCAGCAGCAGGTCGCGGGCGGACTCGGCACCGAAGCGGCTCATCGTCTCCTGGAACGGCCGGGGGCGGCCACTGTCGGTGAGCGCCAGCGTCTCCCCGTCGAACACCGCCGACGTGCACGGCAGCCGGGCGACGAGTGCGACGAGTTCGGGCACGCTGCCGGTGATCTCACGCAGAGTGCGAGTGAAGATGCGTACCTCGTCGCCGTTGCGGTGCACCTGGATCCGCGCGCCGTCGAGTTTGTATTCGACGCTGACGTCGCCGCCGAGTTCGGACCACGCGTCGGCGAGCGATTCGGCAGGGGAGGCCAGCATCGGCCGGACCGGACGGCCCACCTCCAGCCGGAACGCAGTGAGGGCATCGACGCCGCCGTCGAACGCGGCGACCGCGGTTGCGGGCAGGCGTCCCGACAGCATGAACGCCCGGCGCACCGGCTCGATCGGAAGGTCGGCGGCCGCCGCGATCGCATCGGTCATCACCCCCTCGAGCGCGCCCTGGCGGAGGTCGCCGGTGAGCAGTCGCAGCAGGAAGTCCCGCTCGTCGGCGGTGGTGCGGGCGAACAGGTCCGCGAGCAGTTCGCGACGGCGTGCGGCCGATCCGGAGCCGGACACCTCGGCGACGGCGGAGATGGTCCCGTCGACCTCGGACACGGTGACGGCTGCGACGTCGGCGGGAGTGGCGGGAATGTCCGCGACTGTCCGCCAGCCGATTCCGATCCGGCCCTGCCGCAGCTCCCCGGACAGCCACGCCACCACCGGTTCCACCTCGGCCTGCTCGAGTCGGGTGAGCGCCTCGCGCAGCGTCGCGACCTTCACCTTGCGCGAGCGGGTGGCCCCCACGTCCCGGGACGTCGCGACGATCTGCGAGAACAGCACACCCCGACGGTAACCGCAACGCCCCGTGGACGGTCAGAATCCGGCTGATCCAAACGCTGGGCCGGCCGGACCGTCGTTCCTAGGCTTCGACGATGAGCACCTCACGTCGCCGGCCGCTGAAGACGGTCACGGGAGTCGGCGGTGCCGTGAGCACCTATGCCGCCGCCATCGACCCGCAGCAGTCGACCGTCGCATCCTCGATCGACATCGCGAAGATCGCCGAGGCGAACAAATTCGATGCGCTGTTCGCCGCCGACCGGCTGAGCTTCGGGGCGCAGGGCGCGATCGGCGCACAGGAACCGCTGATCTTCCTGTCGGCGCTCAGTGCCGTGACCTCGCATGTCGGGCTGATCGCGACTGTGACCACCACGTTCCACCATCCCTACAACCTCGCGCGACTGTTCGGCACCCTCGACCACGTCAGCAACGGCCGCGCCGCCTGGAACGCCGTCACGTCGTCATTGGGGGAGGAGAACTACAGCGACCGCGACCTGCCGAGCCCCGAGGAACGCTACGCCCGCGCCACCGAATCCCTCGAGGTGATCAATGCGCTGTTCGACAGCTGGCAACCCGGGGCGCTGACGTCCGACGGCGCCGGGGGCACCACACTCGACGCCGACCGCGTGCGGCCGATCGACCACGCCGGCACGTACTTCACGGTGAAGGGTCCGCTGAACATCCCGCCGTTGCCGCAGCGCCGTCCCGTGCAGTTCCAGGCCGGCCAATCCGCGGCCGGCGTCGAACTCGGCGCCCGGTTCGCGGAGGTCGTGTTCACATCGCTGCCCACCCTCGAGGACGCCGTCACCTACACCAAGGGCATCCGGGCGCGCGCCGCCGAACTCGGCCGGGCCGACGGGCTGCCGCTGATCATGAGTTCGTTCCACGCCACCTACGGCGCGTCCGAGGAGGAGGTGCGACGGCTGGTCCGAGAACAGGAGGAGGCCACCGACCTCGACGCCGGCCGGATCCGGCTGGAAGACATGCTCGGCGGCGACATCGACCTGTCCGGGCTGCCGCTCGACAAGCCGATCCCCGCGGACGTCCTGCCCGACGTCCGGTCGGTGAATCGCCGCCGCGGCCGGGTCGAGATCTTCAGCCGCCTCGCCGCGACCGGGCGGACCTTGCGGGAGCTGATCATCGCGTCCAAGGACACCGGTCACTGGGCGGTCGCGGGAACACCCGAACAACTCGCCGACGCCGTCCAGGAACGCTACGACGCGGGCGTCCTCGACGTCATCTCCCTCGGCGGGCTCGCCGAGGAACGGACCCGGGACTTCGTCGTCAACGGGCTGCTGCCCGAACTGCGGCGCCGCGGGACCGTCGGCGACGACTACGTGGGCGGCACGTTCCGGGACAATCTGGAACTGCCGCCGCTGCCGGCCCGCTAGCTCTCCACCGGTACGCCGTCGACGACGATCTTCACGCGGTCGGGGTAGAACGACACGTGGTCGTCGATGCCCGACGCCTCGGCGGTGGTGAACGGGTAGAACCAGGCGACGTCCTCGACCGGTTCGGTGTTCTCGGACCCGGTGAACGACAGATACGACGCCGTCCCCTTGTACGGGCAGGACGTCCGCGTGTCGGAGGCGGCGAAGAATTCGGACCGCACGTCGATGCGGGGAACGTAGTAGCGCACCGGCAGCGACGTCTCGAACAGCAGTCGCGGGCGGGTCGTGTCGGCCACCAGCGTGTCGCCGATGTACACCTCGACGTGCCGGGACGACGGCAGCACGTCGACGCGGACGTACGGGTCGCGGGCGTGGACGAACACCTGCTGATCCTCCTCGTACCAGGCGTCCATCCGGTGCCAGTAGAACGCGACGTACGGGCTGAGGTCGAGGGAGTCGTCCAGCTTCACGTCGTAACCCCACACGGACTGTTCCGCGCTGCGGTCGCCGACGACGAGATCCCAGTACCGCGCCTTGCCCTTCCACGGGCAGGTCGTGGTGGCGTCGACGGGCTCGAGGAGGTCGAAGTCCACGTCGTCGCGGGGGATGTAGTAGACGGGCAGGTGTCCCTTCTCGAACAAGTACACCGACCGCGTGGTGTCGGCGACCACCCGGCCGCCGAAGAACACCCGGATGCGCTTGTGATTGGGTTCGATCGAAATGCGGCCGTTCTCCGCGAACTGCTGCGCGGCGGCGGCATGAGTGAGGGCTGTGGACATCACTCCATGGTGGCACCTCCCGCCCCCTGTGCGCCCTTTTGGTAGTCAGGACAACCAGAAAGGCGCACGGGTGCGGAGCGCGGCGATCCCGGCGGTCACGACCCACACCGTGAACGGGTAGAGCGCCAGGCGCTCGGTGATGCCGAACGGTGCGCCGGGCAGAAGGATCGCCGCCATGCCGAGGACCCCGACGACGCTGCAGAGTCCCGTCCACAGTGCGAAGCCGCGCCACCGCGGGTAGAGCCCGATCGCGACGACGACCATCGCGGCGTTGCGCGCGAAAAACGTCGGGGTCGCGACGATCTGGTGCAGGTGGGCGTCCACGTTGATCGGGATGACACCCGTCAGGGCGGCGCTGACGGCGGCCACGGCGAACAGTGCCAGCGCGACGAGCCTGAGCCGTCCCGGTGGCAGAAACTCCCGCAGACACACCGCCCCGACGAGGATGAGCACACCCGTCAGCACGAACGCGCTGTTGATCACCGCGTGCAGCGGCGAGCAGAGCCGGACGGCGGCGACCTGGGCCGCGGAACCGTCGCAGCCCGTGACTCCCAGGTTGCTGACCGAATTGGTCCGCACCACGTACGGCCGCGGCCAGGCGCGCGCGGTCACGACCTCCGCGAGGAAATACAGGGCGATGAGCACCCACGCGGCGGCGCCCACCCGCACAGCAGACCGCCGCTGCGGGGGCGAAGACGTTCGCACGACGCTCACCCCTCCGTACCGTACCGGCTCACGGAGTGGATTGTTGACAATCTTCGGGGGCGCCTCGACGATGTAGCCATGGCCGCGCTGACGAGAATTCCGGTTGCTGACTCCGAAGGCACGGCTGCGCGTGTCTGAGCTGACCCGCGCCGCCGATCTACATGCCGCGCTCGCCGGGCAGGGCATCGAGCTCGACATCGGAACGCGTCGGCGCGCCGAATACTCCTTCGACGCGTCCAACTACCGGGTGCCGCCGCTGGCAGTGGCCTTTCCGCGGACCGCCGCCGATGTGGTGGCGATCGTCCGGGCCTGCACCGACCGCGGCATTCCGATCACCAGCCGCGGCGGTGGGACGTCGCTTGCGGGCAACGCAGTCGGCAGGGGAGTGGTGCTCGACTTCTCCCGGTACATGAACCGGGTGCGGGCCGTCGACGCGTCCGCCCGCACGGCCGTCGTCGAACCCGGCATCGTCCTCACCGACTTGCAGAAGCAGGTGCAACTGGCGACGGACGGCGCGTTCACCTTCGCGCCCGACCCGTCCAGCAAGTCCCGCGCGACCGTCGGCGGCGCGATCGGCAACGACGCCTGCGGCAATCACTCCGTCCGCTACGGCCGCACGTCCGATCACGTCGTCGCACTCGAGCTGGTGACCGCAAACGGGCACCGCCTGACAGCGACTCGCGACGGGCTGCGGGCCACCGATCCTCACGACGCATTCGCGGTGAGCGAGGCCGCGCGGATCGCCGCCGGACTGGGTGAACTGACTCAGGAGCACCTCGGCGACTTCCGGCTCGAACTCGGCCGGATCCCACGTCAGGTGTCCGGGTTCCACCTGGCGAACCTGCTGCCCGAGAACGGCTTCGACGTCGCCCGCGCCCTGGTGGGGAGCGAGGGCACGTGCGCGGTGATCGTGGCCGCGACCGTCGCGCTGGTGCCGGTGCCGCCCGCGGCGATGCTGCTGTGCCTCGGCTACCGCGACGTGGTGGACGCGGCCCGCGACAACGCACTGATCCTCGAGTACTCGCCCGCCGCGATCGAGGGCATCGATTCGGCGATCGTCGACACCATGCGGCATTTGCGCGGCGCCGACTCCGTGGTCGGCCTGCCCGACGGCGCGGCCTGGCTGTACGTCGACCTCGACGGCGAGGATCTCGCCGAAGTGAAACTGCGCGGGGCCGAACTCGTCTCGAAACTGCGGGCCGCCGGACGGCTCGTCGACTCGCGGGTGGTCGGGGACCCGGCCGAACGCGCGTCGCTGTGGCGGGTGCGCGAGGACGGCGCCGGACTGTCCGCCCGACTCGTCGAGGGCGGCGAATCCTGGACGGGCTGGGAGGATTCCGCCGTCGCACCCGACCAGCTCGCCGACTACCTCGTCGACATCAAGGCCCTGCTCGCCGAATTCGGCCTCACCGGCGTCATGTACGGACACTTCGGCGCCGGCTGCATGCACATCCGCATCGACTTCGACCAGCGCACCGAGTCGGGCCGGGACGTGATGTCGCGGTTCATCCACCGCGCCGCCGAACTGTGCGTGCGATTCGGGGGATCGATGTCGGGGGAGCACGGCGACGGTCGCGCACGGTCGGCGCTGCTGCCGATCATGTACACCCCCACCATGATGGCGGCATTCGCGACGTTCAAGCGGCTCTGGGATCCGGCGGCCGTGCTGAACCCGGGCAGCATCGTCGACCCCGAACCGCTGCTGGGCAGCCTCGCCCTCGACGGCGTGAATCCGCGGGCGTGGCAGACCACATTCGATCTCACCCCCACCAGCGACGTCCCCGTCGCGCCGTTCGTCCACGCCGTCCAGGGGTGCATCGGGGTGGGCCGCTGCCGCGCGTCGACCGGCGGGGTGATGTGCCCCAGCTTCCGCGCGACCGGCGACGAGAAGGACTCCACCCGCGGCCGGGCCCGCGCCCTGCAGGAGATGGTCCGCAATTCGCCGACCGTCGCCGACGGATGGCGCTCCGAGGACGTCAAGGAATCCCTCGACCTCTGCCTGTCCTGCAAGGCGTGCTCCACCGACTGCCCGGTGGGGGTCGACATGGCCACGTACAAGTCCGAATTCCTCGACCACCACTACCGCGGCCGGGTGCGTCCGCTGTCGCACTACTCCCTCGGCTGGCTGCCGGTGTGGCTGAAGGTCGCCGAACGCTCCGCCCCCGTGGTGAATCGGCTGACCGCAGGCCGGCTGGCGAAGGTCGCGGCCAAACTGGGCGGTCTCACCCCGCATCGGTCGATGCCGGAGTTCGCGTCCCGCAAGCAGATCCGCCGCGAGGTCGGGGAGACGTCGCAGAACGGTGCCGCGGATGTCGTGGTGCTCGCCGACACGTTCACCCGGGGGTTCCGCCCCGAGGTGGTCGGCGCCGCGACGCGGGTACTCGCCGAGGCGGGCCTGAGCTCGCAGTGCCGCAGCGACGTCTGCTGCGGGCTCACCTGGATCTCCACCGGACAGCTGAAGCAGGGCAAGAAGACCCTCGCCAGGGCGGCCGAACTCCTCGACGACGGTACCGACCGTCCCATCGTCGTCCTCGAACCCAGCTGCGCCGCCGCGTTCCGCAAGGACCTGCCCGAACTCGTCCACACCGACGCCGCACGACGCGTCGCCGACCGGATCCGGAGCTTCGCCGGTGCGGTCCTCGAACGCACCGAGGCGGGATGGTCCCCGAGCGTGACGCTGCCCGACGACGTGACAGTGCAGACCCATTGTCATGAATACGCGGTGTTCGGCGCGGCCGCCCAGCGCAAGGCTCTGCAGGCGGTCGGAGTCGAGCGTGTGCGGGAGGCCACCGGATGCTGCGGCGTCGCAGGAAACTTCGGGTTCGAGGCCGACCACTACGACCTCAGCATGCAGGTGGCGGAACAGGCCCTCGCACCCGCGCTGCGCGACAGTCCCGAAGACGCAGTCGTGCTGACCGACGGATTCAGCTGCCACATGCAGGTACGGCAGCTCGACCCGTCCCGATCGTCGCAACACC
The DNA here is from genome assembly GCF_000010805.1 of Rhodococcus opacus B4. Classification (NCBI taxonomy): domain Bacteria; kingdom Bacillati; phylum Actinomycetota; class Actinomycetes; order Mycobacteriales; family Nocardiaceae; genus Rhodococcus; species Rhodococcus opacus. The sequence goes on along the minus strand of NC_012522.1, from coordinate 1,414,658 downwards.
TCGCCCAGCTGCTCGACCCCGCACCACCGTCGAAACCCGAACACCAGAGCGGAGACTGACATGTCGCAGTTGTCGATGACCAGTGAGCAGCGCGAGAAGTTCCTCGCCGACGTGCACGTGGGGGTGATCGCCGTCGACCGCGACGGACGCGCCCCACTCGCCGTGCCCATCTGGTACGGCTACGAACCCGGCGGCCAACCATACGTGTGGACCGGGCGCGGTTCGCTGAAGGAGCGGCTGATCCGCGCCGCCGGCCGCTTCAGCCTCGTCGCTCAGGACGAGAAGCCGCCGTACCGGTACGTCAGCGTCGAAGGTCCGGCGGAGTTCGACGAAGCACCCACGGCCGACGTCGTCCGCGGACTCGCCGCCCGCTACCTGCCCGCCGAAGAGGTCGACGGATTCGTCGAGCAGGCGTACGACGACAACGCGATCGTCATCCGCATGCGGCCGGAGCACTGGCTGAGTGTCGACTACGGCAAAGGCGCATAGCGCCCGTGCGCCTTTTTGGTAGTTGGGACAACCAGAAAGGCGCACGGGCGGCGGAGCCGCCTGTGTTCAGCTCACGCTGATTCTGACGATGGCGGACGGCCCTGATGTGGGGAAGCGTTGAAGGGCCGTAGTTCCGCCTCGACAGGAGCGCCCTTCATGACCGAACTTCTCGACCTGAGCACCGATGTCCTCGTCATCGGCGGCGGCCCCGCCGGCACGTGGGCGGCGCTGCGCGCACGGCAATCCGGGGCGGACGTCGTCCTCGTCGACAAGGGGTACTGCGGAACCAGCGGCGCGACCGCGCCTTCGGGCACCGGCGTCTGGTACGTCGACCCCGACCCGTCGGCGCGGGCGACGGCCAAGGCCAGCCGCGAAACGCTCGGCGGACATCTCGCCGACCACCACTGGATGGACCGCGTCCTCGACCAGACGTACACGAACATGAACCTCCTCGCCGAGGAAGGCCGCTACCCGTTCCCCATCGATCCCGACACCGGCAGGCAGATCCGCACCGGACTCCAAGGTCCCGAATACATGCGCCGGATGCGGGCGTGGATCAAGAAGGCGGGCGTCCGGATCCTCGACCACTCACCGGCCCTCGAACTGCTCGTCGACACCGACGGCCAGGTTCGCGGCGCCGCCGGCTACCAGCGCCGGGACGACCGCGACTACCGGATCACCGCGGGCGCCGTCGTCATCGCGAGCGGCGGCTGCGCGTTCCTGTCCCGCGCGCTGGGCACGAATGTCGACACCGGCGACGGCGCGCTGATGGCCGCCGAGGTGGGTGCCACGTTCTCCGGCATGGAGTTCTCCAACGCGTACGCGATCGTCCCCGCCAACTCCACCATCACGAAAACCGCCTACTACGGCTACGCCACGTTCTTCCATGCCGACGGACGCGTCCTCGAGGGGGCCGGCTCCACCAAGGGGCGGTCGGTGATCGCGAGAACGCTGCTGTCCGAGCCGGTGTTCGCACAGCTCGACCGTGCCGACGGCGAAGTGCAGCGCCAGATGCGGCTCGGCCAGCCCAACTTCTTCCTGCAGTTCGACCGTCGCGGCATCAACCCGTTCACCGACCGCTTCGAGGTCAGCATGCTCGCCGAGGGCACGGTGCGCGGAACGGGCGGCATCGACGTCGTCGACGACACCTGCGCCACCTCCGTGCCCGGACTGTTCGCCGCAGGCGACGCCGCCACCCGCGAACGCATCTGCGGCGGCTTCACCGGCGGCGGCAGCCACAACTCGGCGTGGGCGATGTCGTCCGGCAGCTGGGCGGGCACCGGGGCCGCGCGGTTCGCCCGAACCGAACGTCGGGTGCCGGCAGGCGAACTCCGCCCCGCGGGCCGGGCCGGTCTGCGGCCCACGCAACGGTCGGGGCTGGCGGCGTCCGCCGTCGTCGCTGCCGCCCAGGCCGAGCTCATCCCGTACGAGAAGAACTACCTGCGGGACGGCGTCCGGGTGCAGGGCGCGCTCGACGAACTGGAGTCGCTGTGGACGGCGCTGTCGCTGGGGCTCGGCGGCGACTCCGGGGACGAGCGGGTCCGTACCCGTCAGGCCGCGGCGATCACCGCGGTGGGCCGGTGGATGTACCACTCGACGCTCGCGCGGACGGAAACCCGCGGAATGAGCAAGCGCGCCGACTATCCCGACCTCGATCCCGCGCAGCACCACCACATCCTCACCGGCGGACTCGATGACGTCTGGACCGCGACCGGCGCGGCGCACAGCGGCCTGTTGCGAGTGGCCTCGTGATCGAACTGCTGCTGGCCGACGCGTGCATCGGCTGCGACAAGTGCGTCGACGCGTGCCCCACCAACGTGTTCGACCGCACCGATACCGGGATCCCCGTGATCGCGCGGCAGTCGGACTGCCAGACGTGCTTCATGTGCGAGGCGTACTGCCCCGTCGACGCGCTCTACGTGGATCCGCAGTCCACCCCGCTCATCGACGGGCAGGACATCCCACGCGAGCACATCGGCCGGTACCGCGAAAAGCTCGGTTGGGGGAAGGGGCGAGCCCCGGGCTCCCTCACCGCCGTCGGGCCCAGGCTTCGCCCGTGAGTGCGTAAAGAGTCCAGAGACTCCTTGACCACTCACGGGCGGCGGAGCCGCTAGATTGGAGTAACGGGAACAGTCGTCACCTGGGGCAGGGGTGTGCGCATGCAGAATTCGAAGTCGACTCCGATGACCGTGCCCGGGCTGCGGGTGTACCGGCCCGAGTCGCCCGCGGCGCGGGCGGCGCTCGTCGGCGCGACTGTCGTGGTCGGTCTCGTGCTCCTGTGGATGGCCACGCGGTCGGGTCCCGTGCGACCCGGGATGGTGGCGGCCGGAGTCGCGATGCTGTTCGTGGCCCGGGGACTGCACCTGCGGCGACCCGTCACCCTGACGCACATGGTCGGGGCGGTGTTGTTCGTGGCCGCCGCCGATGTCGCCTACACGAGCGCCCATCCGGCGCCGGGGTTCGTCCTCCTCGTGGCGACCGGACCAGTCCTGATGCTGCCGGTGCGCAGTGTGCCGCAACCGGAGGACCGTGCCCGCGTCTTCGCCCTGATCCAGCAGACCACGGAGGACCCGCTGTCGCCGTTCGCCCTCAATTCGGCGAAGTCGTACTACTTCAACGCCTCCGGCACCGCGGCGATCGCCTACCGGGCGAGGTCCGGGATAGCCGTCGTCGCCGGCGATCCCATCGGCGACCCCGTCGAGTTCGTCGCGCTCCTCGACGAGTTCGACGAGTTCGCCGCCGAACGTGGGTGGCGCGTCGCAGTGCTCGGCGCGGGGGAACGCGTCGCCCGGCTGTGGGAGATCGGCGGCGACACCCGAAAGTCGTTGAGAGCGGTCCCGATCGGCCGCGACGTGGTGATCGATGTCGGCGGATTCACCCTGCACGGCAGGAAATTCCGCAACCTCCGGCAGGCGGTGCAGCGCACGCACAATGCCGGGATCACCACCGAGATCGTCCCCGAGGCGGCCCTCGACGAACCGACCCGACGCGAGTTGACGGCCATCGTCGACGACGCCCGCGCCGGACATCAGCGCCGCGGGTTCTCGATGATCCTCGACCACCTGCTGGACGGGACGCTTCCCGGACTTCTCCTCGTCATCGCACGCGATGCGTCCGGGCGCGCCGTCGCGTTTCAGAGGTACGGGACCGCCGGTTCGGCACGGGAACTGAGCCTCGACGTACCGTGGCGCGGCGACGACGCCCCGAACGGCACCGACGAACGCATGACCGTCGACGTCATCCGGTACGCCGAGCGGACCGGTGCCCGGTACGTCTCGCTGTCGTTCGCGGCGTTCCCCGAACTTCTCGACCCCGATGCACCCGGTGCAGGGGCCCGGCTCTTCCGCCGCATCCTGCACCTGGGCGACGCGCTGATCGCGTTGGAGTCGCTGTACCGCTACCTCGGCAAGTTCCATTCCACGGGGAACCGGCGATACGTGCTCCTGCGGTTCCGCTACCTGCTGCCCGTGGCGTTCGCGTGCCTGACGTTCGAGTTCGTGCCGCACCGCGAGCGGGGCTGAGGCGCGGGGTCAGAAGTCGAAGTTCTTCTCGTTCGTCGCGGTGAGTGCATCGACGACGGCCGCGAGGTCGGTCTTGGAGACGTCCGGGGTCGCCTCCTTCGGTGTCGATCGCGACGCCTTCTCCGGTGGGGACTTCTTCTTGCCGGGCCGTTCATCCGTCATCTGTACACCTTCGCGATATGCCGAGCCGGGCAGGTTTACTGACCAGTACACCGTCGGGCGTCTGCCTCCGCAACTCGACGGGGTCCTGATGTGACGCGGTCCACGTCGAGCCAGCTATCTGTCAGTTACACCGCTGGACCGGACTGCGGCGACAGGTGCTCGTGGACGGCGATCCAGCCCGAATCGTCGCGACGCCGGAACAGGATCGTCTCCCGCTCGTCGAGCTCGACGGTCCCCGTCGAATCCCGCACAGTGGTGCCGACCCGATGCGTCAGCACCGCGACATCCGGGGCCGGGAACGTGACGCACTGCTCGCTGGAACGGCACGCCAGGACGCGGAACCCGTCCGACTCCCACTCGGTCCACAGGGCGCGGTAGGCGTCGCGGCTCGGCAGCGGCACCGGGTGGGTGTAGAAGACGAACGTCGCGTCCGGGCTGAACGCCTCGAAGTAGGCGGCCGTGTCGTGCTCGCCGAATGCCCGGATCAGCGCGTCGATCGCGTGCTGGACGTCAGCCGTCGTCGCGTCAGCCATGAGCGGGGGTCTCCTCGCCTGCCAGTGCGGCTTCGCTGTCCTCGATGAACCGTTCCTCGGTGTCCAGGTCCAGCGACCGGGACAGCACCCAGTACACGATCCCGGACACGGCGAGTCCGACCGCGAACGCGACGTCGACCTCACCGAGGGCCGCGGCGATCGGTCCGACGTAGAACGGCAGCACCATGAACGGAACGGACGCGACGATGCCGGCGAAGAAGGCCGTCATACCCCGCCACGACCACATTCCGTACAGCCCGTCCGGCGTGAACAGGTCGGTGATGGCGTAGTGCCCGCGGCGCACGAAGAAGAAGTCGGTGAGATTGACGGCGGTCCAGGGCACGAGGAGGTACAGCATGATCAGCAATGTCGTGTTCAGAACGGTCGTCGAATCGGTGAACAGCAGACTCAGCACCAGCCAGACCGCGGCCAGCGCGAGCACGGTCACCACCCGGATCCGGCGGGACGGGGTGACCTTCCGGAAGGAGTCGATGCCGGTGATCACGGTCAGCATGCCGCTGTACGCGTTCAGGCCCATGGTCGCCACCAGCACGAGCGTCGCGACGAGTGCGAGCACGCTGCCGAGGAACGGGACCACCGAGTTCCCGGCGTCGTGGATGCCGGCGAGCGCATCCGTCGCTCCCAGTCGGGTGGCCATCCACGCGCCCACCGGGATCAGCCACACCGGCGACGCGGAGGCGCCGAGGAACACGGCCGACACGATGGCCGACGTCCGCGTGTTGCGCGGCAGGTACCGCGAGTAGTCCGACACGTACGGCGCGTAGGTGATGTTGTAGGAGGCCGCGACACTGAACTGGGCGATGAACGCCAGCAGGGTGAACCCGCCCGTCGCGGCGCCCGCGTCGCCGCCGCCGGCGTGCCCGAACACGACACCCCACGTGAGGATCGCCCACAGCGGCAGCGACAGCCAGAACAGCACACGAAACGACAGGTGCAGCAGATCGTGACCGTAGATCGCGAGCAGCGTCGCGACCGCGGTGATGACGACGGCGATGATTGCCGCGTTCCACCCGAAGATGCTGTGCAGACCCGCCTTGATGATGACGACGTCCACGACGTTGAACCCGACGTACGTGAACAACGTCCCGATGAGTGCGAGGACGACACCGCGATAGCCGAACTGCGCACGGGACTGCACCATCTGCGGGAGTCCGAGCACCGGTCCCTGCGACGCGTGGAACGCCATGAACAACGTTCCGAAGAAGATGCCGAGAATGCCCGCCACGACTGTCCAGCCCAACGACAGGCCGAGGGCGGGGCCGACGAAACCGATGGCCACCGTGAAGGGCTGGAAGTTTCCGACGAACCAGAAGGGGCCCTGGTCGCGGACCTTCCCGTGACGTTCGTCCTCGGGGACGTAGTCGATCGACCGGGTCTCGATGGTGCCACCGAGGGTCGCGGCGGTGTCGCCTGAGTGATCTGTCACTGAAACTCCTAGAAGGTGCTGTGGCTCTGATCACTACTCTGCGCACTGCGCCGCTCCGGCACCAGAGGCGAGATGTACAGTTCGTCTATTACGGTTGGGCAATTAGTACAAGAGGTCACCGGTGATCACCGTTCAGGACGTCCTGTCCGCCCCCACGCTGCGGCTCACATCGATGAGCGGGACGGCGGGGGTGGACAACCCCATCACCGCAGCGCACGTGTCCGAACTGACGCGTCCGCGGGACTGGCTCCAGGGCGGGGAGTTGCTGATGACCGTCGGCCTCATGCTTCCCACCACCGAAGCCGGGTGCCGCGACTACGTGCGGGACTGTGTCGCGGGCGGGGTCGCCGCACTGTGCCTCGGTCTGGGGCACGGGCTGCCCTACCAGGCACCCCCGGAGCCGCTCGTCGCGGCCGCGCGTGAATTCGGCGTCCCGCTGCTCATCGCCCCCGACTCGGTGCCGTTCATCGCCATCACCAAGTGGATCTTCTCCCGGATAGCCGAGGAGGAGAAGCGTGCCCTCGAGGACGCGATCGAGCTCAGCTATCAGCTCACCGCGGTCGCGGCCGGACCGTCGCCGCTGAGCGGACTGCTCGACACGTGGCGTTCCGTCAGCGGCTCACTGTGCGCGGTGCTGGACGCGTCGGGTGGGGTCGTCCAGCTCTCCGACGGCGTCGATGAAGCGTTCCTGCAGGACGCCCAGGACCAGGTGGGTCGCTACACCACCCGAGCGAAGGGCTGGACAGCGTTCGGCGGCGCCGGTCGGCGGGAACTCGAACTGCACCCCGTCCGAATCGAGAACCCGCTCGCGTTCGTCGTGCTCGAGCGGTCGGCGGACAGCGCGCTGCGGCACGCGTCCAATGTGCTCGTCTCGCTGCTGTCGCTCGAACTCGAACGCCGTCACGTGGCAGGCGAACCCGAGCGACAGCGGCGGGCGGCGGCGCTGGCACAGCTGCTCAGGCCCGGACTTCGGAGGGAGCGCGCCCATCAGATCGCTGCCGGCATCGGGCTGCCCCGCGACCCCCTGCAGATCGCCGTCGTGCGCTCCACCCCCGATTCGGTGGCCGACCTGACCGCCCGGATCGCTTCGGCCCTTCCGGATTCCGTCCTGAGACAGCGCAACTCGGACATCGAGATCGCGCACCCCGAATCCGCCGGGCTCGCCGACCTGCTGTCGAGCGTGGCGGAGGGATGCGCGATCGGGATCGGCGCGCTGGTTCCCGTGGACGCGCTGGCCGTGTCGGCGATGCAGGCGCGATCCCTCGTCGCCGTCAGTGCCCGACTCGGCCGCGCCGTCGACGCCAAGGAAGGGGAGACGGTCCAGTTGCTGCTGCGCCTCGGCTCGGCCGACGTGCTCAGCGGCTTCTCGACCGCCGTCCTCGCACCCCTCGATCAGCTCGAGCCGCGCGAACGCGTCGAACTCCAGCGAACGCTCGAGGAATGGCTGCGAGCCAACGGGGCATGGGACCCCGCGGCGGCCGCCCTCTCCGTGCACCGCAACACCGTCCGGAACCGGATCGACAAGATCGCGGCACTGACCGGGCGGAACCTCGACCAGGCCGACGACCGCATGGAGTTGTGGCTGGCGCTCAAGGCCAGGGCAGTGACACCGTCGACGGACGAACCCGACTGACGGTCACGCCCGGACCAGGATCTTCACCGCCGTGTCGTTGTGCTCGATCAACGTCGTGAGGCCGTCGGAGACCAGGTTGTCGAGTTCGATCCGGCCGGTGATGAACGGGGCCAGGTCGATCACCCCGCTGCGCACCATCTCGATCACCGCCTCGTGATCGCGGACGTAAGCGATGGTGCCGCGCAGATCGATCTCCTTGAGGACGAGCTTCTGCATGTCGACCGTCGCCGGCTTGCCCCAGATCGACACGTTCACCACGACCGCCGCGGGCCGGACGGCGTCGAGGATGGTGTCGAGGACGGCGTTGACCCCCGCGCATTCGAATCCGAGGTCGGCGCCGACACCGTCGGTCAACTCGAGCACACGCGCTTTCACGTCCTCGGACGACGGGTCGACGACGTGGTGCGCGACCCCGCTCGACAGTGCCTTCTGCTTCCGGGCGTCACTGAGTTCCGTGACGATCGTGGTGACACCCAGACCCTTCAGGACCGCGGCCACCAGGAGTCCGATCGGCCCCGCACCGCCGACCAGCGCGACGTCGCCGGCCTTCGCCCCGCTGCGGACGACCGCATGATGCGCGACGCTGAGCGGTTCGATCAGGGCCGCCTCGTCGAGCGGGATGTCGCCGATCTTGTGCACCCAGCGGCGGTCGACCACCACCTTCTCGCTGAGTCCGCCTCCCCCACCGGCCAATCCGATGAAACCCATCTTCGTACACAGGTGATAGTTGCTTGCCCTGCAGGACGCGCACTCGTTGCACACGAAGTACGGCTCCACCACCACGTTGTCGCCCACCGCGACGTCGGTGACGCCCTCGCCGACCTCCTCCACCGTCCCGGAGAACTCGTGGCCCATCGTCACCGGGGCGTTCTCGTGCGACAGCGGATGCGGATGTCCCGGCGGGGAGATGAAGATCGGGCCCTCGAGGTACTCGTGGAGGTCGGTGCCGCAGATGCCGCACCACGCGACCCGGAGTTTCACCGCGCCCGGCCGCAGTTCCGGCTCGGGGATGTCGTCGATCCGGATGTCGCGTCGTCCGTGGAAGCGTGCTGCCCTCATGAATCCGCCCTCACTGCGTTGTGAACGTGCTGATTCGGGGAACGGTACGGGCGCCGGCAGGAGGCGGGAAGGGTTGCAGTGTGTTGCAATTCGATGCCGCCGGTGTGACGTTCACCGGCGGATAGCTGGTTTGGCCGGATCTGCGGGTACCTTCGAAGGGAAAGAATGGTTCGATCTGGGGGAGTGAGGCATGGCACGCATACGCACGGCGGCTGAAGCTGAAATCAACGCCGCCGAGCAGATGCAGAAGCTCGGTTACGGCGACGCGACAGCGCTGCTCGGCGGCGCGGACGGCGGCATCGACGTCTACTCGTCGCGCGCGTACGCGCAGGTGAAGTGGCGGGGCGGCAGCGCAGGCAAGGCGGACCTCGCGAACCTCTACGACACCCGCGGAACCAGTCATGCCCGCAAACTCCTGTATTTCTCCGGCCCCGGATACACCGATGAGGCCGTCGACTACGCGGACGCGGTGGGCATCGCCCTGTTCCGGTGCGAGCCCGACGGCGAAACCCCGCCGCTCGGCGCCCACGCCCCGAAACTGGTGGCCGCCGCGCGTAACTCGACGGTAGCGGTGGCCCCGTCCCCGCCGCCCGCACCGAAGCCCGAGTCGCCGGCGCGCATCGTCGCCCGCAACGCATGGGCGATGGTCGCAGGTTTCTTCGGCGCGCACTGGCAACTCCTCGGCGCCGTCCTATGCACGATCGTCCTCATGATCGCCCCCTTCGGCGAAGGGCACGTGGGGCTGCGCGTCTTCGCGACAATCCTCGCCGTCGTCGGCGCACCGGTGTTCTGGCTCCTCTTCATCCAGCGCCGGCACGCGCGGGCCGGATAGTTCGAGCCCGTAACGATCCCGCTCGCGCCGACGACAGCCAGCGTGACTGTCGGCATTCGAGTGGAATCGCGGAGATGAAAATGGGCTTGATGAACGGCCTGATGGGTAATGCGGGAAAGATCGACCCGGCTGCTGCGCAGGCGGAGTACTCGCGACTTCTCGGAAACGGTGAGCAGATCCACGCTGCGTATTTGCTGGTTCGCGACGCTTTCCTGTTCACCAACCGACGACTCATTCTCGTCGACAAGCAGGGGATCACGGGAAAGAAGATCGAGTACCACAGCGTGCTGTACAAATCGATCACGCATTTCGCGGTGGAGACGGCCGGGAACTTCGATCTCGACGCCGAACTGAAAATCTGGATTTCCGGCAATCCGGTTCCGCTGCAGAAGCGGTTCTCGAAGTCGGTGGACATCTACGAGGTGCAGGCGATTCTGTCGCATTTCGTCGCCGGGTAGCGCACTCGACCCCAGAAATACGAGAACACCACCGTCGGTATGTACCGGCGGTGGTGTTCTCGATGTGGATTCGGGGCAGGGCGACTCTCAGTTCGCGGGCGGCAGCGACTTCAGCGACGTGACGGTGGCGACGCAGGCCCGAGCGGCCTCGGCGCCCTTCTTCACGAAGTGGTCGTGGAAGTAGTTGAGGTGCTCGTCGTGCTCGTGGAAGTGGTGCGGGGTCAGCACAACCGAGAACACCGGCACATCCGTGTCGAGTTGCACCCGCATCAGGCCGTCGATCACCGCGGTTGCGACGAACTCGTGCCGGTAGATGCCACCGTCCACGACGAGTGCGGCGGCGACGACGGCGTCGTAACGCCCGGTGAGGGCGAGGCGGCGTGCGTGCAGCGGGATCTCGAACGCACCCGGCACCTCGAAGAAGTCCAGATCGTCCTTCGCATACCCCAGCGTGGTCACCTCGTCGGTGAAGCCCTCGCGTGCGCGGTCGACGATGTTGCGGTGCCACGTGGCCTGGATGAAGGCGATTCGTCCCTGACTCTCACTCATGGTCTGAAACTACTGCACCGGTGCTAGCGCTGTGAACGGGGCAGTGCCGTCGACCGGCCCCACCCTGAGTCGTCGGTGAGGTGCTCGAGTAGGGGCTGAATCCGGTACGGCAGCGGGCTGGTCAGCGCGATGGTGGTGGTCGAGTGGGTGATGCCCGGCAGGTTCGCGATCTTCTCGAGCAGCTTCTGCAGCTCCGCGTGCGTCGACGTCGCCACCCGCACCAGCAGGTCCTCCCGGCCGGTGGTCGCGTGGATCTCGATGACCTCCGGCAGGTCGACGAGACGGTTGCCGACGGCGGTCAGCTTGCCCTGCTCGAGTTCGAGGCCGACGAACGCCTGGATCGGGATGCCGACCTCGGCGAGGTCGAGGTTGGGCCGGAACCCGGTGAGTAGCCCACTGGTCTCCATGCGCTTCATCCGGGACTGGACGGTGTTGCGGGCGACGCCCAGCGAGTTGGCGAGTTCGGCCACGCTCATGCGTGAGTCCTTGCCGAGCAGTCCGAGCAACTGCACGTCGAGCTTGTCGATGCTGAGCACTTTGGGTACCTCCGGGAAGTGACGACCGTCACCGCTTGCGTGAATTGATCAGTTGGTCTGATTTGCGTTGACCAAATCATAGAGCAGATACAGGATCAAGCTCACTAAATGCTCAACGCGACGGATCGGGAATCGCCATGACTCAGCTAGACGACGCTCGCACCAGTGCAGCATCCTTTGATCTCGCCGACCGATACCGGGCCGACTCGGGCCCGGTGCTGATGACCGGTGTCCAGGCCATCGCCCGCCAGCTGGTGGAGCAGCACGAACGCGACCGCCGGGCGGGCCTGAACGTCGCGACGTTCGTCTCCGGCTACCAGGGCAGCCCCCTCGCCGGCCTCGACCGCACCATCGCCGCCATCCCCACGCTGAGCACCGACCACGACGTGAAGTTCGTGCCCGGCATGAACGAGGAACTCGCCGCGACGTCCGTCTGGGGCAGCCAGGTGGACCTCCCGCAGGGCGAGCGCACCCACGACGGCGTCGTCGGTGTCTGGTACGGCAAGGGTCCCGGCCTCGACCGCGCCAGCGACTCCATCCGGCACGCCGCCATGTACGGCGCCAACGCCCGCGGCGGCGTCCTCGTCCTCGTGGGCGACGACCCCAACGCCAAGTCCTCCACCATCCCCTGCGCCAGCGAGCGGTCCATGGCCGCGATGGGCATGCCCGTGTTCTTCCCGCGCAACGCCGAGGAGGTCATCACGTTCGGCCTCTACGGGGTGGCGCTGTCGCGGATCTCCGGCTGCTGGTCGGGCATGAAGATCGTCGCCGACGTGGCCGACGGGCTCTGGACCCTCGACCGCGACTTCGCCGACCTCGACATCGTGCTCCCCGAGATCGAGTGGAACGGCAAGCCGTGGTCGTACCGGCAGCGCGTGCTCGCGTCGCCGCCCGACAGCGTCTACGCCGAGGCCGACCTGTACGGGCCGCGCTGGGCGATGGTCGAGGCGTTCAACGCCGCCAACGAGATCGACAAGATCGAGGTGAACCCGCGCAACGCGTGGCTGGGCATCGCCGCCGTCGGCACCGCCTACGACTCGCTGCGCCAGGCCCTGCTCGACCTCGGGCTCGGCGACTCCCAGCTCGAGGACGCCGGCATCCGCATCCTCCGCGTCGGAATGCCCTACCCGCTGGGCGCCGACAAGGTCCGCGAACTCGCCGACGGCGTCGAGCAGCTCCTCGTCGTCGAGGAGAAGATGCCGTTCGTCGAGTCGCAGCTGAAGGACATTCTCTACGGAGGCGCCAGCGCACCCGCCGTGCTGGGGAAGAAGAACGCGCAGGGCAAGAACCTGATCCCCGTCGACGGTGAACTGACCGCCGCCCGCCTCACCGGACCGCTGCGCCGCGTCCTCAAGGACCGGGTCGCGCTGACGCCGGCCCCGCCGCCGCGCCTCGAGCTGACCGTCCTCCCGACGTCGCGCACCCCGTACTTCTGCTCCGGCTGCCCGCACAACCGCTCCACCGCGGTGCCCGAGGGATCGATCGCGGGCGGCGGCATCGGCTGCCACACCCTCGTCACGATGTCCGGCCGCACCGACAGTGCCGTCACCATGCTCACCCAGATGGGCGGCGAGGGCGCGCAGTGGATCGGGCAGGCCCCGTTCAGCGACGTCAAGCACATGTTCCAGAACGTCGGCGACGGCACCTACTTCCACTCCGGCCAGCTCGCCGTGCAGGCCTGCGTCGCCGCCGGCGTCAACATCACGTACAAGGTGCTCTACAACTCCGCCGTCGCGATGACCGGTGCGCAGGACGCCGAGGCAGGGCTGACCGTGCCGCAGCTGACCCACAAGCTGGCGTCCGAGGGCGTCAAGCAGATCATCGTCTGCGCCGAGGATCCCAAGCGGCACAAGGGCGCCCACTTCGCCGCCAACACCCTGCTGTGGGACCGCACCCGCCTCGACGAGGCGCAGCGGGTCCTGCGCGACATCGAGGGCGTCACCGTGCTGATCTTCGACCAGCAGTGCGCCGCCGAGGCCCGCCGCAAGCGCAAGCGCGGCAAGCTGCCCGCCCGCCGCACCCGCGTCGTCATCAACGAGGCCGTCTGCGAGGGCTGCGGCGACTGCGGCGTCAAGTCCAACTGCCTGTCCGTGCAGCCCGTCGACACCGAATTCGGCCGCAAGACCAAGATCGACCAGACCAGCTGCAACACCGACTACTCCTGCCTCGAGGGCGACTGCCCGTCGTTCGTGACGGTCGAGCTGCCCGAGGAAGGCGCACCGAAGACGTTGCGCGGTATCCCGGTTCCGCCGGAGGTCGGCGACCCCGATCCCGCCGTGTGGACCGGAACGCACAACCTGTTCATGGCCGGCGTCGGTGGTACCGGCATCGTCACCGTCAACCAGGTGCTCGGCATGGCCGCGCTGCGCGCCGGGCTGCACGTCGAGGGACTCGACCAGACCGGTCTCAGCCAGAAGGCCGGGCCCGTCACCTCACACCTGCGCCTCAGCGATCAGAACACGCGGTCGGGAAGCTCGGCGCCGTCCAACCGGATCAGCCCCGCCACCGCCGACTGCGTCCTCGCGTTCGACCTGCTGACCGCGGCCGACGCCAAGTACGCCGGGTTCGGCAGCTCCGACCGCACCATCACGGTCGCGTCGACGAGCCAGACCCCGACCGGCGACATGGTCTACGACCCCGCCGTCCGCTACCCGGACGAGGACAAGCTGCTCGAGCGTCTCGACGTCTCGGCCCGCGAACTGACTGCGATCGACGGTCTCGCCGCCGCGACCGCACTGTTCGGCAGCACCGCGGCCGCCAACTTCCTGCTGGTCGGCGCCGCCTACCAGGCCGGTGGGCTGCCCGTCCCCGCCCGGTTCATCGAGGAGGCCCTCGAGATCAACGGGGTCGCGGTCGAGTCCAACAAGGCCGCATTCCACTGGGGACGCGTCGCCGTCGCCGACCGGGAGGCCTTCCTCGCCGCCACCAGCTCGGCCGCCGTGCCGCAGCGCAGCGACACCGTCGTCCCGGCGCACCTGTTCGCCGGGTCCACCGTGGGTGGCGCGACGCGGGAGCTCACCGAACGCCGGGCCGCGAACCTCGTCGCCTTCCAGGGTGACCGCGTCGCCGCCCGCTACATCGCCCTGGTACAGCAGGCATGGGACGCCGAGCGCGCACTGGGCGACCGGACCGAGTTCAGCGAGGCCGTTGCCGCCGGGCTGCACAAGCTCACCGCCTACAAGGACGAGTACGAAGTGGCCCGGATGCTCACCGACCAGGCCTTCCTCGACGCCGCGGCCGGCGAGGTCCCCGGCGCGGGCAAGCTCACCTACAAGCTGCACCCGCCCGTTCTCAAGGCGATGGGCCGCAAGTCCAAGATCGGATTCGGCCCCCGCTCGCACGTGGCGCTCAAGACCCTCGCCAAGGCGAAGTTCCTGCGCGGCACCGCGTTCGACCCGTTCGGCTACGCCAAGGTCCGTCGGCTCGAGCGTCAACTGCTCGCGCACTACGAAACCACGGTCGCCGGCCTGATCGCCGACCTCACCGCCGACACCTACGACACCGCCACGCTGATCGCCGCGACACCCGACCTCGTCCGGGGCTACGAGGACGTCAAGCTGCGCAATGTCACCGTCTACCTCCAGCGTCTCGCCGAACTCGGCGTCGACACCTCCACCATCACGATTGCCACCCCTTCGGAAAGGTCCTGAGAAGACATGACTCTCACCGCGGAACGTCACGACACCGCACCGCTCCAGAACGCCGGAGTGTTCGAACGGACCGATTTCCCCACCGACACCGCGCACGAACAGGTGACGTTCTTCCAGGACCCCGCCACCGGACTCAAGGCGATCGTCGCGATCCACGACACCACCCTCGGGCCGGCGCTCGGCGGCACCCGTTTCTACCCGTACGCCGACGAGGCCGCCGCCCTCAAGGACGTCCTGCGGCTGTCGCGGGGCATGACGTACAAGTCGGCGATCGCCGGAGTCGACCTCGGCGGCGGCAAGGCCGTCATCATCGGCGACCCCGCCACCGCCAAGTCGGAGGCGCTGCTCGAGGCGTACGCCCGCTTCGTGCAGACCCTCGGCGGTCGCTACATCACCGCCGGCGACGTGGGCACCAACTCCGACGACCTCGATGTTATGGGCCGCGCCACCGACCACGTCGTCGGACGCAACACCGCCGCCGGCGGATCCGGCGACAGCGCCCCGATGACCGCCCTCGGCGTCTTCCAGGGCATGCGCGCCGGCGCCCAGCAGAAGTGGGGCACCCCGAGCCTCGCCGGCCGCGTCGTCGGCGTCGAAGGTGTCGGGAAGGTCGGCTACCAGCTGATCAAGCTGCTGCTCGCCGACGGCGCCTCGGTGGTCGCCACCGACGTCAACGTAGCCGCACTCGACCGCGTGGCTTCTGACTTCCCAGACGTGAAGATCGCGTCCAGCGTCATCGACCAGGAACTCGACGTCTACGCACCCTGCGCGATGGGCGCCACCCTCACCGACGAGTCCGTCGCCGCGATCACCGCCCAGGTGATCTGCGGGGCCGCGAACAACCAGCTCGCCCACCCGATCGTCGAACACGACCTCGACGACCGCGGCATCACCTGGGTCCCGGACTACGTCGCCAACGGCGGCGGACTCATCCAGGTCGCCGGCGAACGGCTCGGCACGTCCGCCGACGACGTCCGCGCGCAGGTCGAGAAGATCTTCGCCACCGTCGTGCAGATCCTCGACATCGCGAAGCGGGACGGCATCCTCGCCGGCGCCGCAGCCGACGCCGTCGCCGAGGCCCGCATCGCCGGAGCCCGGTAGAGGCGGCTCCGCCACCCGTGCGCCTTTTTGGTAGTTGCAGCTACCGAAAAGGCGCACGGGCCGTAGGCCTATGCCGTCAGCCGCCGGTGCAGCTCCCAGGCATTGCGCTCGACGCGGTTGGATTCGAGCATCCCGTCGGCGCGGACGTTCCACACCGCGGTGCCCGTGAGATGGATGGGTTGCCCGTCGGGTTCGGTGCCCATGAATCCGCGATTGCGGCCGGTCATTTCCCACAGCGACGCGACGCGGGAACCGTCCTCGTTCTGGAACGTTTCGACAGGGATGAACTCGAGATCCTCCACAGTCGACTGGAACCTCAGCACCCACTCCTTGAAGTCGGCCCGGCCGCGGATCGTCTCTCCGCCGGTGACGATGACGAAGTTTTCGACCACGAGCTCGTCGATCGCGTGGGGGTCCTGGGGTGACTGCCACACCCGGGCCCAGAAATTTTCGACTGCGTGAACTCCGTGTTGATGGGACATCCGTTGTGGCCTTTCTCTGGCTTGAAATTTCCCAGTGAGGATGGGTGTGGACGAGGTCGAGTCCGCGTTTTCTCACAAGGTGACCGGCCTCGTCATTCGCGCGCAGGCGCCCGTTCTGCCCGCTTCTCGTGAAGGGCCGATGCAACACGCGTCGACCGTCGTCACCGGATGCCGGCGGCTCCGCCGCCCGTGCGTGGCGAACGAGTGCCGAGACACCTCAACCACGCACGGGTGACGGAGCGCCTCACGCTCGCATCCCGATGATGACCGCGTCGAGGAACTCGTCTGCGATCTCCTCGGGCGTCTCCGCGCCGCCGGGTGTGATCCACAGGTAGCTGTAGTTGAACATGCCCAGCAGGCCCTTCACCATCAACCGCGGGAGAACGCGGAAATCCCCGTCGCGAATGCCCTGTTCCAACGCATTCCGCCAATGGGATTCGTAGCGTTCACGTTCGGCGATGATGCGGTCACGACGCTCGTCTGTCAGGGCGTGGTACTCGCGGAAGAAGACGGTCCACTCCGCGCGGTGTTCGGCGATGTTCCGCATCAGGGCCCGGGCGAGGCCGCGCAGTCGTTTCTCCGGATCGGCCTCGGACAGCGCGAGTTCGTCGGCGACCGTGTTCATCTGGGCGAGTTGCCTGCTGCTGATCTCGTAGAGGATAGCTTCCTTGCTGCCGATGTAGTGGTACAGAGCCCCGCGGCCGAGCCCGACCGCCGTGCCCAGGTCGGCGATCCCGGTGCCGTGATACCCCGACTTCGCGAACAGTTCGGCGGCCACCTGCAGGACCCGGTCCCGGTTGGCGTCGTACTTGTCGCTCATCGAAGGGCCCCTCTGTCTCCTGGCGGTTGAAGGTGTGAGTCTAGACGGCCCAGATCACGGGTTCGGCGTGGCCGGGCCCGCGATCCCGGTGCGTGCGACGTGCACGAGGACGGTGGGATCTGCGTTCGTCATTGTGATCTTCGAACGGGCGGGTGACGACCTGCAGCCGAGGCCCGACTGCAGGTCGGCCGATGGCGGAGCGTCAGGGTCGAGGCGAACTCTCGAATGCGTCGGAGTACGCGTACCCGTCGAGCAGTTGACTCGCCGCCACCAGGTACTGGATCGTCGGAGTGCCCTCCTCCAGCCAGTTGAGGCGGGCATCCCTGTAGAGGCGCTCGATCGGATGCGCGCGCGTGTAGCCGATACCGCCGTGGACCAGCAGGGCCCGGTCGGTCACCCGGCCGACGGCTTCGAGACCGAACAGCTTGCACATACTGGCCTCGGCCGGAATCCGTTCGCCCGCATCCCACTTCCTCGCTGCATCCGCCAGGATGCCGCGCAGGGCGTAGACGTCGGTGGCCATCTCTGCCAGGTAGCGCTGGATCGCCTGCCGCGTGCCGATCGGCTTGCCGAACGTGACGCGGCTCTTCGCGTGCGCGATCGACAGTTCGAGGGCGCGCTCGGAGGTGCCGAGCGAACTCGCCGCGATGAAGACCCGGCTGATCTCCAGCGCGCGTTCGAGGTGCTCGTTTCCCTGCCCCTCGGCGCCGACGAGTGCGGTGGCGGGAACCCGGACGGAATCGAGGGTGACGCGTCCGTGCTCGGTGCCCTTGCACCCCATCGTCTCGGGTAGTGCCGCGATCGACAGGCCTTCGGTGTTACGGGGAACGAGGAAGGCCGAGACCTCGCTGTCGGTCGTCTTCGCGAACACGATGAAGTGAGACGCGATGTCCGAGTTGGTGATCAACCACTTCTCGCCGGTGATGACGTACTCGTCACCGTTCCGCACCGCGGTCGACCCGAGGTCGGCTCCGGTCCCGAATCCCGGCTCCGTGAGCGCGAACGCGACCGAGTCCCGGCCCGTCGCCGCGCCCGGAAGGACCGCCGCCCTCTGCTGCTCGTTCCCGATTTCGGACAGCGCGTGGGCGAAGGAGTTGTGCACGTGCACGATTACCCGGAGACCGCCCTGCACCTTGGCGAACTCGGCGATGATCGGCAGGTACTGGGCGATCGAGAGTCCGCTGCCGCCGTACTCGCGGGGAACGAGCAGGCCGAGTGCGCCGATCCGGGTGAGGATCGGCATGACGATGTCGTGCGGAACCTGCTCCTCGTCCTCGATCCGCCGTTCCAACGGGTCGAGTTCGGACCAGATCGCCTCGAAAATACGGTCCCGGAGAGCCAGGTACTCCGACTCCGTAATGCCGACCGAATGCGTAAGTGTCGCGGTCATGGTGTTGCTTCCCTTCGTTGTGGGTCGTCGCAGTCGTGGTGTGTCACAGTGCCCAGCCTCCGTCGACGGTGAGAACGGAACCGGTGCAGAAAGTGGCGTCTTCGCTGAGGAAGACTGCGGCTTTGGCGATTTCGTCGACGGTGCCGAATCGGCCCAGGACGGTGTCCTGTTCGATGCGTCTGCGCGCGGATGCAGGCACGGCGTCGGTCATGTCGGTGGCGACGAAGCCGGGGGCCAGGATGTTGACCCGAATGCCGTCACGGGCGACCTCCTTCGCGAGCGACCGGCCGAAGCCGACCATCGCCGATTTCGCGCTCGCGTAGGCGGTGTCTCCGGGGTGCCCGATCACGCCGACGACCGACGACACCAGGACGATGCTCGGTGACGTGCCATTCGCGAGGTGGGGTAGCGCGGCCCGGGCGAGGGCGACGGTGCCGCGGAGGTTCGTCTCGATCACGCTCCACCAGGCGGCGGGTTTCGTCTCGGCGAGCCGCCCGCCCGACCACTGACCCGCGTTCAGGATCAGTGAATCGAGGCGTCCCCAGTGGGAGACGACGCGCTCCACTGCAGAGGCCGCTGTTGTGTCGTCGTGCAGGTCGAAGTGGATCGGGAGCACCTGTTCCGGGGCGTCCGCGGTGAGCTTCTCGGCCTCGTCACGACCGGTTCGGTACGTGCACCCGACCCGGCAGCCGCGCTCGGTCAGACCGATGGTGACGGCGGCCCCGATGCCGCGGGAGCCGCCGGACACCAGTGCGACGCGGAGATCCTCGTTGTCGTTCTCGTTCATGTTCAGAAATGTACTGATCGATCCAAAAATAGTCCAGGGCTATTGAAAAACGCAGTGTAAAACGGCTCACCACCCGTTCGCTGGCGTCGATTGCGGCGTGGATCGATCGGTACAAAAATTCTTGCGGTCGGCATCGCGGCTGTGCTAAACCTGTGACTGCGGCCACACGGGGGCGCCGTCGCGGACACGAGATCCGCTCGACGAACTCCGGCGAGGCCCGACCGCTCGATCAGAACCGCGTCGGCGCCGGGTCGACACGGCAACCACACCGCCCCACATCAGCAGCGATGGGAGATTCGAATGAAAGTCATCGACGACCTGGAGGTCACCCGGGTAGAACCCCGTAAGGTCGCGTTCGCGTCCTTCGTCGGAACCGCGATCGAGTGGTACGACTTCTTCATCTTCGGGACCGCGGCCGCCCTGATATTCGGGAAGGCGTTCTTCCCATCGCTCAGTCCGCTGTCGGGAACACTCGCCGCGTTCGCGACGTTCGGTGTCGCGTTTGTATCCCGTCCCGCGGGCGCCATCGTCTTCGGGCACTTCGGAGACCGGATCGGCCGCAAGAAGATGCTGGTGTTCTCCCTGGTGCTGATGGGTTCGTCGACGGTCGCCATCGGCCTGATCCCCACCTACGGAGTGATCGGTCTCGCGGCGCCCGTGCTCCTCGTTCTCGCGCGCCTTGCGCAGGGCTTCGCGGTCGGCGGAGAATGGGGCGGCGCGGTACTGATGGCGGTCGAACATGCACCGCGCGAGAAACGCGCTTTCTACGGCAGCTGGCCGCAAGCCGGCGTTCCCGCTGGACTCGTGCTCGCCACGCTCGCGTTTCTCCTGGTCGAGCAGCTTCCGGAGGATCAGGTGCAGGCGTGGGGTTGGCGGCTTCCTTTCCTGGCCAGCGCGGGGCTGGTCGCGGTCGGCATGTACGTGCGGCTGAAGGTCGTCGAATCGCCGGAATTCGAGAACGTCAAGCGCGACAAGAAGATTGCCGACTTTCCGATCCTCGCGGTACTGCGGGGTGAGAAGCGTGCACTGGGTGTGGGGATTCTGACCCAGGCCGCGTCGCTCGTGCCCTTCTACCTCGTCACCGTTTTCGTGCTGTCCTATGGTCCGAAGGAACTCGGTATCTCCCGGCAGACGATTCTGCTCAGCATCCTCGTCGCGTGCGTCCTCGACATCGTGTCCGTGCCCTACGCGTCGATGATCGCGGACCGGATCGGAGCCCGGAAGATGTTGATCTACGGGTCCCTCTACATGGCCGCGATCGCGTACCCGTTCTTCTGGTTACTGTCCACCGGCGCGGGTGCTGCGGTGCTAGTGGCGATGATTCTGATCATCACCATCGGCCACGCGGTCACCTACTCCGCGGTGGCAGGATATGTCACCGCTCTGTTCCCTCCCGAAGTCCGGTACACGGGCGCGTCCGTCGCGTATCAGTTCGGCGGTGTCGTGTTCAGCGCTCCGGCACCGTTCATCGCGGTGGCGATCGCGGCCGAGACGGACGGTTCGTGGGCCCTGGCCGCATACATCGCCGCGGCGTGCGCCATCACCGTCCTCGTTCTGACCCTGACGAAAACCGCAAAGGTGAACCACTGATGTCTCTCGACAGACCCGCGTCGCCCGCAATCGCCGCTGCCTGGCAGGACATCGAGTCGCTGCTCGACCGCGACCCGTTCGGCGGCGACTTCAACACCGCCCACGAGATCTGCACCCGCTACGCCGCCGACCCGAGTCGAGTGGCGCTGACCGTCCGGCACGAAGACGGGTCGGCCGACCGCTGGACATACCACGAACTCGACCGGCTCGCCGCCAAAGCGGCACGGGTATTCGCCCGAGCGGGGCTGAAGCGGGGAGACCGAGTCGGCGGGCTGCTGTCCCGACAGGTCGAGAGTTG
Organism: Rhodococcus opacus B4; assembly: GCF_000010805.1. Classification (NCBI taxonomy): domain Bacteria; kingdom Bacillati; phylum Actinomycetota; class Actinomycetes; order Mycobacteriales; family Nocardiaceae; genus Rhodococcus; species Rhodococcus opacus. The sequence goes on along the minus strand of NC_012522.1, from coordinate 1,393,321 downwards.
GATCACCGCGCTGGCGGTGTGGCGATCCGGGCTGGTGTACGTGCCGTTGTTCGGCGGCTTCGCTCCGGACGCGATCGGTCTGCGCCTCGACGCGGCGGGAGTCCGCGCTATCGTCGTCGATCGGCGGTACCGGCCGGCCCTCGCGGAGGCGCAGGCGACCTACGGACTCGATCCGGCCGTGTTCGTCGTCGGCGACGGTGCTGCCGGCGGGGGAGACAAGTCGTTCTGGACCGAGGTCGATCGGGCAGCCGCCGACGGACCGTTCGAGACAACCGCGCTGGGAGACACCGCGACCCTGCTGTTCACCAGCGGAACGTCCGGAACACCGAAGGCGTGCACCATGACCCACGCCTCGTTCGTCTCGGTCATGCCCTACGCGAAGACCGTTCTCGGGGCGACCCGCGACAGCGTCGTCTTCTCCACCTCGGACCCGGCGTGGGCGTTCGGGCTCTTGAGCACGGGCGCCGCCGTCATGGCGCTGGGCGTGCCGCGGGTCATGTACTCGGGGAAGTTCGTCCCGGAGGCCTGGCATCGCGTCATCCGGGAGGAGAGGGCGACGATCCTCACCACCGCGCCTGCCGCATTGCGGCGACTGACGGCGACGTTCGCGCAGGAAGGGGTGCCGCCGTCGCTCCGCACCGTCGCCGCTGCGGGCGAACCGCTGACCGCAGCGGTCGCCGCAGCGTGGGCCGAGACCGGTGCACCCGCCGTGCGCAACGGGTACGGGCTGTCCGAGGTCGGTATGCTGCTCGGCGACACCCAGGGCACCGAAACGCGGTCCGGTCCGGGCTGGATGTCCGGCACGATTCCGGGTTTCGACACCTTCCTTGCCGACCGGGACGGACAACCGGTGGCCGAGGGCAGTCCGGGATTGATCGCGGTACGGCAGCCCCGCCACCAGATGTCCAGCGGCTACGAGAACGCACCCGAGCTGTGGGCTCACCGCTGGCGCGGTGACGTGTTCCTCACCGAGGACCGCGCCGTCACGGACGCCGACGGACGGTGGCAGATACTGGGCCGGGACGACGACATGATCATCGCGTCGGGGCACAACATCAGCCCGGTGGAGGTCGAGAACGCGCTGCTGCAGCACCCGGCGGTCGCCGATGCCGCGGCAGTCGCATACGAAGATCCAGGCCGCGGCGGAGTGGTCCGGGCGGTCGTTGTCCGCGTGGACGACTCGGGTGACAACAGCGACCTCGTGACACAACTGAAGCAACTCGTCGCGCAGCGCGTGGGGCCCTACGCGGCGCCCAAGGTCGTCGACTTCCTGCCCGACCTCCCACGCACCGAAGTCGGCAAGCTACGCCGGGCAGCGGTCCGCGACCTCCCCACCACATGAACAGCGGCAACCGCATGCGCGCGCTGATGGTCACCGAGCTCGACGGTCCGCGGGCACTCGGCGCGGTCGAGGTCGACGAACCCGTCGCGGACGATTCCTCCGTCCTGGTCGACGTTCACGCGGTCGGGGTGTCGTTCCCGGATCTGCTTCTCACCCAGGGCCGGTACCAGTACAAGCCCGACCTGCCCTTCGTTCCCGGCGGCGAGGTCGCCGGGATCGTGAGGTCGGCCCCCGATGGCAGCAGATTCTCGCCGGGTGACCGAGTCGTCGGATTGACCGGTGTGGGTGGCGCGATGGCCGACGTGGTCGCGCTGTCGTCGGAGGCGACTTTCCCTCTCCCGGAAACGATTTCGATGTCCGTCGGCGCCGCCCTGTTGTTCAACTTCCTCACCGTGCATTTCGCACTGGTCCGTCGTGGGCGCCTCGAGGAGGGGGAGTCGGTACTCGTTCACGGCGCGGCGGGAGGCATCGGCACCGCCGCGACCACCCTGGCACCTCACCTCGGTGCGTCGCGAACCATCGCTGTCGTCAGCAGCGAGGAGAAGGCGGAGTACGCGCGCAGTCTCGGCGCCTCCGACGTCGTGTCCACCCGGAACTGGCGCGACGACGTCCTCGGGATCACCGGCGGCCGCGGGGTGGATGTCGTGGTCGACCCGGTCGGCGGAGATCGCTTCACCGACAGCATCCGGTCCCTCGCGACGGGCGGCAGGATTCTCGTGATGGGTTTCACGGGCCGGGACATCCCCTCCGTGAAAGTGAACCGACTGCTGCTGAAGAACGCGTCCGCAGTCGGAGTCGCGTGGGGCTCGTGGTGGGCCGAAGTGCCCGGACGACTGTCGTCGCAGTGGGACGAATTGTTTCCGCTCCTGGCGTCGGGCGCGTTGACGGTACCGGAGCCGACGCGCTACCCGTTCGAGGCGGCGGCCGAGGCCCTGCTCGACCTCGAACGCCGCCGAACCGTCGGGAAGAGTGTGCTCACCCTCCGCTAGAGGCGGCTCCGCCGCCCGTGCGCCTTTCTGGTAGTTGCAGCTACCGAAAAGGCGCACGGGCCGTAGGCCTATGGTGGTGCGATGGAAACCGAGTTCGTCCGCTGGACCGAGGACGGCATCGAGCGTTCGGCGGTGTGGCGGTCGACCAGCGGGGCGACGCCCCCGAAGAAGGTCCGGGTGGCCGACGACTCGATGACCGCCGACGAGGCGTACCGCCTGGCCTGCGAGGGGACGGCGCTGCTGTGGCGCGGTGACTTCCACAACGCCCGCCAGCTCGGCACGGCCGTCGCCGCCCGCACCGACCGCAAGGCCCGCAAGACGTCCACCGACCCGGCGACGGCGTTCCACCTGCACCGGCAGACGCAGTCGCGGCGGGCGGGCATCCTCGGGATGCTGCTGGTTCCATTCGACGCCGACCAGAACGTTCCGCTGCGCCGCGCCCCCGACGTGCGGGAGGCCGTGCGGGAGGCGTTCGGGTCGACGGATCAGCCCTCCGTCGCCAGCCTGCGCGATCTGCTGGGCGCGATCGGCGCCCACGAGTGGCAGAAGAAGGGCGTCGAGATTCCCGCCCTCGGCGCGCGCATCCACCCCGGCTACGGCGTGTTCTCACCGATTCGCGGCGAATACGTCGACCTCGTCGCCGAGACCCCGCTGCCGTCGCTCGCGAAGGCGTTCGACATCGGCACCGGCACCGGGGTGCTGGCGGCCGTCCTTGCGCACCGCGGCGTCGAGAAGGTGATCTCGACCGAACTCGACGCGAACGCGTTGGCCTGCGCGCGGGCGAATCTGGACCGGCTCGGGTATTCCGACCGGGTGCAGGTGGTGGAAACCGATCTGTTCCCGGAAGGCCGGGCGCCGCTGGTGGTGTGCAACCCGCCGTGGATCCCGGCCCGGCCCACCTCGCCGATCGAGTACGCGATCTACGACCCGGACAGCCGGATGCTCCGCGGGTTCCTGGCCGGCCTGGCCGAGCACCTCGAACCCGGGGGAGAGGGCTGGCTCGTCCTGTCCGACATCGCCGAGCACCTCGGACTGCGGACCCGCGAGGAATTGCTGACCCTGATCGACGACGCCGGCCTGACCGTTCTCGGACGGCGGGACGTGGCGCCCCGGCACGGCAAGGTCACCGACCGCTCGGATGCGCTGCACGCCGCCCGCAAGCGGGAAGTGACGTCGCTGTGGCGGCTCGGCGCGCGGAACGCACCCACCGGGTAGCCGATCAGCCGGCCGAACCCAGCCCGACCATCGACCCCGAAGTCACGTAGACCAGTCGGGTATCCGACGCCGCGACGACGGGGGTGCGGTCCCACGCGTCGTCGTCGATCACGGTCTGCAGGGGAAGCACCCACAGTTCCTCGCCCGACCGGACGTCCAGGGCGCGCAGCACGTCGGATTCCAGCATGACCGCGGTCTCGCCCTCCGCGGCGACGACGGTGCCGTACGAGTCGGTGCCGCGGTGCCACAACCGTTCCCCGGACCGCAGGTCGAGCGCGGTTTCCGTCTTGCCCTCGTAGTCGCGCAGCAGCGCCACCTCGCCCAGCACGGCCACGGCGGTGCCCTGAGTCGCATTGGGGCCGTACGACTCCGGCGTATTGACGTGCGGCGTCGACACGAGATCCGGGCTCGTCCACCGCAGTTCGCCCGTCGTGCGGTCGTAGGCGCCGTCGCCGAGCAGCACCGGAATTCTGGTGTCGGCGGGACGATCGACGGCGAGGGTGTGCGCCGCCTCGACCTCCGACGTCGCGAGGACGGCACCGGTGTGGTCCACGGCCTCCGAGCCCAGCACCTTGCCGAGGCTGCAGTCGCTGTGCACGCGGACGACCACGCCACCGTCGGTCGCCCGGGCGGACTGCGTGCAGTCCGGCAGTGTTCGTGTGAACGTCGGACTGCCCGTCGCGAGGTCGAATCCCGCGACCTCGCCGCCGAGTTCGAGCACCCCCTGCCCGTGGTCGGTGCTCATCAGGTGGCCGCCGAACGCGTCCTCCCACGCCGCTCCGAGGTCGAACTGCTGCGACCACCGGGCGTCGGGATCGGCAGGGATGCCGCTGTGCACCCGGATGTCGTCCGACTCCGGGTCGCCTTCCATGACGTACAGCCAGTCGTCGGAGGCCGTCATCGCGAGGATCGTCCAGTCGGTCGGGGTGCGCGTCACGGAGCCGGTCGCGGTATCGACGGCCAGGATGGTCGGCGCGTCCTCGTAGGGCGTCGTGTAACAGACCATCCGCCCCGCGGCGAGAGTGTCGGCGCATCCGCCCAGCGACTCGACCGGCGTCTGCCAGCGCACCGTCCCAGTGCCGGCGTCCACCCCGACCAGGGTCGCCTCGTCGAGTCCCGACGTCTGCTGGTTCACCAACCCGATCATGGTGACCAGCGTGTCACCGGCATCGACGAATCCCGGTTCGCCCGAGTCGAATCCGCTGCCGTACACCGGGTTGCGGAAGACGGCGAACTGCCGGTCGTAGGTGGCGGCCGCGTCCAGCGACCACTCGGCGGCCGGGGCATTGGGCGACGCCTCCGGGGTGTCGGGATTTGTGGTGAAGCCGGACAGCCCGGGGATGTTCACCTCCAGCTGCGGCTCCGGTTCGTGCACGATCACCGTGGTGACGGCGCCGGCGACGGTCACGATCGCCACGAGGGCTGCGGCCCAAAGGTTTCGGGTGCTCTTGTCGAGGCCCATGTCGGCTACAGCTCCAGTCCGGGTGTCGTGGCCAGGGATTCGAGAAGCTCGTAGGGGAGTGGGGTCGCCGGGGCGACGGAGGTCGAGCTGACCGTGACCTGTGTGCCCGACGGTCGCGTCAGGGTCACGTAACGACCGCCCTCGTGGACGGAAGGCATTCCGGGCTCGGAGACCGCCGAGGTGTACGCGTCCCGCCGCTCCAGCACCGAACCGTCGGGCAGTCGGGTCGCCTTCGCGGCCTGCGGGTCGTAGGACGGGTCGTACTTGTCGGGTTCGGCCGGAATGCTGTGGCCGCCCTCGATCGAGATGCTCAGCGTGCCCTCCGATCCCGGGGTGGTGACGTCGATGCTCTCGCACACCGAGTTGTCGCTGTACTCGGCCAGTTGCAGTGATCCGAGCGGTTTCGACAGCGCGACGCCCCGATCGCGCCAGGCGGCGTCGAGCACGGCATTGAGCCGGTCCAGATCGTCGCGGGTCAACGCCGATCCGTCGTCCTCGGAACCGGTCCCGGACCCGCATGCCGTCGGGGGCGGCGGGGTGCCCGGTGGCACCGGCGTGCTCACCCGCAGTTCGGGGCGCAGCACGATGGCGGTGAGATCGTCGAGCGTCAGCGGGACGGTGCCGCTGTACCTGCTGCCCGGGTCGGCCTCGGCGAAATTCTCGTCGGTGGCGTTCGCGTGGATCCAGGTGCCGTCCGGGAAGAAGCCGGCGACACTCCGCGACAGCGTGCGGCGGCCGTCGTACTCCGTCCACGTGTCGTCCGCATCCAGCACCGTGCCGTCGGGCAGCGTCGTGCGACGGTCGAGTTCCCCTGCCACACACGGCGGAACCGGTCGGTCCGCCTTTCTGACCGACATCCACAGCGAACCGGGGATCGAGTCCCGGACCAGCGGTCCCCGGGCGCTGGTGACTCCGCCGAAATCGTCCTCGAAGTCCGGTACCTCCGGCTGGTCGTACACCGGAATCGGTTCGAACAGCAGTGACTCCGTCGGGCTGACGAACGGGATCTCCACGTTCCCGGGCAGGGTGTCGAGGACCGCCGCTGTCATCGACGACGCCTTCGACGCCGAGAACCACGGGTAGCGCGGGTTGTCGTAACTCTGCTCCCCGAAAATCGAGATGCCGAAAGTCCCTCCCTCGGACGGCGGTTCCACCGTCGCGCACCCGGGAATGTCGACCGGGTACTCGACCGCCGGGGTGACGTACGACGGAACCGCGGCGGCGTCCTCGACGGTGGCGGGGCCGGATCCGCCCTCGAGCAGTCCCGCGACGATCACCCCGCTCGCCATGATCGACACCACCACCAGACCCGTAGTCCAGCGGTCCTTGCGCCTGTCTGCCCCGTCGCTCACGTGACCCACCCCTGTCGCAGGCGCTCACCCCGAACGAAGGAGCATCCGAAGTCCTTTTCGTCACGACCCAGAGGAGCGTTACCGCCTGTGCGCCTTTGTGGTTGCTGCCGCTACCAGAAAGGCGCACGGGCGCGGAGCGCCTACTGCTCCTCGGGGTTGTTGAACAGTCCCATCTGCTCGGGCCGCGGCTTGGTGTCGGGGGCGTTGGCCGGCGGTGGCAGCACGACGGTCCGGAGGGCGTTGCGCAGGGTGCGGACGATGCGTTCCCAGTGCTCCACCGCCGCGTCGTCCGTTTCACGCAACCGGGACACCCACGCGGTGCCGGTGTCGAGGAGGGCGAGGATCCGGTCGCGGTCGTGACCGCACACGTCGGCAACGACGGCCGGATCGGTGTCGCCGCCGCACCCGGGATCGAGATGGAACAGCGTCTGGAGTTCCTTCGGCAGATCGGTCGTCGACGACATCCCGTTCCCGTCAGGGGGAGCCGAATCCGGTTCGGGTTCCTCGTCGGGACCGCCGGAGTCCCGGTTGAAGAACAGTTCGCCACCGAACCGCGCCGCGAAGTCGCTGTCGACGGTGCGCAGGAAGTCGGCGAACGACTTGCAGCTGTCCGTGAGGTGCTGCGGGACGAACGGGTTGCCCGACACCTCCAGAAACGCCGACAACCGGTCGTCGACCAGCACGAACTTGATCCGCGACCAAGTGCGATTGAGGTCGGCCGTGACCTCGGCCGCCCGGGTGCGGTCGCTGATGTCGTGCACCAGCGGCGCGAACAGTTGCACGTCGACGGTGTCGGCGAGCGGCCCGACGAACAGAATGGTGTTGCCCATCCGGATCGGGACGTCGCCGTCCGGGTCGCGTTCTGGCAGCAGTCCGAGCATCGGCACCAGCGAGAGCGTGATCAGCTCGTGCAAGTGCTCGGCATCGCGGGGGACCACGGCGGCCCCCGGGTCGAGTTGCGCGACCAGCGGCGGCCGCGCCGCGACCGGGTCGAACGTCGCATCGGGATCCGTGCTCGACGTCTCGGTACTCAGGAACGCCGGATGCGTGATTCCCCAGACGTCGCGAAACGCGGCCACCGCCATCGCGGCCAGCTGATCCGACCACGACAGCTTCTTGTCCACGTAGAACGCGGGGGAGCCGTCGTCCGGTTCGTCGTCCGGGCCGCGGGTCGGACGGTTCCAGCCCAGCTCGGTGAGATACGTCTGCTCGGCGTCGGTCAGCGCGCGGTCCGGGTGCAGGTAATGATTCGACGGCACCTCGCAGCGCACCGTGTCGCCGTCCCACACCACGAACTGGATGCACGGCATCAGCCCCTGGGATTCGTCGAGCTCCTCGAATCCCGATTCGAGCACCAGAAGGTCCTCGTCCTGCATCGCCGCCAGATAGTCCGCGAGGCGCCGCTGGAACTCCGCCCAGTCGCGGTTCACGCTCGAATCCAGATCGAAGTCCTGCATGTCTGCTCCGTCCGGGTCGGCCACAGGTCACCTACTTCCGCTGTATACGGTAGCGGCGATCGCCGACACCGCAGCGCAGGAGGGGGTGCAGGGCTCAGACGGGGTGACCGGCCGCGATCCGTCCGGTCAGCCGGGTGACGGCGTCGAGGAGGTCCCAGGACGTGCCCGGTTCCACCGCTACCGCGGTGTCGCCCCACACGAGGTACCTGCCGTCGCCGTCGATGTCACGCCACGCCAGACCGCCGACGGGGCGCGGCGCGTGCCGCGCGCCACGGACGACGGTGACGACCCCCTGACCCGTCGACGGCCGGTCGAGGATCCGGGCGACCGCCGCCTGCCGGTGCGCGGCAGCGGCCCGGTCGACCACGACGCCACGCCGCGTGCCCGCGTCGATGTCGGGAAGCTGAGCGATCAGCTGCCGGCCGAGGTCGTACGGTTCACAGCTGCGGATCACCACCTCGCCGCCCGGATGCTGCACCGCAGCGATCCCGTGCCCGCGCGCGAGCGCCCCGACCAGCCGGACCGGGGTACCGCCCGTCGAACCGGAGATCTCGATCCGGAGGTCGGGTTCGGCGAGCACCAGCAGCGCCGACGCGAGCGGGTCGTGTTCGGGTCCGGAGAAGTCGGCGCGGATCCGGTGCTGCTCCGCCTCGTACTCGTCGGCGGTGGCCAGCGTGCTGGTGACCTTGAACGGATACGGACAGCGGTCCTGGCCGGTCCGCGCCCACGACGCCGAGAACTGCGGACCGCTCAACACCCAGTGCCCCACGACTATTCGCCGATCACCGCGGGTGTGACGAGGGGCAGTTTCCCGACGAGTTCGCTTCCCTCGTCGATGCTTTCGAGGTAGGTCGGCGGTTCCTCCTCGGCTTCGCGCGCGGCGGGCAGAGCCGGAGCGGCGGGTCGTTCGGGGGTCGACGCCCGGTGCGCGGCCACGATGCCGTGCGCGTAGTGCGCCACCCCGCCGCCGACGGCCCCGGCCAGCGCACCGGCGATCGGCCCAGGGGCGGCCTGCGCGTCCCGGGGCGGGACGTCGTCGGTCTCGCGGGGTTCGCCGCGGGGGGCGGTGGCGGTCTCGGATTCGGGTTCGGCGACCTGCCCGTCGCTGGGTACGCCGTGCACGCCGTTCGGTCCGATGTCGAAGCCGACCGGCTGCCCGAGGGCCGTCGCCGCAGCGTGGGTCGCGGCGAGACCGTCGGTGGGGAGTCGGTCGTCCGCAGTCCGATACGCCGACGCGTACAGGGTGTCCATGGCAGCTTTCGCGTCCTGTTCCGCGGCGTCGGCGTCGGCTTCCGCGGTCCAGTTGCCCGGCAGTACCCGGGTCCAATCGGCCGGGTGGTCTACGGGCCGGCCGACGGCGCCGCGCACCGCTTCGGCGCCGGCGCTCGCGTGCCGCAACGCATCCCCCACGTCGGTGAACCGGCCGCCGACCTGTTCTGCCCGGGCGGCGTAGTCGTCGAGTGCCGCCGCCACCGCGGTCGCCGACGGCCCGCGCCAGCCGGTGTCGACCGCGGCCCGGGTCGCGTCGTGGAACGCGGCCACCGCTTCCCGAAATTTTCGTCCGAGGTCGTCCCAGGACGCGGCGACGGCACCGGATTCGGCGGGTTTCAGCGCGTCGACAGCGCTGCTGATGGCGCGGTGATCCCACGCGCCCGAGTGAAAGTTTTCCCGGCCATTCATCCCGACCTCCGATGCTTGGACACTTTGGTCCCGGAGTGGACCCCCCAATCCGGCGGGAAGCCACCTTACCGACTCCCGCGCGGGGCTTGTCACCGCCGCCGATCTCCGAAAGGCTCGGATCCATGCCTTCGTTCTCGCCCGCAGTGTCCGGACCGCGCACCCGGCGGACGTCCGCCCTCGCGGTCGGGGCCACGTCGTTCGCGTTTCTCGTCACGATGATGGGCACGACCCTGCCCACGCCGCTGTACTCCATCTACGCGCAGGAACTGTCGTTCAGTGCACTCACCGTCACGATCCTGTTCGCCGTGTACGCGGTCGGGGTCGTGGCCGCGCTCGCGCTGTTCGGGCGGCTGTCCGACGACGTCGGCCGGCGCCCGGTGCTCTTCCTCGCGGTCGCCCTCGCCGCGGTCAGTGCCGTGCTGTTCCTGCTGCCGTCGACGCTTCCGGTGTTCGTCGTCGCCCGGGTGATCTCCGGACTGTCCGCCGGCCTGATGACCGGCACCGGCACCGCCGCGGTGATCGACCTGTTCCCACCCGGCCGGAAGGCGGTCGGCGGCATGCTCGCGGTCGCCGTGAACACGGGCGGTCTCGGATTGGGCACGCTCAGCGCGGGGGTGATCGCCGACCTCACGTCGAGCCCGCTGACCATTCCCTACGTGGTCAATCTCGTGCTCGCCGTCGTCGCGGGCGCCGCGCTGTGGATCTTCACGCCCGCACCGGCCATCCGTCCGACGTGGCGTATCCGGCCACGGCGGCTGCAGGTTCCCGCCTCGATCCGCGGCGCGTTCGTCACCGCGGTGTTCGCCGCCGGAACGGCGTTCGCGGTGACCGGCGTGCTCACCGCCGTGTCGGCGCTGTTCTTGACGGAGTACCTCGGGTCGAGGAGCCACACGATGGCCGGGCTCGTCGTGTTCCTGACGTTCCTGTTCATGGCGTTCGGGCAACTCCTGGCCCGACGGATGTCGACGGCCGGCGCCATGCTCGTGGGGTGCCTTGCCCTGATCCCGGCAGCGGCACTGCTGGCGCTCGCGCTGGCGAACACGATCCTCGTGCCGCTGCTGGCGTCGTCGGTGGTGCTCGGCGTCGCCGGAGGCCTGTGCCTGAATGCGTCGATCGCGACCACCGTCGAACGGGTCGAACCGCAATTCCGCGGTGGCGTGTCCTCGGCATTCTTCGCCGGGATCTACGTGATGCTGGCCGTTCCCGCGGTCGGTGTCGGTGTTCTCGCACGGTTCACCGACCTTCGGGCCGCCGGGATCGTCTTCAGCGCGCTGGTCGCCGCACTGGGTGCCGGGGTGGCCGTCGCGCAACTGATCGCGCGCAGACGGGCCTGAGCGTCAGCCTCGTGGCCTGGTGGTCACCGGCGGGATCGTGATCACCGGACGCGTCGTGGTCGTGGTCGTGGTCGGTGCCAGTGTCGGGGCCACGGCCGCCGGCGGCGGAACGGTCGCCGTGACTACCGGGGGCCGGGTCACCGGGGTGGTGACCGGGGCGAGGCTGATCGTCGGCGGAGGCGGCGCGATCGTCGTCCGGACCGGCGGCGGAGGAGGCGGCGCGGGGGTCGTCGACGGCGCGGGCGCAGGCGCGGTGGTCACCGGTGCCGGTTCGGTGGTGAGCGTGACCGCCCGCGGGGTGGTCAGGTCCGCCATCTGCCAGGTCGGGGTCGGCGGCACGAACACCTGGAACGTCGCCGGTGCGGCGCTGTACGGCCCCGCGGCCTGCAGACCCTCCGACGTCAGCGGTGGTGGCACGACTGCCGGTCCGCGACTGCCGAACGCGCCGCCCGCGGCGCCGATCATCAGCCCGGAGACCGCCGAAACGGTGGCAATCGCAAGAGCCCCGATCGCTACAGTCCTGTCGTCCATGCGTTACCCGTCCTCGGCGTGCAAATGCGTCCACCATAGAGGGCGCTGCCCCCGATTGGTGCATGAGTCTGCAGGCGAGTCGCTCGGGCGGGGTTCGCTCGAAGGTTGCCGGGGCGGCAGCGGGGGTTCGGCGCACGCTGACGCGAACCCTTGCCCGGACGGAGGCGCGAGCCGACGATCGAGCGGTGTCCATACTGCTCCGACCGGGGGTAACGATGTCTCTGCTCGACAGGTTGTTCCGCCGCCGCCCGCTGTCCGAACGGGCCGGGGCGGCCGTCGCCGCGTCGGCGATGCTGTTCGCTTCGTGAGCGCAATCGAGATCGTCAGCGACGTCCTCGTCCTCGTCGGCGGACCCGCCGCCACCTGGGCGGCGCTGTCCGCGGCCCGGGAGGGCGCCTCCGTGGTCCTCGCCGACAAGGGGTACTGCGGAACCAGCGGTCCCACCGCCTCGGGTGGAAACAACCTGGAACGTCCCGCCCGGCCCCGCGCGCGAACGGTCCGTGCAGGCCCGCTTCGAGGACGGCGGCCGGCTGTCCGAACCGGCGTGGATGTACCGGGTGCTCTAGGAGACCCACCGCCGGGTGGACGAACTGGCCGAATCCGGGTACCGGTTTCCCTTCGGCGACGACGGCCGGGAGGTCCGCACCAGCCTGCAGGGGCCCGAGTACATGCGCCGGATGCGCAGGCGTGTGCACCGGGCCGGGGTCACCATCCTCGACCACAGCCCCGCCCTGGAACTGCTCACCACCGGCGACGGCGTCGTGGCGACCGGCGGCTGCGCGGCTGGACCGGGCCCGGCCCGCCATCCGCGCGGCCATGCGGACGTCGCAACCGAACTACTTTCTGCCGCTGAACAAGGCGGGCATCGACCCGTTCACGCAGAAGTATCCCGTGCGGGCGGTGCTGGAGGGAACGGTGGGCGGAACCGGAGGCATCGGGATCACCGGAACCGACTGCGCCACTGACGTACCCGACGGAGTGCGCGGCGCGGGGGCCGCCGGGCTGCGCGGCCCGTCCGCCCGGCGGCAGGCGTCGCGCGCCATCGTCGGACTGGTCCAGGAGCACACCCTGCCGCTGCGGCGCAGCTACCGGCGCAGCGCGACGAGTCTGCAGGACAGCGTGACCGCCCTCGACGAAGCCTGGTCGGGTGCCGCCGATCTGCTCGGCGGCGCCGAACGGGAACTGCTGCAGGCTCGTTCGGCCGCCGCGATGCTCGCCGCGGCCCGGTGGGCGACGCACTCCGCGCCGGCGCGGACCGAGACCCGCGGCATGCACGTGCGCACCGACCTGCCCGAGACCGATCCGGCTCAGACCCGTCGCCTGCTGTCGGGCGGGCTCGACGAGGTGTGGGTGCGGCCCGAGCACGGCACCGCCGAGACCCGGACGGGGTTCCCGTCGTCGCGCACCAGGAGGACTGTCAGACGTGCTTCATGTGTGAGGCGAACTGTCCCACCGACGCGCTGTACGTCGCACCGTTCGACACCCCGGTTCCCGAGGACTCGACCCACACCGACGCCGACGCGCTGGCGGAGTCCGGTGCACTCGGCGACTACCGCGCCGCGAACCACCCGTGAGTACTTCTCAACCGCCGGACGTTAACAAGTACTCACGGGGGTGGCCTTGCGGATGAACCGGCCGATCTCGCGGATGGCGCGGGTGCCCTCGGGCAGCACACCGGCAGCGGCCTGGAAGACGTGTACCTGCCGCTCCCACACCTGCAGTTCGCACGGGACGCCGGCCTGGGACAGCCGTTCGGACATCAGTTCCGCGTCGACGTACACCATTTCCTGCGAGCCGGTCTGGATCAGCGCCGGCGGCATCGAGGCGAGGGAGCCGTCCACGGGGGACGTGGACGGCTCGTGCCCGCCCCTCGTGTCCAGCCGTTCGATCAGCCTGGACAGGGCACCGACCGCGCGCTTGGGGAAGACGGCGCAGAGGTCGGCGTTGGGATGGGCCAGCTTGTTCACCGGGTCGAGGTCGGTGAGCGGCGACAGTGCGACGTCGGCGGCGGGCCGCGGCAACCCCTGACGAAGCGCCTCGAGCGTCACCATGAACGTCAGGAATCCGCCCGCCGAGTCGCCGGCGACGACGATGCGGTCTGCGGTGTACCCGTGCGCGAGCAGCCACCGGTACCCGTCGACGCCGTCCTCCACGGCCGCCCGGATCGGGTTCCGCGGGATCATCCGGTACGCGACGTTCAGTGTCGACGCCTGCGCCTCCGCCGAGATCCGGGACACCATCTGGCGGTGCGAGTTGATCCCGCAGCACAGGAACGCCCCGCCGTGGAGGTAGAGGATCGCCCGGTCGCCGAGCTCGCCCGGAGGCCGGATCCATTCGGCGCGGCAGTGCGGCAGCCGGACCGGCCTGCGCTGGGTTCCGCGGATGGGGCCGAGCGAGTAGCCGAACAGGTCGACGACTCCGGTGGGCCACGGCAGTTCGGGGTAGCGCGCCCACCCGTCGAGGAACGGCCGGACCGTGCGGCGGAGGGTGTGCGCGAGGGCCGCCGACTGCAGGCTGGTTCCGGCGAACTCCCGCCGCGTCACCGGGAGCGGTGACGGGCAGAATTCGTAAGTCGCAGTGCTCATTGTCTGCCTCCGTTCCGGCCTCGGAGCCCCTCGACGTGCTGCCTTCAGGTTTGCCACCTCTTTGCGCCGTACGTTCTACATCGAAGTAGGTCGCACGGACGCTACGCCCGACGTAGCATCCAGGCGGAAGTCGTAATGGGATAGTGACCGAGCGGGGGTGAACGTCCAGGTGGGGATCATGCCGGTTACCGATTCGATATTCCTTCTCGGCGAATCGCGAGAGCATCCGATGCATGTCGGATCGCTCGAATTGTTCACACCGCCGGACGATGCCGGCCCCGACTACGTGAAGTCGATGCACGAAACGCTGCTGAAGCACACGGACGTCGACCCCACGTTCCGGAAGAAGCCGGCGGGCCCCGTCGGCAGTCTCGGGAACGTGTGGTGGGCCGACGAGTCGGATGTTGATCTCGAATACCACGTGCGTCATTCGGCCCTGCCTGCGCCGTACCGGGTGCGGGAATTGCTGACGCTGACGTCACGGTTGCACGGCACGCTCCTGGACCGGCATCGCCCTCTGTGGGAGATGTATCTGATCGAAGGCCTCTCCGACGGCCGGTTCGCGATCTACACCAAGCTGCACCACTCGCTGATGGACGGGGTCTCCGGGTTGCGGCTGCTGATGCGGACGCTGTCGACGGACCCGGACGTGCGCGACGCACCGCCGCCGTGGAACCTGCCACGCCCGGCGGCGGCCAACGGAGCCGCCCCCGACCTCTGGTCGGTGGTGAACGGGGTCCGTCGCACGGTCGGTGACGTGGCCGGTCTCGCACCGGCGTCGCTGCGCATCGCCCGCACCGCGATGGGGCAGCACGACATGAGGTTTCCGTACGAGGCGCCCCGCACCATGTTGAATGTCCCGATCGGTGGCGCCCGCCGGTTCGCCGCGCAGTCCTGGCCGCTCGAACGCGTCCACGCAGTGCGGAAGGCGGCGGGGGTCAGTGTCAACGACGTCGTGATGGCCATGTGCGCCGGGGCGTTGCGGGGGTACCTCGAGGAACAGAACGCGCTGCCGGACGAGCCGCTGATCGCGATGGTCCCGGTGTCGCTGCGCGACGAGCAGCAGGCCGATGCCGGCGGCAACGCGGTGGGGGTCACGTTGTGCAACCTGGCGACCGACGTCGACGACCCGGCCGAGCGCCTGACGGCGATCTCCGCCTCCATGTCCCAGGGGAAGGAACTGTTCGGCAGCCTCACCTCGATGCAGGCACTGGCGTGGTCCGCGGTCAACATGTCGCCGATCGCCCTGACGCCGGTGCCGGGGTTCGTCCGCTTCACGCCGCCGCCGTTCAACGTGATCATCTCCAACGTCCCGGGACCGCGGAAGACCATGTACTGGAACGGGTCCCGCCTCGACGGGATCTATCCGACGTCGGTGGTGCTGGACGGGCAGGCGCTGAACATCACGCTCACGACGAACGGTGGCAACCTCGATTTCGGTGTCATCGGGTGCCGCCGTTCGGTGCCGAGCCTGCAACGCATCCTGTTCTACCTGGAGGCCGCCCTGGGTGAACTGGAGGCGGCGCTGCTCTGAGTCGGCACTGCTCTGACACGCCGCGGGGTTCAGCGGCGGCCCGACTCCTGCTCGACCAGGGCCCGCCGCGATTCCTCGTGCAGCACGCCGAGCAGTTCGTGTTCGACGTCCGCGAATTCGGGCGACGTCATCATCGACAGTTCGCGGGGGCGGGGCAGGCCCACCGTCACCTCGCGTCGGACGGTGGCGGGCCGGGCGGACAGCACGACCACCCGGTCCGACAGGTAGACGGCCTCGCGGATGTCGTGGGTGATCATCAGCACGGTCCACCGGTAGCGCTGCCACACGTCCTGCAACCAGGTCTGCATCTCGGTGCGGGTCAACGAATCCAGGGCGCCGAACGGCTCGTCGAGCAGCAGCACCGGGCGGTCCTGGACGACGGTGCGCAGCATCGCGGCGCGCTGTCGCATGCCGCCGGACAGCTGGCTGGGCCGGGCGTCCTCGAACCCGCCGAGACCGAAGACGGAGAACAACTCCCGGGCCTTCTCCCGCGCCTGTTTCCGGGGCACGCCCTGCACCTCGAGTCCGAGGGTGGTGTTGTCGAGGACGCTGCGCCACGGGAACAGCAGATCCTTCTGCGGCATGTACGCGCATTTCGAGGGGCCAGTGCCCGCGGGGCGCACGGGCTCGCCGCCGATCGTGACGGTGCCGGTGTCGGGTCGGTCGAGTCCGGCGAGCATGGCGAACGCGGTGCTCTTCCCGCACCCGCTGGGGCCGATCACCGACACGAACTCGCCCGGTTCGACGGTGAACGAGACGTTGTCGAGGACGGGACGAATGCCGCCGCGGACCGCGAATCCCTTGCTCAGTCCGGACAGTGCGACGCGCGCGGTCTCACTCATGCCGGCCCCTTTCGTTCTTGATCCAGGGGGCGACGACGCGTTCGACCGCGAACGTGAGCAGGTAGAGGCTGACGCTGATCACGGCGGTCACGAGCACGGCCGCCAGCACGAGGTCGGTGCGGAAGGAGTTCTTCTGCGTGGCCATGTAGATGCCGAGACCGGAGGTGGCCCCGACGTATTCGGCGAACACGGCACCCACGACGGCGTAGGTGATGCCGATCCGCAGGGCGGTGAAGAACCGGGGGATCGCCGACGGCAGCCGCACGTAGCGGAATTCCTGCCACCGTGAGGCGCCCATGCTGCGCAGCAGCGCGCCCGCCTCCCGGTCTGCGGCGGCGAACCCCTCGATCAGGCCGATCGTCATCGGGAAGAACGTGGCGAGGGCGATCACGAGAACTTTCGGCAGCAGACCGAATCCGAACCAGATGATCATCAGCGGCGCGATCGCGATGATCGGCAGCGTCTGCGACACGACGAACAGCGGGACGAACGCGCGGCGCAGCCACGGCGAGAAGTCGACGAGCACGGCGAGGGCCCACGCGCAGAGCAGGGACACGGCGAACCCGATCAGCGTCACCTGCAGTGTCGCGGAGGCGTGACCGGAGATGGCGTCCCGGGCCCGCCACCCCTGCTGGATCACCCGCAGCGGCGACGGCAGCACCTGCGGCCGGATGCCGCTGACCGTCACGTACACCTGCCACGCGACGACGAGCAGTGCCACGACCACGACCGCGGGCAGCACCCGCCGCAGCAGCGGGGACGTGCCCGGGGCCGGGGTCCGGAGGGTCGGGTCAGGGCTGAGCGAGGTACTCATTGGTGAAATACGTCGACCAGTCGGGTTCCGTGGTCAGCGGTGCCCCGTCGGGGCCGGTGAGCAGGCCGTGCTGGAACAGGAAACCGGAGTACCCCGCCCACTGCTCGGCCGTCTGTGTCCCGACCTTTCCGGAAGCGTCCTTCATGTACTCGGAGGACAGCATCTGCTGGCTCTCGCGCACGAGGGACTCGTCCGTGAAGGCGCCGGGATTGGCGTCGATCAACATCTGCGCGGCCTCGTCCGGCCGGTCGGCAGCGAACTGGTAGCCGCGCTGCAGGGCCTGGACGAACTTGCGGGCCTGCTCGGGGTGGTCGGCCATCCACTGCTCGTTGCCCTCGATGACGAGCGCGTACGCGTCCGGGAATCCGAAGTCGGTGTAGTGGAAGTAGCGCATCGGGGTGCCCCGGTGCTCGGCCTCGATGCCCTCCCAGCCGAAGAACGACACGGTGAAGTCGGCGGTGCCGGAGTACACGGCCTCGTAGGCCGACGTGCCGAGCGTGACGGTGGTGAATTCGCCCTTGCCGCCGTCGTTCCGGATGATCTGCTTCAGCGTCTCCTCGCCGTCCGGGTCCGCGAAACCGGCGTAGATCTTGCCGTCGAGATCCCGGGGGCGGGTGATGTCGGCGCGATCCGCCTTCACCGCGATGCCCGTCGCCCAGTGCTGCAGCGGGGCCATGACCGACGTGGTCTGGGCGCCCGCGGCCTTCGAGAACGTCGCGGAACTCTGGAAGCTCACGCCGAACTCGGCGTTACCGGCGTCGACGAGGGTGTCGGGCGAGGTGTCGTTGTACGGCAGCACCTGCACGTCCAGTCCGGCGTCTTCGAACCAGCCCTCCTGCTGGGCGACGAACAGACCGGTGTGGTTGGTGTTCGGCGTCCAGTCGAGCGCGAACCGGATGGTGTCGTCGGACTGCGAGTCGCCGGCGCAGCCGGTGAGCACCGACAGGGCGGAGACGACGATGACGGCTGCGGTGGCAGCGCGCCTGGTACGGGAGAAAAGTGTCACGACGCGGGCCATTCCTGCTTGTTGAGTGCGGTGTCCCAGAACATGAGTTCGTAGCGGCTGGCGATCGTGAACGCCTCCACCATCGCCTCGCGCTGGGCATCGGACGCGGCCTCCGCGGCGGCGTCCACGAGTTCGCGGGCCGTCGCGACGGCGGCGTGGAACTCCTCCGCGTCGTACGTGGTGACCCACTGTGCGTACGGGTGCGACGGGTCGGCGGACAGCACCTCCCGGGCGCTCGCCGCGAGCCGGCGTCCCACGTCCGCGTAGATCCAGAAGCACGGCAGCACCGCGGCGGCGGACACCGCGTACGGCTCGGTGGCGGCGACCGCCGTCAGGTAGGAGATGTACCCGAGGCAGGCCTGCGAATGCTGCGGCTCGACGCCCGACTCCGGAAGTCGTCCGCTGGTCAGCAGATTCTGGTGCAGCGTCGCCTCGACCGTGGCGGCCCCGGCCGCCGAACCGGCCCAGAAGCCGGCCTCGACGGGACCCGGGGCGTGCGCGGCGACCAGGGACAGGGCCTTCGCGTACCCGGTCAGGTACAGGAAATCCTGCTCGATGTACGTGCGGAACACGTCCAGCGGCAGCGTCCCGTCGCCGAGGCGGCGCAGGAACTCGAGTTCGTCGATCGCCTCACGCAGCACCTTGGTCCGGTCCCACAAGTGGTCCGTGAATCGGGCGTGCTGGCCTGCGCCCGCAGCACCTTGGACAGAGCTATTCACAACGTTGACATCCCTTCGTCAGCATTACCTGAGCAGGTTCCCGGGTGTGTTCTCAGCCCCGCCCGTGCGGAGCACCCCGTGTCAGAACAAGCCGACCCTAGCACCGGCCGTGCGGTGGACGGAAAGGCCCCGGGTGGGTGGACGCGCTCAGCCGGCGAGGAACGCGGCCGCACCCGGCGGGAGGGCTGCGGTGCCACGCCGGTAGATCTCGGCCGGCCGGCCGGTCCCGACGACGGCCATGTCGCCGGTGTGCTCGAGGGCGGGCATCAGGTGCCGGCGGAACGAGTCCTTCGGGAGGGGGCGGCCGAACACCACCTCGTAGACCCGGCGGAGTTCGAGCACCGTGAAGCTGTCGCCGGCCAGACCCGACGGGTCGACGGACCGCGCGTACCGCTCGCGCAGGTCGGCGACGGCGAGGGTGACGACGTCCGCGTGGTCGAACGCGAGGTCCTGCGTCACCCGGTCGCCGTCGACGGGGATCAGCACGGCGTCGCGGGGGAGCGCCGTGCGCGGCAGCGCCGCGCCGTGCGTCATCGACAGCACCCACCCGCGGTCGTCGCGGGCAGGGTCGTCGAACATCGCCAGCTGGTGGAACTCGGCGCCCGCCAGGCCCGCCTTGATCCGCAGGCACCGCTCGGCGGCGTCCCGCAGCCGCTCGCCTTCGTGGAGGAAGGTGCCCGGAAGCGCGAGCCGGCCCGAACGGTGCGGAACCACAAGCACTTTCAGATCGGAACCGTCGACGGTGAGGACGGCGACGTCCACCGCCACGGACGGCCGCGGGTAGTCGAGGAGGCTCTTGCCCTCGGGATCGGTCGATGCGGCCACGGAGGAGATGTTAGCGCACGGTTGATCTATCCCGCGTTCGAACGGTCCTGCCTGCGCATCGTTGGTAGTTTGGCGAGAGATTCCCGTACGCGCTGCGTGAGGAGATTCGGCCGTGGATGTCGAGAAGTCAGGCGACACACTCGTCGTCCGCGCCCGGGACGGCGACGTGCGCGGCTACCCCGAAGGCGACGTCTACGCGTGGAAGGGCATCCCGTTCGCCGCCGCCCCCGTCGGCGATCTGCGGTTCCGGGCGCCGGTCCCGCCCGCACCGTGGGACGGCGTCCGCGACTGCGTCGACTTCGGCCCGATGGCCCCGCAGGGTCACGGCACCGCCGTCCCGATCGACGCCGGACTCGAGATGGACGAGGACTGCTTGTCGGTCAACGTGTGGGCCCCCCGGCCCGACGGCACCCTGCGGCCGGTCATGGTGTGGATCCACGGCGGCGCCTACTGCCTGGGAACCGCAGCCCAGGGCATCTACAACGGGCGGATCCTGTCCACTCTCGGGGACGTCGTGCTCGTCTCGTTCAACTACCGGGTGGGGGCGCTCGGGTTCCTCGACCTGTCGTCGTTCTCGACGCCGGAGCGGGTGTTCGAGACCAACTGCGGTTTGCGTGACCAGGTCGCGGCCCTCGAATGGGTGCGCGAGAACATCGAGTCGTTCGGCGGTGACCCGGACGAGGTGACGGTGTTCGGGGAGTCGTCGGGGGCCGGGTCGATCACCACGCTGATGACCGTTCCGAGCGCGGACGGGTTGTTCCACCGGGCGATCGCCCAGAGCCCGCCCGCCACGTCGGTGTACGGCAGCGAGCGGGCGGCCACCGTCGCGAAGCAGTTCCTCGACATCCTCGAGGTGGAACCCGGGCGGATCGACACGCTTGCGCACCTGCCGTACCGCACGGTGATCGAGGCCAGCGACACGCTCGTCAACGAGGTGCCGACCAAGATCCCGGGCACACTCGCCATGGCGCCCGTGGTGGACCGCGACTTCCTGCCCCGCTACCCGGTGGCCGCGTTCCAGAAGGGCTACTCCCACCGCATCCCCCTCATCATCGGTTCCAACAAGGACGAGTCGTCGATCTTCAAATTCATGAAATCGCCTCTGCTGCCGGTAACTTCGGATTCGGTACAGGAGATGCTGCGGGCGATCGCGACCGATCACCCGGAACTGCCCGCGGCCCGCCTCGCCGACATCCTGTCGGCGTACCCGGACCGCGGGAAACCGAAGGGCGCACTCGCGATGTCCCGCGACGCCGCGTTCCGGATGCCCGCCCTGTGGGTGGCCGACGCCCACAGCAGGCACTCGCCGACGTGGATGTACCGGTTCGACCAGGCCACGCCGATGCTCAAGGCCGCACGCATCGGCGCCGGGCACGCCACCGAACTCCCGTACGTCTTCGGCAATTTCGACACGCTCAACATCGACCCGACGTTCTGGCTCGGCGGCCGGAAGACGGCACTCGAGGTGTCGGGCCGGATCCAGCGCCGGTGGCTGGCGTTCGCGCGGCACGGTGTCCCCGCCGCCCTGGACGGGTCCAAGCACTGGGCTCCCTACGACGAGGAGGACCGCTCCACGTTGCTGATCGACGGCGCGGACACCCTTGTCAAGGACCCGGACCACGAGATGCGGGTCGCCTGGGGCAACGACGTCATGGGCTTCAACTGACCGGCACCTTTTCGTCCAGTTCCTTCAGCACGGGCAGCCCGAAGCACGCCAGCCCGATGATCAGGACCGGGATCGCGAGCACGAAGAACGCCGGCTGGATTCCCCACGTGTCGAGGATGGGACCGGCCAGCAGGTAGCCCAGCGGGCCCGCCGCATACGCGGTGGACGTCATGACCCCGGTGACCCGGCCGCGCATGTGCTCCGGACTGCGAGTCTGCATGGCGTAGTTGGCGATCGGGCCGACCGGACCGAACACCAGACCCTGCAGGAGGGCCAGCGCCAGGATCGCCCACAGCGGCGGCAGGAACGCCATCGCGACCATCGCCGCGCCCAGCACCGTCACCGCCACCACCATCAGCATCCGGCGCGACACGAACGGTGCGAGTGGTCCGTACGCGAGGGCGCCCACCACACCGCCGATGCTGAGCGCCATCAGGACCGAGCCCAGTTGCGCAGGTTTGTCGAGTTCGGTGAAGTACACCGGGAACACCACCGACTCGACCGGCATGTACAGCGCGACGACCGCCATGTCCACGAGGGCGATCGTGCGCAGGAGCCGGTTGTGCCACACGAACTTCAATCCCTCGAGCGTGCCGTGCCAGATGGACGTCGGACGGGTGGCGGTGTCCGGCCTGCCGGCGTTCTCGAGGCGCAGGAACGCGATCGTCGCGACGGACAGCACGAACCCGGCGGCGGCGACCCACAACGTGTTCACCGCACCCACGGTGGCGATGAGGACGCCGCCGATGCCCGGCCCGACGAGATACGCCACGTTGTAGTTGGCCTCGTAGAGGCTGTTCATCCGGTCGAGTGACCACCCCGCGGACTTCGTGGCGGCGGGCAGCATCGACTCCCTGGCCGCGATTCCGGCCGGGTCGAACGCGGCGCCGATCGCGGCGAGGACGGCGATCACCGTGACGGTCAGCCCCGTCGTGTTCGCGATCACCGGGATGGCCGCCACGGACAGGGCGGACAGGCAGTCGGAGATCAGGGACGTGCGGCGTCGGCCGAACAGGTCGACGAACGTGCCCGCGAACAGGCTCGACAGCAGCAGCGGGAGGGTGGCCGCGCCCGCGACGATCGCGGCGTCCGACGCGCGACCGGTCTGCTCGAGCACCAGCCACGGCAACACGACGATGACGATGCCGTTGCCCGTGGAGGAGAACAGGGTCGCGACGTTCAGGAGGATCAGGGGCCCCAACCGACGAGTCACAGCCGTCTCGGTGGCGGTCACGGCAAGGGTCCTCTGGTCGGCTCGGTGGGTGGTCCCTCGACGCTAACAGCGAGGTCGCGGCCACCGCGAGCGAATTTTCGGCCGCTACTGGTTGCGCTGCAGGGTCAACTCGGCGAGCGTGCGCGCGCCGTCGCACGGGTCGCCCGTCCCCGACCGCTGCTGCACCCACCACGTGATGACACCGGAGTAGGCGGCGGTGATCCCGCACGTCGCCGCATCACCCGGCCGCCGGGCGCCGAACGCCGACGTGCCCGCGATCGACGTGGTCTCCACCTGATAGCCCAGTTGGTCCGCCACCGCCCGCTCCCGCTGCAACGAGTTGTTCTCGAACCAGCCGAACGTGACGTCGATCGATCCGGCGGCGGACGACACCGTCCACATGCACACCGCACCGTAGAAGTACTGGTCGATTCCTGCCCCGTGCAGTGTCTCCGCGATCTTGTCGTTGGGGACGGCGTCGCATTCACGCAGGAGCTTGTCGAACTGCGGCGAGCCGCCGTCGTCGGCGGAGGCGGCGCCCTCGGGCAGGGCAGTGCCCGTGACGGACGAGCCGCAGCCGGCCAGCACCATCACCGACGCCACCGCCGCGGCGAGTCGCCGGCGGCCGCTCACTTGGCCTTCTCCAGGGTCAGCCGGCCGAGCGCGGTCGGGGCCTCGCACGGATCGGAGGGTGCGCTGCCGGTTCCGTAGCGGACCAGCCAGTGCACGAAATCGGAACCCGTGCCGAGCGCGACCTCGCAGAACCCGACGTTCTGCGAGGAGAATCCGCGATGCCCCGCGATCTCGAGGTCGTGAACCTCGTGACCGATGCCCTTGGCCACCGACCGCTCCCGGTCGATGGGGCTGCCGCGGTACCAGGTGAACATCACGTACCGCTCGCCGCCGTCCGCTTCCCACCGGCACTTGATGCCGTTCCGCGAGACCGGGGTGAGCCCGGCGATCCCCGCCCGCTCGTACACCTCGGCGTCGGTCAGCGAGCCGCATTCCCCCACGAACGCACCGGGCTGCGCGGGCACCGAGGTGGTCGTCGCGGCTGCCGGATCGGTGTCGGAACCGCCGCCGGATCCGCAGCCGGCCAGCACGACCGTCGCGGCGAGCAGACACGTCGCGCGGACGGCCGGGCGGAGCGGATCAGACGAGCTCCGCATAGCTCGGATTCTCGGCGATGTACTTCTCCACGTACGAGCACGACGGGATCACGGAGAGCCCACTGGACTTCGTGTCGTCGAGTGCGGCCTTCACCACCACCGCCGCCAGACCCTGCCCGCGGAACTGCGGGTACGTCACGGTGTGGTGGAAGTCGCGGGCGCCGTTCCGCTCGAAGTAGTCGGCGTATCCGGCCAGCTGGCCGTCGAGGTAGATCTCGAACCGGGATTCCGACACGTCGTGTTCCACCGTGGCCGCCACAGATCGCTCCTCTGCTCGTGTGGCGTGCGCGCTGTCCCGCGCACGCTGTCACTCGCAGATTACGTCAGTCCGCGAGGTTGGTGCGCAGCAGCATGACGTTGTAGTCCGACCAGGTGGTGGCCAGGAAATACAGGTCGGATCCCTTCGACCACGGGTGCATGTACGCGCCGTACAGCTCGGGCACGTCCCGGCTGCTCACGAGCACTTCGGGTTCGCTCCAGCCGGATTCGAGGTGGTCGGACCGGCGCATGACCACCGAGTTGCCGGCGTCGGTGTACATCGCCACGAACTGACCCAGGTACTCGTTGAACCGCACCGACAACTCACTGACCGGTCCCGGGATCACCGGGGCGGCGACGGTCGCGTTGGCCTTGACCCACGCCTTGCCGTCCCAGTACTCGTACAGCGTGAGGTTCCGGATGTCCGCCTCCTTCACCCGCGACAACCGGGCGTCGCCGGAACGCCCCGACGGGGTGCCGAACGCGTAGACGAATCCGTCGTGCTTGACGTACGAGCCCATCTGGAAGTTCTCGGCGCCCGTGCCCGGCACGTTGGGCCGCAGCGTCAGAGGATCGGTGATCCAGTTCTCGCCGTTGTCGACGGAGTACGCGATGCCGGACGCGTTGGTGTCCCACTCGCCCGGGGCGCCCCAGCTGCGCACCGACATGTAATTGATGTACTGCGTCGAGGCCGGACCCTCGCCGACCGAGATGCCGGTGGTGGGAATGACGGTCTGCTCTACGCCTGGGATCTTCTTGCTCTGGATGATCTCCTTGGAGTGGTTCGGGCCGTCGACCGGGGAATTGTCGATGCCCATTCCGTCGGTGAGGTCCTTGTCGGAGCTGCGCAGCAGGATGTTGCTGCGCCAGTCGCCGACCAGACCGCAGAGCGGGTTGTCGCTCAGCCCGACGGTGTCGCCGAACGCGGTGAGGATCTCGCCTCGGCCGTTGTCCCACATGATGCCGAGGTCCGTGCCGAGTACCCGGAACCTGCCGATCGTGTCGTTGGGGCTACGGGGCCCGGTGATGTGCGCGATTGCCTGAGTTTTGCCACGCAGCTCGGGAAGGCGGCCGTCGCTGCCGTTGAGCCAGGGAATGGGGTTGATGCCCTGGTTCGAGCCACTCGATCCGAGGCTGCCGGTTCCGCCGAGGCACGGAGCCGCCGTCGCAACAGGGGGCGTCATCGTGAAAAACGTGCAGGTGGACGCGAGTAAGGCGGGCATCGCCAGGGAGGCGACACGGCGGAGTCTGGTCACGAGCGCACCTCTCTGCGACGAGTCGAGTTCGGTCCGGCCACGCTAGCAATACCTCACCTGTCACACCAGTCCCTTGGGTAACCATTGGGTATCGCACCCGCCCTGGGTAGCTACAGAATCGCTCCGGGGTTGAGTATCCCCAGCGGGTCGAGTGCCGTCTTGATCCGCTGCGTCAGTTCCATGACGTCCGGGCCCAACTGGTCGGGCAGCCAGGCCTTCTTCAAGCGGCCGACACCGTGCTCGCCGGTGATCGTGCCGCCGAGAGCGATTGCGAGGTCCATGATCTCGCCGAAAGCGAGATGCGCGCGCTCCGCCATCGCGGCGTCCTCGGGGTCGAACACGATGAGCGGGTGCGTATTTCCGTCACCGGCATGGGCGATCACCGCGACCATTACGTCACGCTCCCGGGAGATGGCCGCGATTCCCTCCACCAGCGCAGGCAGTTTCGGCAGCGGAACCCCGACGTCCTCGAGGAGGAGGCTGCCCAGCCTCTCGACCGCGGGGATCGCGAATCGTCTTGCCGCGGTGAATGCTTCGCCCTCGTCGGGATCGTCGGTCGTGAAGACCTCGGCGGCGTCGTTCGCCGTGCAGGCGTCCGCCATGACGGAAATCTCCTCGGCCGCAATCGCACCGGGGGCGTCCGAACGAGCGATGAGCATCGCCTCCGCTGTCCGGTCCAGGCCCATCTTCAGTGCGTCCTCGACGGCGCCGATCGAGGCACGGTCCATGAACTCGAGCATCGACGGTCGCAGCGTGCGCGTGATGGCCAGCACGGTGTCGGCGGCCGCCTGCACGGAGGCGAACGACGCGACGAGGGTGCTCGCGGGCGGCTGGGCCGGGATCAGCCGCAGCGTCGCCTCCGTGACGATGCCGAGCGTGCCCTCGCTCCCGACGAACAGCTTGGTCAGCGACAGGCCGGCCACGTCCTTCAGGCGCGGCCCGCCCAGGCGCACGGCCGTCCCGTCCGCGAGGACCACCCGCAGCGCGAGCACGTAGTCGGTGGTGACCCCGTACTTGACGCAGCACAGCCCGCCCGCGTTGGTCGCGACGTTGCCGCCGATCGAGCACATCTCGAACGACGACGGGTCGGGCGGGTACCAGAGTCCGTGTTCGGCGGCCGCGGCCTTGACCTCGGCGTTGAGCAGTCCCGGTTCGACGACGGCGATCCGCGTCACCGGGTCCACCTCGATCCGGCGCATGCGTTCGGTGCTGACCACCACGCTGCCCGCCACGGCGGTGGCGCCGCCGCTGAGCCCGGAACCGGCGCCGCGCGGGATCACGGGGACGCGGTGCGCGGTCGCCCAGCGCATCACCACCTGAACTTCCTCGGTGGTCGCGGGGCGGGCGACGGCGAGGGGGAGGACGGCGCCGGGGTCGCGTGCCCAGTCCTGGCGGTAGGACGCCAGGACGTCCGGATCGGTGACGAGGCAGCCCCGGGGGAGAGCGGTCGAGAGCGCCGCGAGTGCGTCGTCGGGAACCGTCATCGGAACTCCTGAAATGCGGGTGTCGGGGACCTCGACGGTAGCCCGGCGGACGACGAGTGTCCTCGAATTGGTCATGCGTCCAACTGAACCGATTCCGACCGCGATTCCCGGATTTCGCTCCAACCTGGACGTTCGGTGCAGAAGGCACCCCCCAATAGCCCATCTGTTAGTTACTTACGCGTAGGAGTCTCACGATGTGGGATCAGGGGGGTGAATTTTTTCAGTGGGTCCCCCGTTGGGGTATGCAACCGTGCCTGGAGGGAAAAATGCAGGTAGGCGCGTCCCGGGAACCGGGCGGACCCGGACGAATCGGGTGTAACACAGGTCACATTCGCCACTCTGTTACCGGATCGTATCGACCGGGCAATGCAAAAACCCACTTCCACGGGTTAGCGTCTTGCATCGTCAAACACCGGCGAGGCGTTACACCCAAACGGAGATTCTCACGAAATGTGAGCCAGAACACCGTTGGGGCCGGGTTTTGCCGCACCGACCCTGGAAGGACCCGCACCGATGAATGCACTCCACCGAGATCCCAGCAGCTACATCTCCGCGATGTTCTCGTACGAGTTCCTCGATGGTGGCATCGACTACGACTCCATCGAGCAGATCCACCGTGGCGAGTTCGACGAATGGATCTTCGCACTCGCCGGTTCGGGACTGTTCACCAACGAGGAAGTTCGGTCGATGGTCCAGGAATGGCGCCTGAACCCGAAGACCCTCCTGAACACGCTCCTCGCCGACGCGGACGAGGTCACCGCCAAGCGCTGCGAGGTCACCTGGGCCGCACTCGACCGCGTCGCCCCCTTCACCCCGTCCGTGCCGGTCGCCGTCTTCGGCTGACGGCCTTCCCGCCCAGGGCTCGCCGTCGTCAGACGAGTTCGGTTCGATCCCCGTTCACGACGATCGCCTGATCGTCCGTCAAGGTGCGGTACTCGATGCCGGCGAGCCTCAGAGCGTCGACCGTGCGCCGAACCGCGGCCGCGTCCTCCAAGGGCACGGCGTTCTCGGCCCCTGGAAGCTCCGCAGGCGGGTGATGCGGCACGATCGCGAAGCCCACCATCCCCAGTCCGTCCCAGCGTGGCTCCACGCCACATGTCGCGACCACCTCCGCCGGGTCATCGGAGGAGTCGAGACCGTGCAGCGTCGGAGTCATCACGCACGCCCCCGCGCTGTAGCCGGCGTACACGAGCGAATCGCTCGCCAACAGTTCCGGGATCACCCGGTCCGCCCCACTCCGGGCCATCTGCGCGCGCAGCACGAACGTGTTCCCGCCGCGCACCCACACCATGCCGAACCCGTCCAGCCGCTGCCGCAGCGCGGCCGCACGAGGCTGCCCGTCGTCGCCGATGTAGTCGCGTAGATCCACCTCCTCCACGGTGAAGCCCAGGCGCGTCAGCGGCATCACGTCACTCACGACCGCCGACGTCCGCGCCGTCCGCGGCCACGCGTCCGCCGCCGCGGCGATCACCCCGACGCGCCCCGGACGGCCGACGAGGGACATCAGCGGCGCGGGATCCGCACCGAACCGGTACGAGGACAGGAACAGGCGCACCGCGGTTCAGATCGTGAACGCGAGGTTGTCGACGATCCGCTTGCCCGCAACGGTGTCGCCGCCCAGCACGATCTCGTCGCGGTGATCCGCGGCCGTCGTCCGGCCGCCCGCCAACCGGGTGAACAGCCGGGAGTCGAGTGTCACCGTCGTGGTGGCCTCCGACGGCAGTTCGTCGACCACCGCGGCCCGGCCGTCGACGGCGATGTGAATGTTCCGCGCGAGCGGTCCCGTCAGCTCGAGCGTGATCCTCGACCCGTCCGGCGCCTTGCCGCGCTTGCCGACGAGGAACGCGACGGCGCCCGCGATCTCCGCGAACGCCGTCTCGCCGCGCAGGCCGCCCTCGTCGCCGGGCAGCCCGAGCGCGTCCCGCAGGTCGAGCTCGTGCATCCAGCAGTCGAACACGCGGATGCGCATGAACCGGAGATACGGCGCCGGACCGACCGGGGTGGTGGTCTCGGCCTCGAAAGCCTCGTCGGTCATCTCGCTCAGCTCCGACCGCCTGCGCGCGGTGATCGACCGGAAACGCTCCAGCATCTCGGGGCCGGAGCGCCCCCGCAGCCCCTCGACCCACTCCTCGTTGAACGCCCCGATCTCGTTGCGCACATGCGCGAGGCCGCGGACGTCGATGGTGGTGTGCGGCGCGGAGATTCCGGCGAGCAGCGACTCCGTGCCGATGAGATGCGCGGTGACGTCGTGCACCGTCCACCCGGGCAGCGCGGTGGGCGTGAACCACGCGTCGCCGGACAACGAGGACAGCAGCTCGTCGAGTACGTCCCACTCCTCGAACAATGCGTCGAGGATCGGGTCCTTCTGCAGGGCATTCACCGGTCGTACGCCTCCTTTTGCCTCAACTCTAGGACCTCCCGCCGGACAGTCCGAGCATTTTCGCCGGGGGCGGGCGAAGGCGCCGGTGACAGCGTCGAAGGCCGCCCCGTCCGGGGCTCGGTGTGGTAGACCGATGGTGAGAATCTCCATTAACAAAAGGAGTGCGGATGTTCCCTGGAAACTTCGTGGCGACCACCCCGGACAAGCCCGCCGTCATACGTCCCTCGACGGGGGAGCGGCTGACCTACCGGGAGTTGGACGAGAGGTCCACCCGCCTCGCCCGGCATCTGCGCTCGCTCGCCCTGAAGGTCGGCGACCACCTGGCGCTCGTGTCGAGCAACGACCTCCGGGTCCTCGAGGTGTACTGGGCGGCGCTGCGATCCGGGCTGTACATCACCGTGGTGAACTGGCACCTCACCCCGGAGGAGGCCGGTTACGTCGTCGACGACTGCGGAGCCGAGGTGCTCATCGTGTCCGCCGACGCGGGCGGCGCCGTGCCGCGCGAGCCGGATCAGCTTCCCCGCGTCCGCCACCGGCTCGTGTACGGCGGCGAGCTCGACGGGTTCGGCAGCTACGAGGACGCCCTCGCGGCGCAGTCGGCCGCGCCGCTCGAGTCGCAGCCCCGCGGACAGGACATGCTGTATTCCTCGGGCACCACCGGCAGACCCAAGGGGATCAAACCGGCACTCCCCGAAGGCGAAGTGGACACGACGACGGATCCCTACACCGCGGTGTTCGCCCCGATGTACGGATTCGACTCCGACACCGTCTATCTGTGCCCGGCGCCCCTGTATCACGCCGCGCCGCTGCGCTTCTGCGGCACCATCACCTCCGTCGGCGGCACGATCGTGCTGATGGACCGATTCGACGCCGAGGAATCGCTGCGGCTCATCGAGGAGTACCGGGTGACCCACAGTCAGTGGGTTCCGACGATGTTCGTCCGAATGCTCAAGCTGCCGAGGGATGTTCGCGACAAGTTCGACGTGTCGAGCCTGAAGGTCGCGATCCACGCGGCAGCGCCGTGCCCGCCCGACGTGAAGCGGTCGATGATCGACTGGTGGGGACCGGTCGTCCACGAGTACTACGCCTCCACCGAGGGTGCCGGTGCCACGTTCATCGACAGCGCGCAGGCGCTCGCCAAGCCCGGATCGGTGGGCCACGACGGGGTCATGGGCATCGTCCACATCTGCGACGACTCCGGCGCGGACGTCCCCGTCGGCGACGTCGGAACCGTCTACTGGGAGCGGGAGGAACGGCCGTTCGAGTACCACAACGACCCCGCGAAGACCGACGCCGCGACGCACCCCGACCACCCGACGTGGACGACGAGCGGCGACATCGGGTACATCGACGCCGACCGCTTCCTCTACCTCACGGACCGCGCCGCGTTCATGATCATCTCGGGCGGAGTGAACATCTACCCGCAGGAGTCGGAGAACGTTCTCACCATGCATCCCAAGGTGTTCGACGTCGCGGTGATCGGCGTGCCCGACGAGGAGATGGGCGAACAGGTCAAGGCCGTCGTGCAACTCGTCGACGGGGTGGAGCCGTCGGACGCCGTCGCCCGCGAGTTACTCGACTACGTGCGGGAGCGGGTCAGTCACTACAAGGCGCCGCGCAGCATCGATTTCTCCGACGATCTGCCGCGCACCCCCACCGGCAAACTCGTCAAGCACAAACTCCGCGCGCGGTACCTGAACGCCGGCTGAACCCCCGACCATCACCTGTCCCGCGCAGAACCGCAGCGCGGGCAGGTGCTCGCGGTGTGGTCGGTGAGGAACAACCCGCAGTCGGGGCACACGCGGTCGAGCCAGCAGACCGGATCGCCGCCGAGGTCGTCCTCCGGCCCGGCGATGGGCACGGCCTGGTCGCCGGAAGACGTCACAGCCGGTCCAGCATGTACTCGGCAAGCACCTCGGCATGACTGTGACTGACGTCCTTCGTCGCGGTGAGCAGAACGATCGGCCGCCCCTGCGCGAGTTCCTGCACCCGCGCGACCGCCCTCCGGCCGGTCGGCGAATCGAGTTCGTGGACGTATCGCTCGCGGAACTCGCTGAACGCGGCGACGTCGTGCGAGTACCAATGACGCAACTCCGTCGACGGCGCCAGGTCCTTGGCCCAGTCGTCGAAGTGGAACGCGTCCTTGCGCAGCCCCCGCGGCCACAGTCTGTCCACGAACAGTCGCAGTCCGTCGCCCTCGGTCGGATGGTCGTAGACCCGCTCGACGATCACCGGCGGATCCGCGGTGACGTCCTCCGCGCTCCGTTCCTTCGGTTTGCTCATGGCCGAACCTCCGCTTCCGTGCGGTGTCTACCGTCAGACTACGACCGATCACCCTGTGATCGGGTTCACAAACGGGCAGAAACATCTGTGAGAACGACTGTTCGGACTCGATTCAGACGCCTATCCACAGACTTCTCTGTTCCCTACGTCACGGTTTTACTGGCTACTATCAGCTAACTCAGTCGAGTCGGGGGAAATATTTCCGCTCATCATCGGTTGATCGCCGCTCGTCGCGGCACACACACCATCTACCGCAGGAAGTCGATACATGGATACATCGCAGAGCGCGTCCACCGCGCGCCCGACGATCGGCGTCGTTCGGGAGTCGAACGACGGTGAGCGTCGGGTGGCGTTGGTGCCGAAGGTCGTGGCGTCGTTGATCGCCAAGGGCGTCGACGTGGTGGTCGAGTCGGGTGCCGGTTTGGGCGCGCTGATTCCGGACGAGTTGTACACCGAGGCGGGGGCGAAGATCGCCGACCCGTGGTCGGCGGACGTGATCGTGAAGGTCGCCCCGCCCTCGGACGAGGAGGTCGGCCGGTTGCACACCGGGCAGACCCTGATCGGGTTCCTCGCCCCCCGCAACCAGGACAACCAGGTCGCCGCGTTGAAGGCGGCCGGGGTGCAGGCGTTCGCCGTGGAGGCGATCCCGCGGATCTCCCGCGCCCAGGTGATGGACGCGCTGTCGTCGCAGGCGAACGTGTCCGGGTACAAGTCGGTGCTGTTGGCGGCGTCGGAGTCGACGCGGTTCTTCCCGATGCTGACCACCGCCGCGGGGACCGTGAAGCCGGCGACGGTGCTGGTCCTCGGCGTCGGGGTCGCGGGTCTGCAGGCGTTGGCCACGGCGAAGCGGCTCGGTGGCCGGGCCACCGGTTACGACGTCCGCCCGGAGGTCGCGGACCAGGTGCGGTCGGTCGGTGCGCAGTGGCTGGATCTGGGGATCGACGCGGCCGGTGAGGGCGGCTACGCCCGCGAGCTCACCGAGGCCGAACGCGCGCAGCAGCAGCAGGCGCTCGAGGACGCGATCAAGGGCTTCGACGTGGTCATCACCACCGCCCTGGTCCCGGGCCGCCCGGCACCGCGCCTGGTCACTGCCGCCGCGGTGGAGGGCATGAAGCCCGGATCCGTGGTGGTCGACCTGGCGGGGGAGACCGGCGGCAACTGCGAGCTCACCGAGCCGGGTCAGACCGTCGTCAAGCACGGGGTGACGATCTGCTCGCCGCTGAACCTGCCCGCCAGCATGCCCGAGCACGCCTCCGAGCTGTACTCGAAGAACATCTCCGCGCTGCTGGAGTTGATGCTCGTTGACGGGGCGCTGGCCCCCGATTTCTCGGACGAGGTCCTCGCCGCGTCCTGCGTCACCCGTGAGGAGGGTGTGTCCTAGATGTACACCGAATTGTTGGCGAACATCGCGATCCTGGTGTTGTCCGGGTTCGTGGGGTTCGCGGTGATCTCGAAGGTCCCGAACACGTTGCACACCCCGCTGATGTCGGGCACCAACGCCATCCACGGCATCGTCGTGCTCGGCGCTTTGGTGGTGCTCGGCAAGGTCGACAACCCGCCGTGGGGGTTGCAGGTGATCCTGTTCGTCGCGCTGGTGTTCGGCACGATCAACGTGGTCGGTGGTTTCGTGGTCACCGACCGCATGCTGGGCATGTTCAAGTCCAAGCCCGCCGCCCCCGCCGCTGTTGCTGCTGAGAAGGGTGGGGACAAGTAATGGACTACCTCGTCAACGTGCTCTACATCGTGGCGTTCTCGATGTTCATCTACGGTCTGATGGGCCTGACCGGCCCGAAGACCGCGGTCCGCGGTAACCAGATCGCCGCGGTCGGCATGGGTGTCGCCGTCGTGGCGACCCTGATCTCGATCCGCGACACCTCCAACTGGGTGCTCATCGTCACCGGCCTGGTCATCGGTGTGGTGCTGGGGGTGCCGCCGGCGTTGCGGACGAAGATGACCGCGATGCCGCAGCTGGTGGCGCTGTTCAACGGCGTCGGCGGCGGCACCGTCGCCCTCATCGCCTACGCGGAGTTCCTGGACTCGGACGGGTTCACCGCCTTCTCGCACGGTGAGACGCCGACGGTGCACATCGTCATCGCCTCGCTGTTCGCGGCGATCATCGGGTCGATCTCGTTCTGGGGATCGGTGATCGCCTTTTTGAAGCTGCAGGAAACCCTGCCGGGCCGGCCGATCGGCATCGGCAAACTCCAGCAACCGTTGAATGCGCTGCTGCTGATCGGGGCCGTCGCCCTGGCGGTGGCGATCGGGATCAAGGCCATCGACCCGGCCGCCCCCACCTCGCAGTGGTGGATCGTCGGGGTGCTGGTGCTGGCGGCGGTGCTCGGGCTGATGGTGGTGCTGCCGATCGGCGGCGCCGACATGCCCGTCGTCATCTCCCTGCTCAACGCGCTCACCGGTCTGTCCGCGGCGGCCGCCGGTCTGGCTTTGAACAATCAGGCGATGATCGTCGCCGGCATGATCGTCGGCGCGTCGGGTTCGATCCTGACCAACCTGATGGCGAAGGCGATGAACCGGTCCATTCCGGCGATCGTCGCCGGCGGGTTCGGTGGCGGCGGCGGAGCGGCGGCGGCCGGGGACACCGCCGCGAAGACGGCGAAGGCCACCTCCGCCGCCGATGCGGCGATCCAGATGGCCTACGCGAACCAGGTGATCGTGGTCCCCGGCTACGGGCTGGCGGTCGCGCAGGCCCAGCACGCGGTCAAGGACATGGCCAAGCTGCTCGAGTCGAAGGGTGTCGAGGTCAAGTACGCCATCCACCCGGTGGCGGGCCGGATGCCCGGGCACATGAACGTGCTGCTCGCGGAGGCGGACGTCGAGTACGACGCGATGAAGGAAATGGACGACATCAACGACGAGTTCGCGCGCACCGATGTCACCCTGGTGATCGGGGCGAACGATGTCACCAACCCGGCCGCGCGGAATGATCCGTCGTCGCCGATTCACGGGATGCCGATCCTGAATGTGGATCAGTCGAAGTCGGTGATCGTGCTGAAGCGGTCGATGAATTCCGGGTTCGCCGGTATCGACAACCCGCTGTTCTTCGCGGACACCACCTCGATGCTGTTCGGGGACGCGAAGAAGTCGGTCGCCGAGGTCACCGAGGAACTCAAAGCCCTGTAGGCGCTTCGCGCCCGTGCGCCTTTCTGGTAGCAGCAACAACCAAAAAGGCGCACGGGCGGCGGAGCCGCCTCACAGGTGCCGGGAGAAGGCGATGGCCGCGGTGTCGGGCCGGCGCTCTTCGCGCTCGGCCGCGACGGGGGAGTACAGCATCAGGGTGGACGCCAGCGCCCACCAGATCGCGAAGATGATCAGACTGGCCGCGAGGCCGAAGATGCCGGTGGATTCGACGAGCGCAGCGGCGCCCGCGACACCGAGGACGACGGCGAAACCCAGGCCCGCGATGACGGGCCGGAACCGGGGCGCCGACACCAGCAGCGCCGAACCGTACAGGGCGGTGACGGCGACGACGTGCCCGCTCGGCAGTACCGCGGACGGCGCATCCGATTCCCAGGCCCGCACTGCGGCGCTGGTGAGATTCGCGCCGATACACAGCAGCAGTACCGCCCCCATGCCGTACGAGAGTTTTCGCACCGCCGCGACGATGGCGAGAACGACGGCCGCTGCGAGGACCGTCGTGATGTCGATCGCCTGGATCACGGGTTCGGCGACGGGCCGGAGTGCCTCCGGGAGGACGACTCCCGACGATTCGGGGCGGATGATGTACAGCGCGCACAGTGCCACCACACCCGCCGCGGCGAAGGCGAGGCGACGAACACTGTGACGAAGCCTGCTGGTCGATTCGGTCACGACACACAGTGTGCCAACCGACGCTGAGTGATCCATGAGCGGCCGCTGTGAGGTCGGTGAACGGTCGTCGTCGTGCGACGAGCGTTCGTCCGGATCCCGGGCGGTTGCCGCACCAGGCGGAGTAACGTCGTCGTGGACCGATCTCGAATCGTCTTTCCGCGTGACACGCACGAAGTGACCGACATGAGTGGACGGATCTCGCGCCGATCGTTCCTGCGGGCGGCAGCGCTCGGCGGTGGGCTGGGCGCGGTGTCGGCCGGTTCGGCGAGCGCGTTCCCCTTCGACATCGATCCGCTGCGACCGTTGATGTTCTCCTCGCCGCCGATCCAGCCGTATCGCGACCGGCTGCCGATCCTGCCGACGACGTCCGGGACGAGCGTCGGCGTACAGGCGAGCAGCACGATTCATCAGTTCCACACGGACCTGGCACCTTCGCCGGCGCTGGCATACAGCGGCGCGGACTATCTGGGGGCGACGATCGAGGCGCACGTCGATCAGCCGACGACGGTCGCGTTCCGGAACAACATCACCGTCCACCCGTTCGCCGTCGACTTCGATACGTCGCTGCACGGACTGAGCGAACGGGACCGCACCCAGGTGCCCACGGCGACGCATCTGCACGGCGGGGTGAATCCGCCCCAGTTCGACGGGCACCCCGAGCAGGTGTTCCGGCCCGGCGAGGCGTACGTGCACCACCTTCCGAACCGGCAGGACGCCGCCACTCTCTGGTATCACGACCACGCCATGGGAGTGACCCGGCTCAACATCTATGCAGGTCTGGTCGGGCTGTATCTACTGCGGGACGACTTCGACACCGGGCGCCCCGGCAACCCGCTGGGTCTGCCGGCAGGGGAGTTCGAGGTGCCGCTCGTGCTGCAGGAGAAGATGTTCACCGCCGACGGCAGGCAGCGGATCCGTTCGACGCCCACCGTGCCGCAGGGGAGCTGGGAAGGGGGCGCGGTCGGCGACGTCGGGGTCGTGAACGGCAAGGTGTGGCCGGAACTCGACGTGGCCCGCGGCCTGTACCGGTTGCGACTCGTGAACGCGGGTTCGTTGAGCGTGTGGAATCTGTTCTTCGGCAACCGCATGAGGTTCTGGGTGATCGGCGGGGACAACGGGTTGCTCGACGCCCCGGTCGCGGTGACGCGGGTGCGGTTGAGCCCGGCCGAACGGGTCGACCTGCTCGTCGACTTCGGCTCCCTGGAACCGGGCTCGACGGTGGAACTCTGCAACGACGAGCCGCCGCCGTTCCAGGCCGCGCTGATCGGCGAACGCACGATGCCGAGGTTCTGCCGGTTCCGGGTGGGCGTGGCCCGCGGTTTCACGGGCGGGCTCCCCGCGACGTTGCGCGGGGGACCCGGGCAGCCGGAGTCGCTGCCGCCGATCCCGCGACCTCAGGTCTTCCGGGACGTCACCCTCAGCCAGCCGAGCGACGTGCGACTGCCGCCGTCGATCATGTCCCTGAACAATCTCCGGTATTCGACCGAGGACATCGAGTTGCCGCGCCAGGGGACGGTGGAGCAGTGGAACATCATCAATGCGACCAACGATCCGCATCCCGTGCATCTTCATCTCGCGAACTTCCGGGTGCTGGGGCGTCAGGTCGTCGAGACGCTGCGTTTCGCGTTCGCCACCCCGCAGCCGCCGCTCGGAATCCGGTGGACGCCGTCGGCCGACGCGTTCACGATCTCACCGCTCGCGCCTGCGGAACCGTGGGAGCGCGGGTTCAAGGACACGGTGCTGGCGAACGCGAATTCCGTCACCAGGATCGTCGTCCGGTTCCCGACCGCGGAGTCGCTGGGTTTCGATCCCGACGCCGTGTTCGGGCAGGGAGCATCCGGCTCCCACGGGCACGGTGCCGGAGGTTCGCGATCACTGCAGGGCTACGTGTGGCACTGTCACATCCTCGACCACGAGGATCACGACATGATGCTCAGGTACCGCACCGTCGCGTGAGGGTCAGGTGCGCCGGACCGCTCCTGCGAACGTGGCGGCGACCAGCACGCAGACCAGTGGCACCACCATGGCAACGGTGAGTGGAACCACCTGGGTGATCCAGCCGATGGTGGCCGGGCCCGCGAGGAACCCCACGTACCCGAGTCCGACCACGCGGGACATGTTGGTGCCCGCGGAACCCGCGCCGAGGTTGCCCGCGGCGGTGAAGATCTGCGGGACGCAGCCCGACAACCCCAGACCGAACAGCGCCCAGCCGAGGATCGTGAGGGGGAGCAATCCCGAGACGAGGACGAGCAGCATGCCGAGCGCCGCGATCAGGGTGCCGTAGCGGACGACGGCGACGGGGCCGAGCGCGGCGCTTACTCGATCTGCCGTGAACCGGCCCACCGTCATCATCACCGAGAAGGCGCCGAACGCAAGGGCAGCGACGGAATCCGTCGTTCCGAGGTGTTCCTTGACCTGCAGGGTGCTCCAGTCGTTCGCGACACCCTCCGACAGCATGAGGACGAAGGCGATGCCACCGAGCGCGAGCACCCGCGCGGACAGTCGTCCGTGGGCCTTCTCGCCGGGTGCCGGCTCGTGCCGCGAGCGGGGACGGTCCGCCATCAGCCAGCGGGAGCCCCCGGCGACGGCGACGACCCCGATGCCGCCGGCGACCACCAGCGCCGTCAGGGGTGTCCATCCGGCGGCGAGCGTCGCCGCCCCGAGCAGCGATCCCGCCACCCCGCCGACGGAGAACAGGGCATGGAACGCCGACATGATCGGCCGTCGATACCGCTGCTCGACTTCGACGGCCTGGGAGTTCATCGACACGTCCAGTGCGCCGTTGGCGAAGCCGAACACGAGCAGGGCGAGACCGAGTTGCCAGGCAGCGGACGCCAGCCCCGGACCCACGGTGGCGACCGACAGCGCGAGGCCGGCGACGATCACCATCCGCCTGCTGCCGAACCGGTCGGCGAGCGGGCCGCTGACCTGCATGCCGCCGATCGCGCCGACCGCCAGCAGGAGCAGCAGCGAACCCAGCGTGGAGTGGCTGATACCGGTCCGGTCCTCGATCGCCGGAATGTGCACGACCCACATGCCCAGCAGGAACCCGTTGATCCCGAAGATCCCGAACGTTCCCGCCCGGGCCCGGCGGAGCGGCTCGGCCACCGGTACCCGATTGTCGACCGGGGACGCTCGGGAAATGCTCACCGACCAAACGTACCGAGGATCAGAGGTGCGCGAGCAGTGAGGCGGGATCGTGCAGCATCGCCGCGACGGACGACAGGAACCTCGACCCCTGCTCGCCGTCGACCACGCGGTGATCGAACGACACGCTCAACGTGGTGACCCAGCGCACCGCGAGTTCGTCCTCGTGCACCCACGGTCTCTTGTCGACGCTGCCGAGGCACAGGATGGCCGCCTCGCCGGGGTTGAGGATGGGCGTGCCCGCGTCGACGCCGAACACCCCGACGTTGGTGATCGACACCGTGCCCCCGGTGAGCTGCACGGGATCGGCCCTGCCACTGCGCGCGGTCGCGGTCAGTTCGGTGATCGCCCGGCACAATTCGAGCAGGCTCAGCGACTGTGCCTCCTTGATGTTGGGGACCATCAGACCTCGGGGTGTGGCCGCGGCGATACCGAGGTTGACGTAGTGCTTGGTGACGATCTCCTGGTTCTCCTCGTCCCACGAGGCGTTGAGGCTCGGGTTCGCCCGCAGCGCGACGATCATCGCCTTCGCGACGAGGCTCAGCGGGGTCACCGACAGCCCCTCGAATTCGGGGAGGTCCCGCAGGCGCCCGAGGAGTTCCACCGAGCGCGTGACGTCGACGGTCACGAATTCGGTGACGTGCGGGGCCGTGAACGCGCTGCGGACCATCGCCGCCGCCGTCTGCTTCCGGACACCGCGGATCGGGGTGCGGGTCTCGCGCTGCACCGTCTCCGAATCGTCCGAACGTTCCGACGGCACGGACGGCTCGGCCGACCCCGTGTGGGATTCCACATCGTTCCTCGTGACCGCGCCGGACGGTCCCGTCCCCGCGACGACTGCGAGGTCTATCCCGCGTTCCCGGGCCGCGAGCCGGGCGGCCGGCGACGCGTCGGGGCGCCGACCGTCCGGGTAGGCGGTCTCCGGAGCGGTCGCCGGTCGCCGCCGGGCGCGCTTGCTCTCGGCGGCGGCTTCAGGTCCGTACCCCACCAGGACGGGCGTGCGCGCGGGAGGCTCCCCGGTGGCCGCATCCGTCGCGATCCGGATGATCGGCGTCCCCACCGGCACCGTCGCTCCCGGGACAACCAGCAGTTCCTCCACGACACCCGGGTAGGGCGAGGGCAATTCGACGAGGGCTTTCGCCGTCTCGACCTCGCCGATCACCTGATTGAGTTCGATCGACTGGCCCACCTCGACGGCCCAGGAGACCAGTTCGGCCTCCGTCAGCCCCTCACCGAGATCGGGTAGGCGAAATTCCTGTGCCAACGGACGACTCCTCTCCTCCGGTGAGTGCGATCAGGCCGCGAGACTGCGATCGACGGCGTCGAGCAGGCGGTCGGCGTCCGGCAGATGATGCCGTTCCAGCTTCGACGGGGGATACGGGACGTCGAATCCGCCGACCCGCAGGACCGGAGCATCCAACTGGTAGAAGCATTTCTCGGAGATGCGGGCCGCGATCTCCGCACCCAGCCCGAGGAACGTCGACGCCTCGTGCGCGACGACGAGTCTGCCGGTCTTGCGCACCGATTCCTCGACGGTGTCGAAGTCGATCGGGGAGAGGGAGCGCAGGTCGATCACCTCGAGGGAGTGCCCCTCGTCGGCGGCGATCGACGCGGCCGACAGGGCCGTCGGCACGACGGAGCCGTACGCGACGATGGTGGCATCCGTGCCCTCCCGGGCCACCCGGGCCCGATGGAGCGGCAGGTCCGGTCCGGCGTCCACGTCGAAGTCGGCCTTGTCCCAGTACCGCCGCTTCGGTTCGAAGAACACCACCGGGTCGTCCGCCGCGACGGACTGCTGGATCATGTGGAACGCGTCCGCCGGGTTGCTGGGCGTGACGACGCGGAGTCCGGCGGTGTGGACGAAGTACGCCTCCGGCGATTCCGAATGGTGTTCGACCGCGCCGATGCCGCCGCCGTACGGGATCCGGATCGTCAGGGGCGCGGTGACCCGGCCCTGCGTGCGGTAGTGAATCTTGGCGACCTGCGACACGATCTGGTCGAACGCGGGGTAGACGAAGCCGTCGAACTGGATCTCGCAGACGGGGCGGTAGCCGCGCAGGGCCATCCCGAACGCGGCGCCGACGATCCCCGATTCGGCGAGCGGGGTGTCGATGACCCGGTTGTCGCCGAAGTCCTTCTGCAGAGTGTCGGTGATGCGGAAGACCCCGCCGAGGCGTCCGACGTCCTCGCCCATGATCACGACCTTGCGGTCGTGTTCGAGAGCGCGGCGCAGACCTGCGTTGAGCGCGGCGCCGAGCGACAGCGTGGTGGTGGTCATGACAGTGCCTCCTCGATGCCGGCGAAGCCTGCGAGGTACGCGGCGTACTGCTCGCGTTCCTCGTCGATCAGCGGATGGTCGGTGGAATAGACGTGGTCGAACAGATCGAGCGGCGCGGGGTCGGGCGCCTCGACGGTCCCCGAGCGCAGCCGCGCGGCGACGGCGTCCGCCGTGGCCTGCACCCGGGCGAGGAATTCTTCGCCCAGCAGCCCCTCCCGGTCCAGGAGCCGCCTCATTCGGTCGATCGGGTCGCGGGCCTTCCAGATCTCCGTCTCGGCCGCAGCCCGGTATCGGGTGGGGTCGTCCGACGTGGTGTGGGGGCCCATCCGGTACGTGATGGCCTCGATGAACGTCGGCCCGCTGCCTTCGCGGGCCCGCTGCGTGGCCTGGCGGGTGACCGCCAGGACCGCGAGAACGTCGTTGCCGTCCACCCGGAGAGCGGGCATGCCGTAACCGGCGGCGCGCTGTGCGATGGGGACGGGACTCTGCAGGTGGACCGGTTCGCTGATCGCGAACTGGTTGTTCTGGCAGAAGAATACGACCGGCGCGTTGAAGCTCATCGAGAAGCCGAGGGCCTCGGCGAGGTCGCCCTGGCTGGTGGCGCCGTCGCCGAAGTAGGCGATCGTCGCGATCTCCGCGCCGTCCAGGTGGGCGCCCATGGCGTATCCGGTGGCGTGCAGTCCCTGGGAGCCGACGACGATCGCCGGATTCGTCACGTTCACGGAACTCGGATCCCACGCGGAATGCGCGCATCCCCGCCACATGCGGGTCATCACACCCGGGTCCACGCCCCGGCAGTAGGCGACGGCGTGTTCCCGGTAGCTGATGAACGCGTAGTCGTCGGGACGGAGCGCGCGGGCGGAGCCGACCTGGGCGGCTTCCTGACCGAGCAGCGGGGCCCAGAGTCCCAGTTCACCCTGGCGTTGCAGAGCGACCGCCTCGACATCCATCCGACGCGCGACGACGAGGTCCTCGTACAGGTCGCGCAGTTGGTCGGGTCGGATGTCGCGGACGAGGCTCGTGTAGTCGGGTCTGAAGACCCGTAGGCCGTCCGGCTGGATGAGCTGGACCGGATAGGCAATCTTGTCGACCATCGGGGTCACCTCGCGTTGTCGAGTCCGTGAACCTTGTGGGTTCGTCGGAGACGGGTACTGCGGTAGGACGGATGTGTCCTACTTCACAGCATCCACGGGAACGCGAAGTGCGCAAGTGGTACCGCCGAGATCGAGCAGAATGCCCAGTTTTGGGGGTGCCGTGGGTGTCATGCTGCGTCTAATGACCAATGCGGACGCCGTCGCATGGTTGTCGCTGCAATTGCCCGAAACGTCCAGATCACCCCGCGA
Source organism: Rhodococcus opacus B4 (assembly GCF_000010805.1). Lineage (NCBI taxonomy): Bacteria > Bacillati > Actinomycetota > Actinomycetes > Mycobacteriales > Nocardiaceae > Rhodococcus > Rhodococcus opacus. The sequence goes on along the minus strand of NC_012522.1, from coordinate 1,351,332 downwards.
ACGCGAAACCGATCGAGGCGAGGACGGCGAGCACCGCGAGGTAGACGGCGGGCATCGCGACGGCCCGCGTGTCGGAATTGCCGTAGTCGCCGTGTCTGACGTGAAACGCGATAGCGCACAAGAGGAGAATCAGCAGCGCCACCGTCGCGATCACGCCCAGCGGAGTCCAGTAGAGGCCGACGAGAACGCCCACCCCGCCGGCGAGTTCGGCCACGCCGATCAGCCGGACCTGCTGCCCGCTCAGGCCCCGGGCCTGCAGCCCCGTCCACGCGGTTCCCTTCAGTCTCAGCTTGGGAATGCTCACGGCGACGGCGCTCACGGCGAGGAGCACGCCACACACGATGAGGAAAACTTCCACGTCCGTCCCTCCAGTTCCGGCCGAATCGGCCTCACCGTTGCCACCCTAGAGCCGCGACCTGCGGTGCGGACCGGTTCCCTCCGCATCGGGCTGCCGAGCGGTTAGCATCGAGCGCGTGAATGCTGTGGGGCTGAACGAAGATGCCGTTTCTGCGTGGATTGCCGGACTCGGTGTGGGAGCGATCGCGCCGCTGAGCTTCGAGAGGATCGGGAACGGTCAGTCGAATCTCACGTACGCGGTCAGCGACGCGGGCGGCGGACGGTGGGTGCTGCGGCGCCCGCCGCTCGGGCATCTGCTCGCGTCGGCGCACGACGTGGTCCGCGAACACCGGATTCTCTCGTCTCTGCAGGGGTCCGACGTTCCGGTGCCGAAGATCCTCGGGCTCACCGAAGATCCGGAGGTCACCGACGCGCCGCTCGTGCTGATGAGTTACGTCGCGGGGGTGGTGATCGACAGTGTCGGCGTGGCGAAGAAACTGACGCCCGAGCAGCGGAACGCCGTCGGGCTGGCGATGCCGAAGGCGCTCGCGAAGATCCATGCGGTCGATCTCGGAGACGCCGGGCTGGAGGACCTCGCCAGCCACAAACCCTACGCGGCAAGGCAGTTGAAGCGCTGGGCGGATCAATGGGAGAAGTCCCGCACCCGTGAGGTCCCGGCCATCGAGGATCTCGCCGGGATCCTCGAACGCAACATGCCGGAGCAGGCCGAACTCTCGTTGGTGCACGGCGATTTTCACCTGAGCAACGTCATCACCTCGCCGGAGGAAGGCGAGGTGGTCGCGGTGGTCGACTGGGAGCTGTGCACGCTGGGCGACCCCCTCGCCGACGTGGGTGCGTTGCTGGCGTACTGGCCCGAGGCGGGCGACGAGGACGCCGGACCGTTCCCCGCCTCCACCCTCGAGGGATTCCCCACCCGGGCCGAGCTCGTGGAGGCCTATGTCCACCACACCAAACGCGACGTCACGCACGTCGGGTACTGGCACGTGCTGGCGTTGTGGAAGCTGGCGATCATCGCCGAAGGCGTGCTGCGCCGCGTGATCGACGACCCCCGGAACAAGGCCGAGACCGGTGCGCCCACGGTCGCGCTGATCGACGGCATCATCGCCCGGGCGGTGGCCACGGCCGAGGCCGAGGGCCTGCGCTGAACCACCCGGTGGCACCGGACCCTCAGGCTGTGTCCGGTGCCACCAGAAGGGCTGCGGCGCTGCGGATTTCCTCAGGTATCGGAACCGGCTTCCGGGTCTTCGCGTCCACGTACACGTGGACGAAGCGGCCGAGGGCGGCGAGGTCGAGTGCGTCGCCGTTCTCGCGGAAGATCGCGAGCGCGTACACGATGCTCCGCGTGCCCAGCTTCCCGACGGACAACCCCACCTGCAGACGGTCCGGGAACGTCAGCTCACTGACGTACTTGCACGACGTCTCGGCGACCACGCCGATGGCAGGAAGATCCCGGATATCGGTGCCCGTCGTCGCGATCAGCCAGCCGTTGACGGCCGTGTCGAAGAACGAGTAGTACGTGACGTTGTTGACGTGCCCGTAGTGGTCGTTGTCCTCCCAGCGGGTAGGGACCGGCCACAGCGTGGGGAAGTCGGCGGCGGTCGGCATCGCGGGGGCGTCCTCGTGTTTCACCGCCCCGACCCTAGTGCCACGGACCGTCTGCGCCACCCGTCGGGCAGAATCGCGTCCTATGTCCGTGCCCGACAGTTCCGACAGTTCCGAGAGTGACGTGCGTTCACCGGATTCCGCCGCCCAGCCGGTCAGCGCCGGAATCGTCACCGCCCTGGTGGGCTTCACCAGTTCGTTCGCGGTCGTACTCACCGGGCTGACGGCGGTGGGCGCGAACTCCGCCCAGGCCGCGTCGGGACTGCTGGCGCTGTGTGTGACGCAGGCGCTGGGGATGCTGTGGATGTCGCGGCACTACCGCATGCCGATCACCCTCGCGTGGTCGACACCGGGCGCGGCGCTCCTCGCCGGGGCGGGGACGGTGAGCGGCGGATGGCCGGCCGCGGTCGGCGCGTTCGCCGTCGTGGGGGCGGCGGTGATCCTCACCGGGCTGTGGCCGCGGCTGGGACGGCTCATCGCATCCATCCCCCCGGCGTTGGCGCAGGCGATGCTTGCGGGTGTGCTGCTGCCGCTGTGCCTCGCGCCGGTGCTGGCGCTGCGGGACGCACCGCTGGCCGTGGCGCCGGTCGTCCTCGTGTGGCTGGTTCTGCAGCGGTATTCGCCGAGATGGGCGGTCCCGTCGGCGTTTGCGGCCGCCGCGGTGGTGATCGCGGTCGGTCTCGTCTCCGGCAGCGACGGGCTCGACCCGGGCGCGCTTCTTCCGAGGCTCGACGTCACCACACCGGCGTGGACGTGGCAGGCGATGATCGGGATCGCGATCCCGCTGTACATCGTGACGATGGCGTCCCAGAACATTCCCGGCACCGCCGTCATGAATTCCTTCGGCTACCGGGTGCCGTGGCGGCCGGCCATGCTGGTGACCGGTGTCGGGACCCTGGTCGGCGCCCCCGCGGGTGGGCACGCCATCAACCTCGCCGCCATCAGCGCCGCCCTCGCCGCCGCGCCGTCCGCGCATCCCGACCCGCGGAAACGCTGGGTCGCGGCCTTCACGGCAGGCTGGGCGTACCTGGTGCTCGCGGGGTGTTCCGCCGCGGTCGCCACCCTCATCGCCGCGGCGCCGGAGGGCGTCGTGGAGGCCGTCGCCGGCCTCGCCCTGCTCGGCACGCTCGGCGGCGCCCTGGCCTCCGCCCTCGACGACGTCCGGGAACGGGAAGGCGCCGTCGTCACGTTCCTGATCGCCGCGTCTGGAGTGAGCATCCTCGGCATCGGGTCGGCGTTCTGGGCGCTGGTCGCCGGACTGATCGTGCGAATCGCGGTGGGCTCGCGGCGATAATGAGGAGATGACCACCATCGAGGTAGTGCAGGGTGACATCACGACGGTCGAGGTCGACGCGATCGTCAACGCCGCGAACTCCGGACTGCTCGGCGGTGGTGGTGTGGACGGCGCCATCCACCGGGCCGGGGGACCCGACATCCTCGCCGAGTGCCGGCACCTGCGGGCCACCACGCTGCAGGACGGTCTGCCGGCGGGACAGGCGGTCGCGACGACGGCGGGCCGGTTGCCCGCCCGATGGGTGATCCACACCGTGGGCCCCGTGTACTCCGCTTCGGACGATCGGTCGGCCACCCTGCGCGGTGCCTACACCGCGAGCCTGGCGGTGGCCGCCGATCTCGGCGCGCAGTCCGTCGCGTTCCCGCTCATCTCGTCCGGCGTGTACGGCTGGCCCGCGGACGACGCTGTCCGGCAGGCGGTCGGCGCCGTCCGGGAGTCGGATTCCGGGATTCCGCGGGTGCTGTTCGTGGCGTTCGACGCGCGGATGGCGGCCCTGCTGCGCGGGGAGGTGGGTGGGCCGCACTGAACACCGATCTCGCCTACCTGACGGCAGGACTGGCTCTCCTACTGGCCGCCACCGTTCCGCGCCTGTTCCAGGACCGTGCCGTCTCGGCGCCGCTGATCGTCCTGGCGGTCGGCGCGGGAGGCGGCGTGTTCCTCGGCGAGTCGGGAACGGACGCCCTCTCGCCGGCACTGCATCCCGCTGTGACGGAACATCTGAGCGAGACGTGCGTCATCGTCGCGTTGATGGGCGTGGGACTGGCGATCGACAGGCCGCTGGGCCGGCGGACGTGGAATTCGACGTGGCGTCTGCTGCTGATCGCGATGCCGTTCGGTATCGCCGCTGTCGCGCTGCTCGGCTGGTGGGTGGCGGCACTGACCCCCGCCGTCGCGATCCTGCTCGGGGCCGTTCTCGCGCCCACCGATCCGGTGCTGGCGTCCGACGTGCAGGTGGAGGGTCCGACGTCGGGCGGCGAGTCCGATCGGGAGGACGACGAGGTCCGGTTTGCGCTCACCTCGGAGGCCGGGCTCAACGACGCTCTCGCCTTTCCGTTCGTGTATCTGGCACTGTTCATGATCGGCAAGGGGCCGATCGACCAATGGATCGTCCAGTGGGCTGCCTGGGAATTGATCGGCAAGACGCTCATCGGCGCGGTCGTGGGGTGGGTGGCCGGTGATCTGCTCGGCCGCGCGGTCTTCCGCTTCCCGATCGCGCACATGCGTCTCGCCGAACGCAGTGAACCCATCTTCGCGCTCGCCGCCACGTTCGCCGTCTACGGACTCACCGAACTGGCCGGCGGATACGGGTTTCTGGCCGTCTTCGCCTGCGCCGTCGCCATCCGGCGGACGGAGCGGGCCCACGACTACCACGCCGAGATGCACAGCCTGATCGAGCAACTCGAACACGTGCTCACCCTCGCCGTCCTGCTCCTGCTGGGGGTCGCACTCACCTCCGGTCTGCTGATCCATCTGACGTGGGGCGGGGTCCTCGTCGCGTCGGCCCTCGTGTTCGTCATCCGGCCGGTCGTGGGTTGGGTGTCGCTGCTGGGCTGCGAGGAGATGTCCGGGCCCGAACGCCGGGTCACCGCATTCTTCGGGGTTCGCGGAATAGGGTCGATCTACTACCTCGCCTACGCCGCGGCGGAAGCCGGCGTGGACGACGAGAGGTGGTTGTGGTCGACGGTGGCGTTCACCGTCGTCCTCTCCGTCGTCGTCCACGGGGTGAGTGCGACGCGGGTGATGCGCCTACTCGACCGCCGTCGGGAGGACGGCGCGTCGGGGGACCGGTAGCGAGGCCGTCCCTGATGCCAGTGCCACGAACTCCGCGGTGGCGTCCAGGGTGCGGTGGGCGTACGGGAGCAGTCGCCTGCCGACCGACGTCAGGACCGCCCGGCGACTGCTCCGCTCGACCAGGGTGACCCCGAGCCCGATCTCGAGAGCAGCCAGCGCCCGCGAGAGGGTGGGCTGGCTGATCCCGAGATCCGATGCCGCCGAGCCGAAATGCAGATGGGTGGCGACGGCAGCGAAGGCGCGGAGCTGGGTCAGCGTCGGCTGATACGACTCACTCATTGCGCACGGCGGAGGAGCGCGCCGTGTCGGCCGGGTGTTCCTCGGCGCGGTCGACGAGGACGGGAGGCGCCGCCGAGACCACCGAGGGGGTGGGGCGGTTGCCGGCCTTGATCTCGTTGAACAGGATGTTCAGCAGCACCGCGACGATGCTGGCCGCGCTGATTCCCGAGTCGAAGACGATGTGTACCCACTCCGGGAAGGCCGAGTAGAAGTCGGGCACGGCGATCGGGATGACGCCGAATCCGAGGGCCACCGCGACGATCACCAGGTTGAGGTTGCCGTCGTACGACACCTTGGACAGGGTTCGGATTCCGCTGGCGGCCACCGAACCGAAGAGCACGATCCCGGCACCGCCGAGGACGGGCAGCGGTACGGAGGCCACCAGCCGGCCCAGGATGGGGAACAGTCCGAGGGCGAACAGGACCGAACCTCCGGCCGCGACGACGTACCGGCTCTTGATCCCGGTGATCGCGACGAGCCCGACGTTCTGGGCGAACGCACTGGCCGGGAACGTCCCGAACACCGGTGCCACGGTGGTGGCGAGCATGTCCGCTCGGAGTCCGTCGCCGACCCGGCGTGCATCCACCTTCGTCCCCACGATCTCGCCGACCGCGAGGATGTCCGCCGTCGTCTCGGTCATGATCACGAGGATCACCACCGTCATCGAGATGATCGCGCCGATCTGGAACAGCGGATTGCCGAACGAGAACACCTGCGGCAGTTCGAAGATCGCGCCCTTCCCGACGGCGCTGAAGTCGGCCTTGCCGATCAGCGCGGCGAACAGGGTGCCCACGACGATGCCGATCAGGATGGACAACCGCGACAGGGTGCCCTGGACCAGGCGGCTCACCAGCAACACGACGAACAGGCTGAACCCGGCGAGTCCGATGTTGGACATCGACCCCCAGTCCGGGGCCTTGGCGTTGCCGCCCATCGCCCACCGCACGGCGACCGGTAGGAGGGAGATGCCGATGACCGTGATGATCGACCCGGTGACGACGGGTGGGAAGTAGCGGACGATCTTGCAGAAGAACGGGCTGATCAACAATCCGATCGCGCCTGCGACCATGATGGCCCCGAACACGGAGCGCAGCCCGCCCGGACCGGCGGCCACCGCCACCATCGTCGACACCGAGGCGAAGGAAATGCCCTGCACCAAGGGGAGTTTGGCGCCGAAGAAGGGAACGCCGAGGGTTTGCAGCAGGGTGGCGGCGCCGCTGACGAACAAGGCCGCCGACACGAGCAACCCGATCTCGGCGCCGGTCAGTCCGGCGGCGCCGCCGACGATCAGGGGAGGCGCGATCACGCCGCCGTACATCGTCAGGATGTGCTGCAACCCGTAGACGTACGACCTTCCGAGCGGTAGACGCTCGTCTTCGGGTCCGGTCGTTCCGGCAACCCGATGTCCGATCCGCTTCATCGCCGCGCTCCTAGCAGAATCCGGGAACGGAATCCCAGGCGCGGCCGGCGTCGGGTGCGTCCTCACGCTCGACGGTCGCCTCGATCAACCCGTAGGGGCGGTCGGCCGCGAAGAACACCTCGCCGGGGTTGTCGAGTCCGAACGGCTCCAGATCGACCAGGAAGTGGTGTTTGTTCGGCATCGAGAACTTCACCTCGGCGATCTCGGGGTGCGCCTCGAGGACCGCCGAACCCATCTGGAACAGCGACTGCTGCAGCGCGAGCGAGTGGGTTGTGGCGAACGCCTCCAGCATGATCGACCGCACGTTCTCGAACGTCTTGTCGAAATCGACGTCGGTGGTGAGGTACCGCCATCGGGCACTGACCGAGGTGGCGAGGATCCGGTCGGATGTCTCCTGCAGGGTCGTGTACTTGTCCTTCGGGTATCCGCGAAACTCCGAACCCGTGGACTTCAGCACCACCATGTTGCTGAGGCCGGACACGACCCACGTGCGGTCGCCGTCGATGGTGACCACGGTGTTCCGCCGCTCGTCGCTCGATCGGACGAAGGAATGGTCGTGGCCCTCGCCGTCGACCGGGATCCGCGCCCACGAGTACTGCTCGATCTCCCAGCGGCCGCCCGTGATCCACTCGAACTCGCCGGTGAAGTGTTTGCCGAGTCGCATCGCGAACGACTCGATCGCGCCGACGCCGTCGCGAGCGAACGCGTACACCGTGTTCTTCTGGGTGTCCGTGGCCACGACGTGCGCGTTGTCGCCTGCGGTGTGTACCGCATCGAGGTCTCCGCGCAATTGCGAAGTGACGGTGACGTCTTCGATCTCGTGTCGCTTGGTGTCCCGGGTGATCTTGACCAACCGGACTTCCGCCTTGCCGTACTGGTTCTGGCCGAGCACGATCTGGCTCATGATTAGCTCCCTCGGTAGGTCGAGTATGCGAATGGGCTGAGAAGGACAGGTACGTGGTAGTGCTGTTCGCTGTCGGTGAGGGCGAACGTGATGGTGATGTCGGGGTAGAACGTCGGGCGTCCCTTCGCGGCGAAGTAACGTCCGGTGTCGAACACGATGCGGTAGGTGCCCGGCTCGAGTCGGGCAGGTCCCAGGGCCGCGGCGCGCCCGTCGTCGTCGGTGACGTCGTCGGCAACGGGGACCCAGGCCGAGTCTCGCCGGACCGCCAGCGTGACCGGGACCTCCCGCGCGGGCTTGCCTTCGGCCGCGTCCAGCACGTGGGTGGTGACGTGGCTGACGTCGCTCATGCGTCCAGCATCCCGGCGAGCCGGAGGGCGGCGATGTCGCGCAGTTCCTCTGCGACAACGGCCAATTCGCCTGCCTCGTCGTTGACCAGCCTGCGGTCGAGGGCGGTGAGGACATCGGACGTGCTGCGGCCGGCGGCGCGGATGAGGAACACCCGTCCGAACTTGTCCTCGTAGGCGCGGTTGCCGTCGGCGAGCCGTTTCTTCGCCTCCGCGTCGGACGAATCGACGTTCGACTGTTCCGTGCGGGCCAGCTGCGCCTCGGCGTCGTCGCCGCCCGGGGGTTCGCCGATCCGGGGGTGGTGCGCGAGTGCCCGTTCTATCTCCTCCGCGGAGAGGGGGCCCGCCCCCGTTCTGGCCGCGGTGAGCAACGAGGAGCGATCGGGGTACGGCCGGGCGGAGACGAGTTCGTCTGCCCACCGGGGGATGTCCAGGCAGATTCGCGCCCATGTCGTCGCCTCGGACTGTGAAGCCTCGTTGAATCGTCGGAGTCCTGCATCGAAAACCATGCGACCCTTCTTCCACAATGCGAAATAATGATTCCGTATAGAGAAGCGTGACAGGGGTCACAATGCGTGTCAAGACCCAAAATTGAATTAATCCAGATTCGGACAGCAGGGGGATTCGCGGGCGGGCGAAAGCGCGACGGGTCCCGGCGGCGGGGGCGGCGGAATTCCGATGAGAAAAGCGTTGTCGGGCAACAGCTCACGACAACGGCGCGCGGCTCGCCGACTTGCGTGCGAGCCGCTGCGCGGGCGTCTGGGCGGTGCTTACCTCACGAGCGTGAATACTCGGAGGCCCTGCGGATTTCTTCGGGGGACGGGCGCACGCCGGTGTAGAGGACGAATTGTTCCGCGGCCTGCAGCGCGATCACCTCGGCGCCCGTGATGACGGTCTTGTGGCGTTCGGCGGCGGCCCGGATCAGCGGCGTGGCGGCGGGCATCGCGACCACGTCGAACACGGCGTCCGCCGCGTCGATCGCGTCGAGTTCGAATGCCAGATCCTCGGCCTCGGGACCGCCCGCCATCCCGATGGGGGTGGCATTGATCAGCAGTCCCGGCCGGGCCGTGCCCAGTTCGGGTTGCCAGTCGAATCCGTACTGCTTCGCGACGGCGCCGCCCGTCGTCTCGTTGCGGGCGATGACGGTGACGTCGGTGAACCCGTAGTCGCGCACAGCGGCGACCACGGCCTTGGCCATGCCGCCGCTCCCCGCCACCGCCACCGACAGCGAATGAGGCAACGCGTTGTCGCGCAACAGGTTCGCGATGGCCTGATAGTCGGTGTTGTAGGCGTGCAACACCCCGTCCTCGTTGACGACCGTGTTGACGGACTCGATGACCGACGCCGACTCGTGCATCACGTCGACGTAGTCGATGATCTGCTCCTTGAACGGCATGGAGACACCGGCACCGCGGATCCCGAGCGCCCGGATGCCGCCGACCGCGGCCTGGAGGTCGTTGGTGGTGAAGGCTTTGTACACGAAGTTGAGGCCCAGCTCGCCGTACAGGTAATTGTGAAACCGGGTGCCGATGTTGCTCGGCCGACCGGAGAGCGAGATGCAGAGAAGGGTATCTTTGTCGAGCTGGTTCATCCGGTAAATACTAGTGGTGGGCTCCCATCCGTGCGCGTTCTCAGCTCCGAATACACGGTGACGACGGCAAAGGAGCAAGGCTGCGATGACTACCACGATCGGTGACCGGCACGAGGCGGCGCGGACGCCACGGCGACGGCGGCACCTGTTCTCGCGCGCGCTCGCCGGAGTGATCGCCGCCGGCGTGGTACTCGGCGTCGGCGAACTGCTGGCGGTGCTGATCGACCCGAACGCGTCGCCGTTCTACGCGGTCGGATCGACGACGGTGGACCGCAGTCCTGCCTGGGCCCGCGAGTTCGCGATCGACACGTTCGGCACCAACGACAAACCCGCGCTGTTCGTGGGCATGACGATCCTCATCGTGCTCCTCGCCGCGGTCGCGGGGATCGTCGAGCGTCCCCGCGCGCCGTTCGGCAGCGTGATTCTCGCGGTCCTGGGACTGGTGGGAATCTATGCGTCCACCCAGCGTCCCAGCGCGACATGGGTGTACGCGCTGCCGACCGTGGTGGGGGTCGTCGCCGGTATCGCGGTCCTGCGGGTGCTGGCGGCAACCGCGCGGGCGCCCGAGAACTCGGATTCGGAGGATTCGTGGTTGCCGCGCCGCACCTTTCTCCTGTTGGCCGCCGGAGCCGCGGCGACGGCCGCGGCCGCGGGAGCCGCGGGCCGGTACCTCGGACAACAGGTCGCGGGCGCCGTGGACAACCGCCGCGCCTTCGCGATTCCCGGGGTGAGCGACCGGGCGGCCGCGATCGCTCCGGGCACCGACATCGGCGTGCCGGGCGGCACCCCGTTCGTCACGTCGAACGAGGACTTCTACCGGATCGACACCGCCCTCCGGGTGCCGCGGCTGACCACGGACGACTGGCAACTGCGCATCCACGGCATGGTGGACCGTGAACTCACCCTCTCGTGGGACGACCTGATCGCGCGGACGCCCGTCGAACGGGTGATCACGCTGACGTGTGTGTCCAACGAGGTGGGCGGAAATCTCGCAGGCAATGCCACGTGGATCGGCTACCCCATCAAGGACATCCTCGACGAGGCAGGCGTGCACCCCGACGCCGACATGCTGCTGTCCACGAGCAGCGACGATTTCACGGCGGGCACCCCGGTCGCGGCACTGCAGGACGGGCGCGACGCGATCCTCGCGGTCGCGATGAACGGTCAGCCGCTGCCGTTCGAACACGGTTACCCCGTGCGGCAGGTCGTTCCCGGTCTCTACGGCTACGTGTCGGCCACCAAATGGGTGGTGGATTGGGAACTCACCCGATTCGACAAGGCCGAGGCCTACTGGACGAAGCGCGGATGGTCCGCGGAAGGTCCGATCAAGACGGCGTCCCGGATCGACGTGCCCGCCCCGTTCGCACCCACCGCGCCCGGTCCGGTACTCGTCGCCGGAACCGCGTGGGCGCAGCACCGCGGCATCGAGAAGGTGGAGGTACGGGTCGACAACGGCGCGTGGCAGACCGCGACCCTCGCCCCGCAGTACAGCATCGACACCTGGCGGCAGTGGACGTGGGAGTGGGAGGCCGCGTCCGGCCTGCACACTCTCCAGGTGCGCGCCACCGATCTGGACGGCAACGTGCAGGTGGAGGAGCGGACGCCGCCGATACCCGGTGGCGCCACCGGCTGGCACACGCGGTCCTTCACTGTCGCCTGAGGCGATCACGGACACCGCTCCGCCACCTCGGCGAGCGCGTCGCGGTCCGCCCGGGTCACCGGAAGTCCGTACTCCACCGCCACCGAGAGGTACTTGCCCGCGTAGAAGCAGTGATACGCCGGATTCGGTGGCAGCCAGTCCTGCGGGGTCTGGTCGCCCTTGTCCTGATTGTCGGCACCGTTGACGGCCAGCAGGTTGAACGTGACGTCGTTGGCGAACCGGATCCGGCGGTCGGGCGACCACGTCGACGCGCCCATGTCCCACGCCGCCGCCAGCGGGTAGACGTGGTCGATCTGGACGGCTTTCGCGTCCGCCCGGTCGAACGGGAGCACCTCGCCGGAGTACGGATCGGCCAGGACCCCGCTCAGCACCACGCAGTCGCGGGTGCCGTCGCGGAAGACCGGCGACCGGAGATCGATTGCCAGAACGTTGTTGCGGGTGTCGCACCCGTCGTGACCGCCTGCGGCGTCCTGGTCGTCGGTCCAGGCCGGTCCGAAGACGCACAGCTCCCTGCCGGAACACCCACGCTGGTATCCGCCGGGGTGCGGGCGTGATTCGACCGTGGCGACCCGCCCGAGCAACTCCTCGATGTGCGCGCGGGGCGGGCTGCCCGGCGCGGGGGCGTCGCCCAGGTCGAGAAGCGACACCCCGCAGCCGCCGGCCGACAGGATCACGGCCAGCCACGCCGTCACGTACAGAAGTCTCATGCGTCCCCCGGCGCTCGAACACTCTCCCCCTACCGTCCAGGAGTATGCACCGGGCCCCCGACAGGTCAGCTGAAGGGCAGGCGCACCGCGGCGATCGACGACACGTGCGTGCCGTCGTGGCCGATGACCCAGGAACCGCCGCTCTGCCGGCATTCGGCGAGCAGGTCGAGGGTGCGCAAAAGGAAGAAGATCGCCTCGCTGGCGACGGGGGTGACCGCAAGACGGTGTGCCTCACCGTGTTTCATTCCGTCGAGCCACACCCCCGACTGCCCGTCGAGGCGGATGGTGACGATGTGCGTGGCATCGACGAAGGCGTACTTCCGTTGCTCCCACGGGGTGGTGAGCGCGTACCCCTGTTCGAGAACCTGGATCAGGATGCTCATGGCCGACTCCCGAGAGTTTCCGGCAGCTACGTCTCTCCAGCATCTACCTCGGACCGGGTGAACGCCAGACCCGCTAACCGAACTCGATCACCACCTTGCCGCTCGTGTGACCGGATTCGACCGTCGCGAGAGCGTCGCCGGCGTGGGCGAACGGGAACCGGTGGGCGACCCGTGGGTCGAGGGTCCCGTCGGCCACCAGCGCGGCCACCTCCGCGAACACCGCGGACGTGCGGCGCCGTTCCACTCCCGAGCCGCCGAGGTCCCGCGCCGCGAGCGGGTCGCCGACACTGATTATCGCCGCCGGGTCCGTCACCACCCGCGCCGCCTCGGCCAGCGCGTCGCCGCCGACCAGATCGAAGACGGCGTCCACCGGGCCGGGCACGCGTTCGGCGAGTCCGTCCCCGGACGCCACCCACGTGGCGCCGAGCGACTCGACGACCTCCCGCTTGCCCTCGCTCGCGACCCCGATCACCGTGACCTCCCGGGCCGCGGCCAACTGCAGCGCCGCGACCCCCACGCCACCGCCCGCACCGACGACGAGCAACCGGCTGCCGGGAGCCAGGTCCAGGGTGGTCAGCGCGTCGTAGGCGGTCCCCGCCGCGACCGGGAGCGTGGCCGCGTCGGCGAACGAGACCGCGTCGGGCTTGTGTGCCGCAGAGGCCGTGTTGACCAGGGTGTGCTCGGTGTATCCGCCGAACCCGGTGGCGGTCGCGCCGAAGACGGCGTCACCGACCGCGAACCCCGTCACCCGGGGGCCCACATCGGCGACCACGCCCGCGACCTCCCGGCCGAGAACCGCGGGAAGTGTGACGGGAACGGTGTCCTTTCGTGATCCCGCCCGCACCTTCCAATCGGCGGGATTCACGCCCGCCGCGTGGACGGTGACCAGCAGCTGTCCGGCTCCGGGGGAGGGAACGGGGACGTCGAAGAACTGCTGCGTCTCGGGGCCGCCGTACTCGCTGAAGCCGTATGCCATGCTCACGCCCACAGTCCTATCACGAACCAGGACCCGGATCCGGGCACGAAGAAGGCCCGCCGAACCGGTGTCGGCGGGCCTTTCTCGCGAGAACTCAGCCGCCCAGGGACCCCAGGGACCCTGTGCCTCCGCCACCACCCATCAACGGTCCGAGGACCTGGATGAGCTGAACGAGAACCTGCAACATCTGTGCCATGTCCATTTCGTCTTCCTCCGATCACTGCGATCTACGAACGGCAGCGATCCCGGTCGATCCCGGCGTGGACAGCCGCCACCTCGTTCATCGGCAGAATCTCGTCGAGGGTTACAGCCCCGAGCAGGGATTTCTCCCGCTGTCGGTTGCGCCTGATTGGATGGGTGCATGCTGCACGGCCTCTGGACACCCGGTTCGGGTCTCATGCTGTGGGTCGGGGACCGGAATCCGGCCGCCGAGGAGCCGTCGGACGCGGTCGGACGGGTGCTGGCGCGGAAGTTCCGCCACCACGTGAAGGTGCCGATGCCGACCCCGTCGGGCCCGGAGATGCTCGAGTGGGCCGCGGTCGCACTCGCTCCGCCCGACGCGACCGACTTCCTGCTGTCGGTGTCGGCCCGCGACCCCCGGATCGCGGGGGATCTGCGCTACCTGGCCCACGTGGCGCGCGGTGTCGAGCGGTGGGTCCGCGCGGGACGCGTCGTGCCGGAGGTACACCGGGCGGAGGGCGGCTGGTGGCCGCGCTGGCGGCTGCTCGGTGGCGAACGGCAGCGTGCCTGGCTCACGGAACTGTCGGTCGCGATGCCCCCGGTCCAGCGGCACGGAACCACCCCGCGGGCGGTGCTCGACGACATGGTGACCGAGTTGACCGACCCCGTCGCCCGGCGGGTTCTCGGCGGCGGGCACCCCGAAAATTCCGGTGCCGGCGCGGAGCACCCGCTGATCGAGGCGCTGGTGCGGGGCGAGGACTTCGCCGAGGGCACCGCCCTGCTCGCGGGTTCCCTCGACGGGTGGCGCGACAGCCTGAAGGTGGACGAGCCCGAACTGGTGCTGCGTCTGCTCGAGCCGGACGACGTGGACGTGGAGGGTGATTGGGACCCGGACACGGTGCTGTGGCGGCTGCAGGTGTGCCTGCGACCGGAAGGTGAAGCGCCGGTGCCGATTCCGCTGCACCGCACGGAGGCGAGCCGCCTGCAGACCGGGGTTCGCAAACTGACCGAGGCCGTCGCCGCCTACCCGCGACTGCAGGACGTCCCCAGCGACCCCGACAGTCTCGACCTGATGCTGCCCACCGCGGTGGTCATCGACCTCGTCGGGCACGGTGCGGTGGCGTTGAAGGAGAAGGGCATCAGCCTGCTGCTGCCGCGGGCGTGGAGTGTGGCGTCGCCGTCGATGCGACTGCGGGTGAGCTCGCCGAGCACCCCGGCGAGCGCCGAGAACCGGTCCGTCGGCAAAGACCAGCTGGTGCAGTACAACTGGGAACTCGCACTCGGCGACACGGTGCTCACCGCCGCGGAGATGAACCGGCTGGTCAATTCGAAGAGCGATCTCGTGCGGCTGCGCGGTGAATGGGTCCGGGCCGATCGGGAGGTGCTCTCCCGCGCCGCGCGGTACGTGGCCGAACGGCACGGCAGCGGCGACCGCGCCATCGTGGACCTGCTGAAAGACCTCATCGCGGACGATCTGTCCGACCTCCCTGTCGAGGAGGTCACCGCCACCGGCTGGGCGGCCGCGCTGCTCGACGGCGACACGAAGCCGCAGGACGTGCCGACCCCGGACGGGCTGGACGCCACGCTGCGGCCGTACCAGAAGCGGGGGCTCGACTGGCTGGTGTTCATGAGCAGGCTCGGCCTCGGCGCGGTCCTGGCCGACGACATGGGTCTCGGCAAGACGCTGCAGTTGCTCGCGCTGCTGGCACACGAGAGCGCCGCCACGCCGACCCTGCTGGTGTGCCCGATGTCCGTGGTCGGCAACTGGCAGCGCGAGGCGGCGCGCTTCGTTCCCTCGCTGCGGGTGCAGGTCCACCACGGTCCGCAGCGCCTGAGCGGCGACGACCTCACCGCCGCCGTGACGCAGAGCGACCTGGTGATCACCACGTACGCGCTGCTCGCCCGCGACGTCGCGCAGCTGAGAGAGCAGGACTGGCGGAGGGTCGTGCTGGACGAGGCGCAACACATCAAGAATGCGAAGACGGGGCAGGCGAGGGCGGCCCGCAGCATCCCGGCGGAGCACCGCGTCGCGTTGACGGGCACTCCGGTCGAGAACCGGCTGGACGAACTGTGCTCCATCCTCGATTTCGCGAACTCGGGGATCCTGGGTTCGGAGGCGATGTTCCGCAAGCGGTTCGTGGTGCCGATCGAGCGGGAGCAGGACGAGACGGCCATCGCCCGGCTCCGCGCCGTCACGTCCCCGTTCGTGCTGCGCCGCGTCAAGACCGATCCCGCGGTCATCGCCGACCTCCCGGACAAGTTCGAGATGACGGTCCGCGCCAACCTCACCGCCGAGCAGGCCGCGCTGTACCGGGCGGTCGTCGACGACATGATGGCGCAGATCAAGGACAAGAAGGGGATGAAGCGCAAGGGCGCCGTCCTCGCCGCGCTGACGAAACTCAAGCAGGTGTGCAATCATCCGGCGCACTTCCTGCGCGACGGGTCGGCGGTGATGCGGCGGGGGCAGCACCGCTCCGGCAAGCTGGGGCTCGTCGAGGACATTCTCGATTCCGTCGTCGCGGACGGCGAGAAGGCGTTGCTGTTCACCCAGTTCCGTGAATTCGGTGACCTCGTCGTCCCCTACCTCGCCGAACGTTTCGGTACCCCCGTGCCGTTTCTGCACGGGGGTGTTCCCAAGCAGAAGCGCGACGACATGGTGGCCTCGTTCCAGGGCGACGACGGGCCGCCGATCATGATGCTGTCGCTGAAGGCAGGCGGAACCGGGCTGAACCTCACCGCGGCCAATCACGTCGTCCACCTCGACCGGTGGTGGAACCCGGCGGTCGAGAACCAGGCCACGGACCGCGCGTTCCGGATCGGCCAGCGGCGGGACGTGCAGGTGCGCAAGCTCGTGTGCGTCGGCACCCTGGAGGAGCGGATCGACGCCATGATCGCCACCAAGCAGGAACTGGCGGACCTCGCCGTCGGGACGGGCGAGAACTGGGTGACGGAGATGAGCACCGAACAGCTGGGCGAACTGCTGCGGCTCGGTGACGAGGCGGTGGGCGAATGACGAATCGGCGCCCCGGGCCGTACTTCGGTCAGTACGGCCGACGCCGTCCCGTGACGGGCGGGCTGGAGGCACGGTCCCGGCGTGGGTCGTTCGGCCGCACGTGGTGGGGCCGCGAATTCCTCGACATCATCGAATTCGTCGCCGACAAGGGCCGGATGAGCCGCGGCCGGAGTTACGCGCGCAGCGGTCAGGTGATCTCGCTCGAGATCGCAGGCGGGACGGTGACGGGGGAGGTTCAGGGCAGTCAGCTCCAGCCGTTCGTGGCCACCGTCTCGATCGATCGCCTCGACGCGTCGGAGATCGCCGAACTGGTCGCACTGGTGCGCCGGCAACCGGGCAGCCTGGCCATGCTGGCGGGCGGCGGGGTGCCGGAGGCGCTCGGCCCCCTGCTGCTGCCCGCCGGGGCGTCCGCGCTGAACTACGACTGCACCTGCCCGGACGACGGGTGGCCGTGCAAGCATGCGGCGGCGGTCGCGTACCTCACCACCGAACGCATCGACGAGAACCCGCTCGAGATCCTGACGCTGCGCGGCGTCGATCTGGACATGCTGATCGAGGGCGTCGGGGGCGACTCCTCCGACGCGGACGTCGACGACTGGTTCGGTGACGAGTCCTCGCTGCCCGGCCTGCCCGACGCCGACTTCCGGGCCGCGATCGACGACCTCGACCCCCTCCTGCTGCGGAAGGCTATCCGCTCGGTCAGTGAGGACGAGCGTGCGGTGGACGCCGCGATCCGGGAGCTGAAAGCGCTGTACCAGCACTTCCGCTGACCGTGCGATGATGAGGACGCGGAAGCTCGCCTCGCTCCGCGACCGGGAGCTGGTCAGTCATGTTGACGGTCTACCTGCTCGGCGAGCAGCGCGTGTCGAACCCGGAGGACGACCGGGCCGGCACCGTCTCGTCACGGGCGATCGCGCTGCTGGCCTACCTCGTGCTGCACGCCGGTCTCGCCCAGTCCCGGACCCGGCTCGCCGGGCTGTTCTGGCCCGAGTCGAGCGAACAGCAGGCCCGCACCAACCTGCGGCGGGAACTGCACAACCTGCGCGGACTTCTCGGATCGGACGGTGCGCCGACTGCGGACGGGCCGACGCTGACGTGGACCGACTCGCCGTCGTGCCGGGTGGACGTCGATACGTTCCGCACCGAGCGGTCGGCCGCTCTCGCCGCCCTCGGCGATTCCGACTCCCGGTCATTTCTCGAACACGCGGACCGCGCGATCGACACCTATCGCGGTGACCTCATGCCCGGGGCGTACGACGACTGGGTTCTCGATCATCGCGACGTGCTGCGCCGCCAGTGCGTCGAACTCTGCGAGGCGATGGTGCGGGTGCTGCGGGAGTCGGGTGAGGTGGAGACGGCGACGGCGTGCGCCCGCCGGCGCATCCAACTCGACCCGCTGGCGGAGGTCGGGTACCGGACGCTCATGGAACTGCAGGCCGCATCGGGTGACCGGGCGGCGGCGATGACCACGTACCACCGATGCGCGGCGGTGCTGGAGACCGAACTCGGGGTCGCGCCGGGCGCCGCGACCACCCGGCTGTTCGACAACCTGCTGGGGGAGCAACCCGCCGCGGCTCCCCGGCCCGACCACGTTCGGACGGCGACGCCCGCCCTGATCGGGCGCGAGCGCGAACGCGGGGAGTTGCAGCGGCGGTGGCGGCAGACCCTCGACGGCAGGCAGGGGCTGCTGCTCGTCTCGGGTGACGCCGGGGTCGGCAAGACCCGGCTGACCACGGAACTCGCGGAGATCGCCCGCGCCGACGGCGCGGTCGTCGTCACCGCCCGCTGTTTCGGACTGCCGGGGCGCGTTGCACTGGCTCCCGTCGCCGAATGGCTCCGCAGCCCGGAACTGCAGTCCGCGATCACGTCCCTGAACCCGTTGTGGCGGGTGGAGGTCGAGCGGCTGGTCCCGAGCGCCGAGGCCACGCCGCGACCGTCGACGTCCCGGGCGATGGTCGACGCGTGGCAGCGGCACCGCTTCTTCGAGGGAACGGCGCGCGCGGTGCTGTCGCCCGGCCGGCCGGTCCTGCTCGTCCTGGACGATCTGCAATGGTGCGACGCGGAGACGACGGCATGGCTGGCCTTCCTGCTGTCCCTCGAGTCCCCGCTGCGGGTACTGGTCGCGGCGACCGCCCGCACGGACGAGACGCAGTCCCGCCGCGACGTGACGGACGCGTTGCGGGTCCTGCGGTCGGCGCGACTGGTCACGGACGTCGAGGTGGACCCGCTGACCGCCGACGGGACCGCCGAACTGGCGAGATCCCTCGGTGGCCGGGAGCTGGGTCCCGCGGAGGAGGCGGTGCTGTACGCCGCCACCGGGGGCTATCCGCTGTACGTCGTCGAGGCCGCCCGGATGGTGCCCGGCCCGGACGCGACCGGATCCGGCGGAGCCGCCGACGACCTCGGGGCGGTGCTGCAGCGGCGGCTCGAACAATGTTCGGAACCCGCGCGGGAGGTCGCGGGCCTGGCCGCGGCGCTCGGCACCGATTTCGACCTGGACCTGCTCAGCGAGGCGAGCGACCTGGATGCGGATCCTCTCGTTCAGGCGGTCGACGAACTGTGGCGGCGGAGAATCCTTCGGCCGGCGGGCAGCGGCTACGATTTCGTGCACGACCTGGTCCGCGAGGCCGCGTACCGCTCGGTGGGCCCGCCGCGGCGCTGGCTCCTGCATCGCCGCCTGGCGCAGGGCCTCGAACTCCTCCACACCGGCCGCACCGACGACGTGGCACTGCAGCTCGCCGAGCAGTATCGACGGGGCGGTCGCCCCGACCGCGCGCTTCACTATCTGCAGCGCGCCGCCGAGGGGGCGGCAGGAGTGTTCGCGAACGCCGAGGCCCTGCGACACTTCCGGCACTGCCTGGACCTCCTCGAAGCGATGCCCGCCGGGCGTAACCGTGATGCGCACGAGATGGACGTGCGGCAGGCCATGTCGGCGCCGCTGACCACGCTGTACGGGTACTCTTCGGCCGAGCTCGAGCAGACCTTGGACCGCACCGCGGAGCTCGGGCAGAAACTGCGCCGGCCGACGGTGGTACTCGCGGCTCTGATCGGGTTGTTCGCGGTGCACTTCGTGCAGGGGCACACCGCGCAGGCGCACGGTATCGGCGTGCGCGCACTCGAATTGTCTGCGGCCGAACCCCAATTCGAGGGTCAGGCGCAGTTCTCCGTGGCGGGCGCTGCCCTGGGCCTGGGCCGCCCGGCGGAGGCGATCGACCATTTCGACCGGGCGCGGGCGGCGTTCTCCGACGACTATTCGTTCATCCTCGGTACCCGGCTCGAGGTCCATGCCCGCGCGTGGGAGTCGCACGCGTACTGGATGATCGGCGACGACGAGGCGGCCGTGCAGTCGTGTGCGGAGGCCCTCGCGCTGGGCCGGACCTGCGGTCACCCCTACAGTCTCGCGGTCGCGTTGGGATACGCGTCGGTGCTGCATCAGATCCGTGGCGACGAAGTCGCGCTGCTCGCCTCGGTCACCGAGTTGCGGGAGCTGTGCGAGCGCTACAGCTTCGCGTACTACAGCCAGTGGTCCCAGATCCTCGAGGGCAGGCTCCTCGGCGGCGAACCGGGAATCGCGAAGATTCGTGAGGGACTCGACCGGTTGCGGCGACAGCGGGCATTCGCGCGCATGCCGTATTGGCTCTCGCTGCTGGCGGAGGTGCAGATCGAGGTCGGGGACATCGGCGCGGCACGCGCGACGCTCGACGCCGCCCGGATCGCCGCCGAGCAACGCGACGACCGCTGGTGGTTGCCGCAGGTGCTGCGACTCCGTGCGGATCTCGGACCGTTCGCGGGAGGTGTTCCGGCGCGAACGGTGCGCGAACGCGGGCTTCCTACGGTGTGAATTACCAGGTACGGCCCGTTTCGGGGCCCGCCGAATCGAGGAGAAGGTCATGAGCACCACCATCACGAACTCGACCCCGTCGACGACGACACCGCCGCCCTTCGCGGAACTGGCCGCGTCACTGCGCGGTGAACTGATCACTCCCGACGACGCCGGCTACGACGACGCGCGTGCGGTGTACAACGCCATGATCGACCGTCGGCCGGCCGCCATTGCGCGGTGCGCCAACGCTGCGGATGTCGTCGCGTGCGTGCGGTTCGCGCGGGAGCAGGGCGTCGAACTCGCGGTCCGCGGCGGGGGACACAACGCGGGAGGCCTCGGCGTGTGGGACGACGCCCTCGTGATCGATCTGTCGGGGATGCGCTCCACCACCGTCTCGCCCGCCGACCGGACGGTCCGGGTGGACGGCGGATGCACCTGGAGCGACGTCGACCACGCGACCGTGCCGTTCGGCATGGCCACCCCGTCCGGATTCATCGCCTCCACCGGTGTCGGCGGGCTGACACTCGGCGGCGGAATCGGCTATCTGACGCGCCGCTTCGGGCTCACCGTGGACAATTTGCTCAGCGCCGACGTCGTCCTCGCCGACGGCACACTGGTGACGGCGAGCGAGCGATCGCACCCGGACCTGTTCTGGGCGCTGCGGGGCGGCGGCGGAAACTTCGGCGTCGTCACGTCGTTCCAGTTCGCGTGTCACGACATCGGCAACCATGGAAACGTGGTCGGTGGTCCGGTGCTGTACGACCTGGAGGACACCCCCGACGTGATGCGGTGGTACCGCGAACTCCTGCCGTCGCTGCCCGAGGAACTCAACGGCTGGATCGGCCTGCTGACCATTCCGCCGGCGCCGCCGTTCCCCGAGGAACTGTGGGGACGCAAGGCGTGCGGCATCGTCTGGTGCTACACGGGCGACCCGGGCAAGGCCGACGCGGTGCTCGAACCGATCCGCCGGTTCGGAAACCCGCTACTGGTGGGACTCGGCGAAATGCCCTTCACGGCATTGCAATCCGCCTTCGACGCACTGTACCCGGCAGGATTGCAGTGGTACTGGCGCGCAGATTTCGTCCGGGAGATCTCCGACGACGCGATCGACATCCATCTGGAGTTCGGCCGCCGGCTGCCGACCGGGCATTCGACGATGCACATGTACCCGATCGACGGCTCGGCGACGCGGGTGGGCGAGGACGCCACGGCGTTCGCGTACCGGGACGGCGGCTGGGCCGGGGTGATCGTCGGTGTCGATCCCGATCCGGCCAACGCCGGGATCATCACGGACTGGGCCAAGGGATACTGGGAGGCCCTGCACCCGACGACCGCGGGCGGGGCGTACGTCAACTTCATGATGTCCGAGGGCGAGGACCGCGTGCGTGCCTCCTACCTCGGCAACTACGACCGGCTGGCGCAGGTGAAGGCGAAGTACGATCCGGACAACCTGTTCCATGTGAACCAGAACATCCGCCCCGCGGTCCGGTCGGAGCAGTAGTCTGGGCCGACCTCCGACCGAGAGGATCGACCGTCATCAGTACCTCCCGAGACGACCCACCTGCGTTCACGTACCCGGAGGTGGGCGCGAGCCGCAACGTTCCGTTCCCCGCGGGATACCACCATCTGCGTGAGCAGAAGGTGATCGGCCACGGAGCGGACGCATTCGAGGCGGCCGCCGCCCATCTGTGTGGCTGGGGAATGCACCGCGGCGCGGGGCTCGAGGTGCGGGCCGACGCTCCGACCGCGGTGCCCGGCTCGTCGGTCGAACTGCGCTGGGGCGTCGGTCCGGTCCGGCTCGCCTTCTCCTGCCGGGTCGTCTACGTGCTCGACTTTCCGCACCGCAGGGGCTTCGCGTACGGCACGTTGCCGGGTCACCCCGAGCGCGGCGAGGAGAGCTTCGTCGTCGAGCAGCGGCCGGACGGCGCCGTCGTCGCGACCGTGTCGGCGTTCTCGAAACCGGGGCGGTGGTTCACGCGGCTCGGCGGGCCCGCGGGCCGGGTCGTGCAGAAAGTGATGACGCGCAGGTACCTCGAGGCGCTGGCCGCGGCCGCACGGTAGGCCCGGGCGTGCGGATCACGTATTCTCGTTGTTGGACCGGACCGGACGGGACCTTTGCAGTCCGACTGCCTGATCCGATGTGTCCGACCCGTGAACAGAGCTGGAGCCGCCGGCATGATGCCCGTACATCTACGCGACAGCGTGATTCCGAAGCACGAGCAACTCCGTGCCATCCTGCTGCACAAGTGCACGAAGGAACTCCAGCCCGGCGATCTCATGACCAGTGAACGAAAACTGATGCAGGACTACGGCGTCAGTCGCATCACCGTTCGCGAGGCGATCGGGCAGCTCGTCAACGAGGGGCACCTGGTGCGGGTGCGCGGCAAGGGCACGTTCGTGGCGCATCGTCCGGTGCAGTCCAAGCTTCACCTGGCCTCGTTCACGGAGGAGATGCGGGCGCAGGGGCACAAGCCGACGACGGTGGTGCTGCAGTGTGAGGAGGACGCGGCTCCGGAGGCCACCGCGAAGGCGCTGCGGATCGCACCGGGCACCAGCGCCTATCACGTCAAACGACTGCGACTGGCTGACGGGGAACCGGTCAGCGTCGACGACGGCTGGTACAACGCGGCGCTGCTTCCCGGCCTGCTGGATCTGGACCTGACCGGCTCGATCTACCGGGCCACCGCCGACCGGTACGGCATGCCGATCGACCGGGCCGAGCAGACCGTGAGCGCAGACGGGGCGAGCCAGGACATCGCGACCCTGCTCGGCATCAAGAAGGGTGCCCCGGTGATGTACTTCGACCGGGTGTCCTTCAGCGGCCCCACGCCCGTCGAGCACGCCCGCAGCTGGTACCGGTCCGATCGCTACCAACTGCAGATGGAAGTTCAGGGGGAGCGGACTCAGCGCAGCGTCTGAGCCCGGCCGCCCCGTTCCTACGGCGCCGTCCAGTCGAACAGGACGTCGCCGGTGTTCACGTCGGACCCGATGCTGTCGGTGGACACCGAATCCGCCTTGGAATCCATCACCACGATCGGGCAGACGGCGGAGTACCCGGTGCCGTCGATCTCGCTCGGGTCGAATCGCACCACGGGGTCGCCCGCGTCGACGGTGTCGCCCTCCGCCGCCAGCAGCGTGAACCCCTCACCCTGCAGTTTCACCGTGTCGATGCCCAGGTGAACCAGCACGCCGCCGCCCGCCGAGCCCAGGATGACGAACGCGTGCGGGTGGAGTTTGAGGATCTTGCCGGAGATGGGAGCGAGCACGTCGAGGGCGCCGCGGTCGCGCGCCGGCTCGATCGCGACTCCGGAACCCACCATCTGTCCGGCGAACACGGGATCGGGCACGTCGGCCAGGGCGAGTACCCGACCGGGCAGTGGAGCCTGTACCGACAGGCTCACAGGATGTCCTCGATGTCCTCGGCCAGGGTGTCCGCCTCGGGGCCGACGATGACCTGGACGACGCTGCCCGCCTTCAACACCCCGTGGGCGCCCGCGGCCTTGAGCGCGGCCTCGTCGACCTTGGCGCCGTCCTTGACCTCGGTGCGCAGCCGGGTGATGCAGGCCTCGATCTCGACGATGTTGTCGGCACCGCCGAGGCCGCTGATGATTGCGTCCGCTTTGGACATCGGTTCTCCCTCGTAGTTCGTGTTTGCGCTGCAGGTGATGGCGCGGAATGAGTTAGCTGAATCACATTTGCCTGTTGACATCCTGTGCTCACCTGGTCAAACTAGCAACTGGTTATGACCGGACAGTACCCGTTGGGGGTGCTGGTCCACAATAGTTTTCCCGAAGCCGTACGACGCGCTCGCCGCCACCGGTTTCGGGGCTCACCAGACGCCGATTCGGCGACCGAAGCGCACAGAGAAGGCCGATATGACTGTCGTAGACAGCCCGAAAAAGGAATCAGCGGTGTTTGCCGGGTTGCAGCGCCTCGGGCGCAGCCTGATGCTGCCGATCGCGGTACTTCCCGCGGCGGGCATCTTGCTCCGGCTCGGTCAGGACGACCTCCTCGGCCGATTCGACTCGATGCACACCGCCGCGTCCGTCATCTCCGCGGCAGGCCAGGCCGTGTTCACCTGGCTGCCCCTCATCTTCGCGGTGGGCATCGCCATCGGCTGGGCCAAGAAGGCGGACGGGTCCACCGCGCTGGCAGCCGTGGTCGGATACATGGTCATCAACGGCGTGTTCGAGGCCATGTCCCCGGTCGTCCTCGAAGGCAAGACCGACCCGAACGGTGACCAGGCGCTGATCAACTACGGTGTTCTCGCGGGCATCGTGATGGGTCTGCTGTCCGCCATTCTGTGGCAGCGGTTCTACCGCACCAAACTGCCCGACTACCTCGGATTCTTCAACGGGCGCAGGCTCGTTCCCATCCTCACCGCCGTCACCGGTCTCGTCGTCGGCGTCCTCATGGCGTTCCTGTATCCGGCGTTCAACTCCGCTCTGACGTGGGTGGGCGAGACGGTCGCCGAGAACTCGGTGATCGGTGGCGGCGTCTACGGCATGGCCAACCGCCTGCTCATCCCGACCGGACTACACCACATCCTGAACTCGACCGTGTGGTTCCTCGTCGGCGACTACCAGAACGCGAGTGGCGAACTCGTCCGCGGTGACCTCAACCGGTTCTTCGCCGGCGACCCGAGCGCCGGCATCTTCATGACCGGCTTCTTCCCGATCATGATGTTCGCGCTTCCCGCTGCCGCACTGGCGATCTGGCGTAACGCCCGGCCGTCGCAGAAGAAGGTCGTGGGCGGCATCATGCTCTCCACTGCGCTGACGGCGTTCCTCACCGGGATCACCGAGCCCCTCGAATTCGCGTTCATGTTCGTCGCCTGGCCGCTGTACCTGATCCACGCGTTCCTCACCGGCACCTCGATGGCTCTGGTCAACGCGCTCGGCATCCATGACGGATTCACATTCTCCGCAGGCTTCTTCGACTACGTCCTCAACTTCGGCAAGGCCACCAACGCGTGGATGCTGATCCCCATCGGGCTCGGGTACGCGGTGATCTATTACGTCCTGTTCAGCTTCGTCATCAAGAAATGGAACCTGCGTACCCCCGGCCGGGAGGACGACGCGGACACCAGTACCGACACCGACACGGAAAAGGCAGGTCAGTGACCATGGCTTCACGAACGGTCCTCATCGGTTCGAAGGTGGGCCTGCACGCCCGCCCCGCCGCCAAGTTCACCCAGGCCGCCGCAGCCGTGCCCGTCGCGGTGCAGATCGCGGTCGGCGCGTCGGCGCCGGTGGACGCGGGCAGCATGCTCGCGGTCATGACCCTCGGCGCGGCATTCGGTACCGAGGTGACGATCACGGCGGACGGGGAAGGCAGCGAGGAGGCCCTCGACCGCCTCGCCGATCTGCTCGCCTCCGACCTCGACGCCGCCTGATGCCGACGACCACGGAACAGACAGTGCACGGACTCGGGGTGAGCCCGGGGCTGGTCTGCGCGCCCTGGCTCGCGTTCGGGACACCGGTCGAGACATCCGCCGAAGACCCTGTCGGCGAATCGGTCCCAGCGGAGATGGCCCGGGTGCGGGACGCCCTCGCGACGGTCTCCGGCGACCTCGAGGCCCGCGCCGCGCAGGTCGACGGCGTCGCGTCCGAGATCCTGCTCGTGTCCGCGGCGATGGCCCGCGACCCGGGAATCGTGTCCGCCGCCGAGGAGAACCTGCTCGGCGGCATGCCGACTGCGCACGCCGTGCGCGTCGCATTCGACGGCTTCTGCGCCAGACTCGAGGCAGTCGGCGGGTATCTGGCCGAGCGCGTCGCGGACCTGCGGGACCTCGGACATCGTTCGGTCGCGGTGCTGCTGGGTGTGCCGATGCCGGGAATCCCCGAGCCGGGACACCCGTTCGTGCTCGTTGCCCGGGACCTGTCGCCCGCGGACACCGCGATGCTCGGCGGCAGCGACGTGGTGGGCCTGCTCACCGCGGAGGGCGGGCCGACGAGTCACACTGCGATACTGGCGAAATCGCTCGGCCTTCCCGCGATCGTGAACTGCGCCGACCTCGACCGGTTGGTCGAGGGGAGGCCGGTGGTGCTCGACGGCACCACGGGCGAGGTGGTCGTCGACCCCGGCGAACGCCGACAGTCGGATGTGTCGGCGCGGATCGCCGCGGCCCTGGTGCGGGTCGCGGCCACGAGTGGGCCGGGCCGCACCCGGGACGGCGCACCCGTCGGGCTGCTCGTCAACATCGGCACCGTCGACGATGCCGTGCGCGCCGCGTCCGCGGACTCGGAGGGTGTGGGGTTGTTCCGCACCGAATTCCTGTATCTCGGCAGGCAGGAAGCGCCCACCCTCGACGAGCAGATTGCCACGTACAGCGCGCTGTTCGAGCGGTTCGCGGGTCGGAAGGTGGTGGTGCGCACCCTCGACTCCGGTTCCGACAAACCACTGCCGTTCCTCGACCTGGGCGCGGAGGAGAACCCGGCCCTCGGTGTGCGGGGACTGCGGGTCGGCTCCGTCTATCCGGACGTCCTGGCCACCCAACTGGAGGCCCTCGGGATCGCGGCATCCGCGACCGGCGCCGACCTGTGGGTGATGGCCCCGATGGTCGCCACCGCGGACGAGGCGGAGGGCTTCGCCGCGCTCGCCCGGTCGTACGGAATCGCCACGGTAGGGGCGATGATCGAGATCCCGTCGGCGGCGCTGCGTGCCCGCGACCTGCTCGAACATCTCGATTTCGTCAGTATCGGGACCAACGACCTGAGCCAGTACACCTGTGCCGCGGACCGGATGGCCGGCGGTCTCGCCCCGCTGCTCGACCCGTGGCAGCCCGCGGTCCTGGACCTCATCGGTCTGGTCGGCGCGGCAGGAGCCGAGGCGGGCACGCCGGTCGGGGTCTGCGGGGAGGCCGCGTCCGATCCCGCGCTGGCGCCGGTGCTCGTCGGGCTGGGCGTCACGAGTCTGTCCATGGTGGCGCCGTCGCTGGGCGGCGTGCGGGCACGCCTGGCCGCCACCGACCTCGGCCGATGCCGGGAGATGGCGGCCGCCGCGCGCAACGCACAGTCCCCGCAGGCCGCACGGTCGGCTGTCGCGGCACTCGCGTCCGGAGCGCCCCGATGATCCTGCGCGGCCGGGCCGTGGTGGAGGACGGCGTCATCGCCGACGGTGTGGTCGTCACCGACGGCGACCGAATCTCCTGGGTCGGTTCGGCGTCGGGATACCGCGGGCACGTGCCGCTGCCGGACCCGAGTTCGTCGATACTGCTGCCGGGCCTGATCGACCTGCACTGCCACGGCGGCGCAGGCGCCGGTTTTCCCAACGCCGACGCCGACGGGGCGAGCCGGGCCGCGGACCACCACCGCGAGCACGGCACCACCGGACTGCTCGGAAGTCTGGTCTCGGCGGGGGAGCAGGACCTGCTGCGGCAGGCCGGAATCCTCGCCGACCTGGTGGAACGCGGCGATCTTCTCGGGATCCACCTGGAAGGTCCGTTCATCTCCGGTGCCCGCTGCGGCGCACAGGATCCTGCGTCCGTGGTGCCCGGCGACCCCGGACTGTTCGAGAGGATCTGCGACGCCGCGCGCGGCACCGTCCGGTCGATGACGCTCGCGCCGGAGACGGCGCACTTCGGTGAGCTTCTCGCCGCGATGCGCCGGCGCGGCGTGGTGCCGAGCCTCGGCCACACCGACTCCGACGCGGCGACGACGTCCGCACGGATCGCCGACGCCGCCGGCGGGCCGCTGACCGCCACGCACCTATTCAATGCGATGCCGCCGCTGCACCACCGCGCACCGGGTCCGGTGGCGGCGTTCCTCGCCGCGGCCGGTCGCGGCGACATCGTCGTCGAGTTGATCGCGGACGGAGTGCATCTCGCGCCCGAGACGGTGTCGATGGTGTTCGACACCGTCGGGCCCGAGCAGATCGTCCTCGTCAGCGACGCCATGGCCGCCGCCGGTGTCTCGGACGGCGACTACCAACTCGGCCCGCTGGACGTGTGCGTCTCACACGGGGTGGCCCGGCTCGCGACCGCCGACGGATCCGAGGGGGCCATCGCGGGCGGCACCGCGCGACTGCTGGACGTGGTGCGTACCACCGTTTTCGACAGCGGCGTCAGACTCGTCGACGCTGTCGCGTCCGCCACCAGGACCCCGGCCCGGCTGCTCGGCCTGGAGTCCGAACGCGGCACCCTGGCGCCGGGCCGCCGCGCCGATATCGTCGTGACCGATCACCAACTGCGCCCGCGTGGCGTGTTTGTCGGCGGTATGCCCGCCGGAACGGAAGGACTCGCATGGAAATCGTAATCCGGCAGACGCCGTCGGAGGTCGGCACGACCGTCGCGGACATCGTCGAGGGGTACGTCCGACGCGGTCCGACGACACTGGGCCTCGCCACCGGATCGTCCCCGCTCGGGAGCTACCGGGAACTCGCGCGACGGCACCGCGAGTCCGGGCTGGACTTCTCGGATGCTCGCGCCTTCCTGCTGGACGAGTACGTGGGACTCCCGAAAAGTCATGGTCAGTCCTACTTCTCGGTGATCCGCTCGGAGTTCGTCGACCACGTGAATCTCGACCCGGGGCACGTGCTCAGCCCCGACGGGGAATCGTCCGACATCGCCGAGGAGGGCGCCCGGTACGACGCCGCCATCGCCGAGGCGGGCGGCATCGATGTGCAACTGCTCGGCATCGGCACCGACGGCCACATCGGGTTCAACGAGCCGGGTTCCGCGCTGACCTCCCGCACCCGTGTCAAGACGCTCACCGAGCAGACCCGCCTCGACAACGCGCGGTTCTTCGACAGCGTGGACGACGTCCCGCACCACGTCCTCACCCAGGGGCTCGGCACCATCAGCGAAGCCCGGCACCTGGTGATGATCGCGTTCGGCAAGGGCAAGGCCGAGGCGATCGCCGCCGCCGCGGAGGGACCGCTCTCCGCGTTCTGCCCGGCCTCGGTGATGCAACTGCATCGGCACGTCACCGTCGTGATCGACGAGGCCGCGGCGAGCAAGCTGCAACTCGCCGACTACTACCGGTATGCACTGGAACACAAGCCTTCCTGGCAGTCGTTCTAGTGGCCCCCGTACTCGAACTGGCGGTCCAGGACGTCGCGGGCGCCCGGATCGCACGACGCGCCGGTGCCTCGCGCGTCGAGTTGTGCACCGCACTCGGCGCGACCGGCGGGTTGACGCCGAGCATCGGCATGATCGAAGCGGTTGCGGCCCAGGGGATCGCGGTGCACCCGCTGATCCGGTGCCGGCCCGGCGGATTCGTCTACGACGCCGACGAGATCGCGGTCATGGCCCGCGACATCCGGGCCGCGATGGGTGCGGGCGCATCCGGAGTCGTCGTCGGTGCGCTCACACCCGGCCTGGCCGTCGACCGCGACGCGCTGGCCCGCCTGCTCGACGGCATCGACCCGTACGCGGTGGAGGTGACGTTCCATCGTGCGATGGACGTCGTCGACGACAGGGCGACAGCCCTCGATGCGCTCGCGAGGTCGGGCATCATCCGGGTCCTCACCTCGGGCGGAGCGCAGCGGTGCATCGACGGCCTCGACGCCCTGTCGGCCATGGTCGCCCACGCACACGGGCGCATCCAGGTGATGGCAGGCGGCGGGATCCGTGTCGACGACATCGCCGCGGTCGCGGGCACCGGTGTGGACGCCATACACCTCTCCGCCCGCCGCACCGTCGCCGACAGCGGTGGCCCCGGCGGTGGGTCCGGTGGCTACGACGAAGTCGACGACACCCTCGCCCTCGCAGCGGCTGCGGCACTGGGGATCTGAACTTTTCGGCTATTGCCCGAGGTTCAGCGCGACTGCTAGGATCGAACAAAGTTTCGAATGACCTTGGGGGAGGTTGGTCGTGGGGGATGTGGTGGCACCGGATCTGGAGGAGTTGCGGGCGTTCACGGCGCGGTTGCGGTGTGTCGAGGCGTGTGGTGATGCGGGGTTGGGGATCGAGTGGCTCGATGCGGTGGAGGCGTTGAAGTCGGTGGGGTGTGCGGTGCAGGCGGTGGTGACCGATGATGTCGCCACTGTTGTGCGGGAGGACCGTCAGGCTCGTCGGTTGCCGCGGGCGGAGTGGGACGGGGGGATCGCGTCGCAGATCGGGTTGGCGCGCAGGGAGTCTCCGAATCGGGGTGGCCGGCATCTGGGGTTCGCGCGGGCGGTGGTGCACGAGATGCCGCACACGTTGGCGTTGTTGCGGTCGGGTCGGTTGAACGAATGGCGCGCCACGTTGTTGGTGCGGGAGACGGCCTGTTTGTCGGCGCGTGACCGGGGAATCGTGGATCGGCGGTTGTGTTCGGACCCGGACATTCTCGATGGGGTGGGTGACCGCGGTCTGATCGCGAAGGCGAAGGCCCTGGCGGTGGAGCTCGATGCCGCGGCGGTGGTGGCGCGGCATCGTAAGGCGGTGTCGGAGCGGCGGGTGACGACGCGGCCGGCGCCGGATTCGATGGCGTATCTGGGTGTGCTGATGCCGATGGAGCAGGCGGTCTGTGTGCAGGCCACGCTGGGGCGGGATGCGGACAGCCTGATCGCGACCGGGGACGGTGGCGGTCGGACGCGGAATCAGGTGATGGCGGACTTGTTGTTCGAGCGTGGTACCGGGGTGTCGGTGGCGGCGGGGGTGCCGGTGGCGGTGGATCTGGTGATTTCCGACGAAACCTTGCTGGCGGGTGAGGGCGAGGCGGCGGACCTGCAGGGGTTCGGGCCGGTGCCGGCGTCGATTGCGCGGCAGTTGGTGGCGGACGCGGTGGATTCGGAGACCGAGGCCACCCTGCGGTTGATGTACGCGTGCCCGGTGTCGGGGGTGTTGACGGCGATGGAGTCGCAGGCGCGGACGTTCCCGAGGAGCCTGAGAAATTTGATCGATCTGCGGGATCGGACGTGCCGGACGCCGTGGTGTGATGCGCCGATCCGCCATCACGACCACATTCGCTCGCGCCGGAACAAGGGTGTCACCACGGCGCAGAATGGGGCGGGTTTGTGCGCGGCGTGCAATTACGCGAAGGAGGGTGACGGGTGGGCCGCTCGTCCGGTGTGTCGGCCCGATCGCCGGCATCTCCTCGATCTGGGGACTCCGACCGGGCATCATTACCGGTCCGCGGCGCCCCGGCTGCCGTCCGCGGCGCGACGGTCGGAGATCGAGGCGATCCTGATCGCGCATTTGCGTGCGTCTTGACCGTGCGGTCATGGGAATCGTCGTAGGGTCGTGTCCATGGCCAGCTGGAACGAGTTTGCCGAAGCTGCTCCGCGGATTGCCGCGATCTTCTCCCGCAGGCACGCGGCGACCAAGAACCTGTGCATGCTCGGCACCCTGCGGTCCGACGGATTTCCGCGGATCAGCCCGGTCGAGCCGAGATTCTTCGAGAACCAGTTGTGGATCGCCGGAATGCCGAACACGACGAAATTCCAGGATCTCGCCCGCGATCCGCGTTTCTGCCTGCACACGGCGACCGTCGACAGTGAAGTGAAGGAAGGTGACGCGAAACTGTGGGGTGTTGTCGACGACGTCCAGGACAAGGCGCTGCATCAACGATTCGCGCAGGCGCTGTTCGACGAGACCGGTTTCGACATCCGTGGGCAGGAGTTCGATCACTGCTACCGAGCGGACCTGACCGGCGGCTCGGCGGTGGAGGTCGGCGACGGCCACATGGACATCACCATCTGGAAGCCGGGAGAGCCCGAGCGCGTCGTGCGGAAACACTGAACGCTCACTCGGTCGGGGGTCTTCTCGGGAGCCTGGACATACATGGACATCCAACTATAGGATGGGCACATATTCGGAACTCCCTGATCATCGAGCAAGGAACGGGTTCGCACCATGGTTCAAGAGCTATCCCACTTCGTCGGCGGCAAGCGCGTCCCCGGTGCCTCCAACAAGTTCGGCGACGTCTACGACCCCAACACCGGTGAGGTGCAGGCGCGTGTGCCTCTCGCCGACAAGGCCGAGACCGAGGCGATCATCGCGAACGCGGTAGAGGCTCAGCGGGAATGGGCGCTGTTCAATCCGCAGAAGCGGGCACGCGTCCTGATGAAATTCCTCCAGCTCGTGCAGGACGAGATGGATTCGCTGGCGCGCCTCCTGTCGTCCGAGCACGGTAAGACGATCCCCGACGCGAAGGGCGACATCCAGCGCGGCCTCGAGGTCATCGAGTTCGCCCTCGGCGCTCCACACCTGCTCAAGGGCGAGTACACGGAATCCGCCGGAACCGGCATCGACGTGTACTCCATGCGCCAGCCGCTCGGCGTCGTCGCGGGCATCACCCCGTTCAACTTCCCGGCCATGATCCCGCTGTGGAAGGCCGGTCCCGCACTGGCCGCCGGCAACGCCTTCATCCTCAAGCCGTCCGAGCGCGACCCCTCGGTGCCGCTTCGCCTGGCCGAACTGTTCCTCGAGGCCGGTCTGCCCGCGGGCGTGTTCAACGTGGTCAACGGTGACAAGGAAGTGGTGGACGTCCTGCTCACCGACGACCGCGTCAAGGCCGTCGGATTCGTCGGCTCCACCCCGATCGCGCAGTACATCTATGAGACCGCCGCGGCCCACGGCAAGCGTGCACAGTGCTTCGGTGGCGCGAAGAACCACGCGATCGTGATGCCCGACGCCGACCTCGACGAGGTTGCGGACGCCCTCATCGGCGCAGGTTACGGCTCCGCGGGTGAGCGCTGCATGGCCATTTCCGTCGCGGTTCCGGTGGGGGAGGAGACGGCGGATGCGCTCGTCGCCAAGCTGACCGAGCGGGTCGGCAAGCTGAAGATCGGGCGAAGCGACGACGAGGGCGCCGACTTCGGGCCGCTGGTCAGCAAGGACGCCGTCGAGCGCGTGAACAACTACATCCAGATCGGCCTCGACGAGGGTGCAGAGGCCGTGGTCGACGGCCGCGGCTTCACCCTCGAGGGCCACGAGAACGGCTTCTTCGCCGGCGCGACCCTGTTCGACAAGGTCACCACCGACATGCGCGTCTACAAGGAAGAGATCTTCGGACCCGTCCTGCTGGTCGCCCGCGCCGCGGACTACGAGGAGGCGCTGCGCCTGCCCACCGAGCACGAGTACGGCAACGGTGTCGCCATCTTCACTCGCGACGGCGACACGGCCCGCGACTTCTGCTCGCGAGTGCAGGTCGGCATGGTTGGCGTCAACGTGCCGATCCCCGTGCCGATCGCGTACCACACGTTCGGCGGCTGGAAGCGCTCCGGATTCGGC
Source organism: Rhodococcus opacus B4 (assembly GCF_000010805.1). Taxonomy (NCBI): domain Bacteria; kingdom Bacillati; phylum Actinomycetota; class Actinomycetes; order Mycobacteriales; family Nocardiaceae; genus Rhodococcus; species Rhodococcus opacus. The sequence continues at coordinate 1,317,849 of NC_012522.1, read as the reverse complement.
GATCTCAACCAGCACGGTCCCGACTCGTTCCGCTTCTACACCAAGACCAAGACCGTGACCCAGCGCTGGCCTTCCGGCAAGAAGGAAGAGACCAACCACTTCGTCATCCCGACCATGAACTGATCGGAACTCCATGTTCACCTTGACCGATGACGAGCGGGCGATTCGTGACACGGCCCGTGATTTCGCGGCCGAGCATCTCGCGCCGCATGCTGTGGAGTGGGATCAGACGAAGCATTTCCCGGTGGATGTGCTGCGGAAGGCGGCGTCGTTGGGGATGGGCGGGATCTATGTCCGCGAGGACGTGGGGGGTTCGGAGCTGACCCGGGTCGATGCGGCCCGGATCTTCGAGCAGTTGGCGAAGGGCTGCCCGTCGATCGCCGCCTATATTTCCATTCACAACATGGTGACCTGGATGATCGACAGGTTCGGCACCGAGGAGCAACGGCATCAGTGGGTGCCTCGGTTGTGTGCGATGGATCAGCTGGGCAGTTACTGCCTGACCGAGCCGGGTGCGGGTTCGGATGCGGCGGCGTTGAGCACCCGCGCGGTCCGGGACGGCGACGACTTCGTCCTCAACGGGGTCAAGCAGTTCATCTCCGGGGCCGGGACGTCGGAGGTGTATGTGGTGATGGCCCGCACCGGCGAGGGCGGGCCGCGGGGCATTTCGGCGTTCATCGTGCCGAAGGAGTCGGCGGGGCTGTCGTTCGGGCCGAACGAGGTGAAGATGGGCTGGAACGCCCAACCGACCCGGCAGGTGATCTTCGAGGATGTGCGGGTGCCGGCGGCGAACCTGCTCGGTAGCGAGGGCGGCGGGTTCCGGATCGCGATGGCCGGCCTGAACGGGGGCCGCCTCAACATCGCGGCGTGCTCGGTCGGCGGGGCGCAGACCGCCCTGGACAAGGCCGTCGCCTATCTGGCGGACCGGAAGGCGTTCGGGGCGGCGTTGCTGGACTCGCAGGCGTTGCAGTTCCAGCTCGCGGACATGCGCACCGAACTCGAGGCCGCCCGCACCCTGTTGTGGCGGGCGGCCGCCGCCCTCGAGGAGGGTGCCCCGGATGTGGTGGAGTTGTGTGCGATGGCGAAACGGTTCGCCACCGACACCGGGTTCGAGGTCGCGAACCGGGCGCTGCAGCTGCACGGCGGGTACGGCTACCTTGCCGAGTACGGGATCGAGAAGATCGTCCGCGACCTGCGGGTGCATCAGATCCTCGAAGGCAGCAACGAGATCATGCGGGTGGTCATCGCCCGCAGCATCATCGCGGGACACGGAAAGGGAGCGGCATGACAGGCGCGGGAACCACGGAGCCGGAGGTTCTGATCGACACCAGCGGCGGGGTGGGCCGGATCGTGTTGAACCGGCCGAGGGCGATCAACGCCCTCAACCATTCGATGGTCCGGCAGATTGCGGCGGCCCTGACGGAGTGGGCCGGCGACGATCAAGTGCGGGCGGTGCTGATCACCGGCGCCGGGGACCGCGGGTTGTGCGCGGGCGGGGACATCGTCTCGATCTACCACGACGCCAAAACCGGGGGCACCGGGTCGCGGGAGTTCTGGCGCGAGGAGTACATCCTCAACGCCGCCATCGCGAACTACCGCAAACCGTATGTGGCGGTCATGGACGGCATCGTGATGGGCGGCGGGGTCGGGGTGTCGGCGCACGGCAGCGTCCGGATCGTGACGGAGCGGTCGATGATCGGGATGCCCGAGACCGGGATCGGGTTCGTCCCCGACGTCGGCGGCACCTACCTGCTGGCCCGCACCCCCGGCGAACTCGGGACGCACATCGCGCTCACCACGGCACGGCTGAGCGCCGGGGATGCGATCGCGTGCGGGTTCGCCGACCACTTCATCCCGTCCGAGCAGATCGCCGCGTTCGTCGACGCGCTGACGTCCACGTCGGTGGAGGAGGCGGTGGCCGCGTTCACCGCACCGGCGCCGGCCTCGGACCTGCTGGCGCAGCAGGGCTGGATCGATGCCGCGTACTCGGCGGATTCGGTCCCGGAGATCGTGTCCCGGCTCCAACGCAGTGGGGTGCCGGAGGCGGCGAAGGCGGCCGAGCAGATCCTGTCGAAGTCGCCGACCGCGTGCGCGGTCACCCTGGCCTCGCTGCGCCGCGCCCGCGCGGCGGGCAGCCTCGAGGACGTGTTGAACGACGAATTCCGGGTGTCCGTCGCCTGCCTGAACTCACCCGACCTGGTCGAGGGGATCCGGGCGCAGGTCGTCGACAAGGACCGCAACCCGCACTGGTCACCCGCCACCCTCGACGAGGTCACCGACGACGACGTCGCACAGTTCTTCACACCCCTCGGAGACCTCGAACTCGGCCTCACGGCCCCGCAACCGCAGCGCTGACCACCAGCCACAAGCGTCCAGGAGGGACTGCTATGAGCACTACCGTCGGATTTCTGGGACTCGGCCACATGGGTGGCCCCATGGCGGCCAACCTCGTCAAGGCGGGGCACACGGTGGTCGGATTCGACCTCGCGCCCGCCGCACTCGAGCAGGCGGTGAAAGACGGTGTCACCGTCGCCGATTCGGCCGTCGAGGCCGTGCGCGAGGTGGACGTCGTGATCACGATGCTGCCGAGCGGCAAACACGTTCTCGGGCTCTACGCGGAGATCCTGTCGGCCGCGAAGCCGGGCACCCTGTTCATCGACTCGTCCACCATCGACGTCGCGGACGCCCGCGCGGCCCACGACGAGGCCGTCAAAGCGGGTCACCGTTCGGTGGACGCACCCGTTTCCGGTGGCGTCGTCGGCGCCACCGCGGGAACGCTGGCGTTCATGGTCGGCGGCGCGGCAGATGACTTCGAGTCCGCGAAGCCGCTGCTCGACGTCATGGGCAAGAAGGTCGTCCACTGCGGCGACCCGGGCAACGGTCAGGCCGCGAAGATCTGCAACAACATGATCCTCGGTGTGTCGATGATCGCCGTCAGCGAGGCGTTCGTCCTCGGCGAGAAGCTGGGCCTGAGCAACCAGGCCCTGTTCGACGTCGCATCCAACGCGTCGGGCCAGTGCTGGGCGCTCACCACCAACTGTCCTGTGCCCGGACCGGTTCCGACGAGTCCGGCCAACAACGACTACCAGCCGGGCTTCGCCGCCGCGCTGATGGACAAGGATCTCGGTCTCGCCGCGAACGCGCTGAAGACCAACGGCGTCGAGGCCGAACTCGGGCTCCGCGCTGCCGAACTGTACAGCCGGTTCCACGCCGCCGGCGGTGGTGGCCAGGACTTCTCGGCCATCATCAACGACATCCGCGAACGTTCAACCGAGGGAGACCAGTGACCGACTTCGAGACCATCCTCCTGGAGCGCAAGGGCCGGGTGGGGATCATCACCCTCAACCGTCCGAAAGCGCTCAACGCACTGAACTCCGAGCTGATGCGCGAGGTCGTGTCGGCGGTGGAGCAGTTGGAGAAGGATTCGGCGATCGGTGCCATCCTGATCACCGGCTCCGACCGGGCCTTCGCGGCGGGTGCCGATATCAAGGAGATGCAGCCCAAGTCGTACATGGACGTGTACCTGGACGACTTCTTCGCCGCGTGGGATCGCCTCGCCGCGGCCCGCAAGCCCACCATCGCTGCTGTCGCGGGCTATGCCCTCGGCGGCGGATGCGAACTGGCGATGCTCTGCGACATCCTGATCGCCGCCGACACCGCCAAGTTCGGTCAGCCGGAGATCAAGCTCGGCGTCATCCCCGGCATCGGCGGATCGCAGCGTCTGACGCGCGCGGTGGGCAAGGCCAAGGCCATGGAACTGTGCCTGACCGGCCGGAACATGGACGCCGAGGAGGCCGAACGCGCGGGGCTGGTGTCGCGGATCGTGCCCGCCGCCGACCTCCTGGACGAGGCGCTGAAGACGGCGACCACCATCGCCGAGATGTCCCTACCGGTCGCGATGATGGCGAAGGAAGCGGTGAACCGCTCGTTCGAGACCACGCTGACCGAGGGTGTCCGCTTCGAACGACGGGTGTTCCACTCGACGTTCGCCACCGAAGACCAGAAGGAAGGCATGGCAGCGTTCGTCGAGAAGCGTTCGCCCGTCTTCAAGCACCGCTGAGTCTTCAAGCACCGCTGAGGGCCCTGGCTCGTCACCACTTGGTGGGCGCGTCTCCGGTGTCGAAATCGCCTGCCTCGCGTCGCAGTTCGGCGAGGATGGCGACCAGCTGTTCCAGCTTGTCACCGGATACGCCGGGGCTCGAGAACACCTGGGCATTGAGCCGCTCGGTCGATTCGACTGCCAGTTTCCTTCCCGCGTCGGTGATTTCGATCAGTGTTGCGCGGCGGTCGCTCGGATGCGGAACCCGCCGTACGAGATTCGCCGTCTCGAGCCGGTCGACGGCGTTGGTGACGCTGGTCGGGTGAACCTGAAGGCGCGCGCTGGCCTTCGCCATCGGGAGCGCGCCCGTGCGCGTGAACGTCAGCAGTGTCAGCAATTCGTACCGGGCGAACGTGAGCCCCGACGGCTTGAGCACCTCTTCCACCCGCGCGATCATGATCTGATGGGCGCGCATCACCGAGGTCACCGCGGCCATGCCGTCGGCGACATCACCCCAGCCGTGCTTGGTCCACTGCCGGTGGGCCTCTTCGATGGGGTCGAGATGAAGTGGTGACGGTGGTGGCATGCGTCGATCATCCCATGTCGGGTGATCGGCCGTGAAAGTCTGCCGATCGTGTCGTCAGCGGGCTTCCGCCTTCGCTGCGGCCGTGAGCGCCACCAACCCGAGGCCCGTGCACGCGGTCATCGTGACCGCGAGCGCGACGCCGGTGTTACCCAGCACGCCGACCAGTGGCGCGATCAGGGCGCCGACACCGAACTGCAGGGCGCCGAGCAGCGCGGCCGCCGTACCCGCGGCCTCGCCGTGCCTGCCGAGAGCCAGGGCCGGGGCATTGGGCAGGACGAATCCGACACCGCCGAGGAGGAACCACAGGGGAACGACGAACCCGACGAGCCCGCCGAACTCGAAATGCGCGGTGGTGATCAGCGCCAGCCCGGCCACCGTCGCGAAGCCGAGGGACGACACCGTGATCTGCAGCGGTGACCAGCGTGCGAGCGCGCGGACGTTGAGTTGCGAGGCCCCGATGAGAGCGATCGCGCCGGAGCTGAACAGCAGCGCGAACTGCTGCTCGTCCAGGCCGTACTGGTCCTGGAAGACGAACGATGCACCGGAGACGTACGAGAACAGCGATCCCATCGCCACGCTCGACACGAGGGCGAGCACCATGAACGCCCGGTCGCCGAGCAGGCCCCGGTAGGTGCCCAGCACGGCGAGGAGATTGCTCTTGCGGCGGCGTTCGGGCGGCAGCGTCTCCGTCAGACCCCACGCACCGATCACCGCCGTCAGGGTGCCGATCACGGCGAGGACGACGAAGATCCCGCGCCAGTCGAGAGCGATGAGAAGTGCGCCGCCGATACTCGGGGCGAGCACGGGTGCGACGCCGAGGACGAGCATCAGCCGCGACATCACGACGGCGACGGTGTTCCCGGAGAACAGGTCGCGGACCACGGCGAGCGCGACCACCGCCGCGGCGGCGGCGCCGATGCCCTGGAAGACACGGAGCACGCCCAGCACGGCGACGGTCGGCGCGAACACCGCGAGCACGGACGCGGCGACGTGCACACCGATACCGGCGATGAGGGGGCGTCTGCGCCCGAGGCTGTCCGCCAGCGGCCCGACGATCAACTGCCCCAGCGCGAGGCCGAGCAGTGTTCCGGTGATGGTCAGCTGGACAGCGGACGAGGATGCACCGAGGTCGGTTCCGATGTCCGGTAGCGCAGGCAGATACATGTCGATGGTGAAGGGGCCGAGGGCCACCATCGCGCCGAGTACCAGGATCACCCGGAGGCTGGGACGGGTTGTTGTCCGGTCGGCGGTCGGGGCGGCGCGTTCGTCGGTATCGGTCACGAAGCAACACAGCAACGAGGGCACCTGGTTTGTTCCCGCCCCGGCGTGTCGGTTTCGAATCACCGTGAGCGCAACCCTCGCACCCTCGGTACCGCCCGGGCACAGTAGTCATCGATGCGGGTGTGACTGAGTGGTTGAGGTACCGGCCTGCAAAGCCGTTCACACGGGTTCGAATCCCGTCACTCGCTCGGGTGAGAACCGGCAGGTGATGCACCTGCCGGTTCTCTGCTATCCGGTGTAGGTGGAGAGGTCGTACACGGTCGTGCCGCCCACGGTGACGGCGGTGAAATTGGCGGCTACCCACTCCTCGATCGCGCCGGACGTGCTGTCGCCGCCGCGACCACCCCCACCACCACCGGCGATGTAGTAGTGCACCTGGCCGTTCTCGACGTAGGAGATGAACTGGTCGAGTGTCGGCGTGGGGTCGGAACTCCACCCGCCGATGGCCATCACCGCGGTGTTCGCGGCCAGTTCGTAGGTGGCAGCGCTCTGCGATCCGTTGGTCGCGGCAGACCACGTGGTGCCTGCCTCGGCGAGCAAGGTGGTGAGCTCGGAACTCGTCCCACCCGCGTTGCCGCCCATGCCGCCGCCCCGCGCCTGGCCGCCACGCATGCCGCCGCCCGGCGCCCCGCCGCCGGCCATGTCACCACCGGGTGCCCGGCCACCGCCGCCCATTCCGGCATCGGTGACAGCCCCGGAGGGCCCGGCCGTGGGGATCGATCCGCTGTGCGCGGTGGCCGCGGTGGCGATCGCGTAGGACGCGGAACCCCCGATTCCGGCGAGCGAGCCCAGCAGCAACCCCGTCGCGGCGAGCTTCCGGACGCGGTTCCCGTCGCCGAGCGCGATCAGGGCGGCGCCGAGAACGGTACCCGCGAGCAGGACCCACTTCAGGGCGGGCATCCACTCGGTGTTGCGGTGCAACAGAACCCAGCTCCACGCGCCTGCGGCCACCAACATGAGTGCGAGGCCGAAACGTCCGAGAATGCTGCCGCGCTTCTGCCACAGTGCGTACCCGCCGGTGCCGATCATCCCGGCGATCGCGGGGGCGAGCGCCACCGTGTAGTACGGGTGGATGGTGCCGGACATGTAGCTGAAGATCAGGCCCGTGACGAGGAACCATCCGCCCCACACGATCAGGGAGGCCCGCACCCGGTCCGTGCGCGGAGCGCGTCCGCGGGCGAGCAGCCCGAAGACCAGAGCGACCAGCGCCGCCGGGATCAGCCACGAGATCTCGATGCCCATCTCGCTGCCGAACAGGCGATCCAGCCCGGTGCTCCCACCGAAGCTCGATCCCGCACTGCCACCGGCCATTCCTCCGCCGCCACCACCGCTGTTACCGAAGATCCGGCCGAGTCCGTTGTAGCCGAGCACCAGATCCATGACGCTGTTGTCGGTGGAACCACCGATGTAGGGGCGAGAATCCGCGGGCCACAGCCACACGGCGAGAACCCACCATCCGGCCGCGGCGACGACGGCGGCGACACCCGCGGCCAGGTGCAGCAGACGCGCCCGCAACCGGGCTTGCCCGGCAACCAGATATGCCAGACCGAACGCGGGCAGCACCATCAGGCCCTGCAGCATCTTGGTGAGGAATGCGAAGCCGAGTGCGACCCCGGTGAGGACGATCCACATCGCGGCTCGGCGCCCGGCCTTCGTCTCGATCGCCCGGACCACGAAGTATCCGGCCGCGGTCATCAGGAGCACGAGCAGCGCGTCGGGGTTGTCGAAGCGAAACATCAAGGCGGCCGAGGGAGTTGCGGCCAGTACGGCACCGGCGATCAACCCGGCGCCCCTGTTCGTGACGCGGGTGACGGCCGCGTAGACGAGGGCGACCGAACCGACCCCCATCAGGGCCTGGGGGACGAGGAGGCTGGCGCTGGAGAACCCGAAGATCCGCCCGGACAGTCCCATCACCCACAGCGACGCGGGCGGCTTGTCGACCGTGATGAAATTCGAGGTGTCGAGTGAGCCGAAGAACCACGCCTTCCAGCTCTGCGAACCGGCCTGCGCCGCTGCGGCGTAGAAACTGTTGGCGTAGCCGCTGGACGTGAGATCCCACAGGTACAGGGTCGCGGTGGCGGCGAGGAGTGCGGTGAGGGCGAGCGCGGAACCGTGTCGGCGGATCCACGATTCCGACTCGGCGCGGTGGCCGGGCGGTCCGATTCTCCGTGGCGGAGTGAGAACGGCAGTCATCAGGTGGTCCCTTCGCGAGTCGCTGTCCTGACAACGTTCTCGCGCGGGGGCGTCACCCGGCTGGGAGGGAGCTGGAAGATTCCTGTGAACCCAAGGCCTGCTGTCGCGGTCCGGTTCAGCGTGTCGTGTCGAGTGCGCCGACGTCGACGCCTGCTGCGGGAAGTAGGTGGTAGAAGGCGCGTTCGCAGAGGTCGATCATCTCGGAGCGTTCCATGGTCGGCTCGTCGAGCCAGGACAGCACGATCTCCTCCATGAACGCCTGCCAGCCCGAGACCGCGGCCTCGAGCGCGGGTGTCGTCGGCACGCCGAACTCGGCCAGCGACACGACTGTCCATCGGGTGAACGTCCGCCGCATGCCGCGGTAGATCTGCCGCATCCGCTCGTCGCCGCTGCCGGCCATCCGCATGACCGCGAGGTAGATGGTGGGGTGCTCGATCACCGCTTCCGCGAACGTTTCGACGCCCGCCCGGAGCTGCCAGTACACCGGGAGCGTCGCGTCGGGGGTCATCCGCCGCTGCAGTTCGGACGCCGACGCTTCGAGGACGGCGTTGCGAAAACCCTGCTTGTTCTTGAAGTAGTGGAACAGCAGCGGTGCGGAGACGCCTGCCTCGGCCGCCACCTGGTCGATCGACAGGTCGTCGAACGGCACCGTCTCGAGGAGCCGGACGGCGACGTCGAGGATCTGCGCGCGCCGATCTTCGGGAGAGCGGGGTGCGGCGGCCACCCCTGCACTCTATTGAGCAACGCTCGAACCGTCCATTGACTTTTACTCAACCACATACGTAACCTCGGGTAACACATACTGAGTGTGAGGAGGGCAACAATGCCGGATTTCGATGTGGTCATAAACGGTGGCCTGTGGTTCGACGGAACCGGATCCGCGCCGCTGCGCCGCAATCTCGGCATCCGCGACGGGGTTCTCGTCCGGGCGTCGACTCGCCCGCTGCCCGTCGGACCGGACACCGAGGTCATCGATGCCGCAGGCAAGTGGGTGCTCCCCGGATTCGTCGACGTGCACACCCATTACGACGCGGAGGTGCTCGTCAGCCCCGGCCTGCCGGAGTCGGTGCGACACGGTGTGACCACCGTAGTCGTCGGAAACTGCTCGCTGTCCACCGTGTATTCGACGCCGCGTGAATGCGCCGACCTGTTCAGCAGGGTCGAGGCCGTGCCGCACGACTCCGTGCTCGGGATCCTGGAGGAGAACAAGATCTGGCAGAGCCCGGCGGAATACGTCGAGGCCCTCGAGTCGCTGCCGCTCGGCCCCAACATTGCCGGGTTCATCGGGCACTCCGACATCCGCACCCACGTCCTCGGTCTCGGCCGGGCCACCGACAGGCGGATCGAGCCGACCGCTCGCGAACTCGGGCAGATGGGTGCGATGCTCACCGACGCCATCGACGTGGGCTTCCTCGGGCTCTCCTCGATGACGAACGCGCTCGACAAGATCGACGGCGACGAATACCGTTCCCGCTCACTGCCGTCCACGTACGCGCGGTGGAAGGAGTTCCGCTTCCTCAATCGCATCCTGCGCGAGCGCGGCAAGATCCTGCAGAGCGCGCCCACGATCAACCTGCACCCGAACATCGCCGGATTCTTCGCGGAGAGTTCGGGCTTCGGGCGGCGCAAACCCCTCAAGACGTCGCTGCTGTCGGCCGCGGACTCGAAGGCGTATCCGCCGATCGTCTACTTCATGCTCGCCGCGGCGCCGCTGCTGAACCGCTTCGCGAAGACCGATTTCAAATGGCAGCACCTGCCGGTGCCGTTCACCGTCTACGCGGACGGGATCGACCTCGTGGTGTTCGAGGAATTCGGCGCCGGCGCGGCGGCACTGCACCTGAAGGACCAGGTGGAGCGAAACGCCCTGCTACAGGACGAGTCCTATCGACGCCGGTTCCGCAAGGACTACGACAACAAGTTCAGCCCCCGCATCTGGCACCGCAACTTCTACGACGCGGTGATCGTCGGGTGCCCCGACGAGACGCTGATCGGCAAGACGTTCGGCGCCGTGGGCGACCTCCGTGGTGTGCACCCGGTCGACGCGTACCTCGATCTCGTCGTCGAGTACGGGACCGATCTGCGGTGGCGGACCACCATCGCGGGCCATCGCCCCAAGTTCGCGAAGAAGCTCGCGGCCAGTTCCGGGGTGCAGATGGGATTCGGCGACGCCGGTGCCCACCTGCGCAATATGGCGTTCTACAACTACCCGATCCGGCTGCTGAAGAAGGTCAAGGACGCGCAGTCCGACCGAAAGCCGTTCCTGACCGTCGAGCGGGCCGTTCACCGGCTGACGGGCGAGCTCGCCGACTGGTACGGCATCGACGCCGGCCACCTCCGTGAAGGTGACCGCGCCGATCTGGTCGTCGTCGACCCGGCGGGTCTCGACGCCACGGTGGACGGGTTGTTCGAGGCGGAGGTCCCCGAATACGGCGGGTTGCGGCGGATGGTGAACCGCAGCGACGGCGCCGCGGTCGCCACCGTGATCAACGGCAGGCTCGTCTACCGCGACGGCGAATTCACCGGTGGATTCGGGGTGACAAAGACGGGTCGCTTCCTCCGCGCCGGAGAGTCGACCGCAGACCGCAGCGAGCGTGAGACGATCGTCGGATGAGTCGCACGGAGCGGATCGGCACGTTCACCCGCGACGGACTGGTGTTCGACGTCCGCGACGAGGGCCCGATCGACGGCACGCCGGTGGTGCTCTTGCACGGGTTTCCGCAGGACTCCCGGTCGTGGGACGCGCTGGCGGCGCTGCTGCACCGGCGCGGGTTCCGCACCCTCGCCCCGGACCAGCGCGGCTATTCGCCCGGTGCCAGGCCCCGCGCCCGCCGGGCGTACCGCAGCGCGGAACTGATCGCGGACGTCATCGCTCTCATCGACCGGGCGGGACTCGGCCCGGCGCACGTGGTCGGACACGATTGGGGCGCGGCGGTGGCGTGGGGCGTCGCCGCCGAACGTCCCGATCGGGTCCGCACGCTCACGGCGCTGTCGGTGCCGCACCCGGCGGCGTTCGTGCGGGCGATGCTCACCAGCCGACAGATCCTGAAGTCCTGGTACATGTTCGCGTTCCAGCTGCCCTGGATTCCAGAGCGGGTGCTCACCCCGGACGGCTTCGGCTACCGGGCCCTGGTCGCCAGCGGCCAGTCGCCGGACGACGCGAAGCGCGACCTCGGGCCCATGCGCGACCGGACGCGGGCCCGGGGCGCCCTGAACTGGTATCGCGCGATGCCGTTCACCTCGCCCCGATCGGCGTCCCGGAAGGTCCGGGTGCCGACGCTGTTCGTCTGGAGCGACGGCGACACGGCGATCGGTCCGGTCGGCCCGGAGCTGACCTCCCGATTCGTCGACGCCCCGTACACATACGAGGTGCTCCGCGGCGTGAGCCACTGGATCCCGGACGAGGCCGCCGAACGTGTCGACGAACTACTCGGCAACCACCTGCTCGATCAGTCGTGACGCCGATCGATCGGTCCGCGCCGCGTCGCCGGTGACCAAGCGGTCGAGGAGGATTCCCCGTAGTCCGGACACCGCGACGGTCGCACTGTCGCGAGAATCCCGAGTGGAGATCCCGCATCGGACCATTGCGTCGGCGACGGCATCGATCAGCGTGTGAATGGCCGAGGTGGCGAAGTCGGCAAATGGGCCCCGCTGCACGCTCGCCACCCCCATCACCTGCAACAGGATCTTCGTGCTGACCGAGGACTCGCCTCGTGTGGTCGACGTCCACAGCTCCTCGAGGCCGGCACGCAGCCCGTCCCGGTCCGAGACTCCGGAGAACAGCGACGAGAAGCCGGGATGCTGCGTCGCCAGCGCCTGGACCAGCAGTTCCTCCTTGGTGCCGAAGTAGTAGATGAGCATGCGTGAGCTCGTGCCCAGCTCCGCGGCGAGTGGCCGGAGCGACAGGTCCGCGAGTCCGTGTTCGGCGATGTAGCCGACGACGTCGGCGAGTAGTTGTGTGCGCTTGCCATGGTCGAGGGGGCGGGCCATGCGTTTGACTGTAACGGACGCTACAGGTATTCATGGGAACATGACTGTAACGACTGCTTCAGAAATTCGGAGCGCCGCACGTCCGGTGGTGGTCACGGCGTTCGCCGCCACCACCTCGATCGCCGACGACGTCGACGGCACCTGGGAAGGGCTGTTGCGCAACCGGACCGGCATCAGTGTGCTCGAGGAGTCGTTCGTCGACGAGTACGACCTTCCCGTCCGGATCGGCGGCAAGCTCACGGCGCACCCGGCCGAGCACCTGACGCGGGTAGAGCAGCGCCGGCTGTCCTTCGTCGAGCAGAGCGCCCTGGTCCTCGGTCGGCGGGCCTGGGCGAACGCGGGCTCACCCTCGGTCGACGGTGAGCGGCTCGCCGTCGCGATCGGCACCGGACTCGGCGGCGGGGACGCACTCGTCGGGGCCGTCGACGCGATGCGCGCGAACGGGTACCGCACGGTCTCGCCGATGTCCGTGCCCATGGTCATGCCAAACGGTCCCGCCGCCACTGTCGGCCTCGAGATCGGGGCGAAGGCGGGTGTGTTCGCGCCCGTGTCCGCGTGTTCGTCCGGTTCCGAGGCCATCGCGCACGCCTGGCGGTTGATCGCCACCGGCGAGGCGGACGTGGTGATGGCCGGCGGGGTCGAGGGGCAGATCGATGCGGTGCCCATCGCGAGTTTCGCGATGATGCGTGCGATGAGTACCCGCAACCACGATCCCGGGCGTGCGTCGCGGCCGTTCGACCGCGACCGGGACGGCTTCGTGTTCGGTGAGGCCGGCGCGGTGCTCGTGCTCGAATCCGAGGAGCACGCCCGGTCTCGCGGCGCGGAGATTCACGGCAGAATCCTGGGCGCCGGAATCACCTCCGATGCTTACCACATCGTCGCCCCCGACCCGCAGGGCGCCGGAATTGCGCGCGCCATGCGGAAGGCGCTCACCACCGCCGGTCTGCGCGGTGCGGACGTCGACCACGTCAACGCCCACGCCACCTCGACGTCCGTCGGCGACGTGTCCGAGGCCGCCGCGATCGCCGCCGTCGCCGGACAGGCGTCGGTGTATGCCCCGAAATCGGCGCTCGGGCACTCCATCGGCGCGGTCGGAGCCCTCGAGGCGATCCTCACCGTCCTGACGGTGCGGGAACAGATCGTTCCACCGACCCTCAACCTCGACAACCAGGACCCCGACGTCGACCTGGATGTCGTCGCCGGATCGCCGCGCCGTCAGCGCATCGACTACGCGCTGAGCAATTCGATCGGTTTCGGCGGGCACAACGTCGCGCTCGCCATCGGCCGGTACTGATCGGCTGTCCGCTGTCGGTGAACGCCGCGGCGTCAGGGTGCGTCGTCTGGAAGACTCCGGAGGTATGGACGCGCCACGCAGACTGACGCTGGTCACGGCCGCCCCCGACGGCTCGGGGGAGGAGCCGCTCGTGCGCGAGCTCTACGGACGGGTGCTCCGCGAGGCGCGACGGGACCAGGACCGGAGTCTCGAGGACGTCGCAGCCGCCGTCGGCATGTCGAAGCAGTACCTCTCCGAGATCGAGCGCGGCAAGAAGGAGCCGTCCTCGGAGATGCTGCGCGCGGTGTGCGGTGCACTCGGTATGTCGGTGGAACACCTGCTGTTCCGGTCCGGGCGCCGGCTCGGTGCGGCGAACCGCACGTCGGTGACCCGGACCGTGAACCGGCAGGTGCCCACCCTGCTCGCCGCCTGACGCCGTCGGTCAGTCCACGACGACCGTGTCGGCCAGCCCGTAATCGATGGCCTCCTGGGCCGTGAAGATCCGGTCCCGGTCGGTGTCCCGGCGCAGACGTTCGACGGTCTGCCCGGTGTGTTTGCTCAGAATCGACTCGGTCTGCGAACGGACCCGCATGATCTCGGCGGCCTGCAGCGCCAGGTCGGAGATCGTGCCGTTGCCCTGCGTGGACGGCTGGTGCAGCAGCACCCGGGAATGCGCCAGGACGTGCCGGTGTCCCTCGGTTCCCGCCGCAAGGAGCACCGCAGCGGCGGAGGCGGCCTGCCCCATGCAGTAGGTGGCGATGGTCGGGCGGAGGAACTGCATCGTGTCGTAGATGGCGAGCATCGCGGTGGTGGAGCCGCCGGGCGAATTGATGTACAGACCGATCTCCTGGTCAGAGCTGTCCGCCTGCAGGTGGAGCAGTTGTGCCATCACGACATTGGCGACTCCGTCGTCGATTTCCGTGCCCAGGAAGACGATCCGCTCGTTCAGCAGGCGGCTGAAGATGTCGAACGACCGCTCGCCGGCCGGGGTGCGTTCGATGACGTGGGGAATGGTGTACGAAGACATGGCGTCACAGTCCAATTCTCGGAGCGGTGGTGTGTGGGGCGATCTCGGCGAACGAGGACACGACGCGATCGACGATCCCGTAGTCACGGGCCTCGTCCGCGGTGAACCACCGATCCCGGTCGCTGTCCTCCGCGATCTGTTCGACCGGATGCCCCGTCTCCGCGGCCAGGATCTCCTGCGACTGTCGCTTCATCCGTTCGAGGCTCTCGGCCTGGATGGCGATGTCGACGGCCGTGCCGCCGATGCCCGCGGACGGTTGGTGCATCATGATGCGGCTGTGCGCCAGGCTGATCCGCTTGCCGTGGGTTCCCGAGCACAGCAGGACCTGGCCCATGCTGGCGGCGAAACCCATGGCCACGGTCACTACGTCGTTGGGGACGAGTTTCATCGTGTCGTAGATGGCCAGGCCTGCGAAGACGGATCCCCCCGGCGAATTGATGTACAGCACGATGTCGCGTTTGGGGTCGGCGGCGGCGAGGAGCACCAGTTCGGAGCAGGCGCGCTCGGCCATGGCGTCGTCCACCTCACCGGTGAGGAGGATCGTGCGCTGGCGAAACAGTCTGTCCGCCAACAGGTCGCGGTAGTTCAGGTCGGGTAGTGCGGCTGTGGTCATGCCTCCAGTCCTACCGCCGCGCCGGCGCGGGACCGGCAAATGTCTGCTGAGGGCAGACGATGGGCAACCGTGCCCTCGTGATTCGAGGTGACCGTAAGGAAACGGGAAGATGAACGACCCGCCACCGAGCGATGAACTGTGAGAACAGACCGCTCGGCCAGTGGAATCGGACTCGCGTGTGGACGAAGTCGCTGGTTAGGGTTCCCTCATGCACGTTCTGTTCGTCTGTAGCGGGAACGTCTGCCGCTCGCCGATCGCAGAGCGGCTGACACACGCGTACGCGCTCGCCCACGATCTGCCGCACCTCACCGCGGAGAGCGCCGGTGTCCGCGCCCTCGTGGGCTTTCCGATCGAACCCGTCGCCGCCCGGGTCATCGAGGGCCTCGGTGCGAGCGTCGACGGTTTCCGGGCGCGCCGCCTGCGGCCCGAGATGATCAAACGCGCCGACCTCGTTCTCGCCATGACCGAGCAGATCCGGGACCGTTCGATGGAACTGCTTCTCGGGACGAGCCACTGCACGTTCACGCTTCGGGAGGCCCGCCGGATCGCGACCGACACCGGCGCCCGCACCGTCGCCGAACTCGCGGTCGCCCGCCGCGACTACGGGACGGTCGACGAGCCGAACATCAGCGACCCGGTGGGGCTGGCCGAGTCGGCATTCACCGAGGTGGGAGACCGGATCGCCGCCGAGTTGATACCGCTGCTCGACGCTCTCGATCTCGACAGCGGTACGACGTGGTCGGAACCGGAACCGGAACCCGAGCCGGAACCGAATCCCCGACCCGAGCCCGAGCCGCTGCCCCCGGTCGTCCATCTTCCGCTGTCGCCCAGGCCGCTGATCGCGGCGCGGGCGGCGTCGTCGATTCTCGACTATCCCGGTCAGCTGGACGCGCTGAACTGGTAGTCGGCGAATCTCTCGTCGACCTGTTCGGCGGTCAGACCGAACTCTTCGAGCGTGTACTTGTGCGAGGGTCGGCGGTCACCGCTGCGGCTCTCGGCGTGCATCGCCTCCATCGCCGCCCGGGCGGGCCCGCCGAGATCGAGTCCGAAGTACGTGTACACCCCCTCGACGGTGCCGAGCGGATCGGCCACGAAATCCCGGTAGTCGACGTCGATGAACTGCGCTGGGTCGTGCCGCGTGCGGGCCGCGGTGAACTGCTCCAGCCCCCTGGCCCACAACTCGAGCTGGCTCTCGCCGATGACGCTGCCGCGGAACTTCTCGGACCATCCGTCCGTCGCCTGTTCCGCCAGGCTGCACACCGACGGGACGATCGTGCGCGGCGGCCGGTGGGTCTGGACGATCAGCGCGTCCGGATAGACCGCGAGGAGTTCGTCGAGCGCGAACAGGTGGCTGGGGTTCTTGAGCACCCAGCGGCGGTCCCGGTCAGGAAGCCCGATCAGCTGCAGGTTCTTCTTGTGCCGCTGATACGCGTTGGTCCAATCCTGGCCTTCGAGCCAGTGGGAGTACGTCGGGAGTGACGCCAGGCATTCGTAGGAGATGGACTTGAACGTCTGCCGCAGCAGTTGCCAGCACTCCTCGACCTCGCTCGCCGACATGTAGTGCACGCCCATGAATTCGGGGCGTTCGATGTGGTGGCGGCTGAAGCCCTCCTCGATCTTCTGGAACACGGGATTCGATTCCCAGGTGTCGCGCGGCGGCCGCGGTTGCGGCATCTCGGTCAGCCACATCTCCAGGCCCTGATGCGACGGGTCCGCGGTGAGCAGCCGGTGCAGTGCCGTCGTCCCCGTGCGGGGGAGTCCGGTGACGAAGATGGGCCGCTCGATCCGCACGTCCGCGTGCTCGGGGTTCTGTTGCCACGCCGCCTCGCTCAGCAGCCGGGCCACCAGGGCGCCGCGGAGGAACACCCGGGACACCTTGCTGCCGAGTGGGGTCAGCTGCTCGTCGGTGTGGTAGGAGTCCAGCAGGACGCCGAGGGCCTCGGTGTAGTCGTCCACACCGAAGTCGGTGAGACCGGTCAGCCGGGTGGCCGAGGCGTGCAGGTCCTCGACCGTGCCGACCGTGGTGCGCTCGCTCATGATGCTCCGGTTCTGTTCGCTAGTGGTGGAATTCGCCGCAGTTGACGTCGAGGCACTGCCCGGTCACGGCGCTCGCCCACGGTGAGGCCAGGAAGATCACGGCATCGGCGACCTCCGCGGTCGTCGGGAGACGCTTCAGATCCGTGTTCGCGGCGGTGTGTTCGTAGATCTGCTCGACTGTCGTCCCGTACTTCTCGGCCTGGTGTGTGAAATACTGCTTCAACGTGTCACCCCAGATATAGCCGGGAGCAACCGAATTGACGCGGATTCCCTGCGGTCCCAATTCCGTGGCGAGCGACTGCGACGTCGCGAGCAGCGCGGACTTGGCCATCTTGTAGCTGCCGTACCGTTCCTGGGAGTGCCGGAGCACCATCGAGTTGATGTTCACCACCGCGCCGTTCACCTCGGCGAGTGCGGGCGTGAACAGCTGGGTCAGGCGCAGCGCGCCGAGCACGGTCAGCTCGAAACTGCTGCGGATGTGGTCGAACTCGGTGCGGGCCAGCGGTTTCATCGACGGAACCGAGAACGCGTTGTTGATCAGCACGTCGACCTTGCCGTACGCGTCGACGGCCGCGGACACCAGGTTCTCGGCCGAGGCCTGGTCGGTGATGTCGGTCGGGACGGTCACCGCGCGCCGGCCGGCGGCGATGATCTCCTTGGCCACCTCGTCGAGGCGCGACGCGGTGCGGGCGGCCAGCACCACGTCGGCGCCGGCGTCGGCGCAGCGGACGGCGAGCGTGCGCCCCAGGGCCGGTCCGACGCCGGAGATGACGACCACCTTGTCCTGCAACAGCTGTGGAGTGCTCACGGCGATCACCCCAGCATCCGGTCGGCCACCGCGGCCTGGCGTGCGGCGATGCGTGCGGCGAAGTCCTCGGGCGAGATCTTGTTGGAGTCGTAGTAGGGCAGTTGTCGATGGACGTCGTCGAACTTCACGACCTCGATCCGGGGACCGTCGTCCGGGGTGAGTTCGCGGGAGACGCGCTGCCAGCGGAACTGCAGGTAGCCGCGGAGGTGCCCGACGGTGGCGATCCAATTGGCAACGCCGGGATTGCGCTCGCTGACGACGAGTCGGATGCGGTCGTCGGGATCCACCTGCGACTGCGCGACGTTCAGCGACGTCTGGTGGTTGACGTAGTCGAGGGAGATGTACCACATGCTGCCGAGTTGAAATCCCTGGTAGGGCACGTCGGCTTTCGGAACGGTGATGACGATGGCCTCGTCCTCGGCGAGTTCGTAGTGCCCGACGGACGAGTACTGGGTGGCGAGGCCGCCCGGTGTGAGCCGCGGTTCGGTCATCGTGTTCACCGGCAGGTTCAGGTAGAACCACTCCGGAAACTGCAGCCAGGTCTTGACCCGCGAGACGAGAGCCTTGCCCGCCCGGGCGTACCGCTTCTCGACGGCCTCGCGGGTGAGCGGGCCCGGGGCGGTACCGACCGTGTCCGCCCTGGCGATGCGAATGGTGCCCCGCCGCTGATGCCAATCGCTGTACACCTCCCGGACCACCAGTTGCGACGAATCCGGTGCGAGGGTGAAGTAGTTGCGCCTGCCCGCGCTGTCGCCGGGTCCGAACCGCACCTCGAACGAACCGTCGGGTGCGATGTCGATCTCCCGGTCGTCGAAGGCCGTGACGCTGCCGGGAACGTGTGCGGCCGTGTAGTTTCCGTTCAGCACCTGGAAGCTCAGGTCGGCGGTGGTGCCTCGTCGCCCGGTGACCACGTATTCGACGTCGTCGTCGATCCGCGCACCGAAGTAGAGGGTGTCCGGGTTGTCCAGGCCCATCTTCATGTACGGGCCGGTGCCGGAGATGAACGTCGGGTGTGACCGTTCGGTGGCCCAGGCGGCGTGCGTCGTGGCGAGGATTCCGCCGGCGAGGTACTGGTAGCCCTCCAGTAGATCCTGTTCGGTGCGGATGTGGGGGGCGCTCTCGATCAGTTTCTCGGCCTCGGCCATGGCGTCGGCGAATGGGTCGGTCAGCACACCGTAGCTCCTCACGAAAGGGTGGTACAAATATGTACCTGCGTGGTAGAACGTTGATGAACCGACAATAGAACGTGTTCTAAGGAGTGGTCAATGGGGCTCGAGGACGAGACGCCGGACCGGGCGCAGGGCCGGCGGTCGCCGCCCACCGAGCGGGTGGTGCAGGTGCTCGACTTCCTGGTGGCGCGCAAGGAGCACCGCTTCGGGCTGTCGGAATTGGCCCGGCAGCTCGACATCAGCAAGCCGACGTGCCTGGGAATCCTCACCGAACTGGCCCGTGGCGGCTATCTCGTCCGGGATCCGGCGACGAAGACGTACGGCCTCGGTCCGGCCCTCATCGCGGCGGGCCGCGCGGCCCAGCAGGGGTTCGCGGCCGGGCCGGTGGCGCGCAGGCATCTCGCCGTCCTCAGTGACGAGTTCCGGACCACGTGCACGGCGTCGGCGGTGGTCGGCGACCGCATCGCCGTCCTCGAGCTGACCAGCCCGCCGGGCGTCCGGGCGGCGGCCAAGGTGGGGGAGATGTACCCGTTCGCGCCGCCCGTCGGGCTGATGTACGTGCTGTGGGACGGCGACGACGCGCTGCAGTCGTGGCTGCGCCGGAAGCCGACGCTGCCGGTGCGCCTCGACCGGGACCGGCTGCGCACGGTGGTCGAGGAGTGCTCCCGCACCGGGTACCTCGTCGAGACCCTCACGCCGGTCGGGCAGCGACTGCACACGCTCATGGCGGGCGTCGCCGCGCACGATCTGCCGCCGGAGTTGCGCGACGTGCTCGGCGAGATGGTGTCCAGCCTGGGGGAGCGGGTATACCTCGATGCCGAACGCGCGGACCCCGCTTCGCCGCACCCGGTCAGCCTCATCGCGGCGCCGACGTACGACGCCGAGGGTCACCAGGCCATGGTCCTCACGCTCTACGTCGGTGCCGAACTCGCGCCGTCGGAGATCGCGCGGCGGGGCAAGGCTCTTGCGGCTGCGGCGGACGCGATCACGACGGAGGTGGGTGGCCGCCGTCCCCGGTGACGAGCGGGCATTGACCACAATCTGAAACACGTTCTATTCTCGGAGGTGCATTGTTTTCGACCGGGCTGGTCCAAATATGAACCAGTGACCGGTAAGGCACTCGCGACGAGGAGTCGCCCATGACCGCACCGCCCGTGTACGAGTTGTCCCACCTCGGCGCGCTCGAAGCCGAAGCCGTGCACATCTTCCGAGAAGTGGCCGCGACGTTCGAGCGTCCGGTGCTGCTGTTCTCCGGCGGCAAGGACTCGGTGGTGATGCTCCACGTGGCCGCCAAGGCGTTCTGGCCGGCGCCACTCCCGTTCGCCGTCATGCACGTCGACACCGGCCACAACTTCGACGAGGTCATCGAGTTCCGCGACCGGACCGTCGAGCGCCTGGGCCTGCGGATGGTGGTGTCGAGCGTGCAGGACGACATCGACGCCGGCCGTGTCAGCGAGGAGTCGGGTCCGCGGGCCAGCCGCAACCGGCTCCAGACCACGGCGCTGCTGCGCGGCATCCGTGAGAACGGGTTCGACGCCATCTTCGGCGGTGCCCGCCGCGACGAGGAGAAGGCCCGCGCGAAGGAACGGGTGTTCAGCTTCCGCGACGAATTCGGGCAGTGGGATCCTCGGGCACAGCGTCCGGAGTTGTGGAGCCTGTACAACGGCCGGCACCGCAAGGGCGAGCACATCCGGGTGTTCCCGCTGTCCAACTGGACCGAACTCGACATCTGGCAGTACATCAGCGAGGAGAAGATCGCACTGCCGCCGCTGTACTACGCGCACCGCAGGACGGTCGTGCCGCGCGACGGAATGCTGTTGGCGCACACCCGGTTCCTGAACCTTCTCCCCGGAGACGAGCCGTACGAGGCCCTCGTCCGATTCCGGACCGTCGGCGACGCCACGTGCACGGGGTGCGTCGAATCGTCCGCGACCAGTCCCGAGGCTGTCGTCACGGAGGTCGCCGCGAGCAGGCTGACCGAGCGCGGGGCGACCCGGGCAGACGACCGGATCTCCGAGGCAGGCATGGAAGACCGCAAGAAGGAAGGGTACTTCTGATGCCGCAGTTACTCCGGGTCGCGACCGCGGGCAGCGTGGACGACGGCAAGTCCACCCTCATCGGCAGGCTGCTGTACGACTCCAAGGCGATCTTCGAAGACCAGCTCGAGGCGGTCGAACGCACCAGCCGCGAACGGGGCGACGAACACGCGAACCTCGCACTGCTCACCGACGGCCTGCGCGCCGAACGGGAGCAGGGCATCACCATCGACGTCGCGCACCGCTACTTCGCCACACCGCACCGCAAGTTCATCATCGCGGACACCCCGGGGCACGAGCAGTACACGCGGAACATGGTGACCGGGGCGTCGACCGCCGACCTGGCCCTGATCCTCGTCGACGCCCGCAAAGGAATCCTGGAGCAGACACGTCGTCACGCCTTCATCGCCAGCCTCCTCGGAATTCCGCACCTCGTGCTGTGCGTCAACAAGATGGACCTCGTCGGGTGGTCCGAGGAACGGTTCGAGGAGATCAAGGAGGAGTTCCGGCAGTTCGCGATCAAACTCGAGGTCCACGACCTCACGTTCATCCCGGTGTCGGCACTGCGCGGCGACAACATCGCGCAACGCACCGCCAACATGCCCTGGTACGAGGGGGCGTCGCTGTTGCACTACCTCGAGCACGTGCACGTGGCGTCCGACCGCAACCTGATCGACGCACGGTTCCCCGTGCAGTACGTGGTTCGTCCGCAGCGCCAGACCGATTCCGCGTTGCACGATTTCCGTGGCTACGCGGGGACGGTCGCCAGTGGGGTGTTCAAGCCGGGCGACGTGGTGGTGGCGCTGCCGTCGGGATTCACCTCCACCGTCACCGCCATCTGGGGCCCCGGCGGAACCCGTCTCGACGAGGCGTTCGCACCGTCGGCGGTGTGCGTGCAACTCGCCGACCAATTGGACGTGAGCCGCGGGGACGTGCTGTGCCGTCCCAACAACCGTCCCCTTCTCGGGCAGGAACTCGACGCGATGGTCTGCTGGTTCAGCGAACAGTCCACGCTGACGCCGGATGCCCGCTACACGCTGCTGCACACCACCCGCGCCACCAAGGCGTCGGTCGTGAGGCTCGACTACCGGCTGGACGTGAATACGTTGCACCGCGACGAGTCTGCACAGGCGCTGTCGCTCAACGAGATCGGCCGTGTCCAGCTGCGGACGTCGCAGCCGCTCATGTTCGACCCGTACCGCCGCAACCACGTGACGGGCAGTTTCATCCTTGTCGACGAGTCCACCCACAACACGGTCGCCGCGGGCATGATCACCGGGCCGACGCTCTCGCGGTCGAAGGTGGTGTGGCACGCCTCGGCCGTCTCCCGGGAGGAGCGGGCGACGCGGGGCCGCACCGTGTGGCTGACGGGACTGTCGGCGTCGGGAAAGTCGACGGTCGCGGTGGAACTCGAGCGACGCCTGGTCGCGTCCGGGGTGCCCGCTTACCGGCTGGACGGCGACAACCTGCGGCACGGTCTCAACGCCGACCTCGGGTTCAGTGCGCAGGACCGCGCCGAGAACGTGCGCCGCGTCGGCGCCGTGGCTCAGCTGCTCGCCGACTCCGGGGTGGTCGCGATCGCGTCGCTGATCAGTCCGTATCGCGCCGACCGGGACCGCGTCCGGGAACAGCACCGGGCTGCCGGGCTCGACTTCGTCGAGGTGTTCGTCGACACCCCGGTGGAGCAGTGCGAGGCGCGCGATCCCAAGGGGATGTACGCGAAGGCCCGCGCCGGAGAGATCACGGGATTCACCGGGGTCGACGACCCGTACGAGGTCCCCGAGAACCCCGAACTCGTGCTCCGGCCCGAGGACGGCACGCCGACCGAACAAGCCGCGAGAATTATGGAATTGTTGACACGTGATCACTGACGCACGACTCGCGGCCGACATCGCCTCCGGTGCCGGTGCCCTGCTGCTGGACATCCGCACCGCGGGACTGGGATCGGCCGACGGTCGTGAACTCGGCAGGCGCGGCGACGTCGCCGCCGACGCGTTCATCCTCGGCAAACTTGCCGCGGAGCGACCCGAAGACGCGATTCTCTCCGAGGAGTCGGCGGACGACCGGTCGAGGCTGGATCGGTCCCGGGTGTGGATCATCGACCCGCTCGACGGTTCCAAGGAGTACGGACTGCCCGGGCACTCGGACTGGGCCGTGCACGTCGCGCTGTGGGAACGCGGCCGCGGCATCACCGCGGCCGCGGTCGCGCAACCGGCGCTGGGCGCCGTGTACGCCAGCGACGACGACAGTCATGTGGTGCACGCCGAGCAGTTGCCGGCGCGCCCGCGGATCGTCGTGAGCGCCAGCCGGCCGCCGGTCTTCGTCGACGCCGTCGCGACTGAGATCGGTGCCGAGGTCACCACCATGGGTTCGGCGGGCGCGAAGGCGATGGCGGTGCTCCGCGGAGACGTCGACGCCTACGTCCACGCGGGCGGGCAGTGGGAATGGGACTCGGCGGCCCCTGTCGGCGTCGCTGTGGCCGCGGGCCTGCACTGCTCGCGCATCGACGGAACCCCGTTGGACTACAACGAATCCCACCCCTACCTCCCCGACCTGCTGATCTGCCGGCCGGAACTGGCCGAGCCCCTGCTCGCGGCGATCGCGAAACACGCCACCGACACGGCCGACAGCGGACGCGTCGCGATGGCCAGGGCCTACATCGACGCCCTCGTCAGTCACGACGCCACCAAGGTGCGTCTCGCGGACAACGCGTGGCGGGTGGAGAACGGGCAGCACACGGGCGAATCGGGTGCGTTCATCCGGGACGAACTCGAGAACGGGCTGCAGTACCAGGCGATCCAGGCCGTGCGCGATCTCTCCTTCCACGAATGGGGCGACAACGTGGTGGCCCGGTTCGTACTCGACCTCGGGGCCACCCCCACCGAGGTCACGTCGGTGCGGATCACGGAGCATTTCGACATCCCGGCCGGGGCGATCCAGTCCGTCATGGCCATCATCGAACCGTTCGCGATCGAGAGGGAAAACCGATGACCCCGGACCAGCTGGTCACGCAATTCTGTGCCGAGTGGATCGAGCCCGATCCGGCGAAGATCGCCGAGTACTTCGCGGAAGACGCCGTCTATCACAATATTCCGATGGAACCCGTCACTGGCCGTGACGCGATCCGCGAGTTCATCGCCGGCTTCATCGCGGCGTTCGGCGGCATCGACTTCCGTGTGCACCGGCAGGTCACCGACGGCGGCCAGAGCCCCAACGCCGAGGAATCGAGCGGGGTGGTGATGAACGAGCGGATCGACGTGTTCACGCTGAACGGCACCGTCGTCGAACTGCCCGTCGTCGGAGTCTTCGAGATCACCGACGGCAAGATCACCACGTGGCGTGACTACTTCGACATGGCGCCGATCCAGGCCGCGGCCGGTGGCGGATAGCTGCCCCATGACTCACCGGTAAGCCACTTCCACGGCTTGTCCCAGTGTCCGGGCGGTGGCACGAACGGCAGCTGTCCCAACTGCCCCGGCGGTGGGAAGAACGGCAGCTGACCCAGCTGTCCGGGCGGTGGAACCACATCGGGTACCGAACTACCGGGAATCGGCGATGGCCCTGGATCGGCATTTGCCGTCTGTGCGCCGAGTCCCAGTGTGCCGAAGCCCAGCGCGACGGCGATCACGGCTCCCGTCGCAGTCTTCTTCAGATTCATCGTGAACTCCTTCTGCGTCTGCCCTACCACTGGCTGTGGACGGGCACGCACCGGTATGCACGCTTACAGTGTGCGCGTGTGCGCAGGCCTGTGGGTTACGCGTGGGAATCGTGTGCACTGCGGAACTGCCTGCGCCTGTGGAAGTGCGTCGCTGTGCCGGCCGCCTCGGAGTAAATGTTGACGTCAGATTCAAGTTAGATCTACGCTAGGCCGAGTATGACGACGGTCACATCCGGAGAGGGCGAGTCTGCATGAGTCAGGTCAATACGGTCCGCGGACCGAGCGACAGCGCCGAACTCGGACGCACGTACATGCACGATGCCGTCGCCAAACTGCGTGCGCTGGCCCGGCAGGGGGTCCGGACCATCGTCGACCCCACCGTGGTGGGGCTCGGCCGGTACATTCCGAACATCCAACGGGTCGCGGAGCATCTTCCCGAGCTGAACATCGTTGCCGCAACAGGGCTCTACACCTACGACGACGTGCCGTTCTTCTTCCACTACCGTGGTCCGGCGCTCGATGCGATCGTGGGTGCCGCGGTCCCCGACCCGATGGTCGACATGTTCGTGAAAGACATCGAAGAGGGAATCGCCGACACCGGGGTCCGCGCGGGCCTGCTCGAGTGCGCGATCGACCGTCAAGGGCTCACACGAGGGGTCGAGCGGGTGATGCGCACCGTCGCGAAGGCGCACCGGCGCACGGGCGTCCCCATCACCGTGCACACCCACCCGGGTAGTGAGGCCGGGCTGCACGTCAAACGGGTGATGTGCGACGAGGAGGGGGTGCGGCCCGACCGGATCGTGCTCGGCCACAGCGGCGACAGCACCGACGTCGAGCACCTGACCGGCCTCGCCGAGGAGGGCTTCGTCCTCGGGATGGACCGGTTCGGCATCAATCTCGAGACGACGTCGCAGGACGCCTCCTGCTACATCGACTGGATCGACCTCAATCTGATGGCCGCGCTGCCGCAGTGGCATCACCTGCACATCGAGAAGGATGTGCTGCCCTATGTCCGGGAACGAGGGGTCACCGAGAAGATGATCACCGAGATGCTGGTCGAGGTGCCCCGTCGATACTTCGAGAACGTCGAGCCCTACTGACATGTCGCGCCCGCGAACCGCACCCACGCCACCGGTCACGGCCCGGGGCGTCCGCACCCGCGACCGTCTCGTCGCCGCGGCCCGGGTGGTGTTCGAGCGCGACGGGTACCTCGCCGCCCGTCTCGTCGACATCAGCAAGGAGGCCGGACTGTCGACCGGATCTTTCTACACGTACTTCGCAGGCAAGGAAGAGGTGTTCGCGGCGGTCGTCGAGGTGACGCAGAACGATCTGCTGCATCCCGGGATGGGGCGGGTCGAGGACGAGGGCGACGTACATGCGGTCGTGGAGGCGAGCATCCGGGCATACCTGCATGCGTGCCGCCGGAACGCGCGTCTGCTGGCCCTGCTCGAGCAGGTCGCGCACGTCGACCCCGCATTCCGTGAACTGGAACGCGCGCGGGACGAGACCTTCTACCGGCGCAACGCGCGCGCGATCGCCGATCTGCAGGACCGCGGTCTCGCCGATGCCTCGCTCGATCCGATGCTGACGTCGAAGGCGTTGTCCGCCATGGTCGGGAGGATGGCCTACGGCTACTTCGTCGGACCGCCCAGCGAGCGGCGATCGCTCTCGTTCGACGAGTTGACCGCCGGGCTCGCGCGAATGTGGACGAACGGGCTGCGCGTGCCGGATCGCGCCGGAGAGCCCGTCAGTAGCCGGGCGCGTGAAGGATCCGAAGGACGAGATCGGCGTTGATGTCGCCGAGTTCGGCCGGCGTGAACTCGCCGTCGGGGCTGTACCACCGGCAGATGTCCACCGCGAGCGACATGATCGCGAGAACCGCGACGCGGGGGTCGGGAATCAGGAACACCCCCTGATCGATCCCGTTCTGCACCTCGCGAATTGCCGCGAGCCGGATCTGAAGCCGGGTTTCGGCGACCACTTCGTGGTGTTCGGGGCTCAGATGCCTGCTCTCGTACTGGGCGATGCGCGCGCGCCGGAAGTTCCTCGCGTGCATGATGCTGAACTCCCGGACCAGTGCGCGCACGCGGTGGATGGGGTCGGTGAACGGGGCGACGGCGCTCAGCACCAGGGCGAGTGCGCGCTCGTTCGATCGGCGGACCAGTTGGAAGAGCAGATCTTCCTTGGACGGGAAGTGCACGTACATGGCGGAAGGACTCATTCCCGCCATGGTTGAGATGTCCCTCGTGCGCGTGGCTTCGAAACCTTTGTCGGAGAACAGTGTCGTCGCCGCGCGGAGCAGGCGTTCCTCGGATGTCGGCGGTCCGGGGCTCGGCTCGTCGGCCGCGGATATGCCTTCTTGTAGTTCGGTCATCGGTGGTCCTCTCCGCCGCATCGAGCTTCGTCCGCACCGGCGGGATTCGGCAAGATCAATCCCCTCGAGTGATTGACATCACACAACAATTCAAACACACTAAGCAAGCGCTCACTGACTTGAAGTTGGCGTCATGTTCTGAAAATCCAATCCCACGTCCACAGATGACCTATCTCGAGGAGTGATCGGATGACTACATCCGCGGTGCAGCCGAGTAAGGACGCAGCCGGTGACCAGACCGTGCAGCGCAAGCGTGCACATCGGAAACTGCTGGCGGCGGGACTCGTCGGCAGCTCGATCGAGTGGTACGACTTCTTCCTGTACGGAACCGCTGCGGCACTGGTCTTTCCCCACGTCTTCTTCCCCGGCTCGTCGGCGTTGGTGGGCACCCTGCTCTCGTTCAGCACCTTCTGGGCCGGCTTCGTCGCCCGCCCGCTCGGCGGCCTCGTCGCCGGTCACTTCGGCGACAAGTACGGCCGCAAGCCGGCCGTCGTCACCTGCCTGCTGTTCATGGGACTGGCGACGTTCCTCATCGGCTGCCTGCCCGGTGCCGCGACCATCGGCGTCGCGGCCCCGATCCTGCTGGTGGTCCTGCGGTTCGTGCAGGGCCTCGCCTGCGGCGGTCAGTGGGGTGGGATCGTCCTGCTGCTCACGGAGTCGGCAAGCCCCAAGCGCAGGGGATTCTCCGGCACCTTCGGGCAGATGGGCGTCTCCTTCGGCGTCCTGCTCGGCAACCTCGTGTTCCTCGGCGCCACCGCCGCGATCTCGAACGAGGCGTTCCTCAGCTGGGGCTGGCGGATCCCGTTCTTCGCCAGTGCACTGCTGTTCCCGGTCGTGCTCTACATCCAGACCAAGGTCGAGGACACCCCCGAATTCCGGGACCTGCAGGAGGCGGCGCAGAAGAAGAACGAGACCGTCGTCCGCGCACCGCTCACGCAAGCGATCAAGGAGCACTGGCGCAAGATCCTGCTCGGTTGCGGACTGCTCGCGGCCACCAACTCGCTGTTCTACATCTCCATCGCCGGTGTGCTCAGTTACGGCACAGCCGAACTGGGCATGAAGCGTAACGACCTGCTCGCGATCTCGCTGCTCAGCGCCGCACTCACGGTCGGTGTCGTGCTGTGGTCCGGGCACATGTCCGACAAGATCGGGCGCAGGCCGATGATCCTGATCGGCGCGGCGATGATCATCGTGTGGGCGTTCCCGTACTTCTGGCTGATCAACACCCGGAACCTGGTGCTGTTCTTCATCGCCGTCACGGTCGGCAGCGTCTTCCAGTCGATGACGTACGGGCCGATCGCCGCGTACATGGGTGAGCTGTTCGCCCCCAACGTCCGCTATTCCGCCGCCTCACTCGCCTATCAGCTGGCGGCGATCACGGTGAGCGGCGGCACGCCGTTCATCATGACGGCGCTGATCGCCAAGACCGGAACCACCACGTTCGTCGCCGTCTTCGTCGCGCTGATGGGACTGGTCACGCTCCTCTGCGCGTGGAAGCTCCGCGAGACCAACCCCGCCGAGGTCCGCAGCGATCCCACGGCCGTGCCCGGCGCCCAGTTCTACCAGGCGGTTCCGGCGAGAGTCGACCGGTAGGCGAGCCGGCGTGCGCCTGCTGCCGCAGTGCCTCCAGATTCTGCCGCATCTGTGGCCGCATATCCTGGTGCTGCGGCTGCAGGCGCGAGTAGAGCCTGAGCAGCGGGCGGTACGGCAGAACGTCGATCCGATACGAGTGCGTCACCCGGGTCCCGTCGCCGTCCGCGGTGAAGAGATAGGACCAGGTGGTCGAGTCGTGGTACAGCGGGTTACGCCGGTCCGACACCGTGCGAAATTCGAACTTTCTGCCCGGATCGACGGCAGTCACCTCGCAGACCCGGGACCACCGCATGTGATGTGCGCGATTGTGCCCGCGGAATCGGGCGCCGACGGTCCCCGGTGGCCGTCCCGGTAGCCACTCGCAGCGGCGGCACTCGGGGCTGCGTTCGCTGATGCGGGTGACGTCGGCGACCGCGTCGTACAGCTGCCGGGCGGGGACGTCGATCCACAGTTCCGCCGCACCCTCCGTGCGGGTCGGCCGGCGGAGCCGTGGGCTGACGTCGAGATCGGCACCCCATCGAGTGGCGCACGCCCGCCGGTACGGTCGTTTGAACGCATGGAGCAGCATGAACCGGGTGGCGGGATCGACTTTGCGCACGGTGACGTCGTAGTCTTCCCGACCGGCACCGTCGATGATCCAGTGAGCTTCGATCCCCAGCTCGCGCTTGGTTTTCGACGCGATGAACACCCGCTGCTCCACGTCGTCCCACTGACGACGGGTCAGGGTCCGGGCGACGACCGGCATCATCTCGTCCTCCTCCCGCTGCAGATGCGGCAGGAGAACCTGTTCGAGAGAGGTGACGGATTGCGACAGTTCTTCTCGGGCAGCCGGGTGCGCACGGTAGTCGGCTGCCACCGCGGCAACCCGCTCCATCTCGGGGCCGATCCGCGCATGATCGGCGTCCATCGCATCGAGCAGTGCGCCGGCGGCCGGGTTCAACTCGCGGACCAGTGGCCAGAGCCCACTGTCCTCGCCGGTGTGGTGCAGGTGCAGGAAATGCATCATCCACACGAGATGATCGGCGAGGGCGACCCGCTGGGCCTGCGCGGGCGGAGGCGCTGTGCGCAGCACCTCCGCGGCGCGGGCAATATCGCGGCGCAGCGCGGTGTGCACGATGCGCATGATGCGAGTGTCGGCGGGGGAGAGCGTGTCGGTTGTCATGACCTACTCCAGACAAAGGCGTCCGTGTGTCACACCGGGCGGTCGAGGATTTCTTCGATGCGGTCGATCAGCCAGGATTCGTAGCGGACGCGGCTCCACCCGCATTCGTCCACGAGCAGGGCGTAGACCTGGTCGCCGGTCTGGACCCACAGTTCGTCGACCTGACCAGGATCGGGGGGACGGCTCGTGATCAGCTGTGCGACGTCGGCGACCGAGCGCCTGCGCTGCCCCTCCAGGTCGGCAATCGCCGCTGCGAGCATGGCGTCCACCGTCGCACCCTGCCGGATCGCCACGGCCAGGCGGTAGATGCGCTCGTTGATCGTGGCGATCATGCGCGCACCCATCTCGATGCGGTCGCCGGTCGTGCGTCCCGTGCCGATCGCCGTGTACACGGGCCGGTCGGCCAACGGCACCTGGGCGTCGTCGCCCACGATCGCGACCTCCAGCGCCGTCTTCAACAGGTGGGCCTTGGATCCGAACGCTGTGTAGACGGTTTCAACCGAAACCGCCGCAGCCCGCGCGATATCCCTCATGCCGGTGCCGCCCCAGCCACGTTCGGCAAACAGCCGCGTGGCGGCCTCGAGTACGACCGCTCGCGTCTGAGCTGCCTGCATCCGACGCAGCGGAGAGCGGTACCGGCGGGTTCCGGAATCGCCCGGCGCCGCCGAGTCGGACTCGACCCTTGCCATGTCCCGATTCTAGAACGCACAAGTTTTCAATACAATGCCGTTCAACCGATTTCTGTTCCCGGACGCGAACGCGGCCGCCACCGGAGTACGGTGACGGCCGCGAGGACCCTTCCGAGCGGGTGTAATCGGTGGTCAGCTGATCTTCAGCACCAGCTTGCCGGTGTTGGCGCCGTCGAACAGCAGGTTGAGGGTGCGGCCGAACGCCTCGACGCCGCCGGTTTCCACCTGCTCACGTGCCACGATCTCTCCGGCGCGGATCCATTCCGACATCGCCTCCATGCCCTCGGGGAACCGGTCGAGGTAGTCGAACACGATGAATCCCGTCATCGAGGCGCGATTGACCAGCAGTGACAGATACCGGGACGGACCGGGCTGTGGGTCGGTGGCGTTGTATCCGGAGATCGCGCCGCACAACGCAACCCGCGCGTTCTTGCGGAGCCGGGCCAGTGCGGCGTCGAGGATCTCGCCGCCGACATTGTCGAAGTAGACGTCGATCCCGTCCGGCGCGGCGGCGCGCAGTGCCTTGCCGACCGATTCGGACTTGTAGTCGATCGCCGCGTCGAAACCCAGTTCCTCGGTCAGCCAGGCGCACTTCTCGGGACCGCCGGCGACGCCGATCACCGTGGCACCCTTCAGCTTGGCGATCTGCCCGGCGATGCTCCCGACCGCTCCCGCCGCGCCCGAGATGAGCACTGTGTCGCCCTTCTCCAGCTTGCCGACGTCGGTGAGACCGAAATACGCGGTCATGCCGGGGAATCCGAGCGCGCCCAGCCACGTCGGCGCCGGGGCGAGCGACTCGTCGACGGCGAGGGCGCCGCGGCCGTCGGAGAGCGCAAACTCCTGCACGCCGAACTGCCCGGACACGAGCTGTCCCTCGGGGAACTTCGCGTTCTTCGACGCCACCACCCGGCCGACGGCGTGGGTGCGCATCACCTCACCGATCGCCACCGGCGGCACGTACGACTTCACGTCGTCGAGCCACCCGCGCATCGCCGGATCGAGGGACACGTAGTCCACCTTCACGGTGAATTCGCCGTCCGAGGGTTCGGGTACCGGTTCCGACGTGATCTCCCAGGTGGAGTCGTCGGGACGGCCGACCGGACGCTTCGCCAGTCGGACCTGCCTGTTCACGGATGTCACGGTGTTCACCTTTCGGGTACTTCTGCGGTCAGTGCGTCGAGTTTCAGTGCGGTCCTGTCGATCGACCGCTTGAGGATCTTTCCGGTTGACCCCTTCGGGAGGGCGTCGACAATCGCGACGATCCGGGGAATCTTGTATGCGGACAGTCGTTCCCGGGCCCAGGCGGTGAGCTGGGAGCCGTCCAGCCCGGACCCGGGGACGGTGGCCACGACCGCGGCCACCTCCTCGCCGTAGTGATCGTCGGGGACGCCCACGACGGCAGCCTCGAGGATGTCGGGGTGCGTGTACAGAACCTCTTCGATCTCGCTCGGGTACACGTTGTAGCCGCCGCGGATGATGAGGTCCTTCACCCGGTCGACGATGCGCAGATCGCCCTCCTCGTCGATCTCACCCAGATCCCCGGTGCGCAGCCAGCCGTCCGGGTCCAGGACTGCCGCGGTGTCGGCGGGCCGGTTCCAGTAGCCCTTCATCACGGTCGAGCCCTTCACGAACACCTCGCCGACGGTCCCGGGAGGGCAGGCGAGCCCGTCGTGGTCCCGCACCTCGACCTGCGTGCGGGGCACCGCGCGACCCGTGTAGCCGATCTTCCCGCCGCGGTCGACGTCGTTGAACGTGCCGAACGCGGTGGTTTCGGTGAGCCCATAACCCTCGAGGATGGTGCACCCGAAGCGGGACTCGAATTCGCGGGCCACCTCGCCCGGTAACGACGCGCCCCCGGAGATGGCGATGCGGAGCTGCGTGAAGTCCTGCGGGTCGGCGCCGCCGGAGGCATGCAGCATCGCGTTCCACATCGTCGGAACCCCGGCCATGATCGTGAGACGGTCGCGGCGGAGCAGGGCGAGCATCGCCGCCGGATCGAATCGGGCCAGCAGCGTCAGCGACCCACCGCCCGTGAACGTCGCCATCATGACGGATGCCTGCCCGAAGACGTGGAACAGCGGCAGTCCGGTGCCCGTCCGGTCGTCGCTCGACCCGCGACTGCATTCGGCGCCGATCTCACCGCCGGACAGCAGGTTCCCGACCGTCAGCTCCGCGCCCTTCGGCCGCCCGGTGGTCCCGGACGTGTAGAGGATGGCGGCGGTGTCGTCGCGGTCGCGCTCGGCGACGGGAACCGGCTCGGCGTCCGGTGACGCGCTGTCGGGAGTGAGCGTCCAGACCGGGATGTCCAGCGCGGCGGCCGCGTCGGCGATCGCCGGCCCGAGTTCGTGCCACACGATGGCGAGTGCGACGCCGGCATCGGCGAGGACGTACTCGCTCTCGGGCCGGGTCGACATCGTGTTCACCGGCACCACGACGCACCCCGCCGCCTGAATGCCCAGGTATGCGACCACGAATTCGGGCACCGAGGGTGCGGCCAGAAGGATTCGGTCGCCGGGGGACAGGCCCGCTTTCGTGAGCGCTCCCGCGTACCGGGTGCTCGCGTTGCGTAGCTGTCCGTAGGTCAGGGTGCTGTCCGCACCCCGCAGCGCGATGTTGCCGGGAGTGGCATCCGCGTGGCGCGACACCGGATCGAGCACATTCACCTGTGAGTACTTGTTAACCGCGGGCGGTTGATAAGTACTCACGGCTACTGTCCGGCCTCGACGACGCGGGCGACGGACTCGGACACCACCACCGGCTTGTCGGAGCCCTCGCGCTCGACGACCTGGCTCATGGTCACCTGGATGCCGCCGCCGACCTGTTCGGCCGACTGGACGGTGGCGCGCATCCGGATGCGTGCACCCACCGGCACCGGCGCGGGAAAACGGACCTTATTGTACCCGTAGTTCAGGCTGTGCGCGAATCCGTCGAAGCGCAGCAGGGTCGCCGACAGCGCCGGTCCGAGGGACAGGCTGTAGAGGCCGTGCGCGATGGTGCCGCCGAGCGGGCTGGCCGCGGCGCGCTCGGGATCGATGTGGATCCACTGGTGGTCGCCGGTCGCGTCGGCGAAGGCGTTGACGCGTTCCTGGGTGACGTCGTGCCAGTCGGTGGGGCCCAGCTCCTTGCCGATCAGCGCGGTGAGCTCGTCGAAGCTCGCCGGACGAACGGGCAGTGCGGCGGTGTCGGTCATCTGTCTCCCTCAATTTCGAGTGGTGCAGGGCCTGGATGTGTCACGTTGGCTGGGTCGGAATTCGAGGTGTGATCTGAATCCCGACACTTGAACTTGACGACGGATTCAACTATACAAAAGAGAGACGGGAGTCACAATGCACGGCGAAGGAGAGGACACCTCGTGAAGGTTGCACGGAAGGTCGCCATCGTGACCGGCGGTGGGGGCGGTATCGGCGGGGCGATTGCTGACCGTCTCGCCGAGCGCGGCGCCAAGGTGCTGGTCGCCGATCTGGACCCGACGGCGGCCTCCGCGGTCGCGGACGGCATCAACGCCCGCCACCCGGGATCCGCCGTCGCCGAAGATGCCGACGTCGCGGACGCCGATCAGATCCGGCGCATCATCGAGCGTGCGGAGACCGAGTTCGGTCCCGTCGACCTCTACTTCGCCAACGCCGGCATCGCGGGAGCTCCCGGCCTCGACGCCGACGACGCCGACTGGGACCTCGCGTTCGACGTCAACGTCCGCGCCCATATCCGCGCCGCCCAGCAACTCGTGCCGAAGTGGATCGAACGCGGCGAGGGGTACTTCGTGTCGACCGCCTCCGCGGCCGGGCTCCTCACCCAGATCGGTTCGGCCACCTACGCGGTCACCAAGCATGCGGCCGTCTCGTTCTCCGAATGGCTGTCGGTCACTTATGGCGACAGAGGGATTCGGGTCAGCTGCCTCTGTCCGATGGGGGTCGAGACGAAGTTGATGCGCTCCGGCCAGAACTCGGGCGATCCACTCGGTGTCGCGGCCACGAAGGCCGTCGTCTCGGCGGGGGAGGTGCTGCAGCCCGAGCAGGTCGCCGACATCGTGCTGGACGCTGTGGACCGCGAGACGTTTCTGATCCTGCCCCACGAGAGCGTGCTCGCCATGTACCGCCAGAAGGGTTCCGACTACGACCGCTGGCTGCGCGGGATGCGCCGCTACCAGAGTTCGCTGCTGGAGCACTGTGACACCCGGTAACGACAAGCAGACACCCATCGTTCCCTTACTACCCGTCAGGAGTTCCCATGTCCCTGTTTGACATTTCCGAACGAGCCCAGCAGTTGCAGGTCGATCTGCTCGAGTTCATGGATTCGCACGTGTATCCGGCGGAGGCGGTGTACGAGGAGCAGATGCGGGAGTCGGGGGATCCGCATTTCCAGCCGCCGGTTCTGGAGGAGTTGAAGGCGGAGGCGCGGCGCCGGGGGTTGTGGAATCTGTTCCACCCGCACCCGGGCACGGGTGCCGGGCTGACGAACCTCGAGTACGCGCCGTTGGCGGAGATCATGGGGCGCAGTCATATTGCGTCGGAGGCGTGCAACTGCAATGCGCCGGACACCGGCAACATGGAGGTGCTCGAGTTGTTCGGCACGGCCGAGCACAAGGAAAAGTACCTGAAGCCGCTCCTCGACGGGACGATGGCGTCGGCGTTCGCGATGACCGAACCCGCGGTGGCGAGTTCGGACGCGACGAACGTGGAGTTGTCGATGGTGCGTGACGGTGACGAGTACGTGCTGAACGGCCGCAAGTGGTTCGCGTCGAACGCGCTGCACCGCAATTGCAAGGTGCTGATCGTGATGGGCAAGACGGATCCGTCGGCGGCGCCGCACCGGCAGCAGTCGATGATGGTGGTGCCGATCGACGCGCCCGGGGTGACAGTGATGCGGGGGCTGCCGGTGTTCGGGTATCAGGACCGGGAGGGCCACGCGGAGATCGATTTCGCGGATGTGCGGGTGCCGGTGACGGACGTGCTGAAGGGCGAGGGCGAGGGCTTCGCGATTTCGCAGGCGCGGCTGGGTCCGGGTCGCATTCACCACTGCATGCGGGCGATCGGGATGGCGGAGCGGGCCCTCGAGCTGATGTGCCGCCGGGCGTCGTCGCGGGTGACGTTCGGGAAGCCGGTCAGTGAGAACGCGAACATCCAGGATTGGATCGCGGAGGCGCGCATCGAGATCGAGATGATCCGGTTGCTGACGCTGAAGGCGGCGTATCTGATGGACACGGTAGGGAACAAGGAGGCGCGGACGGAGATCGCGGCGATCAAGGTGGCCGCCCCCAATATTGCGCTCGAGATCGTGGACCGGGCCATTCAGGTGCACGGCGGGGCCGGGGTCACCGACGACTTCCCCCTCGCCATGGCCTGGGCGCACCTGCGGACCCTGCGCCTGGCCGACGGTCCCGACGAGGTCCACAAGCGCGCCATCGCGCGTCAGGAACTGCGCCAGTACCGCGACACCGCAGGCGCCTCCACCAACGGGCACAAGGTTGCGGTGAGCTGACATGGCCGGACTCGACCTGACCGGACGCACCGCGATCGTCACCGGCGCCTCGCGGGGCATCGGCCTGGCCGTCGCCCGGGCCCTCGCGGCCGCGGGCGCCGACGTGGTGCTCACCTCACGCTCCCAGGAATCGGCCGACGCCGCCGCGGCGCAGGTCGGGGGCACCGCGATCGGCGTCGCCGCGCACGCCGTCGACGAAGAGGCCGCCCGGCGCTGCGTCGACACCACCGTCGAACGGTTCGGCAGCGTGGACATCCTGGTCAACAACGCGGGAACCAACCCCGCATTCGGACCGGTCATCGACCAGGACCACGCACGATTCGCCAAGACCTTCGACGTGAACCTGTGGGCGCCGGTGCTGTGGACCGGGCTCGCCACGAAGGCGTGGATGGGCGAGCACGGCGGCGCCGTGGTCAACACCGCGTCCATCGGCGGCATGGCGTTCGAGGCGAACATCGGCCTGTACAACGCGTCGAAGGCCGCGCTGATCCACCTCACCAAGCAACTGGCGCTGGAACTGTCGCCGAAAATCAGGGTCAACGCCGTCGCGCCCGGTGTGGTGCGGACCAAGTTGGCCGAGGCGCTGTGGAAGGACCACGAGCAGGCCGTGTCGGCGTCCACGGCGCTGGGGCGGATCGGCGAACCCGAGGACATCGCGTCCGCGGTCGCGTTCCTCGTCTCCGATGCCGCGAGCTGGATCACCGGCGAGACGATGGCGATCGACGGCGGGCAACTGCTCGGCGACGCCCTCCCGTTCCGGCAGGGGGCCCAGCTCGGTGTCTAGCGTGGACGTCGTCGGCATCGACACCGAGGCCGTGAGCCGCTGGATCGGCACGCTCGGCCTCGGCACTGCCGGACCGCTGACCTTCGACCGGATCGGCCTCGGCCAGTCGAACCTCACCTACCTGGTCCGGGATCAGGGAGGTGGCAGATGGGTGCTGCGGCGCCCACCCCTCGGGCACCTGCTGGTGTCGGCCCACGACGTCGCGCGCGAGGCGCGGATCCTCTCCGCCCTCGAAGACACCGCGGTACCCACCCCGCGGGTGTTCGGGCTCACCGACGATCCGGAGGTGACCGACGTGCCGCTGCTGCTGATGGAGTTCGTCGACGGACAGGTCGTCGATCGGATGTCGATCGCGGAGTCCCTGACCCCGCAGCGTCGCCGGGCGATCGGCCTGTCGCTGCCGCGGACGCTGGCGAAGATCCATGCGGTCGACCTCGAGACCACCGGGTTGACCGATCTGGCCAGCCACAAGCCCTACGCGCAGCGTCAGCTCAAGCGGTGGTCGGGTCAGTGGGAGAAGTCGAAGACCCGCGAGTTGCCCGCCCTCGACGACCTGACCAGGCGACTCACCGCCTCGGTGCCGGAACAGCGGGAACTGACCCTCGTGCACGGCGACTTCCATCTGCGCAACGTCATCACCTCCCACGAGACCGGGGCGGTGACGGCCGCCCTGGACTGGGAGTTGTGCACCCTGGGCGACCCGCTCGCCGACGTCGGCAGCCTGCTCGCGTACTGGCCGGAGCCGGGTGAGACCACCGGCGGCGACTTCCCGGCGTCCACCCTCGACGGTTTCCCGGACCGGGTGGAGATCGCCGGGGTGTACCTCGACGAGACCGGACGCGACCCGGACGCCCTGGCGTTCTGGCACGTCCTCGGCCTGTGGAAGGTGGCGGTCATCGCGGAGGGCGTCATGCGCCGCGCCCGCGACGAACCGCAGAACAAGGCGGCCGCGGGCACCCCGACGGTCGAGCGCATCGACGATCTCGTGGCCAAGGCGTGCGATATCGCCGCCCGGGCCGGAATCTGAACCGACAGCGATGGGACTGATGGGCATGACCACTGACGAACCGGCGATCGCACGCGACCTGAGCGGCCGCGTCGCGACACTCGTCGAACAGAACGACCTGTCGGATCCGGCCCGGTTCCTCGGGGCCCGATTCGACGCCGGCCTCGCATGGGTCCACTTTCCGCCCGGACGCGGCGGTCTGGGGCTGCCGCAGAGCTTCCAGGCGCAGGTCGACGCCGAACTCGAGGCAGCGGGCGCGCCGGGTCCGGAGAAGGGTCGCAACGGGATCGGATTGGGCATGGCCGCGCCGACCATTGCCGCGTTCGGCACCGAGGAACAACAGCGGAAGTACCTTCGGCCGATCTTCACCGGCGAGCACATCTACTGCCAGTTGTTCAGCGAACCGGGTGCGGGTTCCGACCTCGCCGCGGTCGCGACGCGAGCCGTCCGTGAGGGTGACGGCTGGATCGTCAACGGGCAGAAGGTGTGGACGTCGGGGGCGCAGAACGCGCAGATGGCGATCCTCGTGGCCCGGACGGATCCGACGGTCCCGAAGCACGCCGGGCTCACCTACTTCCTGTGCGACATGAGCGATCCCGGTATCGACGTCCGGCCGCTGCGGCAGATCACCGGCGAGGCCGAGTTCAACGAGGTGTTCCTCACCGACGTCCGCATTCCCGATTCCGATCGGCTCGGCGGCGAGGGGCAGGGCTGGCGAGTGGCCACCGCGACCCTCAACAACGAGCGGGTCGCGATCGGCGGTTCCGCGGCCGCCCGGGAGAGCGGCATGATCGGACCGGTCGCCCGCGCCTGGCGGGAACACCCCGAACTCCGCGACCCCGCGATGCACGACGAACTGCTCCGGCTGTGGGTCGAAGCGGAAGTCGCCCGGCTGACCGGCGAACGGCTGCGGCAGCAACTCGCGGCCGGACAACCCGGCCCGGAGGGATCCGGACTGAAGCTGGCGTTCGCCCGGCTCGCGCAGACCATCTCCGGTTTCGACATCGAACTCCACGGCGAGGCCGGGCTGCAGTACGACGACTGGACCATGCGCCGCCCGGACAGGGTCGACTTCACCGGCCGCGAACCGGGGTACCGCTACCTGCGCTCGAAAGGCAACTCGATCGAGGGCGGCACGTCCGAGATCCTGCGCAACGTCATCGCGGAACGCGTCCTCGGCCTCCCGCCGGAGCACCGCGTCGACAAGGACATCGCCTGGAAGGACCTGCCCCGATGAACACCGCAGATCTGCTGTACTCCGACACGGAAGACGCCCTGCGCGACTCCGTCCGCCGGCTCCTCGCCGACCGCTGCCCACCGGAACTGGTGGCCGGGGCGTACGACGGATCGCCCGCCGACTGCTCCGGCGTGTGGAAATCGCTCGCCGCCGAACTCGGACTCGCGGGACTGCTCGTCCCCGAGGACCTGGGCGGCGCCGGGGCGAGCGCACGCGAGGCCGCGGTGGTCATGGAGGAGATCGGACGCGCCGTCGCGCCCGTCCCGTACCTGTCCAGCGCCGTCCTCGCAACGGTCGCGCTGGTGAAGGCGGGCGACACCGAGACGATCGGCGCACTCGCCGACGGGACGACCACCGGTGCGCTCACGGTCGGGCTCGCGACCGCACCGGGCCGGTTCACCCCCGCCGTGCGCCGGGTCGGCGACACCCTCACCGGCACCGTGACCAGCGTCGCGGGCGCCTCCGAAGCCGACATCCTGATCGTGCCCGTCGAGGGTCCGGGCGGGCTCGAGCTGCACACGGTGCCCGCGGGCACCGCCGGGGTCACCGTCACGCCCGTCCTCGCACTCGACATGACCCGGTCGCTGGCGGACGTCGCGTTCGACGGCGCGGCGTCGACCCGCATCGACGACGGCAACGCCGCGGCAGCCGTCCGGGAGGCCCTCGTTCTCGGCGCCGCACTGCTCGCCTCCGAGCAACTCGGGCTCGCACAGTGGTGCTTCCAGACGACGCTGGCGTACGTCAAGGACCGAACCCAGTTCGGTCGCGCCGTCGGGTCGTTCCAGGCGATCAAGCACCGCCTCGCCGACCTGTGGCTCGAAGTGACGTCGGCGGCCGCCGCCGCCCGGTACGCCGCCGACACCGCCGCCCGGGGCGACGCGGACGCCGAGGTCGCGGCCACCATCGCGCAGGCGTACTGCAGCGGGGTCGCCGTCCACGCCGCGGAGGAGTGCGTCCAGTTGCACGGCGGGATCGGCATGACGTGGGAATACCCCGCCCACCTGTACCTGAAGAGGGCGAAGAGCGACCAGCTCGCGTTCGGCACCGCCTACCGTCACCGCGCGCACCTCGCCGGTCTGATCGACCTGCCCGCGTAACCCGGGCCCTACCAACGACAGTCAGGAAGCAAACCCATGAAGGTATGGCGTGTCCACGAACTCGGCGAGCCGCGCACCGCACTGCACCTCGAGGAGGTCCCGGACCCCACGGCAGGCCCCGGGCAGGTGCTGGTCCGGGTCCTCGCCGCACCGGCGAACTTCCCCGACGTGCTGCTGTGCCGCGGTGAATACCAGATCAAGCCGCCGCTGCCGTTCACGCCCGGTGTCGAGTTGTGCGGCGAGGTGGTCGCGCTCGGTGAGGGCGTCACCCGCTTCGCCGTCGGCGACCGGGTCATCGGCAACCCGAACCTGCCCGGCGGCGGATTCGCGGAGATGGCCGTGATGGACGAGGTCGACACGTTC
The DNA here is from genome assembly GCF_000010805.1 of Rhodococcus opacus B4. Taxonomy (NCBI): domain Bacteria; kingdom Bacillati; phylum Actinomycetota; class Actinomycetes; order Mycobacteriales; family Nocardiaceae; genus Rhodococcus; species Rhodococcus opacus. The sequence continues at coordinate 1,277,359 of NC_012522.1, read as the reverse complement.
GCCGCCCCGTCCGCACTCGACGACGCCGAGGCGTCCGCGTTGAGCATCGGCTACCAGACGAGTTGGTTCGCCCTGCAACGGCGCACCCGGCTGAAGCCGGGGGAGACGCTGCTCGTCCATGCCGCCGCGGGCGGAGTGGGCAGCGCCGCCGTGCAACTGGGCAAGGCCGCGGGGGCACAGGTGATCGGCGTCGTCGGAGGCGCCGACAAGGCCGACTACTGCCGGCGGCTGGGGGCGGACCTGGTGATCGACCGGCGCACCGAAGACTTCGTCCCGCTGGTCAAGGAATTCACCGGCGGACGCGGCGCGGACGTCGTCTACGACCCGGTCGGCGGCGACGCCTACGCGAAGTCCACCAAGTGCATCGCGTTCGAGGGCCGGATCCTGATCATCGGGTTCGCCGGCGGCACCATCCCGACACCCGGCCTCAACCACGCCCTGATCAAGAACTACTCCATCATCGGACTGCACTGGGGCCTGTACAAGCAGTACAACCAGCAGGCGATCGCCGACTGCCACGAGGAACTGACCCGCCTCGCCGACTCCGGCGCCATCAGGCCGCTGATCAGCGAGCGGCTGTCGCTCGCGGACGTGGCCGACGGCCTCGGCCGGCTCGGCGACGGCAGCACCGTCGGCCGCCTCGTCTTCCAACCCTGAGAGGAATGCACATGGATGCAGGTTCACTGTTCGACGTCGCGGGCAAGACCGTGGTGGTAACCGGCGGTTCGCGGGGTATCGGCCGGATGATCGCGCAGGGATTCGTGCAGTCCGGCGCGACCGTTGTGATTTCCGCCCGCAAGGCCGAGGCGTGCGAGAAGGCCGCCGCCGAACTGTCCGCACTCGGGCCGGGGACGTGCCACGCGCATCCCGCCGACCTGTCCACCGAGGAAGGGATCGCGAGCCTCGTCGCACGGGTCGCCGAGGTGTCGCCCCGTCTCGACGTTCTAATCAACAACGCCGGCGCGACGTGGGGTGCGCCGGTCGACGAGTTCCCCGCCGGCGGATTCGACAAGATCTTCGACATCAACGTCAAGGGCGTATTCATGCTCACCCAGGCGCTGCTGCCGAGTCTGCGGGCCGCGGCGACCGACGACGACCCCGGCCGGGTGATCAACATCGGGTCGATCGACGGACTCGTCGTGTCCGGCACCGACAACTTCTCGTACGGGGCGAGCAAGGCCGCGGTGCACATGCTCACCCGCAAGCTCGCCGCGACGCTCGCCGCCGAACGGATCACCGTCAATGCCATTGCACCGGGACCGTTCCCGAGCAAGATGATGGCCTTCATCCTGGACGATCCGGAGCGGAAGGATGCGATCGAGGGTGCCGTTCCGCTCGGCCGGGTCGGCACCCCGGAAGACGTCGCGGGCACCGCGATCTTCCTGTCCTCACGTGCCGGTGCGTACCTCACCGGCACCGTGATCCCCGTCGACGGCGGGATGTCGGGAACGCGCTGAACGGCACGTCACACAGTCGGAGCACGGAACGAGCGAGAGGGGGCACGGCGACGACCCGCGGCCCGTCCCGGACGAACGGGACGGCCGTTGCGTCAGATCGAACGAGCGTCCCGTTCGTACGTGCGTCGCGGCGGCATGATCGCACGAAAAAAGCTGCACCGCGTGGGCGGTGCAGCTTTTTCGTGTGCCCCCGGCAGGATTCGAACCTGCGGCCTTTCGCTCCGGAGGCGAACGCTCTATCCCCTGAGCTACGGGGGCGCACCGGAAAACCGGTGTGCCGATTGGGCTGGCCAATGGTAGCGCATAGGTAGGGGGATCGACCAAATCGGTCCCCCTACTTCGTGGACTCGCCCCGGTAGACGCCCGAACGCGCCTAGTGTCGGGAGGACGTGGACGCTCGCGAACTCTCGGGGAGGGGTCGAGAATGACCGAAGTACGGCAGCCGGGGTCGCAGGACTCCGACGGGCACTATTCCGACGCCGACCTCGAGTCGGACCTGCGGTGGTGGGCGGCGGCCAACTATCTGACGGTTGCGCAGATCTACCTGCAGGACAACACGCTTCTGCGTGAACCGCTGCGCCCGGAACACATCAAACCCCGGCTGCTCGGGCACTGGGGGACGAGCCCGGGGCTGTCGATGATCTACGCGCTGCTGAACCGTCTCATCCGCCGGACCGACACGGACTGCCTGTACGTGACCGGTCCCGGTCACGGTGGTCCGGCGCTCGTCGCCGCCACGTACCTCGAGGGAACGTACTCGGAGGTGTATCCGGGCGTGTCCCGCGACGCCGCCGGTATCCACCGGCTGTGCCGGCAGTTCTCGACGCCGGGCGGCATCCCGAGTCACGTCAGTGTGCAGACCCCGGGCAGCATCCACGAGGGCGGCGAGCTCGGCTACGCGCTCGCACACGCCGCCGGGGCGGCATTCGACCACCCGAATCTGTTGGTGGCGTGCGTGATCGGAGACGGGGAGGCGGAGACGGGACCGCTGTCCGCGTCGTGGAAACTGCCCGCATTCCTCAACCCGGAACGCGACGGTGCGGTGCTGCCGATCCTGCACGTCAACGGTGCGAAGATCGCCGGGCCCACCGTCCACGGCCGCAGCAGCGACGCCGACGTCGAAGCGTTCCTCGGTGGTCAGGGGTGGGCGCCGGTCGTCGTCTCCGGTGACGATCCGCGGCAGGTCTTCCCGGCGCTGCATCGCGCCCTGACCGACGCCCATACCGCGATCTCCGACCTTCAGCGGGAGGCACGGGCCGACCGGCGCAGCGCCGCCAAGTGGCCGGCGATCGTGCTCCGGACCCCCAAGGGCTGGACCGGTCCGCGCACCGTCGACGGCGTGCTCGTCGAGGGCACGCACCGGGCGCATCAGGTTCCGCTGTCGGGAGTCCGCACCAACGAGGCGCATCTGCGTCAACTCGAGGAGTGGATGCGGTCGTACGGCCCGGACCAACTGTTCGACTCGTCGGGCGCACTCGTGCCGGACCTGGTGCGGCTGGCGCCGCAGGGCGACAAGAGGATGGGGTCGTCGCCGTACGCGAACGGCGGCCGCCTGCGCGCGGATCTTCCCGTCCCGCCCCTGGAGAAGTACGCGCTCCCCATCGAGAAACCCGGCACCACCCACCACGAGACCACCCGGGTACTCGGCGAATTGCTCCGCGACCTCTATGCCGCCACCACCACACAAGACGGCGGTGGATACTTCCGGCTGTTCTGTCCCGACGAAACGTCCAGCAACCGATTGGGCGCCGTCTTCGAGGTGACCGACCGGTGCTGGCAGCTGCCGGTCACCGACTACGACGACGGACTGGCGGCCCGCGGCCGGGTGATGGAGGTGCTCAGCGAGCACCTCTGCGAGGGATGGCTGGAGGGGTACCTGCTGTCGGGGCGGCACGGACTGTTCGCGAGCTACGAGGCCTTCGCGATGGTGAGCGTGTCGATGCTCGTCCAGCACACCAAGTGGCTGCAGCATGCGGTGGATCTGCCGTGGCGGGCGCCGGTGGCCTCGCTGAACGTCCTGCTCACCAGCACCTGCTGGCGCAACGACCACAACGGGTTCAGCCACCAGGGGCCGGGCATGATCGACGCCGTGATCCCGCTCGCACCGGATGTGGTCCGGGTGTGGCTCCCACCGGACTCGAACACCCTGCTCTCGATCGCCGACCACTGCCTCCGCAGCACCGATCACGTCAACCTCGTCGTGGTCGACAAACAGCCGCACCTGCAGTACCTGTCCCTTGCGGAGGCGCACGCGCACTGCGCGGCCGGGGCGTCGGTGTGGGAGTGGGCGGGAACGGAGTCTTCGGCGGGCACCGAACCGGATGTCGTGCTCGCTGCCGCCGGGGACGTCCCGACCCAGGAAATTCTCGCCGCCGCGCAGTTGCTGCGCGAACACACCCCGGAACTGGTCACCCGGGTGGTCAATGTCGTCGACCTGATGGGGCTGCTCACGCCGACCGAGCACCCGCACGGATTCGACGCGCGCACATTCCTCGACCTCTTCACCGCGGACACGGACGTGGTGTTCGCGTTCCACGGGTACTCGCGCGCCGTCCACGAGTTGCTACACGGACGTCCCGCACCGGACCGCTTCCACGTCCGCGGCTTCAGCGAACAGGGCACTACGACCACACCGTTCGACATGGTCGTGCTCAACCGGATGAGCCGATACCACCTCGCGCTCGCCGCGCTGCGCCGCACGCGGCGGGAGCCGGCCGGTGCCACGGAGTTGGCCGATCACTGCCTCCGGCAACTCGAACGGCACGGCGAATACGTCGTCGCGCACCTCGAGGACATGCCCGAGGTGCGCGACTGGACGTGGTCGTGACGCCGGACGTCAGTTCATCGGCAGGGGCGCGGCGCCCTTCGCGGTGAGCATGTTCGTCATCACCGTCGATTCGCTCTGCTGGGTGTCCACCATCGTCTGCGCGAGACTGCGGACCGCGTCTTCCGACGCGTGCTGGGCCGCGTACTCCATCATCGGGAGCCCGCCCTGGTGGTGCCGCAGCATCAGCTGGAGGTAGAGGACGTCGACGGCCGGGCCGGTGGCCTGACGTAACGCGGCCATGTCCTCCGACGACGCCATGCCGGGCATCTTCGACATCGACTCCATGTGCGTGTTCTCGGCGGTCCCGTGGGTGTGACCGTCCGAGTGCTCGGATTCCATCCAGCCCATGTAGCCGCCGGACGGCAGGGCCGGCTGATCCCACAGCGCGAGCCAGCCCTGCATCTGTCCGAGCTGGTTCTGCTGTGTGGTGAGGATGTCGTACGCGAGACTGCGGACCGCCGGGTCGGTGGCATTGGCCAGCGCAATCGCGGACATCTCCACCGCCTGGCTGTGATGCACGCTCATGTCCTGCGCGAATCCGACATCGACGGAACCGGCCTCGGGAACCGGGGTGCCGGAGTCCTCGAGCGGAAGCCGGGCGAGGAACCCGAGCGCGAATCCGAGGGCGATGGCGCCGATCAGCCCGATGACCAGCAGCGCTGTGCGCTGACTTGGCCGGGCCGGGGCCGCCTCGTCGACGGAATCGGTCTCCGGTCCGTGCCCGGGATCGGCGGAACTAGCCATTGCCGCCCTCGGCCGGGGCCTGCTGCAGATCGGACGGCAGTTGCAGGTCGCTCGGGAGCTGCATGCCGCTCGGCAGCTGCGCTCCCGCGCCGCCGGATTCCGACTGGTCGGGGCTGATTCCGCCACCGTCCATCGGCACCGCGTCCGCGCCCGGCGTGGACGGGTCGAACGGTGGCGGGTTGTCCGGGTCGAAACCGGAGCCCGGGATGGACGAGCAGCTCGCGCCGACCTCGGGATAGGTGTTCTTGTTGATCCGCAGCGCGGTGATGAACTGGTCGATTCGCTCGTCGTCGACGCTGTCCACCTTCAACTGGTGACCCCACGACTGCACGGAGACGGGACTGTCGAGGCCCGGGTACGGCGACAGCAGCGTGTACGTCTCGCCGTCGACCTTGTCCTTCAGCGTCTCGACCTGGTCGGCGGACAGCTCGTCCGGGTTGTAGGCGATCCACACGGCACCGTGCTCGAGCGAGTGCACCGCGTTCTCGGTGCGGATCGCGTTCGGGTAGACCGTGCCGGTGCACGTCGCCCAGATGGCGTCGTGCGGGCCGCCGAACGGCGGCGACTGGTCGTACGCGACGCGCTGCGTCGGCTGGATGTGGATGCCTGCCGGATAGTCGACCTTCACGACGCCGTCGATGTTGACCGACGGATCGGGGTTCTCGGCGCTCGGCGCGTACTTCGCGGCCTCTTCCTTGGCCTGATACTTGGGAACCAGGTTGATCGCGAGAACCGCCACGAGTGCGAGAACGGCCGCTCCGGCGCCGATCGTCAGCCACGGGATGTTCCGCGGAGCGGACGCGCCGCCCTTGACTTTCGCGCCGCCGCTCTTCTTCTTGGCGGCCTTGATGGCCTTCGCCGACTTCGCGCCCGAGTTCTTATCGGGACCGCGACTTTCCGAACCGCTTGGCATCGATTGTGATCTTTCGGTGTGTGGGTTACGGGCGCTCGACCCCGGTGACCGGGAGCTGAGAGCCGGGACTCAGGGCGATCCCACTCTACTTACCCACCCTGAGCGCAACCTGGGAGAGTGGCCGGGCCCACGCTCGCCGGCGGTCGCCGGGACTCGCGGGAAGCCGGATCACCGCTCGGGACGCGTTGGCCATAGGATAGATACCTGTGACTCCAGCTGACCTTGCCGAACTGCTCCGCGGAACCGCCGCGAAAGTGCTCGCCGAACGCGGACTCGACGTGTCCGTGCTTCCCGAAACTCTCACGGTCGAGCGTCCGCGCAATCCCGAGCACGGCGATTACGCCACCAACGTCGCGATGCAGGTGGCCAAGAAGGTCGGTACCAACCCGCGTGAGCTGGCCGGCTGGCTCGCCGACGCGCTGACCGCCGCCGAGGGCATCGACAGCGCCGACATCGCGGGCCCGGGCTTCCTCAACATCCGCCTGGCCGCCGACGCGCAGGGCGCGATCGTCGCGAAGATCCTCGAGGCGGGTGCCGCCTTCGGGGCGGGTCACACTCTCGACGGCAAGAAGATCAACCTCGAGTTCGTGTCCGCGAACCCCACCGGCCCCATCCACCTCGGTGGAACCCGCTGGGCCGCGGTGGGCGACGCGCTGGGCCGCATCCTGTCGACCCAGGGCGCGGCGGTCACCCGCGAGTACTACTTCAACGACCACGGCGCCCAGATCGACCGGTTCTCCCGCTCGCTGATCGCCGCCGCCAAGGGGGAGCCCGCCCCCGAGGACGGATACGCGGGCGCCTACATCGCCGACATCGCCGCCCAGGTGCAGCAGCAGCGTCCCGACGTGCTGGACCTGCCCGCGGGCGAGCAGCAGGAAGTGTTCCGGTCCATCGGCGTGGACCTGATGTTCGCGCACATCAAACGCACCCTGCACGAGTTCGGCGTCGACTTCGACGTCTACTTCCACGAGAACTCGCTGTTCGAGTCCGGCGCGGTGGAGAAGGCCGTAGAGACGCTGAAGGATTCCGGCAACCTCTTCCAGGAGGACGGCGCCTGGTGGCTCAAGAGCACCGACTTCGGCGACGACAAGGACCGGGTCGTCATCAAGAGCGACGGCAACGCGGCGTACATCGCCGGTGACATCGCCTACTTCCAGGACAAGCGCTCCCGCGGCTTCGACCTGTGCATCTACATGCTCGGCGCGGACCACCACGGGTACATCGGCCGGCTCAAGGCGGCCGCGGCCGCGTTCGGCGACGACCCCGACACCGTCGAGGTGCTCATCGGCCAGATGGTGAACCTGGTCCGCGACGGTGTCGCGGTGAAGATGAGCAAGCGCGCCGGCACCGTCATCACCCTGGACGACCTGGTCGAGGCGATCGGCGTCGACGCGTCGCGGTACGCCATGATCCGGTCCTCGGTGGATTCGAGCATCGACATCGACCTCGAGCTGTGGACGAGCACCGGAAACGAGAACCCGGTGTACTACGTGCAGTACGCGCACGCCCGGCTGTCGGCCATCGCCCGCAACGCCGCCGACCTCGGCATCGCCGTCACGGATCCCGACTTCTCGCTGCTGATCGCGGAGCAGGAAGGCGATCTGATCCGCACCCTCGGCGAGTACCCGCGGGTCGTGACCAGCGCCGCGAATCTACGTGAGCCGCACCGCATCGCGCGGTATCTCGAGGAGCTGGCCGGTGCCTACCACCGGTTCTACGGTGCCTGCCGCATCCTGCCCCAGGGCGACGAGGAGGTCGGCCCGCTGCACATCGCGCGCCTGGCCCTGTGCGACGCGTCCCGTCAGGTCCTGGCCAACGGTCTCGCCCTGCTCGGCGTCAGCGCACCGGAGCAGATGTGAACGCGCACCCCGCCGGTCCCAAGCACGCCGAGCAACTGCACGCGCCCGGTCTGCCCGAACGTCCCGCCGATGCGGCCGCGTTCGCCGCTCTGTCTCCGGACGTGTGGCCGCGCAACGCGCGCCGCGCCGACGACGGAGTCGTGAGCCTGGCCGGCATCCCGGTCACCGAACTCGCCGAGAAGTACGGCACCCCACTGTTCGTCGTCGACGAGGACGACTTCCGGTCCCGCTGCCGCGACATGGCCCGTGCGTTCGGCCCGGCGGCCAAGGTCCACTACGCATCCAAGGCGTTCCTGTGCGGCGAGATCGCCCGCTGGGTCGCCGACGAGGGCCTGTCCCTCGACGTCGCTTCGGGCGGCGAACTCGCGGTCGCGCTGCACGCCGGGTTCCCTGCGGGGCGAATTGCCATGCACGGCAACAACAAATCGGTCGCCGAGCTCAACGCCGCCGTGTCGGCCGGGGTCGGGCACATCGTGCTCGACTCCGCCACGGAGATCGACCGCCTCGACAAGGTGGCCGCCGAAGCCGGTGTGGTGCAGGACGTCCTGATCCGCGTGACGGTCGGAGTCGAGGCGCACACCCACGAGTTCATCTCCACCGCCCACGAGGATCAGAAGTTCGGGTTCTCGCTCGCGGGCGGTAAGGCGATCGACGCGGTCCGGCGGGTCTTCGCCGCAGACAACCTGCGACTTGTCGGTCTCCACAGTCACATCGGCTCGCAGATCTTCGACGTCGACGGCTTCGAGGTGGCCGCGCACCGCGTGATCGGGCTCCTGCGGGACGTCGTCGCGGAATTCGGCGTCGACAAGACCGCCCAGATCTCGATCATCGATCTCGGCGGCGGCATGGGAATCTCCTACGTCCCCACCGACGACCCGCCGCCCGTCGACCAGCTCGCCGCCAAACTCGGCGACATCGTGCGCCACGAGTCGGCGCTCGCCGGTCTGCCCGAGCCCACGCTGGCCGTCGAACCCGGCCGCGCGATCGCCGGACCGGGTACGGTCACGCTGTACGAGGTCGGCACCATCAAGGACGTCACCGTCGGCAGCAACCTCACCCGCCGGTACGTCAGCGTCGACGGCGGAATGAGCGACAACATCCGCACCGCGCTGTACCAGGCGGAGTACGAGGCCAAACTGGTCTCGCGGGTCAGCGACGCGGCGCCGGTGGTGTCCCGGGTCGTCGGCAAGCACTGCGAGTCCGGTGACATCGTGATCCGCGACACCTGGATGCCCGAGGACATCGACGCCGGCGACTTGCTCGCCGTCGCGGCCACCGGTGCATACTGCTATTCGATGTCGAGCAGGTACAACCTGCTCGCCCGCCCTGCCGTGGTGGCGGTGCGCGACGGACAGTCGCGCGTGATCCTCCGGAGGGAAACCGTGGAAGACCTGTTGAGCTTGGAGGTACAAGAGTGACGAGCGAATCGGCGCATCGCGCTATCGGTGTGGCCGTCCTCGGCCTCGGCAACGTCGGGAGTGAGGTCGTGCGCATCCTGCGGGAGCACAGCGAAGACCTCGAGGCTCGCGTCGGCGCCCCGCTGGAACTGCGTGGAGTGGCCGTCCGCCGCCCCGGCAAGGACCGCGGAATTCCCGAGGAGTTGCAGACCACCGACGCGGAGTCCCTCGTGGCCCGCGACGACGTCGACCTGGTCGTCGAGGTCATCGGGGGCATGGATCTGCCCCGCAAGCTGATTCTCTCGGCGCTGAACTCCGGCAAGTCCGTCGTCACCGCGAACAAGGCCCTCCTCGCCGATCACACCGGTGAACTGGCCGAGGCCGCGGAACTGCACAACGTCGATCTCTACTTCGAGGCCGCCGTTGCCGGTGCGATCCCCGTGATCCGCCCGCTCATCCAGTCGCTCGCCGGCGACCGGGTGAACAAGGTCGCCGGAATCGTGAACGGGACTACCAACTTCATCCTGTCGGCGATGGACGAGACCGGCGCCGACTACGCCGCGACCCTCGCCGAGGCCGGACGCCTGGGATACGCCGAGGCCGATCCGACCGCCGACGTGGAGGGCTACGACGCCGCGGCCAAGGCTGCCATCCTCGCGTCGATCGCGTTCCACACCCGGGTCACCGCCGCCGACGTGTACCGCGAGGGTATCTCCAAGATCACCGCTGCCGACCTGACCTCGGCTCGCGCCCTCGACTGCACGATCAAGCTGCTGTCCATCTGCGAGCGGATCACCACCCCCGAGGGCAAGGAGCGGATCTCCGCGCGGGTCTACCCGGCGCTCGTGCCGCTGGAGCACCCGCTGGCCTCGGTCAACGGTGCGTTCAACGCGGTCGTCGTCGAGGCGGAGAACGCCGGGCGCCTGATGTTCTACGGTCAGGGCGCCGGCGGCGCCCCCACCGCGTCGGCCGTGATGGGCGACCTGGTGATGGCCGCGCGTAACAAGGTGAACGGTGGCCGCGGACCGCGCGAGTCCAAGTACGCCAAGCTCAAGATCGCGCCGATCGGCGACATCCCCACCCGCTATTACGTCAACATGCAGGTGGCGGACAAGGCCGGGGTCCTGTCGGCGGTGGCTGCCGAATTCTCGCAGCACGGCGTCAGCATCTCGACCGTGCGGCAGGAAGGTGCCGGCGACGGCGCCCGCCTCGTCGTCGTGACCCACGTCGCGACGGATTCTGCCCTGTCGGAAACCGTTGAGGCCCTGAGCAAACTCGAATTCGTCACCGCTGTGACCAGCGTGCTGCGACTGGAAGGCACCGAACAATGACCGGCACCCGTAATCCCGTTCACACCCCCTGGCCGGGGCTGATCGAGGCTTACCGCGACCGCCTCGCCATCGGGCCGAACTGGAAGACGGTCACCCTGCGCGAGGGCGGCACCCCGTTGCTGCCCGCCGGGCACCTCTCGGAGATCACCGGCTGCGACGTCTACCTGAAGGTCGAGGGGCTCAACCCCACCGGTTCGTTCAAGGATCGCGGCATGACGATGGCCGTGACCGATGCGCTGGCCCGCGGCCAGCAGGCCGTCCTGTGCGCGTCCACGGGTAACACGTCCGCTTCCGCGGCCGCGTACGCCGCCAAGGCGAAGATGACGTGCGCCGTGCTGGTGCCGCAGGGCAAGATCGCGATGGGCAAGCTCGCGCAGGCCGTCATGCACGGTGCGCGGATCATCCAGGTGCAGGGCAACTTCGACGACTGCCTCGAACTGGCCCGCAAGACCACCGCGGAATTCCCCACGATCGGGCTCGTGAACTCGGTCAACCCCGTCCGCATCGAGGGTCAGAAGACCGCGGCGTTCGAGATCTGCGACGCCCTCGGCAAGGCCCCCGACGTGCACGCCCTCCCGGTCGGCAACGCCGGCAACATCACCGCCTACTGGCGCGGGTACTCCGAGTACTACGCGGACGGCCTCACCAGCGTGAAGCCCCGCATGCTCGGCGTGCAGGCCGCGGGCGCGGCGCCGCTCGTCCACGGTGCGCCGGTGAAGGACCCGGAGACCATCGCGACCGCGATCCGCATCGGCTCGCCCGCTTCCTGGAACGGCGCTGTCGCCGCCAAGGAAGAGTCGCACGGCGCCTTCCGGGCCGCCACGGACGACGAGATCCTCGAGGCGTACCGGCTGATCGCCAGGACCGAAGGGGTCTTCGTCGAACCCGCGTCGGCCGCGAGCGTCGCGGGCCTGCTCGCCGCCCGCAAGGAGGGCTGGCTGGACTCCGGGCTGACCGTCGTCTGCACGGTCACCGGTAACGGCCTCAAGGACCCCGACACGGCGTTGGCGGGTATGCCTGAGGTCCAACCGATCCCGGTCGACCCTGTCGCTGTCGCCTCGGCCCTCGAGCTGGCGTAGTGGGGGCTCCCACGCCCACCACGCCGCAGGACCAGACCGCCGCCATGACACAGACCCTCCCCGCGGGCCTCACCGTGACCGCCCGCGTGCCTGCGTCGAGCGCCAACCTCGGCCCGGGTTTCGACACGCTGGGCATCGCGCTCGGACTGTACGACGAGATCACCGTGACGACCACGGCTTCGGGGCTGAACATCCGGGTCGAGGGCGAGGGTGCCGACGACGTGCCGTGGGGTCCGTCCCATCTCGTGGTCCGGGCGATCGAACGCGGCCTGGAATCGGCCGGCGTGTGGGCTGACGGTCTGGATGTGGTGTGCCGCAACGTGATACCCCATTCGCGTGGTCTGGGGTCGTCCGCCTCCGCTGTCGTCGGCGGGCTGGCGGCCGCGAACGGCCTCGCAATCAAGCTCGACCCCGAACTCGGGCTGTCGCTCGATCAGCTCGTCCAGCTGTCGTCCGAATTCGAAGGGCACCCCGACAACGCGTCGGCGAGCGTGCTCGGTGGCGCCGTCGTGTCGTGGAGCTGCGCGGGTGAGCAGGCCGACGGGGCGCCCGCGGCCACCGACATCTACTCGGCCGTCGCGCTGAAGGTGCACCCCGCGATCCGGGTCGTCGCTCTGGTTCCGGGGGAGCGTTCGTCGACGGCCCACACGCGGGGTCTGTTGCCGGAGACGGTTCCCCACCGGGATGCCGCGTTCAACGTCAGCCGCGGCGCCCTCGCTGTGGTCGCGCTCACAGAGCGTCCCGACCTCCTCATGGCGGCCACTGAGGATCGACTGCATCAGACGCAGCGCGCTCCGGCCCTTCCGCTGACGACGCGATGGATCGCCGTCCTCCGGAAGGCGGGTATCGCCGCCACCGTCTCGGGAGCCGGACCGACCGTCCTCGCATTGACCACGGAGCCTTTCCCCGTGGAACTTCGAGCACAGGCCGAGGCCGAGGGGTTGCAGGTTCTCGAACTGGACGTAGCCGACGGCGTCCGGACCAGCTGACACGCCGTAGGGGCGTCTCCTTGCCCCTACGGGCGTTCACAGCTATCCTGGGCACTGTCCGTACATCGTGCGCATCAGACGCCGGTGCTTCACCAGGGCAATTACTCCAGGTCAATCGGGGTTGACGGCTCCTGGCACGATCCTCCGCACTATCTGTCGTGTAGGGATTGCGAGTACGCGCCTGTTTCAAGGGTGATGTGATGGCGGGCAAGCCGGCAGTTCTTCACATGCAACTACGTACGGCACATCCGAATTCGGTACTCGAAACCGAATTACGGGACGAACCCTCGACTCAGCGCAGCGCGAGTGAGGGAAGGAAAGGACCTCCGTGACCGATACGGACCTCATCGCCGCTCCTGTGCGCGCCTCCTCGGTGGATACCGTTGGCGCGCAGGCAGGCGACTCTACACAGGCGTCATCAGTGACGGCCTCCACAAAGCGCGCCGACGCGCGCCGAGGTGCCGGGCTGTCCGGAATGGTGCTCACCGAGCTCCGCTCTCTCGCAGGTGAGCTGGGCATCAAGGGCATTTCGGGGATGCGCAAGGGCGACCTGATCGCCGCGATCAAGGAGCGTCAGGGCGGCTCTGCGGCCCCGGCCGCTGCCGCGACCGAAACCGCTCCTCGGACCCGGGCAACGCGCGCAAAGCGCGAACAGTCCGCTCAAACCGAACTCGAAGTGACTCCGCAGGCGGAGCCCGCCGAGAAGGCCGCCGAGCCCAAGACGGCCGAAACCGCGACGGGCGACGGCGCCGCCGCCGACACCGACACCGCCGAAGGCGGACGTCGTGGCCGCCAGCGCCGGGGCTCCGCACGTCGGGCGGGCGCTCCCGAGCCGGGTGACCAGGGCGGAAACGCCCAGGACACCGCCTCGGCGACTGCCACCGACACGCAGCAGGCCGAGCGCAAGCAGGCCGAAGACCGTCAGGACGCCGCCGAGAAGCCGGCCAAGCAGGACGGCTCCGGCGAGCAGGGCGGCGACCGCAACCGGCGTGAGCGCGGCGATACCCGTGGTGATCGTGGCGAGACCCGCGGTGACCGGGGCGAACGCGGCGACCGGGGGGATCGTGACAACCGCGGCGACCGCGGCCAGGGTGGCAACGGACCGCGCACCAACGACAACCGGCCCGGCGACGACGAGGAAGGCGGTCGCGGACGCCGCGGACGCCGCTTCCGCGAACGTCGTCGTGGACGCGACCGCGGTGAAGGCGGCGGCGGTGACGCCCGCGAGACCGAGATCCGCGAGGACGACGTCCTGCAGCCGGTCGCGGGCATCCTGGACGTCCTCGACAACTACGCGTTCGTGCGGACCTCCGGCTACCTGGCCGGACCGAACGACGTCTACGTGTCGATGAACCTGATCCGCAAGAACGGTCTCCGTCGCGGCGACGCCATCACCGGCGCCGTCAGGGTGGGCCGCGAGGGCGACCAGGGCAACCAGCGGCAGAAGTTCAACCCGCTGGTCCGTATCGACACCGTCAACGGCGGCGATGTCGAAGCGGCCAAGAAGCGCCCCGAGTTCGGCAAGCTCACCCCGCTGTACCCGAACCAGCGGCTGCGTCTGGAGACGACGCCGAACATCCTGACGACGCGTGTCATCGACCTGGTGATGCCGATCGGCAAGGGACAGCGAGCGCTGATCGTGAGCCCGCCGAAGGCCGGTAAGACCAGCGTTCTGCAGGCCATCGCGAACGCCATCGCGACCAACAACCCCGAGTGCTACCTCATGGTCGTGCTGGTCGACGAGCGTCCCGAAGAGGTCACCGACATGCAGCGTTCGGTGAAGGGCGAGGTCATCTCCTCGACCTTCGACCGTCCGCCGGGAGACCACACCTCGGTCGCCGAGCTCGCCATCGAGCGCGCGAAGCGCCTGGTGGAGGCGGGTAAGGACGTCGTCGTCCTCCTCGACTCGATCACCCGCCTCGGCCGTGCGTACAACAACTCGTCGCCGGCGTCGGGACGCATCCTGTCCGGTGGTGTCGACTCGACCGCGCTGTATCCGCCGAAGCGTTTCCTCGGTGCTGCGCGCAACATCGAGAACGGCGGTTCGCTGACGATCATCGCGACGGCCATGGTCGAGACCGGTTCCACCGGCGACACCGTGATCTTCGAGGAGTTCAAGGGCACCGGTAACGCCGAGCTGAAGCTCGATCGCAAGATCGCGGAACGCCGCGTGTTCCCGGCCGTGGACGTGAACCCCTCGGGCACACGTAAGGACGAGCTGCTGCTCAGCCCGGACGAGGCCGCGGTGCTGCACAAGCTCCGGCGCGTGCTCTCCGGACTCGATTCGCACCAGGCCATCGATCTGCTGATCGACCGGCTCAAGAAGAGCAAGAGCAACCTCGAGTTCCTCATGCAGGTGTCGAAGACTGCTCCGGGCGCGATCGACGACTGATCATCGACCCGAAGCGGGGCCCGGCGACTTCGGTCGCCGGGCCCCGTTGTTTCCCCCGGAATCACCGTGGAACAAAACGCGGACCACCCGCGTTGACCACACCGCAAGCACAAATGCCGATTGGGATCGCGAACCTGCGATCTGGCATACTGAGCGGCTGAGTCCGGTTCCGGTTCACGTCTTCGAACGGCGAAGGCGACCCGGCGACCATTGAAAGGGACACCATGAAGTCAGGCATTCACCCCAATTACGTGGCCACCACCGTGGTCTGTGGTTGCGGCAACACCTTCGAGACCCACAGCACCAAGGAGACCGGGCGTATCAACGTCGAGGTCTGCTCGCAGTGCCACCCGTTCTACACCGGCAAGCAGAAGATCCTCGACACCGGTGGACGTGTCGCCCGCTTCGAGGCTCGCTACGGCAAGCGTGCCGGCAAGGGCGCAGCCAAGGAATCTGCAGAGTCCTAGCTGTTCCGCCGACGCCCGTCCTGCGATAATTGCAGGCCGGGCGTCGGCTTTTTTGTGCCCATTCCCGAGAAGAACGCAGAGCGGAGCGAATCATGGCAGGGACCACCCAGCCTTCGGCCATCGACGACATCCTGGCCGAACATGCCGGCCTGGAGCAGCAGTTGGCGGACCCGGCCCTGCACAACGATGCGTCCGCGGCCCGCAAGGCGGGCAAGCGATTCGCCGAGCTCGCGCCGATCATGGCGACCTACACCAGGCTCAAGTCGGCGCAGGACGATCTGGACGCGGCGCGTGAACTCGCTGCCGACGACTCCAGCTTCGCCGCCGAGGTGCCCGCCCTCGAGGAGCAGGTACTCGAACTGGACAAGACCCTCACCGACCTTCTGGCCCCCCGCGACCCGCACGACGGTGACGACGTCGTGCTCGAGGTGAAGTCGGGCGAGGGCGGCGAGGAATCCGCGCTGTTCGCCTCCGACCTGGCCCGGATGTACGTCCGGTACGCCGAGCGTCACGGCTGGCGCGTCGAGATCCTCGACGCGACCGTCTCCGACCTCGGCGGATACAAGGACGCGACGCTGTCGATCAAGTCGAAGGGTGACGTGCGTGACGGGGTCTGGGCGCGGCTGAAGTTCGAGGGCGGCGTCCACCGTGTGCAGCGCGTGCCCGTGACGGAATCGCAGGGACGTGTCCACACGTCCGCCGCCGGTGTCCTCATCTACCCGGAACCGGAAGAGGTGGAGGAGGTGCAGATCGACGAAACCGATCTGCGCATCGACGTCTACCGCTCCTCGGGCAAGGGCGGTCAGGGTGTCAACACCACCGACTCCGCGGTCCGGATCACGCACCTGCCCACCGGCATCGTCGTGACCTGTCAGAACGAACGCTCGCAGTTGCAGAACAAGGCCCGCGCCATGCAGGTGCTCGCCGCCCGGCTGCAGGCTGCGGCGGAGGAGGCCGCGGATGCGGAGGCGTCGGCGGGCAGGCAGAGCCAGGTGCGCACCGTCGACCGCTCCGAGCGGATCCGCACCTACAACTTCCCGGAGAACCGCATCACCGATCACCGGATCGGATTCAAGTCCCACAACCTGGACGCGGTCCTCGACGGCGAACTCGACGCCCTCCTCGACGCGCTCGGCAAGTCGGACCGTGAGGCGAGGCTCGCCGCGGAGTAGCCGCGAAGCCGGGACCGCGCCACCGGACGGCGGGCCGCGTGGCAGTCTGTACCTGTGAGTCGCCTTCCTCTTCGCCTGGCCCTGATCGACGCAACCGCGCAACTCGACGAGGCCGGGGTGCGTAGCTCCCGTGCGGACGCCGAACTGCTCGCGGCACACCTGCTGGGGGTGGAGCGGACCCGGCTCGGGCTCGTCCCGCTCGTCGACGAGTCGGTGATCGACGCCTACAAGAAGATGGTCGATCAGCGGGCCAAACGGATTCCGTTGCAGTACATCCTCGGTACGGCCGCGATGGGAGACATCGACATCGAGGTCGGCCCCGGCGTTTTCGTGCCGCGCCCCGAGACGGAACTGCTGCTCGGGTGGGCGCTCGCGTTCCTCGGAAGCTGCGATCAGCATCCGCCGGTTGTCCTCGACCTGTGCACCGGGTCGGGCGCGCTCGCGCTGGCGATCGCCAACGCCCGCCCCGACGCCGTCGTGCACGCCGTCGAATTGGAACCGCATGCTCTCGCGTGGGCCCGGCGCAACGCCGACGCCCGTGAACAGGCAGGTGACGCGCCGATCCGGCTGTACCAGGGCGACGTGACCGACCGGACGTTGCTCGCCGGACTCGAGGGCGGGGTCGACCTGATCGTCGCGAATCCGCCGTACATCCCCGAGGGCGTCGAACTCGAACCCGAAGTCGCCGACCACGATCCGCACAGCGCGTTGTTCGCCGGACCGGACGGTCTGTCCGTCATCAAGCCGATGATCTCGAACGTCGCGCGCTGGCTGCGCATCGGGGGAGCGGTGGGAATCGAGCACGACGACTCGAACGGGTCCGACGTGGCGGCACTGTTCGCGTCCCGCCGGGTGTTCGGCGAGGTCGCGGAGCACCCGGACCTGGCAGGGAAGCCGCGCTTCGTCGTGGCCCGCCGCGTCGCAACGGATATCGAGGCGCAGCGTGCAGGGGCCGAATCCGAGGGTGAAAGAATGAACCGGTGAGTACCGTTTACGACTGTGGCCTTCCCGATTCACGCTCCGCCGGACTGAGTGCGGCCAAGAATGCGCTGAAGGCCGGGCGTCTCGTCGTGCTCCCCACGGACACCCTGTACGGAATCGGCGCGGACGCCTTCGACAGCGAGGCCGTCGCTGCCCTCCTGCGGGCCAAGGGGCGCGGTCGCGACATGCCGGTGCCGGTGCTGGTCGGTTCATGGAACACGATCGACGGCCTGGTGTACAGCGTGCGCCCGCAGGCGCGCGACCTCATCCGGGCGTTCTGGCCCGGCGGGCTGAGTCTCGTTGTGGAACAAGCGCCTTCGCTGGCGTGGGACCTCGGCGACACCCGGGGCACGGTGATGCTGCGCATGCCGCTGCATCCGGTCGCCCTCGAACTGCTGCGTGAGGTCGGACCGCTCGCGGTGTCGAGTGCGAACGTCTCCGGGCGCCCGCCCGCCACGACGGTGGAGGAAGCCCGGGAGCAACTCGGCGGATCGGCGAGCGTGTATCTCGACGGTGGCCGGGCGGAACAGGGGCAGGCCTCGACCATCGTCGACCTCACCGGCGCGGCCCCGCGGATCCTGCGTGTGGGCGCAGTGCCCACCGGCGATGTCGCCGACGTGCTCGGAGTGACGGCGGAGAGTCTGTCCGCCCAGTGAGTGCTGCCGAGTCGGCCGGCGTGGTGCTGGCCCAAGCAGGTGGGGGCGCGGGTGTCCCGCTGCGTGAACTCCTGCTCGTCCTCTTCACGGCCGCGGTGGTGACCTACCTCGCCACCGGAGCCGTGCGGCTGTTCGCGCTGCGGTTCGGCGCGGTGGCGGTGCCGCGGGACCGGGACGTCCACGTCACCCCGACTCCGCGCCTCGGCGGGGTCGGTATGTATCTCGGCATGCTCGTCGCGTTGTTGTTCGCGCAACAGCTACCGGCGCTCACCAGGGGTTTCGAGTTCACCTCCGACATCCCCGCGGCCCTGGTCTCGGGATTCGTGATCGTGCTGGTGGGCGTCGTCGACGACCGCTGGGGCCTGGACGCGCTCACGAAGTTCGTCGGCCAGGTCACCGCGGCCGGGATCCTCGTCGTGATGGGTGTGAGCTGGTTCATCGTCTACATGCCGTTCGGGGACGGCAGCACGGTCATCCTCGACCAGCTCCAGGCCGGTCTCGTCACCGTGGGTGTCGCGGTGGTGATGGTGAACGCCATGAACTTCGTCGACGGCCTCGACGGCCTCGCCGCGGGCCTCGGCCTGATCTCCTCGCTGGCGATCTGCGTGTTTTCGGTGGGGCTTCTGCACGATCAGGGTGGCGACGTCAGCGCCTATCCGCCCGCTCTGATCGCCGCCGCGCTGGCGGGTGCGTGTCTCGGATTCCTTCCGCACAACTTCCAGCCCGCCAAGATCTTCATGGGTGACTCCGGCTCCATGCTGATCGGGCTGATGCTCGCCGCCATCTCCACCAGCGCGTCCGGTCGCATTCCGTTGACCGCGTACGGCACCCGCGACCTGCTCGGTCTGCTGTCTCCGCTGTTGCTGGTCGGTGCGGTCATGTTCATTCCGATCCTCGACCTGTTGCTGGCTGTGGTCCGGCGAACCCGCGCCGGGGTGAGCCCGTTCAGCCCCGACAAGATGCACCTGCACCACCGGCTCCTGCAGATCGGGCACTCGCATCGTCGAGTCGTGCTGCTCATCTACTTGTGGGTCGGTGTGCTGGCGTTCGGCGCGGTCGGTTCGGCCCTGTTCGACCGTCGCGTCGTCGTGCTCCTGGTGGCGGGAGGCCTCGTGTTCGCGCTGGTCGTGACGGCTGTCCCGTCGATTCGCGGACAGCAGCACGACCGCCGGGGCTGACAGGAGGGTTGCCGCGGACCGGCGAAGATCCACTACCCTTGGCGACCGTGACGTTCACCCCTGCCTCCGCCCCTGATCACACCGCGTCGTTGCGGGCTGCCGTCCGCTACGGAGTTCTCGGGCTGATCGTGCTGGCAGTGGTCGGTTCGATCGTCGCGTTTCTCGTCGCGGGCAAGCCCGGCCTGTACGGGGCACTTCTCGGTGCGGCCGTCGGGGGAGGGTTCATCCTGTGCACCGCGCTCGGTGTGCTGTTCACCGCGAAGCTCCCGGCGCTGACGGCGGGAGCGGTACTGCTCGGTACCTGGTTGCTGAAGATGATCCTCGCGATCACGGTCCTCGCCGTCCTCAAACCGCTCGACTTCTACGACAAGACGGCATTGGTGCTGGTCATGGTGCTTTCGCTGGTCATCGTGCTCGGAGCGGAAACGTTTGGGGTGCTCGGCACCAAGGCGCCGTACGTCGAACCCACGCCGTCGGACGACGGTGGATCGTCCGATTCGGACGATAAGTAGTACTACGAGATGTAGTAAAATTGAATCGACCCCGACCCCGTCTACACAACGTCGTAGATGACTTGCTAAGGTCTGGGTCAAGCGAGAGCAATGAGAGTGCGAGTCAGTTACTCGCCGGTATTGCATGCTTGTAGGTGGCCGCACTTCCAGGGCCGCCGAGTCGACGAGAGTCGCCGACACCGACAGACGCTGGACTCGAACAGTCCGCAGCAGCTGACGAATACGCGAGTCGAGCTTGTCGACTTGTTTGATCGTCAATGTCCGATCGAACCGCAGTCAACGAAGGCTGCGGACCGACTACGGGAGAGAACGCTGAGCGTCATCAACGTGGCCGCGGAAGAATTCCACGCGCCTTCCCTGAACGACTTCTTCCCGCCCGCGGTCCTGTTCGAAGGGACTCCGTTCGAACTCGACCGCCTGATGCTGGTTCGCATCCTGCTGTCCGCGCTGATGATGCTCTTCTTCGTCATCGCGATGCGCAGCCCGAAGATCATTCCTCGCGGTGTCCAGAACATCGGCGAGATCGCGCTCGACTTCGTCCGGATCAACATCGCGGAAGAAATTCTCGGCAAGGAGCAGGGCAAGCGCTTCCTGCCGGTCATCACCACCATCTTCTTCCTGGTGCTCGCCAGCAACCTCGGCAGCATCATCCCCTTCATCAACATCTCGCCGAACGCGCGAATCGGCATGCCGCTCGTGCTCGCCGCCCTGGCGTACATCGTGTTCAACTACGTCGGCATCAAGAAGTACGGCTTCTTCAAGTACGTGAAGAGCAGCATCGTGGTCCCGGGTGTGCCGCTTCCGCTGCACTTCCTGCTCGTGCCGATCGAGTTCATCTCGACGTTCGTCCTCCGGCCGTTCACGCTCATGGTTCGTCTCATGGCCAACATGCTGGCCGGCCACATCCTGCTGGTGCTGTTCTTCAGCGCCACCCAGTACTTCTTCTTCGTCTCCGGTGGGTTCCAGGCCGTGTTCGGTGTGGCCTCGCTTGCCGCCGGCATTGCATTCACCTTCTTCGAACTGCTGGTGATCTTCCTGCAGGCCTACGTTTTCGCGCTGCTCACGTCGGTGTACATCGATCTGGCGCTGCACGCGGATTCGCACTGAGCACCACAAAGCTTCACGACCAGCTACACCAAGAACTGAGCCTCGCCGAACACGGTGGAGGTCAACAGAAAGGGAACGAAACACCATGAGCCTCGCGTACCTGGCACAGGAAGCGGTCGAGACCACCACCACGGCGAAGGGCTTCGGAGCCATCGGCTACGGCCTCGCCGCGATCGGCCCCGGCATCGGCGTGGGCATCGTTGTCGGTAAGGCGATCGAGGGCATGGTCCGCCAGCCCGAGATGGCCGGACAGGTTCGTACCACGATGTTCCTCGGTATCGCCTTCACCGAAGCCCTCGCGCTGATCGGCCTCGTCGCCGGCTTCATTTTCTAAGACCGTCACATGGCAGCCAACATCGCATTGCTCGCGGCAGAGGAAGAGAGCCACAACCCTCTCCTCCCCGCGACGTATGACATCGTTTGGTCGATCGTCTGCCTGGTCATCGTTGGTTTCGTCTTCTGGAAGTACGTCCTTCCGATGTTCCAGAAGGTCCTTGCCGAGCGAACCGAGCAGATCGACGGCGGCATCAAGCGGGCCGAAGAGGCCCAGGCCGAAGCGAAGGCGGCGCTCGAGCAGTACCGCGCTCAGCTCGCCGAAGCTCGCACCGAGGCTGCGCAGATCCGTGAGGACGCGCGCACCCAGGGGCAGCAGATCATCGCCGAAATGAAGGCACAGGCTCAGGAAGAAAGCGACCGCATCGTGGCCGCCGGCAACAACCAGCTGGTTGCGCAGCGTCAGCAGATCGTCACCGAACTGCGCGCCGATCTCGGCCGCACCGCGGTCGACCTCGCGGAGAAGCTCATCGGTGAGTCCCTCGCCGACGACGTGAAGCGGGCCGGCACCGTCGATCGATTCCTGAACGAGCTCGACTCCATCGGCGCAAATTCCGCAGCAGGGAAGTGAGCACCATGTACGCAGCGAGCCGTGAGGCCTTGACGCAGACCCGTGCTGCGTTGTCTTCGGCCTTGGGATCCGTCTCTGCCGGAGCAGCCACAGCGGCCGCGGCCCAGATCGGGGCCGAGCTGTTCTCGGTCGTCGAGATCCTGGACGAGCAGCGCACTCTCCGGAGTGCCCTGTCGGACACCTCGACGACCGGGAGCGTTCGCGAAGGTCTGGCCGAGCGGGTGTTCGGCAGCAAGGTCTCGGCCGAGACCCTCGCCGTCGTGAAGTCGGCGGCGGGCCAGGACTGGTCCGTCACCTCCGACCTGCTCAACTCGCTGGTGCTCCTCGGTCGGGAATCGCTGCTGAAGGCAGCGGCCGATCAGGGACAGCTCGACGCCGTCGAGGACGAGCTCTTCCGCCTCGGCCGCATCGTTGCCGGTGACCCGAAGCTCGAGCAGTCACTGTCCGACCGTTCCGTACCGGCGAAGGGCAAGCGTGACCTGCTCTCCAAGCTGCTGTACGGCAAGGTCACCGCTGTCTCCGAGGCATTGGCGACCCAGGCAGTGGGCCGGTTGAAGAACTCCGCACCCGCGGACGCCTTCGACGAACTGTCGAATCTGGCAGCAGCACAGCGGAAGGCGGTTGTCGCCAAGGTGCGCAGCGCTGCACCGCTGTCCAGTGAGCAGTCGGATCGGCTGACCGCCACCCTCACCCGTACCTACGGGAAGCCGGTGACGGTTCACGTGGAGGTCGATCCTGAACTCCTCAGCGGCTTGGTCGTCCGGGTGGGCGACGAGGTGATCGACGGCAGCGGAGCGGGACGTCTCGCAGCGTTGCGGAAGTCCCTCAAGTAGTCCGCAACCGAACCCCATACCCCAGATCTTTTCGAAGACCAGACACCGAGAGCAGGAAAAACATGGCGGAGCTGACGATCTCCTCCGACGAGATCCGTAGCGCGATCGAGAACTACACCGCGAGCTACTCCCCGGAGGCCTCCCGCGAAGAGGTCGGCGTCGTGACCGACACCAGCGACGGCATCGCGCACGTCAGTGGCCTGCCTTCGGCGATGGCCAACGAACTGCTGGAGTTCCCCGGCGGAATTCTGGGCGTCGCGCTCAACCTGGATGCCACCGAGATCGGTGCCGTCATCCTGGGCGATTACGAGAACATCCAGGAAGGCCAGGAAGTCAAGCGGACCGGCGACGTGCTGTCGGTGCCCGTCGGCGACGCCTTCCTCGGCCGCGTCATCAACCCGCTCGGCCAGCCGATCGACGGCCTGGGCGAGATCGCGAGCGACGAGACCCGCGCCCTCGAGCTGCAGGCTGCCTCGGTCCTCGAGCGTCAGCCCGTCGAGGAGCCGCTGCAGACCGGCATCAAGGCCATCGACGCGATGACCCCGATCGGCCGCGGACAGCGTCAGCTCGTCATCGGCGACCGTAAGACGGGCAAGACCGCCGTCTGCATCGACGCGATCCTGAACCAGAAGGCCAACTGGGAGACCGGCGACGAGAAGCAGCAGGTTCGCTGCATCTACGTCGCGATCGGCCAGAAGGGTTCCACCATCGCGGGCGTCAAGGCTGCCCTCGAGGAGCAGGGCGCGATGGAGTACACCACCATCGTCGCCGCCCCGGCCTCCGACTCCGCCGGTTTCAAGTGGCTCGCCCCCTACACCGGCTCCGCCATCGGTCAGCACTGGATGTACCAGGGCAAGCACGTCCTGGTCGTGTTCGACGACCTGACCAAGCAGGCCGAGGCGTACCGCGCCATCTCGCTGCTGCTGCGCCGCCCGCCGGGACGTGAGGCATACCCCGGTGACGTCTTCTACCTGCACTCCCGCCTGCTGGAGCGTTCGGCCAAGCTGTCCGACGCGCTGGGTGGAGGCTCGCTGACCGCGCTGCCGATTATCGAGACCAAGGCCAACGACGTCTCGGCGTACATCCCGACCAACGTCATCTCCATCACCGACGGTCAGGTGTTCCTCGAGTCGGACCTGTTCAACAAGGGTGTCCGTCCCGCCATCAACGTCGGCATCTCGGTGTCCCGTGTCGGTGGCGCCGCGCAGACCAAGGGCATGAAGAAGGTGTCCGGCTCGCTGCGTCTGGAGCTGGCCCAGTTCCGCGAGCTCGAGGCGTTCTCCGCCTTCGCCTCCGATCTGGACGCCGCCTCGAAGGCACAGCTCGAGCGTGGTGCCCGCCTGGTGGAGCTGCTCAAGCAGGATCAGTACAGCCCGATCCCCGTCGAGGACCAGATCGTGTCGATCTACCTTGCCGGTGAAGGTGTCTTCGACAGCGTGCCCGTCGGCGACGTCCGCCGCTTCGAGGCCGAGCTGCTCGACGAGCTGCACCGCACCGCCTCCGGCGTGTACGAGAGCATCAAGGGCGGCAAGGCCCTCGACGCCGACAACGCCAAGGCGCTGGTCGAGGCCACCGACAAGTTCAAGGAGACCTTCCTCGCGTCCGACGGAAGCCGGGTCGTGAACGAGGCCGAGGCTGAAGCCCTGGACGCCGGCGAGGTCGGCCACGAGCAGATCAACGTCAAGCGCACCACCGTCAGCAAGTGAGCGGCCTGCCCATGATGCTGCGAAACATGAAGGGAGAGTGATCGATCGATGGCAAGCATTCTCGAACTGAGGTCTCGCATCAAGTCGGTCAACTCGACCAAGAAGATCACCAAGGCGCAGGAACTGATCGCGACCTCGCGGATCACGAAGGCACAGTCGCGCGTCGCTGCGGCGAAGCCGTACGCCGAGGAGATCACGAAGGTTCTCTCGGAGCTGGCGAGCGCGTCCGCTTCCCTGGACCACCCGTTACTCAACGAGCGCACCGATCCCAAGCGTGCCGCGGTCCTGGTCGTCACCAGCGACCGCGGTATGTGCGGCGGATACAACTCCAACGTCCTCAAGGAGGCCGAGGAGCTGTTCCAGCTGCTGCGCAGCGAGGGCAAGGACCCGGTCATCTACGTGCTCGGATCCAAGGGTCTGGGCTACTACACGTTCCGGGACCGCGATCTGGGGGGTGCGTGGACCGGGTTCTCCCAGGATCCGGGCTACTCCGATGCTGCCAAGGCGAGCCGGCACCTGGTCGACCTGTTCATGGCCGGATCAGGCTCCGAGGTCCCCGCGCCGAACGGCGAGGGCACCATCGAAGGCGTCGACGAGCTGCACATCGTCTACACCCGTTTCGTGTCGATGCTGACCCAGTCGCCCGAGGTGCGCCGGATGGCTCCCCTCGAGGTGATGGTCTCCGAGGAGCACGTCGAGCTCGGCGAAGACATGCTGTCGAACGGTCACGGGTCCAGCAACTCGGAACCGGTCGCCGGATACAACTTCGAGCCGGAACCCGACAAGCTGCTCGGGGCCCTGCTGCCGAAGTACATCAGCACCCGCATCTACTCCTCGCTGCTGGATGCTGCGGCGTCGGAGTCGGCTGCCCGTCGTACCGCCATGAAGGCCGCGACGGACAACGCAAACGAACTGGTGAACACGTTGAGCCGTCAGGCAAACCAGGCTCGCCAGGCCCAGATCACCCAGGAAATCAGCGAGATCGTCGGCGGCGCGAATGCGCTCGCCTCGAGCGCAGGAAGTGACTAAGCAATGACCGCAGCAGTAACCGAAAACAACGGGGCAGGCTCGGATTCGTCCGTCGCCGGCCGCGTCGTGCGGGTCATCGGTCCCGTCGTGGACGTTGAATTCCCGCGTGGCGCCATTCCTGAACTGTTCAACGCCCTGCACGCCGAGATCACGCTCCCCTCGGTCGCCAAGACGCTGACCCTCGAGGTCGCACAGCACCTCGGCGACAACCTGGTGCGCACCGTCTCGATGCAGCCCACCGACGGTCTGATCCGCGGCACCTCGGTGTCGGACACGGGCAAGCCGATCTCGGTTCCGGTCGGCGACGTCGTCAAGGGCCACGTCTTCAACGCGCTGGGCGACTGCCTCGACGCTCCCGGTACGGGTCGCGACGGCGAGCAGTGGGGCATCCACCGCAAGCCACCGGCCTTCGACCAGCTCGAGGGCAAGACGGAGATCCTCGAGACCGGCATCAAGGTCATCGACCTCCTCACCCCGTACGTCAAGGGTGGAAAGATCGGTCTGTTCGGTGGTGCCGGTGTCGGCAAGACCGTTCTGATCCAGGAAATGATCACCCGTATCGCCCGCGAGTTCTCCGGAACCTCGGTGTTCGCAGGCGTCGGTGAGCGCACCCGTGAGGGCACCGACCTTCACCTCGAGATGGAAGAGATGGGCGTCCTCCAGGACACCGCCCTTGTCTTCGGCCAGATGGACGAGCCGCCGGGAACGCGTATGCGCGTCGCCCTGTCCGCGCTGACCATGGCGGAATACTTCCGCGATGTCCAGGGCCAGGACGTGCTGCTGTTCATCGACAACATCTTCCGTTTCACCCAGGCCGGTTCCGAGGTGTCGACCCTGCTCGGTCGTATGCCTTCGGCCGTGGGTTACCAGCCGACCCTGGCTGACGAGATGGGTGAGCTGCAGGAGCGCATCACCTCGACGCGAGGCCGCTCCATCACCTCGCTGCAGGCGATCTACGTGCCCGCCGACGACTACACCGACCCGGCGCCGGCCACGACGTTCGCGCACCTCGACGCCACCACCGAGCTGTCGCGTCCGATCTCGCAGATGGGTATCTACCCCGCTGTGGACCCGCTGACCTCCACCTCCCGCATCCTGGAGCCCGGCATCGTCGGTGCCGAGCACTTCCGGGTCGCCAACGAGGTCAAGCGCATCCTGCAGAAGTACAAGGAACTGCAAGACATCATCGCCATCCTCGGTATGGACGAGCTGCAGGAAGAGGACAAGGTGCTCGTCGGCCGTGCCCGCCGCCTGCAGAAGTTCCTCGGCCAGAACTTCATCGTCGCCGAGAAGTTCACCGGTGAGCCCGGCTCCGTGGTGCCGCTCCGTGACACCATCGAGGCGTTCGACCGCATCTGCAAGGGCGAGTTCGATCACCTGCCCGAGCAGGCGTTCAACAGCTGTGGTGGACTCGACGACGTCGAGGCTGCAGCCAAGAAGATCGCCGGGAAGTAGTCGACGATGGCTGAGATGACCGTGGAACTCGTCGCCGTGGAGCGACGGTTGTGGTCTGGTTCGGCGACTCTCGTCAGCGCACAGACGACCGAGGGCGAGATCGGTGTCATGCCTGGGCATGAGCCGGTTCTCGGACAGTTGGTCGAGGGCGGAGTGGTTGCGATCACGACGGCCGACGGTGAGCGTATCGTCGCTGCTGTGCACGGCGGATTCCTGTCCGTGACCGCGAAGACAGTCACGATCCTCGCCGAGTCAGCAGACTTGGCCGAGGACATCGATGTGGAAGCGGCCAAGGCCGTGCTCGCAGAGAGTGGAGACGACCTCGAGGCGATTGCTGTCGCCAAGGGGCGGGTCCGCGCTGTAGAGCGCGCCTAGGCTGCACGAGAAAGACCGCGACGGAGCCGACGAACAGTGACAATCGGAATGACTGTGTTGATCATTCTGGTTGTGCTGCTCGCGGCCTTCGTCGCGGTTTTTCTGTATCGGCTTGCAGTACTGCGCCGCGGGGGCACCGCGGCGATCCTCCGGGTGACGCCTGCCCCGGGAGACACCGGGTGGCGCCATGGCGTCATCCGCTACGGCGAGGGTTCCCTCGTCTTCTTCAAACTGTCGAGTCTGCGACCCGGCCCCGATTCGCGCATCGAGCGACAGGGCATCGAGGTCGCAGGTCGTCGCAGCCCTGAGGGCTCCGAATTCGACATCATGTCCGAGGAGATCATCATCCTGTCGGTCAGGGACCGCGGGAGTTCGTACGAGATCGCACTGGACGGGGGAGCGCTGACCGCGTTCCTGTCCTGGGTCGAATCACGACCGTCGGGCCGATCGGTCCGCGGTCGCCGACTCTGATCAGGACTTTCCGGCTCCCGGCTTCCAGAGCACGTCGCCCTCGGGGTTCGCGAGCCTGCTGACGATGAACAGCAGATCCGACAGGCGGTTGAGGTATTTTGCCGGCAGCGCGTTGGTGGTCTCCGGATTTGCATCGACTGCCGCCCACGCCGACCGCTCGGCGCGACGAGTCACCGTTCGTGCCACGTGCAGCAGGGCGCCCAGCGCCGTTCCGCCCGGGAGAATGAACGAGTTCAGCGGTTCCAGGCGTTCGTTCAGTTCGTCGCACCAGCCTTCGAGCCGATCGATGTACTCGCCGGTGATACGCAGCGGCGGGTACTTCGGTTCCGCCTCCACCGGGGTGGAGAGGTCGGCGCCGGCATCGAACAGATCGTTTTGGATCTGCCGCAGCATCGACCGGATCTCCGCCGGCGGGTCGCCCAGCGCCACCGCAACGCCGATCGAGGCGTTCGCCTCGTCGCAGTCGGCGTACGCGATCAGCCGCGGATCGTTCTTCGACACACGGGAGAAATCGCTGAGTCCGGTGGTCCCGTCGTCGCCGGTCCGGGTATAGATCTTGGTGAGGTGTACGGCCATAGCGTTACGGTACCGGCCTCCGGGGTCGGCATCCCTGGCTCTAGGCTGTGATCTGTGAGCGAACGCTTCCTTGTCACCGGCGGTAACCGCCTCGTAGGTGAAGTGTCTGTCGGGGGCGCGAAGAACAGCGTTCTCAAGCTGATGGCGGCAGCGCTGTTGGCTGAGGGCACCACAACTGTCACCAATTGCCCGGACATCCTGGATGTTCCCTTGATGGCCGACGTCCTGCGCGGCCTCGGCTGCGACGTGGACCTCGACGATTCCGTCGTCCGGATCACGACACCCGCCGAACCCAAACATCACGCCGATTTCGCGGCGGTGCGCCAGTTCCGCGCGTCGGTATGCGTGCTGGGACCGTTGGTCGCGCGCTGCAGGCGCGCCGTGGTCGCGCTCCCCGGTGGCGACGCCATCGGTTCGAGGCCGCTCGACATGCACCAGTCGGGGCTGCGGTTGCTGGGTGCGCACAGCACGATCGAACACGGCTGCGTCGTCGCGCAAGCCGACGACCTGCACGGGGCGAACATCCGGCTCGCGTTCCCGTCGGTGGGCGCGACGGAGAACATCCTGATGGCCGCCGTGCTCGCCAAGGGCGAGACGGTGATCGACAACGCGGCTCGGGAACCCGAGATCGTCGACCTGTGCAACATGCTGAATCAGATGGGCGCCAAGGTCCGGGGCGCCGGCACGTCCACGCTGACCATCCAGGGCGTCCCCAAGCTCGAGCCCACGACACACCGTGTCATCGGCGACCGGATCGTCGCGGCGACGTGGGGGATTGCCGCGTCGATGACCCGCGGTGACGTGCGCGTGCGCGGGGTCAACCCGAAGCATCTCGGCCTGGTGCTCGACAAACTGCGGGTGGCGGGCGCCGAGGTCACGGCCGAGGCCGACGGATTCCGGGTGGTCCAGGAAGCGCGGCCGACGGCCGTCAACTTTGCGACGCTGCCCTATCCGGGATTCCCCACCGACCTGCAGCCGATGGCCATCGGTCTCGCGGCGGTCGCGGAGGGAACGTCGATGATCACGGAGAACGTCTTCGAGGCGCGATTCCGTTTCGTCGAAGAGATGATCCGGTTGGGCGCCGATGCGCGAACGGACGGCCATCACGCGGTCATCCGGGGAATCGCGCAGCTGTCGAGCGCGCCGGTGTGGTCGTCGGACATCCGGGCCGGCGCCGGCCTGGTGCTGGCGGGGCTCGTCGCCGACGGGGTGACCGAAGTGCACGACGTCTTCCACATCGACCGCGGTTACCCCCGCTTCGTCGAGATCCTGCAGGAACTCGGTGGCCGCATCGAACGAGTGGATGCGGAACCCAGTCCTTCACGGTGAGTCCGGCGTCACAGCGACGGGTATGGCGGCGAGACCCCGGATCCGTAGGGGCTCACCCGCTCTGACCAGCGAAATCCGCGACGACGAGCACGGCGACCTGGCGATTTGGCAAGCTGTTTCCCTTCGCGTAACTTATTCCAGGTCAGAGCGACACGGACACCGACCCCGGCCGGAAGGCGGGGGACACGAGGTTGGACGAAGGCGCCTGGTAAATCGGAAGTTCATCACCGTGTATGGTGGTGCTTCGATCCCGGTTTGATCTTGATCAGCATCATGGCTTGCGCCGGTGAAGCTGGTAGGATAAGATGGAACGGTTGCCCCGGAGCGGCCGGCGAGTGAGCCGGAAGTGATGGTGTGCGCGTGTTCTTTGAGAACTCAACAGTGTGTCGATGAATGTCAGTGCCAAATGTTTTTGGTACTCCGCATCACGGATTGCTTTCGGGGCCTTCGGGTTTCGGGGTTTGTGTGGTGTGGGTATTTTTGCTGGCTTCCCTCCTTCTTCCGTCGGTGGGGGGTCAGTGTTTGATAGCTAGTTTGAGTTTTTGATCGCTAGTGATTTGACTCGATGTCTATGACTGATTGAGGTTCGCCTCTTTCTAGAGTCTTCAACGGAGAGTTTGATCCTGGCTCAGGACGAACGCTGGCGGCGTGCTTAACACATGCAAGTCGAGCGGTAAGGCCCTTCGGGGTACACGAGCGGCGAACGGGTGAGTAACACGTGGGTGATCTGCCCTGCACTTCGGGATAAGCCTGGGAAACTGGGTCTAATACCGGATATGACCTTCGGCTGCATGGCCGTTGGTGGAAAGGTTTACTGGTGCAGGATGGGCCCGCGGCCTATCAGCTTGTTGGTGGGGTAATGGCCTACCAAGGCGACGACGGGTAGCCGACCTGAGAGGGTGACCGGCCACACTGGGACTGAGACACGGCCCAGACTCCTACGGGAGGCAGCAGTGGGGAATATTGCACAATGGGCGAAAGCCTGATGCAGCGACGCCGCGTGAGGGATGACGGCCTTCGGGTTGTAAACCTCTTTCAGCAGGGACGAAGCGAAAGTGACGGTACCTGCAGAAGAAGCACCGGCCAACTACGTGCCAGCAGCCGCGGTAATACGTAGGGTGCAAGCGTTGTCCGGAATTACTGGGCGTAAAGAGCTCGTAGGCGGTTTGTCGCGTCGTCTGTGAAAACTCGAGGCTCAACCTCGAGCTTGCAGGCGATACGGGCAGACTTGAGTACTGCAGGGGAGACTGGAATTCCTGGTGTAGCGGTGAAATGCGCAGATATCAGGAGGAACACCGGTGGCGAAGGCGGGTCTCTGGGCAGTAACTGACGCTGAGGAGCGAAAGCGTGGGTAGCGAACAGGATTAGATACCCTGGTAGTCCACGCCGTAAACGGTGGGCGCTAGGTGTGGGTTTCCTTCCACGGGATCCGTGCCGTAGCTAACGCATTAAGCGCCCCGCCTGGGGAGTACGGCCGCAAGGCTAAAACTCAAAGGAATTGACGGGGGCCCGCACAAGCGGCGGAGCATGTGGATTAATTCGATGCAACGCGAAGAACCTTACCTGGGTTTGACATATACCGGAAAGCTGCAGAGATGTGGCCCCCCCTTGTGGTCGGTATACAGGTGGTGCATGGCTGTCGTCAGCTCGTGTCGTGAGATGTTGGGTTAAGTCCCGCAACGAGCGCAACCCTTGTCTTATGTTGCCAGCACGTAATGGTGGGGACTCGTAAGAGACTGCCGGGGTCAACTCGGAGGAAGGTGGGGACGACGTCAAGTCATCATGCCCCTTATGTCCAGGGCTTCACACATGCTACAATGGCCGGTACAGAGGGCTGCGATACCGTGAGGTGGAGCGAATCCCTTAAAGCCGGTCTCAGTTCGGATCGGGGTCTGCAACTCGACCCCGTGAAGTCGGAGTCGCTAGTAATCGCAGATCAGCAACGCTGCGGTGAATACGTTCCCGGGCCTTGTACACACCGCCCGTCACGTCATGAAAGTCGGTAACACCCGAAGCCGGTGGCCTAACCCCTCGTGGGAGGGAGCCGTCGAAGGTGGGATCGGCGATTGGGACGAAGTCGTAACAAGGTAGCCGTACCGGAAGGTGCGGCTGGATCACCTCCTTTCTAAGGAGCATTCTCCAGACGTGCACCACTGAACAGTCAGTGGATGATGTTCTGGCAGAGACTGTTTCGTTCCCACATGTGGAACGGCAGACGCTCATGGGTGGAACACTGACAAACATTCTTTTCACTGCTGCCGGCCCGAGTGCCGGTGGGAGAAGAGTTATATCGATGCACTGTTGGGTCCTGAGAGAACACGTGAGTGTTTGTCTCTTGGGTAAGAACGATCCGGTTCGAATGTCAGGCAGACCGCGCCATTTCGGTGGTGGGCATGGTGCTGGCGGGAGTTCGAGCGGGGTGTGTTGTTTGAGAACTGCACAGTGGACGCGAGCATCTTTGTTGTAAGTAATGAAGAGCGTACGGTGGATGCCTTGGCACCAGGAGCCGATGAAGGACGTAGGAGGCTGCGATAAGCCTCGGGGAGCTGTCAACCGAGCTGAGATCCGAGGATGTCCGAATGGGGAAACCCAGCACGAGTGATGTCGTGTTACCCGCACCTGAATATATAGGGTGTGTGGAGGGAACGTGGGGAAGTGAAACATCTCAGTACCCACAGGAAGAGAAAACAATAGTGATTCCGTGAGTAGTGGCGAGCGAAAGCGGAAGAGGCTAAACCATGGATGTGTGATAGCCGGCAGGTGTTGCATTCGTGGGGTTGTGGGGTTCATCTTGTCGATGCTGCCGTGTTGGCCGACAGTAAGAAATCGTTGTGTTAGTGGAAGTGGTCTGGAACGGCCTGTCGTAGAGGGTGAGAATCCCGTACACGAAAACATGACGACTGTCGTGATGGAAACCCAAGTAGCACCGGGCCCGTGAAATCTGGTGTGAATCTGTCGGGACCACCCGATAAGCCTGAATACTCCCTGGTGACCGATAGCGGACTAGTACCGTGAGGGAAAGGTGAAAAGTACCCCGGGAGGGGAGTGAAATAGTACCTGAAACCGTGCGCTTACAATCCGTCAAAGCCTTCGAGCCACTTGTGGCTGGGGGTGATGGCGTGCCTTTTGAAGAATGAGCCTGCGAGTTAGTGGCATGTCGCGAGGTTAACCCGTGTGGGGTAGCCGTAGCGAAAGCGAGTCCGAATAGGGCGTTCGTAGTGGCATGTTCTAGACCCGAAGCGGAGTGATCTACCCATGGCCAGGTTGAAGCGACGGTAAGACGTCGTGGAGGACCGAACCCACTTAGGTTGAAAACTGAGGGGATGAGCTGTGGGTAGGGGTGAAAGGCCAATCAAACTCCGTGATAGCTGGTTCTCCCCGAAATGCATTTAGGTGCAGCGTCGCGTGTTTCTCACCGGAGGTAGAGCTACTGGATGGTCTAGGGGGCCCACAAGCTTACCGAAATCAGCCAAACTCCGAATGCCGGTGAGTGAGAGCGCGGCAGTGAGACTGCGGGCGATAAGGTTCGTAGTCGAGAGGGAAACAGCCCAGATCGCCAGCTAAGGTCCCTAAGCGTGTACTAAGTGGAAAAGGATGTGGGGTCGCGAAGACAACCAGGAGGTTGGCTTAGAAGCAGCCACCCTTGAAAGAGTGCGTAATAGCTCACTGGTCAAGTGATCCTGCGCCGACAATGTAGCGGGGCTCAAGTACACCACCGAAGCTGCGGCACTCACACAATGCACCCCCTCGATTCTGCGGAGTCGTGGGCAGTGGTGTGGGTGGGTAGGGGAGCGTCGTGTGGCCATGGAAGCGGCGGGGTGACCCAGCCGTGGAGGCCACACGAGTGAGAATGCAGGCATGAGTAGCGAAAGACGAGTGAGAAACTCGTCCGCCGAATGACCAAGGGTTCCTGGGCCAGGTTAATCCGCCCAGGGTGAGTCGGGACCTAAGACGAGGCCGACAGGCGTAGCCGATGGACAACGGGTTGATATTCCCGTACCCGTGTGAACGCGCCCCTGGTGAATCAGTGATACTAACCATCCTGAAGCGTCCTTACGTCCCTTCGGGGGCCCTGGATGTGGATGCATGGGACCTGATCTGGTAGTAGCCAAGCGATGGGGTGACGCAGGAAGGTAGCTGAGCCAGTCAGTGGTAATACTGGTGTAAGCCTGTAGGGCGAACGGTAGGCAAATCCGCCGTTCATACAGCCTGAGAGGTGACGCATAGCCGAATGAGGCGAATTCAGTGATCCTATGCTGCCGAGAAAAGCCTCTAGCGAGCTTTCACACGGCCCGTACCCCAAACCGACACAGGTGGTCAGGTAGAGAATACTAAGGCGATCGAGATAACTATGGTTAAGGAACTCGGCAAAATGCCCCCGTAACTTCGGGAGAAGGGGGGCCTCGTCCGGTGATCACTCTTGCAGTGTGAGCTGGGTGGGGCCGCAGAGACCAGTGAGAAGCGACTGTTTACTAAAAACACAGGTCCGTGCGAAGTCGTAAGACGATGTATACGGACTGACGCCTGCCCGGTGCTGGAAGGTTAAGAGGACCGGTTAGCCACTTGTGGCGAAGCTGAGAATTTAAGCCCCAGTAAACGGCGGTGGTAACTATAACCATCCTAAGGTAGCGAAATTCCTTGTCGGGTAAGTTCCGACCTGCACGAATGGCGTAACGACTTCTCAGCTGTCTCAACCATAGACTCGGCGAAATTGCATTACGAGTAAAGATGCTCGTTACGCGCGGCAGGACGAAAAGACCCCGGGACCTTCACTACAGCTTGGTATTGGTGTTCGGTTCGGTTTGTGTAGGATAGGTGGGAGACTGTGAAGCGCTCACGCCAGTGAGTGTGGAGTCGTTGTTGAAATACCACTCTGATCGTATTGGACCTCTAACCTCGGACCATGATCTGGTTCAGGGACAGTGCCTGGTGGGTAGTTTAACTGGGGCGGTTGCCTCCCAAAATGTAACGGAGGCGCCCAAAGGTTCCCTCAGCCTGGTTGGCAATCAGGTGTCGAGTGCAAGTGCACAAGGGAGCTTGACTGTGAGACTGACAGGTCGAGCAGGGACGAAAGTCGGGACTAGTGATCCGGCACCGGCAAGTGGAAGCGGTGTCGCTCAACGGATAAAAGGTACCCCGGGGATAACAGGCTGATCTTCCCCAAGAGTCCATATCGACGGGATGGTTTGGCACCTCGATGTCGGCTCGTCGCATCCTGGGGCTGGAGTAGGTCCCAAGGGTTGGGCTGTTCGCCCATTAAAGCGGCACGCGAGCTGGGTTTAGAACGTCGTGAGACAGTTCGGTCTCTATCCGCCGCGCGCGTTAGAAACTTGAGGAAGGCTGTCCCTAGTACGAGAGGACCGGGACGGACGAACCTCTGGTGTGCCAGTTGTTCCACCAGGAGCACCGCTGGTTAGCTACGTTCGGAAGGGATAACCGCTGAAAGCATCTAAGCGGGAAGCCTGTTCCAAGATGAGGTTTCTCACCCCCTCGAGGGGGTAAGGCCCCCGGCAGACCACCGGGTTGATAGGCCAGAACTGGAAGCCAGGTAACTGGTGCAGGTGACTGGTACTAATAGGCCGAGGACTTACCACAAAGAAGCTACGCGTCCACTGTGCAGTATCTGAAACAACACACACGATTCACACGTTTTTCGTGGATCGTGTGTGGGCGAAGCCCCCCAAAAAAGGGGGGTTCAGCGTTCACTCTGTTCACACGCGAAGCGTGTGTGACAGTTTCATAGAGTTACGGCGGCCATAGCGGAGGGGAAACGCCCGGTCCCATTCCGAACCCGGAAGCTAAGCCCTCCAGCGCCGATGGTACTGCACCCGACAGGGTGTGGGAGAGTAGGACACCGCCGAACATCCGTTACCGAAAGCCCCCCAACCATGTTGGGGGGCTTTCGGCATTTCCGGGCAATTTTTGCCGACGGCAACCGTTGCCGCACACGCTCTTTCACCCCGGCGCGCCGCCGGCCAGGACCTGTAGTGCCCGTGCCGCCAGGTGAAGATTCAGGCGGGTGTCGACACTGCGGAGATCACGGCCGGTCAGTTCGTGAATACGGGACATCCGGTACCGGAGGGTGCTGCGGTGGATCCTGAGAGCCTGCGCGGTTTCGTCGTACTTGCCGCCGCATTCGAGGTATTGGGCGAGTGTGGCCGTCATCGTGCTGCGGTGCTCCCGGTCGTAGTCGAGCAGGGGACCCAGCCATTCCCGCACGAATGCCTCGACATCTCCGGTGCTGCTGTGCGAGTCGAGAATCCGGTAGACGCCGAGTTCGTCGAACAGTGCCACACCGTGAGGCGAGAGCGACTGCTTCCGGATGTCGAGGGCGCGGATCGCGTGGGTGTACGACTCGGGGAGTGTGCTGGGCGAGGTGGATTCGGATCCGACCCCGATCACGCCGACTGCAGGGCCGAGTGACTTCTTCAACGACGCGAAGACGGTGTTCACGTCTGCCTTCGCGTCCATGACTGCCGTGAGGACACCGGTTCGGTGCTCGTTGCCGTGGACGAGGAGGGCCGACGAGTCGGTGGCCGTCAGGTGGCGCCGGAACGCTTCCGTGACGGACTCGACGGGTGTGTCCGAACCCCAGTGGACGACCAGGACGCGTTGCGGTGTGTGCAGGTCGTAGCCGAGCGCGTCGGCACGCGAGTAGGCGCTGTCGTCGTCGGTGCCGGCGAGTAGATCTGCTCCGAGATCGCGGCTCAGCCGTGCCTCCGTCTCGGCGAGCGATCTGCGGTGTGCCATGTCGACGGCGAGCATCGTCGCGGCGTGCTCGAGGGCGAAGGTGTCGAGATCGGTGGCGCGGTGCTCCGGGTCGGACAGATAGAGGACACCGAGAAGTGTCCGGCCGGGCCGGACCAGCTGCACGATCCGGTTGTCGTCCCGCAGCGGGCGCCCCTCCATCGTGGCGCGGCGCAGGACGTCGACCCGGTTCCCCCCACCGACCTTGCGGTACCGGGGTGCCGGGCCGGACCCGTCGGACGCGGCCAGGACACGAAGATTGCCGAACGCGTCCTCGATACCGACGGCGAGTCCGGTCACCTCGTGGAGGGTCTCGGCGATGGCGGTCTCCTCGGCGCCGGTCGCGGCGAGTCGCCCGAAGATGCGGTGAATCTTCGCTTCCTCTTCGAGTCGCGCGGCCCTCGCGCCGATTGCGGTGATCTCGTCCGCGGCATCGCGCAGTTGGCGTTCCTGGGTGGCGGACCGGGAACGGAGCGACGCGGCGCGCAGGGCAGCCCCCGCATGCTGGATCAACAATTCGAGGAGCGTCGCCTGCACCGGCGTCGGCGGGTAGTCGGCCCGCAGTGTCAGCGACACCGGCCTGGACCACGAATCGTCGAGCAATACCCGGTGTCGCCAGACGTCGTCGTCGGGGACGTCGCCCGTCATGACGGTGACGGGTTCGACCGAGAAGGGGCCGAGTTCGGGGAGGGCTTCGGCGAGCAGGGACAGGATCTCGTCCCGATTCCCGCAGTCGTGCATGTGTGCGGTCACGGCCAGCACCGCCGACAGGTTGGTGGCCCGCGGGGTGTGATCCACCCTCGGGTCTGGGGCTGCATCCAGATCCATGGCATGGAACTACCCCGTTTTGCGCCGTCGAAACCGGGACGCTGTCCGGCCGGGCCGGATTTCAGGGGATTCTTTCGTTCCGCGGTGACCATGTGGCGAGACGGATAAGCCGCCAATCTTGGTAACTGAGGGGTGGCAATTATGACCCAATCCAATAACTGGCACGATCCCGATCTGAACATGATCCGCGATGTCGTCGCGCACACGTCGGACGGGTGCGAGGGCTGTCTCGCACTCGGTACCCGCTGGGAGCACCTGATGTTGTGCCTGACGTGTGGCTACGTCGGATGCAGTGACGGATCACCGATGCGGCACGCGCGTCATCATGCGGAACGCAGCGGTCATCCGATAGTCCAGTCGCTCCATGCGGGTGACAACTGGCGTTGGTGCTTCGTGCACGACGTCCAGATCTGCACGCCGTATCCGGCGACCGGGGCCCGGGTAGTCGCACCGAGTCTGGTGCCCGGGCCTGCGGACGACCTCAGGCACGGTCTCCGTATCGCGAAATCGCAGTGACGATCGCAGACCAGACGGCGTCGGCCCGAACTTCGGGGGGAGCGTCGTCGAACCAGCGTGGCCGCACCGGGCTTCCGCCGGGGCGAGGCGGCGCCGGAAGCGGTCCGGGCACTGCGGCGTAGGCGGTCGTCGCGGGCACCGGGACGCACGAATCGTCAAAGGACGACCGGGACGTTTCCGCGTGCGCGTCGTGCCTGCGGTGCACGATCTCCTGTCCGTCGCGTCCGCGCAGGAGGAAGAACAGCAGTGGGTCGTCGTCGAGGACCCATGCGGCCTGGTACAGCACCGCGGCGGCGTGGCGGCACGGCACGTCCCACTCCTCGCAGGTGCACGTCGCGTCGGCGTCGAACATCGACGGAATCAGTGAGACGTCGACGGCCGCGAGATCCTCGTCGAGTTCGCGGGGGAGCGTTCCACTCGACAACTGGGCGACGTGACCGCTGCGCGACGCGAGGGTCGTGAGCACCTCGCCCCACTGGCGCTCGTCCAGCGGGTCCACCCGGATCCGCACGTGCAGGCTCTCGTCGTCGGTGTGGACGTCCGCAGAGACGAGGCCGGGCGCGAACG
Organism: Rhodococcus opacus B4; assembly: GCF_000010805.1. Taxonomy (NCBI): domain Bacteria; kingdom Bacillati; phylum Actinomycetota; class Actinomycetes; order Mycobacteriales; family Nocardiaceae; genus Rhodococcus; species Rhodococcus opacus. Next base: position 1,238,962 of record NC_012522.1, on the reverse strand, counting down.
TGAGCGGACCGACCAGTCCGCCACGGGCGTAGGCGCGTCCGCGTTTCAGCGTGTCCGAGTCGAGCGCGGCCTGCTCGACGTCGTCGACCCAGCGCTGCGCCCACCAGGTCCTGCCGCGTGTGCGGCGGCCCTTCTGCGCGGGGAAGCGGGGATGCGTGACGGCGTCGGTCACAGGTCACCTCCGAAGTCGTAGTCGGGGCTCAGGGCCACCAGCCGGGCGAGTTCGCCGTCGGTCAGCTCGGTGAAGGCGTCGACGCCGTGCGACAGGACCGAGTCGGCGAGTTGCCGCTTGGACGCGAGCATGGCGGCGATGTGTTCCTCGATGGTTCCCGCGGTGACGAGCCGGTGCACGACGACCGGATGCGTCTGACCGATGCGATACGCGCGATCGGTGGCCTGGTCTTCGACCGCCGGGTTCCACCAGCGATCGAAATGGACGACGTGATCGGCCCGGGTGAGGTTCAACCCGGTGCCGGCGGCCTTGAGGGACAGGATCAGGACGGGAACGTCACCGCTCTGGAAGCGTTCGACCAGTTCCTCCCGGGCCGCGACGGACGTGCCGCCGTGCAGGAATTCGCACGTCACCCCGCGCGTCGTCAGGTGCCGTCGCAGCAGTCGTCCCATCGTGGCGAAATGGGTGAACACGAGCGACCGCCCGCCCTCGGCCAGGTTGGTGTCGATCAGCTCGTCGAGCAGACCGATCTTCTGGGAACGGCCGGTGAGCGCGGCGTGTTCCTGGCCGAGGTACTGGGCGGGGTGATTGCAGATCTGCTTCAGGCCGGTCAGCAGCGACACGATGCTGCCGCGCCGCCCGATGCCCTCGCTCGTCGCGATCCGCTCCATGGCTTCGCGGACGAGCGCCTCGTACAGGCCTGCCTGCTCCGGGGTGAGCGTGACGTCGAGGTCGATCTCCGTCTTCGGTGGAAGCTCGGGGGCGATCCCCGGATCCGACTTCCTGCGCCGGAGAACGAACGGTGAGATCAGCGCCGCCAACTCCGGCGCCCGGTCGGGCCCGCCCTCGTCGGCCGAGCTGTCGTAGCGGCGCCGGAACTGCGCGAACGGGCCGAGGAGACCCGGGGTGACGCCGTCGAGGATCGACCAGAGGTCGCTGAGCCGGTTCTCCACCGGTGTGCCGGTGAGGGCGACGCGGGCCTGTCCCGGAATCGACCGCAGTGCCCGCGTCACTCCAGCGGCCCGGTTCTTCAGGTGCTGCGCCTCGTCCGCGACGACCAGACCCCACGTCGTCGCGGCGAGGACTTCGCAATCGAGCCGCATCGTCGCGTACGTGGTGAGGACGACGGTGTCGCTGCCGTCCGCGACCGTCTCGCCGGGAGGCAGCCGGCGCCCCGGACCGTGGTGAACGAGGACTCCGGTGCCCGGTGCGAAACGTTCGATCTCCCGCCGCCAGTTCCCCAGCAGGGACGCGGGGCAGACCACGAGTGCAGGTCCTGCCGTGTCCGGGTCCTGCTGCCGGTGCAGGTGAAGCGCGATGAGCGTCAACGTCTTTCCCAGGCCCATGTCGTCGGCGAGGCAGGCGCCCAGGCCCCGTGACGTGAGCCCGGCGAGCCAGCGGAAGCCGGTCAGCTGGTAGTCGCGCAACTGCGCACGCAGTGCGGCGGGAACGGGCAGGGCCGCCGGATCCCCGTCCGACAGCTCCCGCGCCACGGCCGCGACCGCCCCGTAGGAGTCGACGCGGACGTCCTCCTCGCCGCGCCGGGCCCGGCCGGTCAGCGAGGCACGCAGGGCCTCGACGGCCGTCATCCTTCCGGTCCGCCGCAGAAGGGTCTTTCGTATCGTCTCCGCGTCCGCGACGACGTACCGATTGCGGAGTTTCACGACCGCCCGCTTCGCGGAGACGAGCTCTTCCATCTCCTCCCGCGTGAGGACATCTGCGCCCACCGCGACGCGCCAGTCGAAGTCGAAGGCGCGGTCGCCGCCGAAAGCGGCTGCGCCCTCGCGGGATCCGGGGTCGCCGAGGACGATGCGGGTCGACGTGTGGGCGACGAGTTCGCGCGGCCAATGGATCTCGACGCCCCGCTCCCGCAGTCGACGCCCGGAATCCCCGGCGAGGGAGGCCACGTCGTCGTCCTCGAGGCGGACACGGTGCGGGACCTCCGCTCGCAGCAGATCTTCGAGAGGCGCCCAGTCCTCGGCCGCGCGGCGGAGGGCCTCCAGAACCTCGATCCGCGGGTCGGCGGCGAACGCGGACTCGGCGAGCGCCGGATGCCGCCACAGGTCCACGGCGTCGCACACCACTCCGGGCCGCGCGACACCGTGAACCTGGAGCGTGGCATCGAACTCGCTGTCCGCGAGATCGACCGCGCCGGGGTCGACGGGGTCGATCCGCAACGATAACGCGATCGCTTCGGGCGCGAGCGCATCCGTCCACGCCTGCAGTTCCGGCGAGGGGTCGGCATCCCAGGCCAGGTAGGGTCCGGCGCCGGCCTGCGAACCGAGGCGCGGGATGGTGTCGACGACCGAGGTGAGGAAGTCGCGTAGGAGCTCCGTGGCAGCGGGGAGGTGAACCCCCTCGCTGGGTGGCTCCCCGAGCGGTATCGCGCGGGCTTCGGGCGGGAGCGCGGCGGCCAGCAGACGCAGGTGCGCTGCGTCCTGGTCGTCGAGGATGCCGAGCCGCCAGGCGTCGCGGCCGTGCCGTGTGATCGAGGGAAGAACCTTGCCCGCTCCGAGGTACTCGAGGGCGGTGTGGGCGCAGGCGGACCAGAACGCGACCGATCGATGGGCCGTACGGCCGGGTGGGAGCGAAAGCAGCATCGGCAGCGCGTCGGCGAGGGAAACATACTGCGTCGGAACGGTGCTCACCTCGCTGCCGGTGAAGATCCCGGTGTGGGAATCGGTGCTCGGTGGCCCCGCCCCGTCCGGCGAGTCGCACCAGAACACAAGGCGGGAGTCACGGGGAGGATCGGCGGGAACGAACGTGGCCGCGCAGGTGGCGAGGGCGGTCTCTGCTGTCACAACTGCACCTTTCGCGCGGTTTATGGTACGCCGTACGTCAACGAGGAGACGGGCGGAATTGTTCCCGGGCGCCGTGGGAAGATCTCGGCATGGGTAGAAGCGCGACACCGGAGGGCGACCCCGCCCGCACCATGGAGTTGCTGTGGGGTGGCGGCAGCACGCCGATCTCGCGTCCCCGCAACGGCAAGCCCGGACTGACACTCGACCGGATCGTGGAGGCCGCCGTCGCCGTCGCGGATGCGGAGGGGCTCGACGCCGTCTCGATGCGCCGGCTGGCGGCCGAACTCGGCGTCGGGGCGATGTCGCTGTACACGCACGTTCCCGGGAAGACGGAGCTGGTGGAGGTGATGCTCGATCGCGCGCTGTCCACACTCGACTCGGGCGACGACACCGGCGCCGGGTGGCGGGAGCGTCTCACGGCCGCCGCGCACGACTATTTCCAACTGCTGTGCGCGCACCCGTGGATGCTCGGAGTCGTCGCGCTGAGCCGGCCGGTCCTCGGGCCCGGCGGGATGACCAAGTACGAACGGGAACTGCGCGCGGTAGAGGGGCTGGGACTGCCGGACCTCGACATGGACTCCGTCGTCACGCTCCTCGACAGTTTCGTGGCCGGCGCGGCGCGGGCGGCGGTGGACGCGGCCGCGCTCGCCGCCCGGGGTGAGGCGGACAGCGAGTGGTGGGAGAGCGTCGCGCCGCACTTCGAGAAGGTCTTCGACGCCGAACGGTTCCCGCTCGCCGCCCGGGTCGGGGCCACGGCGGGGCAGTACCACGACGCCGCGTTCTCTCCCGCCCACGCCTTCGAATTCGGCCTCGCCCGGCTACTCGACGGAGTCGGCGCCCTCATCGTCGGCGGCGGAACCGGCGGGAAGTAGTTCGGCGGGAACGGCCAGCGTGGTCGGCTCGAGACGTCCGCGCAGGGTGACGGTGTCGGTGCATCGCCACCGTGTGCCTTCGTCTTCCGAGGCCGCGTCGATCGCCCGCTCGGACGCGACGACGTGCCCGGGAACGTTCTTGGCGAGCTCGGACAACCGCGCCGCCTCGTTGACCGGATCACCGATCACCGTGTACTCGAAACGTTCGTGGGCGCCGATGTTTCCGGCCACGGCGCGACCGGCCGCCACCCCGATCCCCGCATCGCATTCCGGCACCTCCTCGGCGAGCCGTGCGCGGAGGACCCGGGCAGCGGACAGGGCAGCGCCGGTGTGGTCGTCCAACGCCATCGGCGCCCCGAAGATGGCCAGCGCGGCGTCGCCCTCGAACTTGTTGACGAACCCGCCCCGCCGATCGACCTCGTCGACGACGACGTCGAAGAACCGGTTGAGCAGATCCACGACCTCCCCCGGAGACCGGGTGGCCGCGATCGTGGTGGACCCGATGATGTCGACGAACAGCACCGCCACGTCGCGTTCCTCCCCGCCGAGTTCGGGGTTGTGCCGAAGTGCCTGGGACGCCACGTCCTGCCCGACGTGCCGCCCGAACAGGTCGCGGATCCGCTCACGTTCGCGCAGTCCCTCGGCCATCCGGTTGAAACCGGTCTGCAGCGCGCCGAGTTCGGTGCCGTCGTACACGACGACCTCGGCATCGAGATCACCGTCGGCCACCTTCGCCATGCCCAGCGCCACCGAGCGGATGGGCGCCTCGGTGGCGCGCACACTGATCACCACGAGCAGGAGGCCGAACAGCAGGATCACGCCGCCGAGCGCGAGGATCGACACCGCGAGGCCGGCCGGGCTCGCCGGGCGGAAGAAACTGAAGGTCGCGATGAGCATCAGGCCCAGCACGGGAACACCCGTCCCGAGGATCCACGCCAGCGCCGTGCGGCCGGTGATGCCCAGCGTGCGTCGGGGTTGCGGTCCGTCGGATCCGAGTGCGCGGGCTGCGACGGGACGGAGTGCGAACTCCGTCAGCAGGTAACAGAACGCGCAGACCGTGATGCCGGCCATCGCGATCGTGAACGCGACCTTCGGGATGGTCTGGGGATCGACGAGGCCGTACAGCGTCGTGAAGAAGACCAACCCGATGCCCCACAGCGCGGCCTGGACCCGAGTCAGGCGCCACGGGGCGCGGAACGCCGCCGACCGGTCGCGGTCGGTGGGCACGTCGTCCTCCGTCGCCCATCGCAGATCCGACACCAGTCGCTTGGTGCCCCACGTCACTCCGATCAGCACCGCGCACAGCACGAACACCGGCACCGCGACGAAGTTGGCGATCGCGAACTCGCTCGCCCATACACTCGGTCCGGGCACGACGACGCTGATGAGGAGGCAGGTGATCACCGCGCCGACGAGATTGGTGAACACCAGTGGCGCGGTCAGGAGCAACTGGACACGGATGCGGCGCCGGCGGGGACTCTCGTCCGGCGATCCCAGCAACCACGACCCCAGCGGGGCGACGGATCGGCGAGGGCTGCGCATAGTCATTCGAGACTAGTCGGCACGATCCCTTAGGGTGGGCGGGTGCGCCTAGTGATTGCCAGATGCCGAGTCGACTACGTAGGCCGTTTGACGGCTCATCTGCCCACCGCTCGCCGCCTGTTGCTGATCAAGGCCGACGGTTCTGTGAGCATCCACGCCGACGACCGCGCCTACAAGCCGCTGAACTGGATGAGCCCGCCCTGCTGGCTCGTCGAGGACTCCGTCGAGGACGCCGAAGCGCTGTGGGTGGTGACCAACAAGGCCGGTGAGGAACTGCGGATCACCATCGAGGAGATCGAGCACGACTCCCGCCACGAACTCGGAGTCGATCCCGGGCTCGTCAAGGACGGCGTCGAGGCGCACCTGCAGGAGCTGCTCGCCGAACACGTGGAAACGCTCGGCAACGGCTACACACTCGTTCGCCGTGAATACATGACGGCCATCGGTCCTGTCGACCTGCTGTGCCGGAACGCCGACGGCGCGTCCGTCGCCGTGGAGATCAAGCGCCGCGGCGACATCGACGGTGTCGAGCAACTCACGCGCTACCTCGAACTGCTCAACCGGGACCCGCTGCTCGCGCCGGTGAGCGGGGTCTTCGCCGCCCAGCAGATCAAGCCGCAGGCCAAAACCCTTGCCACCGACCGCGGAATCCGGTGCCTGGTCCTCGACTACGAAGCGCTGCGCGGCACCGAGAGCACCGAGTTCCGGCTCTTCTGAGGCCTAGGCTGAACCCGTGCCCCGTCGTAAACCGCAGCGGAAGAACACGCGCCGCAGTGGGCCCCCGGACGACTCCGAGGGCTCGCTGTTCGGTAGTGCGCTGATGCGTCAGGAATCCGGACCCGCGGGCGACGCGGACGAGAGCTACATCGTCCGCACAGTTCCCGGGGCCCGGGCGACGAAGTCGTACCGGTGCCCGGGCTGCGACCACGACATCCGGCCCGGAGTCGCCCACCTCGTCACCTGGCCCGCCGAATACGGCGGCGCCGAGGACCGGCGGCACTGGCACACCGGGTGCTGGTCGGGACGCAGCACCCGGGGCCTCACCCGCAGGTGGTCCTAGCTTCCGGTCTTCACGGTCCGCTGACCCGCGGGCCGAGTGGACGGGTTCTTCTCGACGGTCGTCAGCACCGCAGTGTCCTCGTCGGAGTTGTCCGATTCGCTCTCGGAGTTCTTCTCGGACTCATTCGGGTTCTTCCGGTCGTCGGCAGCGCCCGGCGCCGACTTCGGGTTCGCGTTCTTGCTGTCGTCGGTGCGCTGCTCCGACTTCGACGACGCCGCTTCGGGCTGCGCGTCCAGGAGTTCGCTCTCCCGATTGACCGATGCCAACATGGCGGGAACGGAATCGAGCTGCCCCCGAATGCCCAAGAGCTGCGCCAGGATCCGGCCGCGGAGCACGCGAAGTTCTTCGGCGAGTTCCTTGGCGTGGGCGATCTTGCGCTCCGACTGATCGGTGGCTGCCTGCAGCCTGCGCTCCGCCTCGTGCGTGGCGTCCGCGAGACGGCGATGCGCCTCGGCCTTGCTGGTTGCCTCGAGCTCGTTCACCGCAGTGATCGTCTTCTGGCGGCGCTCGGACATCGAGAGGTCGAAGTCTTCCTGCACCTGCGAGCGGCGCAGTTCGGCTTCGGCGGCGAGGCGGTCGCGCTCGGACTGCGCGGCCTCGACGATCTTCGCCGCCTCCGTGCGCGCCTTCGCCATGGTCTGCTCGTGCTGGATCTCGAGCGCGCTGCGGCGGTCTTCGAGTTCCGCGACCAGCGACTCGTACTGGCCGCGGAGCTGCGCGCCTTCCTGCTCGGCGACGGAGATCGTCTCGGCGGCGTCGGCCTCGGCCTTCGCGCGCACCTCGGACGCCTCGTCCGACGCGAGCCGCAGCATGCGCGAGATGCGGTCGCTCATTCCCTCCGCGGTGGTCGGCGGAACCGACAGGCGGTCGACGTCCTTGCGGAGATCGTCGATCTCGTCCCGCGCGTCGTCGAGTTGCTTGGCGAGATCCCGCGCCTGCGCCGCCGCGGCGTCGCGGTCGGCGGCAGTGACGCGGAGCTCGGCGTCGAATCGCTCGAAGTAGTTGCGTACCTCGTCCCGGTCGAATCCCTTACGCACGGTGGAGAAGGGAAGGGGGATCGAACCACGGTCCTGCTCGTTTACCATGGCCGCCAATCTACCTGGGCAAAGTAGAACTTGTCTCTGCGCCTGGTGCCCGGCGGCCGGCCACAGCTCTAGTGGGTCGCCGAGGGCTCGACCAGCTCGACGAGAACTCCGCCCGCGTCCTTCGGGTGGACGAAGTTGATGCGCGAGTCGGCGGTTCCGCGGCGGGGTGCGTCGTACAGCAGCCGGACGCCACGCTCGCGCAACTGGGCGGAAATGGCGTCGATGTCGGTGACGCGGTAGGCCAGCTGCTGGAGACCGGGACCGCTGCGATCGATGAACTTGGCGATGGTCGAGCTCTCGTTCAACGGCGCGAGAAGCTGCAGCGCGGTGCTGCCCTCGGGAGCGCCGACGACGCTCAGCATCGCTTCGCGCACGCCCTGCTCCTCGTTCACCTCTTCGTGTGTCGACACCATGCCGAGGTGCTCGGAGTACCACGCGATGGCGGCGTCGAGGTCGGGGACGGCGATCCCGACGTGATCGATGGCGGTCACCAGATCCGAGGACAGCGGCGACGTGGACTGGGTGGGGGAGGACTGTGTCATGGTCCCGACGTTAGCGCTACCGTTTCGGTAGTTCTCGTCGGGATGTGACTTCGGTCGACCGGCACCCGCCCATTCGTCTCACGCGGAGGAAATCGTGACCAGTTCTGTGATCGTCGCCGGAGCCCGGACCCCGATGGGCCGGTTGCTGGGTTCGTTGAAGGACGTGTCGGGTTCCGATCTGGGCGGGGTGGCGATTCGCGGCGCGCTGGAGAAGGCGGGCGTCGCCCCCGAACAGGTCGAATACGTGATCATGGGCCAGGTGCTCACGGCCGGGGCCGGTCAGATCCCGGCGCGGCAGGCCGCCGTGGCCGCCGGTATCGGGATGGACGTGCCCGCGCTGACGATCAACAAGGTGTGTCTGTCGGGGATCGACGCGATCGCGTTGGCGGATCAGCTGATCCGGGCCGGCGAGTTCGACGTCGTCGTCGCCGGGGGCCAGGAGTCGATGTCCCGTGCACCGCACCTGCTGGAGAAGTCGCGGGAGGGGTTCAAGTACGGCGACGTCACGATGCGCGACCACATGGCCTTCGACGGGTTGTACGACATCTTCACCGATCAGGCGATGGGCAGCCTGACGGAGGCGAAGAACGCGGAGGACGGGCAGCGGATCAGCAGGGAGGAACAGGACGCGTTCGCGGCGGCGTCGCATCAGAAGGCGGCGCGCGCCTGGAAGGACGGGGTCTTCGACGACGAGGTGGTGCCGGTTCCGGTGCCGCAGCGCAAGGGTGATCCCGTGCTGGTCGGCTCCGACGAGGGTGTGCGGGGCGACACGACAGTCGAGTCCCTGGCGAGGTTGCGACCGGCGTTCAGCAAGGACGGCACCGTCACCGCCGGGTCGGCGTCACAGATCTCGGACGGCGCGGCCGCCGTCGTGGTGATGAGCAAGGCGAAGGCCCAGGAGCTGGGGCTGTCCTGGATTGCGGAGATCGGGGCGCACGGCGTGGTTGCCGGCCCGGATTCGACGTTGCAGTCGCAGCCGGCGCGGGCCATTGCGAAGGCGTGCGCCAAGGAAGGAATCGACCCGAAGGACCTGGACCTGATCGAGATCAACGAGGCGTTCGCGGCGGTCGGGATCGCGTCGACGCGGGAGCTGGGCCTGGATCCGGAGATCGTGAACGTCAACGGCGGCGCGATCGCGATGGGGCATCCGCTGGGAATGTCGGGTGCCCGGATCGCACTGCATCTGGCTCTCGAGTTGCGTCGTCGTGGCGGCGGTGTCGGCGCGGCGGCATTGTGCGGTGGTGGAGGTCAGGGCGACGCCCTGATCGTTCGCGTCCCCAGGTCTTGACAGACAACGGTCCGTGGTGGTGTATCTCACACCACTACGGACCGTCGTAGATGGTCGGGCACAATGGTCGGCATGGCGAACGTCTTCGATCTCAGCACCACGGCCAAGCGCTTCCGATTTGTCGCAATTCTGGAGGCATTCACCTGGCTCGGCCTCCTCATCGGCATGGCCTTCAAGTACCTGCCCGCCGACGGCAACGAGATCGGCGTGAAGATCTTCGGCCCCATCCACGGCGGCGTCTTCGTCCTCTACCTGCTCGTCTCCCTGTGGACCGCACGCAAGCTGAGCTGGAACCTGGTCACCATCTTCTGGGCGCTCGTCGCCAGCGTCCCGCCGTTCGGCACCGTCGTGTACGAGGTCTGGGCGGCCCGCACCGGCCGTATGGCCGAACTGTCCCGGACCAGCACGGTGAAGAGCGAACCGTCGCTCGTCTGACCGAGTCCGCGGTAGGCACGGGCCGCATTCCGGCGCACGCTCGAATCGTGACAAACTGGTGGGCGTGACTCGACCAGGTTCTCGTCCGTCAGCGCGTTCCTCAGCAGTGGCCGCAGCCATGAGCGGAGCAGTCGATCTCTCCGCCCTCAAGGAGCGTGCGGCCGCTCCACCTCCGCCGGCGCCCGCACCCTCCGGGGACGGCGCCGCACCGGCCGCCCCCGGCGGCACCGGCCTCACACCGGTCATCGACGTCACCGAGGCGACGTTCGAGGCGGAGGTCCTCGCCCGGTCCCAGCAGGTCCCGGTCGTCGTGGACCTGTGGGCCACGTGGTGCGAGCCGTGCAAACAACTCTCGCCCCTGCTCGAGAAACTGGCACACGAGGCCGGTGGCACCTGGGTGCTCGCCAAGGTCGACGTCGACGCCAACCCGCGCATCGCACAGGCATTCGGCGTCCAGTCCGTCCCGACGGTGGTCGCCATCGCCGGCGGCCAACCGCTCGCCGACTTCCAGGGCGCCCAGCCCGAACCGCAGCTGCGCCAGTGGCTCGCCGCCGTCCAGCAGGCAACCGCCGGAAAACTGTCCGGACCGCCCGCCGGTGACGGCAGCGCCGACGAGCCCGAGCCGGAGGACCCGCGTTTCGTCGCGGCCGAGGCGGCCCTCGACGAGGGTGACCTGGCGGCGGCCGAGGCCGAGTTCCAGAAGATTCTCGACGCGGAACCGGCCAATGCGGAGGCTCAGGGCGCGATCCGCCAGGTGCGTTTCCTCGCCCGCGTGCAGTCGGTCGATCCCGGTGCCGTCGCTGCGGCGGACGCCGCCCCGGCCGACATCGACGCCCAGCTGCAGGCGGCGGATGTCGAGCTCTACTCGCAGGCTCCCGACGCGGCGTTCGCCCGCCTCATCGGGGTCGTCGCCCGCAGCGCCGGCGACGACCGGACGCGGGTTCGGACGCGTCTGCTGGAACTGTTCGAACTGTTCGACCCGGCCGAGCCGGTCGTCATGACCGCGCGCCGGAAACTCGCCGCGGCACTGTACTGACGAGGAACCGGGGTGAGCGCTGTCGGCGCTCACCCCGGTCACCCTTCGACGGCGATCAGCTGCGAACGCGTTCCACCCGCCCGACCAGAAGGACGTAGGACGCGATCCCGACCGCGGTCACCACGGTCATGTAGACGAATCCCGGTGCGAAACTGTCGTCGGTGACGAGCAACCCGATGACGATGGGTGTGGCGATCGACGACAGGTTGCCGATGAAGTTGAACATTCCGCCGGTCAGCCCGAGCAGCCGTTCCGGTGCGAGGGCCGACACCAGCGACCACGTGATCGACGCGAGTCCGTTGCCGAAGAAGGCGATGGACAGGAACACGATCACCATCGCGGTCGAGTCGGTGAAGTTGGCCCCGATCATCGCGACGGTCAGCAACAGTCCGACGATGATCGGACCCTTCCGGGCGACTCCGAGCGAGACCCCCTTCTTGAGCAGGAAGTCGGAGAACACCCCGGAGAACAGCACACCGACGAGCGCCGCGACGAACGGCAGCGAGGCGAGGAATCCGGACTTGATGTAATCCATGCCCCGGTACTCGACGAGGTAGGTGGGGAACCAGGTGAGGAAGAACCACAGCGTCGACGTGAGGCAGAACTGCCCCAGGTAGATCCCCCACAGTTTGCGCCTGCCGAGGACCGTCGCGACGTCGTTGCGGGTCACGGCCGGACGTTCCGGTTGCTGCTCGTCGGCGAGGTCGACGAGTCCGCCGCCGTCGCGGATCAGGTCGATCTCGGCGTCGTTCGCGCGGGAGTCCCGTGGTTCGCGGTAGAACGCGTACCAGATGGCGCCCCACACGGCTCCGACCGTTCCGGTGACGATGAACACCCAGTGCCAGGACAGCACGGACTGCAGCCAGGACAGGAACGGGGTGAGCAGGGCCAGTCCGATGAACTGTCCGGAAGTGTAGAAGCCGATCACCGTCGCCCGTTCGCGCTCGGGGTACCAGGCCGTCGCGACGCGGTTGTTGATCGGATACGCGGGCGCCTCGAACACGCCGACCAGCAGTCGCAACGCGATGAGCGCCACGAACCCGCCGATGACGCCCATGAACGCGGTCGCCACCGACCACAGGATGAGGCACGCGGGGTAGAGCAGTCTCGGGGGTATCCGGTCGACCAGCCACCCGCCGGGGATCTGCAGCGCCGCATACGTCCAGCCGAAGGCCGACAGCAGCAGACCCTGCTGAGCCTTCGAGAGGTCCATCTCGTCGGCGATGGCGGGCATCGCGATCGACAGGTTCGCTCGGTCCATGTAGTTGATGACGACGGTCACGAACAGCATGACTGCGATGAGGACGCGCGCCTTCGACGCCTGCGCCGCGACCGCGGTGGAGCGGCCGATCTTCTGGGTCTGCACCATGTTCCTCACCACTCCGCGAAGGAGCCGTCGCTGTGCCGCCACACCGGGTTGCGCCAGCGGTGGCCTTCGGCTGCCCGTTCGACCACGTACTCCTCGTTCACCTCGATGCCCAGCCCGGGGCCGGTGGGGATGCGGACCTGACCGTCGGCGTAGGTGAACACGGACGGGTCGACGAGGTAGTCGAGCAGGTCATTCGACGTGTTGTAGTGGATGCCGAGGCTCTGTTCCTGGATCGTCGCGTTGTAGCAGCCCGCGTCGATCTGCAGGCACGTGGCCAGGGCGATCGGCCCGAGCGGGCAGTGCAGGGCGAGTGCCACGTCGTACGCCTCGGCCATGTGCGCGATCTTCCGGGCCTCGGTGATACCGCCGCAGTGCGACGGATCCGGCTGGATGATGTCGACGGCCCCGGACGCCAGAACGGTCTTGAAATCCCAGCGGGAGAACAATCTCTCACCCAGCGCGATCGGGATCGGCGACTGCCTCAGCACGTCGACGAAACCGTCGACGTGCTCCGAGAGCACGGGTTCCTCGACGAACATCAGCCGGAACGGTTCGAGTTCCTTCAGCAGCACCTTGGCCATCGGCTTGTGCACTCGGCCGTGGAAGTCGACCCCGATGCCGATGTCCGGGCCCACGGCGTCGCGCACCGCGGCGACGTTGGCGAGACACCGGTCCACTTTGTCCCACGAGTCCAGGTACTGCAGTTCCTCCGTGCCGTTCATCTTCACCGCGGTGAACCCGCGGTCGACGACCTCGCGCGCCGCCTTCGCGGTGTCCGCGGGGCGGTCACCGCCGATCCAGGAGTAGACCTTGATCCGGTCCCGGACCCGGCCGCCGAGAAGTTCGTACGCCGGCACACCGAGGGCCTTGCCCTTGATGTCCCACAGGGCCTGGTCGATGCCCGCCAGCGCGCTCATGTGAATTCCGCCGCCGCGGTAGAAGCCGGCCCGGTACATGACCGTCCACAGATCCTCGATCTGGGTCGGATCCTGCCCCACCAGGTAGTCGGACAGTTCCTCCACCGCGGCGGCGACGGACGCCGCCCGGCCCTCGAGCACCGGCTCACCCCAGCCGACCACGCCGTCGTCCGTTTCGATCCGCAGGAACAGCCACCGCGGGGGCACGGCGTAGGTGGTGAGTGACTTGATCTTCATGGGGTCCTCCTGGGCGGGCCGTGGTGGTGGCCCGGTCGTCGTGGGGTCGGTTCAGGCGGCGTCGGCCGACCAGATGTTCATCAAGGTGTGGGCGCGGTCGCGGACGGTGCCGGCACCGTCCCCGGGGCGGTACAGGCAGGTGCCCAGGCCCGCGCCGCCCGCGCCGGCGCCGGCCCATTCGGCGAGGTTGGTTCGGTCCACGCCGCCGACGGGAAGCAGTTCGACGTCCGTGGGCAGCACCGCCCGCCACGCCTTCATCCCCGCCGTCCCGACGGAATCGGAAGGGAACAGCTTCACGCTGCGGGCGCCCGCGCCGACGGCGAGGAAGGCCTCGGTGGGCGTCGCCGCCCCCGGATACGGGCGCAGCTTCCGGGCGACGGCAGCGCCGATGACGTCGACATCGGTGTTCGGCGAGACGATGATCCGCGAACCTGCGGCCTCGGCCCGGATCACGTCGTCCACGCTCAGCACGGTCCCGGCGCCGACGACGCAGACGTCGCCGACGGCCGTCGCCAACCGTTCGATCGAGTCGAACGGCCGCGGGGAGTTCAGGGGGACCTCGATGGCCGCGAAGCCGGCGTCGACGAGGACGGAACCGACTGCGACGACCTCCTCGGGCGTGATGCCCCGCAGGATGGCGATCAATCCGGTGGTCGTCGTCGTGGCAGAAGTACTCACAGGGTCTCCTTCTCGGGATTCGTGGATGGTTCCGTGTCGAGCAGCCCCGCATCGATCGCCACGCGCCACAAACCCTGCGCGGCGGCCTCCTCGGCGACGACGTCGGCGGCCACACCGTGGACGCGCAGTCCCGCCGCGTAGCGTCGGCAGAGATCGGCGTTCCCGCACAGCAGGATTCGATGCCCGGTGGCGTAGTGGGGCAGGAGGTGCCGGACCTCGTCGGCGATGATCACGCCGGAGACGTAGTCGGGAAGCGATGCCGGATCGAGGAGACCGTCGAGCACGAGCGCGCGTGCCCCGAACAACTCCGCCGGCAGTCCGCGCGACGGGGCCGCCGTCCCCGTGTCGAGGCCGCGATCGAATGCGGCGTCGTCGCGCATTCCGGTGGTTGCGGTGCGGCCGAGGATGCCGTGCTGCATCACCAGGCCGTACAACTCGCCGGACATCGACGTGGCGAACGAGACGATCTTGCGGTCCTCGACCCGCGCCCACTTGGTGTGCGTTCCGGGGAGCACGATGGTCAGCGGACCGTCGGCCGGCGGGAGCAGACCCAGGGCCCCGATGATCTGCGTCTCCTCGCCCCTCATCACGTCGCCGGGCACCGAACCGTCGGCGGCGGAGGCGACGCGCAGGCCGGGCACGAGGTGCAGGACTCCGCGTGCGTGGGGCACCGTCGTCAGGTCGCCGGCGCCGATCGCGAGATCGGTCGGGGTCGTCAGGTAGCCGGCCTCACGCCAGCCCTGGGCGCTGCCCACCATGCCGCACGCGATCGCGGGGAGATCGGGGGCGGCCTCGATCCAGTCGCCGCAGGCCTCGTCGAACGCGGCCTCGTAGGCGCGGGTGCGCGACTGCGGGTCGTCGCCGGTGGTGCCGAGCAGCCCGAAGTCGGGCCTGCGAACGTCCAGAATGCGGCCGCCGTCGCCGAGGAGCCAGGCACGCTGCGAAGACGTGCCCCAGTCGAGGGCGATCAGGCGCGCTGATGATGTGTCGGGGGTGTTCTGGATCACGCACACCACTATCGGACGCGCATCCCATAATGACGAACCCGGTCCCTATATATGGGACAGTGGGGGTGTGACCGATCCGACGAACGCCATTCCCCCCGGCACGCAGACGCTGGCCCGCGGGCTCGCAGTCATCCGTGCCGTGTCCGACGGCGCGCAGGACCTCCGCGCGGTCGTCGACCACACCGGGCTCGGGCGCAGCACCGCGCACCGGCTCGTGCAGCTGCTGGTCTCCGAGGGTTATCTGCGCAGCGGAAGCCGTGGCTACACCCTTGGCCCGACGTTGATCGAACTCGGTTTCAAGGCCCTCCACGGCAACCCGCTGCCCGTGGTCGCGCGCCCGATCCTCGAGGAATTGTCGGCGCACGTGCACGACACCGTGCACCTTGCGGTCGAGGACGGCGGCTCGGTGCTGTACCTGGACAAGCTGCCCGGATCGCGCGGTGCCGAGATGCGCTCGCGCATCGGTCACCGCATGCCGCTGACCCGCGCGGGGGTCGGGAAGGCGCTGCTGCTCGACTCGGCCGAGCGCTGGGATGCGCTGTACAAGAGCGACGCCGCGCAGGGTTCGCGACCACCGGCCCGCGGACACGGCGGGCAGGCCGACTTCCGCGCGCGCATGGAGGACTACGCCCGGATCGGGGCGGCCATGGACCTCGAGGACAACGAACCCGGAATCCGCTGCGTGGCGGCTCCCGTGCGGGACGCGTCGTGCGCGATCGTCGGTGCGATCAGCGTGTCGGCGACGAGCCCGTACATGCCCGACGAGCGGATGCGCGGCCTCGTGCCGGTCGTGTGCCGGGCCGCCGGACGGATCTCCGCGGCGCTCGGCTACCGGGAGATCTGAGCCGGCAGGGGGTCACGCAGGGGACGGTCAGCGGTAGCGGCCCTCGCAGGCCTGCTCGCCTCCGAGCACGCCGGTGCGGAACGCGTCGACCCGGGAGAACCCGCTCGGCACGGTCTCCCCGTTCACGTCACTGGCGGCGAGTCCGTCGGTGAGCAGCCCCGAGACCGCCTCGTCGAGGTCGCCGGGCGACAACCACACGCTGCCCTCCGCCAGGGTGGCCGGACTGGCCGGGCTCAGCGCGCTGGTGATGACACCGGACAGACAGGCGGCCCGCAGTGCGGTCTGCGGTGAGTGCAGTTCGTCGCCCCGGTCCCGCTGCAGCGCCAGGGTGTACCGCGACGCGAGGAGGACGTACGCGTTGTAGTCGCCGGTGAGCTTGGTCTGGAAGAGCTCGCGGCGGCCCAGGCGCCCCGGTGTGCCGCGTTCGGCGAGGGCGTCGACACTGACCCCGATCGTGTTGGTCGCCGGGCAGTACGACACCGGTTCCGTCGCGGCCGCGTCCGCGCAGTCGAGGTCGGCGCCGTCGAGTTGCAGCGCGGGCGGATCGCTGAGATCGAAGATCTGCTGGAACGACGTGAAGAACGCCTCGACGGACTCCTCGGTGACGGGAAGTTCACCGTCGTCGGTGTCGTCGGCGAACCGCTGCGGCAGGTCCGCGCGACGCGAGTCGATCTCCTTCTCGTCGATGCGCGTGCACGCTGCGGGGCCGTCCGTGAACCCGATCTGGGTGGCGGTGACCCGTTCGAACGCCGAGCCGTGGACGTTGTCCGGATCGTTCGGGTCGGTGTCACCGATCGCCACCGCCGACGCCAGCACCTTGTTCAGCCCGTCCGACGTGTTCAGCGTGAAATGGGGCGCCTTGTCCTCCGCGATGTGCCGCATGAACGCCCCCGCGAAACAGTCGGCCTGCTGTTCCCGCACGATGCCGCCGCCCACGTTTTCGTCGGCGATTCCCGCCTTCGTCTGGACGGCGTGCCCGTATTCGTGTGCCAGCACGAAGACGGCGGCGACGATGCCGAACTTCTCCACGACCTCCGGCAGTAGCAGCGCCCGGTCCCAGCCGATGGTGTGGTCGGTGCTGCAGTAGCCGGCGTTGAGGAGTTCCTCGGTGCTGTCCCCGCAGAACCGGGGGCCGTCGGAATCCCGCGGATCCCAGGAGATCAACTCCTCGACCGGCTCGAACTTGCGCTGGAACAGCGCCGGGAACTCGGTGCGCCAGTAGCCCTCGATGTCGCTCACCGCGTTGGCGGCCATCGTGTCGATCTCACCGCCGTCGGTGCCGGTGACGGGGAGGTCGGCGTCGGGCGCGCCCTTGCGGGCACCGCTCGGACCCGACGTGGCGTCGAGGCCCGCCACCTTGAACGGATCGTCGTAGATGGACGCGGCCTCACCGTCCACCGAACGCGTGCACCCCGACAGCACGACCACAGTCGCGGCCAGAACGCCCATGCTCGCAGCCCACAACCGACGTCGGATCAGCAAGGCCGTGCCTTCATCAACGCTCCAGACTCATCCAGATCGCGCCGTTCGCGGGCAGTGCCACCTCTGCCGAGGCGGGACGGCCGTGCCACGGCTGCGAAGTTGCCGTCACCGCACCGAGATTTCCCCAACCCGATCCCGCGTAGACCTCGGCGTCGGTGTTGAGAATTTCACGCCATTCGCCCCGTTCTGGCAAGCCCACACGATAATTCGCGTGCGGGGAACCCGAGAAATTGAACAGGCACGCCAGGATCGACCCGTCGGTTCCGTAGCGCAGGAAGCTCAGGACGTTGTTCGCGGTGTCATTGGCGTCGATCCAGGAGAACCCGCCCGGTGACGTGTCGAGAGTCCACAACGCCGGGTGCTCGCGGTACGTCGCGTTGAGATCGTGGACGAGCCGGAGCAGACCGCGGTGGAAGCCGCCGGTGTACGGGTCGTCGAGCTGATACCAGTCGAGCCCGCGTTCCTCGGACCACTCCGCGGTCTGCCCGAACTCCTGACCCATGAACAGCAGTTGCTTGCCGGGGTGCGACCACATGTACGCCAGCAGGGCCCGCACTCCGGCGGCCTTCGCCCAGTCGTCGCCGGGCATCCGCGTCCACAGCGTGCCCTTGCCGTGCACCACCTCGTCGTGGCTGATGGGGAGCAGGTAGTTCTCGCTCCACGCGTACATCAGGGAAAACGTGATCTCGTGATGGTGATAGCTGCGGTGGACGGGGTCGTGCGCCAGGAATCCGAGGGTGTCGTGCATCCACCCCATGTTCCATTTCATGTTGAAACCGAGACCGCCGACGTTGGTCGCGCGGGTGACACCCGGCCACGCCGTCGACTCCTCGGCGATGGTGACGACCCCCCGGTGCTGCTTGTGGACCGTGGCATTGGTCTCCTGCAGAAACGCCACCGCCTCCAGGTTCTCCCTGCCGCCGTGGATGTTCGGTGTCCAGCCACCCTCCGGCCGCGAATAGTCGAGGTACAGCATCGAGGCGACCGCGTCGACGCGCAGACCGTCCACGTGGAACTCGTCGAGCCAGTACAGCGCGTTGGCGACGAGGAAGTTGCGCACCTCGCGACGCCCGAAATCGAACACGTACGTGCCCCAGTCGAGTTGCTCGCCGCGCTGGGGATCGCTGTGCTCGTAGAGCGGTGTGCCGTCGAACCGGGCCAGCGCCCACTCGTCCTTGGGGAAGTGGGCGGGAACCCAGTCGACGATGACCCCGATGCCTGCGGCGTGCAAATGGTCGACGAACCACCGGAAGTCGTCGGGGGAGCCGAACCGTGACGTGGGCGCGTAGTACGACGTCACCTGGTATCCCCAGGACCCGCCGAACGGGTGCTCGGCGACCGGCAGCAGTTCGACGTGCGTGAACCCCGTCTCCGTGACGTGGGCGGCGAGTTGCTCGGCCATCTCGCGGTAGTTCAGCCCGGGACGCCACGAACCGAGGTGAACCTCGTACACGCTCATCGGGGACTGCGCGGGCTCGGTGGCCGCCCGCTGCGCCAGCCAGTCGGCGTCGTTCCATTCGAACGTGCTGACCGACACCCGGGACGCGGTCGCGGGAGGGACCTCCGTCGCGAAGGCCATGGGGTCGGCCTTGTCGCGCACACTGCCGTCACGGCCGTGGACCCGGAACTTGTACAGGTCGCCGACCTCGATACCGGGGACGAACAACTCCCACACCCCGGTCGACCCGAGCACCCGCATCGGGAAGTTCCGCCCGCTCCATCCGTCGAAATCGCCGATCACGCTCACCCCGCGGGCATTGGGCGCCCACACGGCGAACGAGGTGCCGGTGACGGTGCCATCGGGGGTGTCGTAGCGGCGGCGGTGCGCGCCGAGGATCTCCCACAGCCGCTCGTGCCTGCCCTCACCGAACAGGTGCAGGTCGAGTTCGCCGAGCGTGGGCAGGAACCGGTAGCCGTCGGCGGAGACGTCGTTGTGACCACCCGGCCACGTCGTGGACAGCCGGTAGTCCATCAGGTCCCGGTACGGCACCAGCGCCCCCCACACGCCGTGCGCGAGGTGCTCCAGCGAGAAACTCGTCCCACCGATGACGGCGTCGACGGCCTCGGCGTAGGGGCGCAGTGCGCGGATCACCGTGCCCTCGGGATGCGGGTGCGCGCCCAGGATCGAGTGCGGGTCGTGGTGCTCGCCCCGGGCCAGCAGGTCGAGGTCGGCGGCGTCGGGTGCGATGGCGACAGGCGGTTCGACGGTCACTAGGTACCTCCGCGGTAGGCCAGTTTCGTTCTGGCCGGATAGGGAATCGACGGTAATGCCAGGATATGGGCCACGGCCCGCCACGGTTCGAGGCGCACGAAGTTGGTCTGTCCCCAGTGGTACTGCTCCCCGGTGACCTCGTCGAGCACGGTCAGGTGGTCGTGCCAGTCGCGGCCCAGCGCGGGCATGTCCAGCCACACGTTGCCCTGCTCGGCGCCGTAGGGGTTGAGGTTGATCACCGTCAGCACGGCGTCGCCGGTGGTGGCGTCGAACTTGGAGTACGCGATCAGGGCATCGTTGTCGACGTGGTGGAAATGGATGTTGCGCAACTGCTGCAGCGCCGGATGCTGCCTGCGGATCCGGTTGAGCGCGGTGATCCACGGTTCCAGGGACTCGCCGCGCGCGGCCGCGCCCTCGAAGTCGCGCGGACGCAGCTGGTACTTCTCCGAGTCGAGGTACTCCTCACTGCCCGGGCGCACCGGAACATGTTCGTACAGTTCGTATCCCGAGTACACCCCCCACGTCGGCGACAGGGTCGCCGCCAGTGCGGCGCGCAACGCGAACATTCCCGGACCGCCGGTCTGCAGGCTCTCGTGCAGGATGTCCGGGGTGTTGACGAAGAGGTTCGGGCGCGCCTCGTCGGCCTTGGCGGCGATCTCCTTGCCGAACTCCGTCAGCTCCCACTTGGCCGTCCGCCACGTGAAATACGTGTAGGACTGCGTGAACCCGCGGCGGGCGAGGCCGTACAACCGCGCCGGACGGGTGAAAGCCTCGGACAGGAACAGGACGTCCGGGTCCGACTTCTTGACCTCGGCGATCAGCCACTCCCAGAAGTCCGCCGGTTTGGTGTGCGGGTTGTCGACCCGGAAGATCCTGACGCCCGCGGCAACCCAGTGCCGCACCACGCGCAGCACCTCCGCGTAGATGCCGTCGCGGTCGTCGTCGAAGTTGACCGGGTAGATGTCCTGATACTTCTTCGGCGGGTTCTCGGCGTAGGCGATGGTGCCGTCGGGGAGGACGGTGAACCATTCGGGGTGCTTGTTCGCCCACGGATGGTCCGGCGCGGCCTGCAGGGCCAGGTCGATCGCCACCTCCAGGTTCAGCTTCCGGGCGGCGGCGATGAACGCCTTGAAATCGCGCATCGTCCCGAGTTCGGGATGGATCGCGTCGTGGCCGCCCTCGTCCGAGCCGATCGCCCACGGCGAACCGACGTCCTCGGGGCCCGGGGTCAGCGTGTTGTTGGGACCCTTCCGGTTGATCTTTCCCACCGGATGGATGGGCGGCAGGTACACCACGTCGAAACCCATCGACGCGATGCGGGGAAGCGCCGCCGCGGACGTCGCGAACGTTCCGTGCCGGGGCTTGCCGTTCTCGTCCCGGCCGCCGGTGGATCGCGGGAAGAACTCGTACCACGACCCGAACAGGGCACGCGTGCGGTCGACGAGCACGGTGTGCGCCTCGCTCTTCGTGACCAGTTCGCGCAGCGGGTGCGCGCGCAACAGTTCGGTCACGTCCGAGCCGAACGCCGGAGCCACGCGCTCGGAGAGGTGACGGTCGGACCGCAGCGACGCGGCGACCCCGGTCAGCCGCGAGCGGTCCGCGCGAGGGACGCCCTTCGCGGCGCGGTCGAACAACCGCGCACCGATCTCGAGGTCGTTGGCCAGTTCGGCGGGACCCTGCCCGACCGCCAACTTCGCCTCGACCGCATGCTTCCACGTGGTGACCGGATCGCTCCAGGCCTCGATGCGGAACGTCCATAGGCCCTCGCCGGTCGGGGTGAAGGAGCCGTCCACGGTGTCGGGCACCGGACCGCTGGTCATGGGAATCCGGAACGTCGCCGAGCCACCCGAAGCGGCACTGCGCGGCCCCCGCACCGCGAGCGTGGCGGCCACGGCGTCGTGACCTTCGCGCCACACGGTTGCCCGGACGG